>NZ_CP134050.1:4267500-4930000 GCF_031583145.1 Brevibacillus brevis | reverse complement strand
ATGGTGAATTTTTGATGGACTTCTTGCTGGATATGAAAACAATCATTCTCTCGCTGGGTGTCGGGCACTTATTTACCGTCATCCTGATCAGCGCGTACTGGCGCCACCACAAAAAAGATGCCAAAATCACGAGCTTCTTTTTTGCAAAGTGCACGCAGGCGTTGGCGTGGCTGCTGCTTGCGCTGCGCGGGGGAATCCCCGATTGGCTATCCATTTCCATGGCGTATACGCTGCTGTTCGTGGGCACTTCCCTGGAGGCGATTGCGATGCTGATGCTGGTAAAGGCCTTTGACAGGGGCGCCAGAAAGGTCTACATCTCGCTTATGGCCTTGAGCATCGGCGGGTTTCACCTGCTGCTTCACCTCTACAATACCGGAGCGGCAAGAATCGGTTTTGCATCGCTGGGCATCGCCCTCTTTTTGGTCATTCCGGCTTACAGGCTGTTTAAAGAAAGCAACGCCTCCCTGCTGATGAGAATGATCGGCGCACTGTATTTCCTCGTCTTCCTATCGCTGACGTGCAGGGGCGTGGCCGCTCTGACATCGGTAAACAACATGGACATCTTCACGCCGGGAGTCGCCCAGACCTTCTCCTTTTTGGCCCTCTATCTCGTGATGATCCTGGGAAATACGGGCTTCGTCCTGCTGCTCAAGGAACAGGCCGACCAGGAGCTGATACGGATGGCCAGCCTCGACGAGCTGACGGGCATCCTAAATCGGAGGACGTTTGTCGCTCGGGCCATGCAATGCCTCGATATGTACGCCAAAAAGAAAAAACCGATTACGCTCTTGCTGTTCGATGTCGATCATTTCAAGAAAATTAACGATACGTACGGCCATAACATCGGGGATCAGGTCCTTCGACATCTGGTTGACACGATCAAAGGGGTGCTGGGAGAAGGGGATCTGTTCGGACGATACGGCGGCGACGAGTTTGCGATCCTCTTTCCCGGGATGGACGAGGCCGAGTCATCTGCCGTCGCCGAACAGATCAAAAGGACAACAAGGGAAGCGGCAGCGGCTGACCTGCCCGTGACATTCACCCTTAGCATGGGGCTTTTGACCGTCGTTCCTGACAGGCATACCCAGCTGGACGAGCTCTATATCGCCTGTGACAAGGCTTTGTATCGGGCCAAGGAGAACGGCAGGGATGGGGCGGCACGCGTCTGGAGCGAAAACCGGGAAGCGTTACCGTCGTAAAAATCGTCAGACAAGCAAAAAGGCCGGAAGTAGCTTCCGGCCTTTGGCTTGCAGCCGCCGCTCATTCCCCGATCATCGGCCACTCCAGAGGCCACAGGCGCGGCAAGCCCTTCAGGAGGATGAATGCCGTTTCGAGGACATCCACTTCTGGACATTGCCGGTCAGCAGCGCATTTGTGATCACCCCTGCGACGAGTCCCCAAAATGCCGAGCCGATGCCGGCGACGGTAATGCCGGAGATCGTCACGAGAAATGTGATCAGCGCGCTTTCCCGTGCAGCGGGATCGCCCATCGCAGAGGCGAGGCTGGATCCGAGCGAAGCGAAGAGGGCGAGTCCGGCGATGACGGCGATCAGCTCTTTCGGGAAAGCCGAAAACACGGAAGCGATCGTGGCGCCGAACATGCCAAATACGAGATAAGAGGCGCCGCATGCGATTCCGGCAATGTAGCGCCTGGCCGGGTCCGGGTGGGCTTCCCGTCCCGTGCAGATCGCGGCAGTAATAGCGGCGAGATTGATTCCGTGGGCGCCAAAGGGGGCGAGCAGGAGCGAAGCGATCCCTGTCGTCGCGACCAGCGGACTGGCCGGCGTGTCGTAACCGTCTGCCTGCAAGACGCTGATCCCCGGGGCGTTTTGGGAAGCCATCGTGACGATGCACAGCGGAATCCCGAGACCGATGATGGCATCCAGCGAAAAGGCGGGATAGGTGAAGACAGGGGAGACGAGCGCGACCTGGATGGTGCCAAGAGCAAAGCGGCCCATGGCAAGCGCCGCGAGCACTCCGACGAGCAGGGAAAACACTACCGCATAACGCGGAGACCAGCGCTTTGCCAGCAAGTAGCAAAGGATCATGGGCAGAGCAAGCGCCGGGAGCTGTTGCAGCGACACAAACACCTGCACGCCAAACGACAGCAGGATGCCAGCCAGCATCGCGGTCGTGATGGCAGCCGGAACGTGCTTCATGATGGTGGAGAAGAGCCCGGAGACGCCCATGAGCGTAATCGCCGCCGCCGAGAATAGATAGGCGCCGATCGCGTCAGGAAAAGGGTAGAGCGAGAGACTCCCGACCAAAAGGACAGCCCCGGGTGTCGACCACGCCGTAATGACCGGAGTCCGGTAGCGGAGACTGAGCCCGATAGCGGTGAGTCCGCTCCCGATCGAGATCGCCCAGATCCAGGAGGAGAGCAGCTCGTCGCTTACATGGGCCGCTTTGGCTGCCTGAAAGACGATCAACAAGGGCCCTGCGTAAGATACCAGCGTGGCGATCAGGCCGACGACCAGAGCAGACACGGAAAAGTCTGCCGAGATACGGCTGATCGCCGAATGAGAACCGCGCGGGTTGGATGATGCCACACACATAGCCTCCCAAACAAGGATCAGCTCGTGCCTGATCCTTTTTCATTTAAAATATAGCGAATCGTCCGCTTGGTAATGTTGAGCTTCTTGCTGAGCAGCTTCCGATCGCCCCGTGTTTCCGAAAGACCTTTCTCGATAATCGTCCTTCCTACCTCTCCTTCCAGCAGCTTGATCCGCTTGATTACATAATCAAAATCGACTTCTTCGATGGAAGTGACCTTCCGGGCGATCGCTTCGACGAACCGCTCGCACTCGAGGTCGATCTCCCTGAGGATGGCATGCTGGCCGGGCGCAGCAGAAGAAGGGGCGGGAATCGCCGGTTTTTCACGCAGGATTGCCGGCAAATGCTCGGGGCCGATCGTGTCGCATTCGTGCAGGGCAATGGTCTGGTTCAGCACGTTGATCAACTGTCGGACGTTCCCCGGCCAGTCATAGCGCTGCAGCAGCTCCAGCGCGTTCGGATCGATCGCTTTGGGGGAGCCGTTCCGTTTTTGCAAAAAGGCGTGGGCGATTGCCGGAATGTCCTGCAGCCGCTCCCGCAGAGGGGGAATCGACAGCTTGATTCCTTCCAGACGGTAGAGCAAGTCGCTGCGAAAGCGATTCATTTCCACCTCATGCTCCAGATTGCGGTTGGTGGCGGAAAGAAAGCGGATGTTGCTCTGTCCGACCTGCTCGGCCCCGATTCGCATGAATTCGCCCGTCTCCAGGGTGCGCAGGAGCTTGACCTGGATAGAGGGCGGCGCTTCGCCGATTTCATCGAGGAACAGCGTGCCGTTGTGGGCGAGCTCGAACAGTCCTTTGCGGGCTTTGAGCGCCCCCGTAAACGCCCCTTTTTCGTAGCCGAAGAGCTCGCTCTCCAGCAGCGATTCCGGGACAGCCCCGCAGTTAAACGCGACGAACGGCTGCTGGGCTCGTGAGCTGGCTCCGTGGAGGAAGCGGGCCATCAGCTCCTTGCCCGTCCCGGTTTCCCCTTCGATCAGGATGTGGATGGCTTTCTTCGCCAGCTTTTTGGCGATCGCGACGACCTTCGCCATCGGGCTGCCTTCTGCGTACATGATCCCGTACTGGGCGGCTTCCTTCGAGAGTTCATCCTCCTCGTGTCCCGACGACTCCAGCACGGCATCGATGATCCGCTCCAGGCTGTCGAGGTCGTCGAACGGTTTTTCCAGGTAATCCTTGGCGCCCCATTGCATCGCGGTCACCGCCGATTTGATGGTGCTGTATCCGGTCATGATCAGTACTTCGCAGGAAGGCTGAGCCGCCTTGATCCGTCTGAGCAGCTCCAGCCCGTCCGCATCCGGCAGCTTTAAGTCGACCAGAGCGGCGTGAAATCCTGCAGGCTGGCCCCGGAGCAGGCGATCCACGTCTTTGCCCGTATTTGCCACGGTGACGTCGCAGTTTTTTTGCCGGAGCAAGTAGGTGAAAAACGAGGTGACCTCCGTTTCGTCATCCACAATCAGCATCCGTTTCTTCTCCATTCCGGGCCTCCTCTCGCAACAGCGGCAGCAGCAGGGTGAAAGTGCTGCCCTTGTTTTCTTGGCTTTCGGCAAAAAGCTTGCCTCCGTGGGCTTCCGCAATACCCAGGCTGACGGACAGGCCGAGCCCCGTTCCCTTGGTCCTGTCCTTGGTAGAATAAAACGGCTGGAAGATTTGCGGGAGCTGGTCCTGGGAGATCCCCGCGCCGTTGTCGCGAACAGTCAGTCCTGCATAGGCCCGCCCGTCTTCTTCTCGTGTAAACGAACGCAGCTCGATGCGGGGATCGTCTCGTCCGACGAGGGCGTCGCGGGCATTGAGCAGCAGGTTGATCACGATTTGCTCGATCTGATGCCGGCTTCCGTGAAAGAGCAAAGGAGGCTGCACCAGCTCCTTGACGATTGTCAGCCCGGAGACGGAAAGCTGGTAACCAACCAGACCGAGCGCATCCTCCACGACATCGTCGAGCGGGACGGTGGAGAACAGGTACTCGTCCTGCCTGGAGAAGGTGAGCAGATTTTGGATGATCTTTTTGCAGCGCACCCCGCATTGGTAGATGTCGTTCATCAAGGGAGCGGCCGGACTTTCTTTCATTTCCCGCAGGAGCAGCTGGGAGTTGCCGAGAATCGCGGTGAGCGGGCTGTTCAGCTCATGGGCGACACCTGCTGCCATTTCCCCGATGGCGGCCATCTTGGCGGACTGGACGAGCTGGGCTTCGATTTTGATCTTTTCGCTCACATCCTGGAAGAGCAGGCCATTTTCCACGGACACGCCGACGTGGCTGGCGATCAGGGAGAACAGCTCGGCATCCTCCGGCACTGACCGCTGTTCATCCGCTTGCAGCAGGGTGAGATAGCCGAATGTCTGGTTGAGCTGGCTGCGCAGCGGAACGGACAGGGCGTAGTGGTCAGGAAACAGCTCGGCAAAGGCTGGATGCAGCACTCGGTCCAGGGAGTGGACGGGCAGCTCGGATGGCACGGCGCCTACGAGCGTATGGCATTGCCACCCTTCGCCATCCCGTCTCGAGAGGTAGGAGGAGTAGCTGCTGCCTTTGACGAGTGTGAGTGCGAAGTGGGCAAACGGCAAAATCTGCGTGAGCTGGCTGGCGATGTACATGCTGGTTTCCGGCCAGGTGGCGCTGATCTGGATTTGCGTCAACTGATTGATGACGGCCAGCTGCCGGTTCTTCTTTTTCATTTCCTCCACGAGGTGGATCAGTTCCGTATAGTAGCTTTTTCGGGAGGACTGGATGCCGGTCAGCTTTTCGAGAATTTCCTGTTTGTTCTGCATGGTCGACCTCCTACAAGGCTTGGCGGAAAAGGGTAGCTACGTCTTGGGCGCTCATGTCGCGCGGATTGGTGGTCATGCAGACGTCGAGCAGGGCGGATCTGCTCAAGAGCTCGATTTGCTCGGGAACGAGCCCGATGTCGGACAGCGACTCGGGGCAGTCCAGATCGCGGGCAAGCTCCTTTACGGCTTTGATGGCCAGGCGGGACGAATCCCGGGAGCTGAGGCCGCTGGTGTTCTCCCCCAGGCACTCCGCGATCTGCCTGTACTTTTCGGGGGCGGCAATGTAGTTGTATTCGAGCACATGGGGCAGCAGGATGGCGTTTACTTCCCCGTGCGGCGCGTCCAGAAAGCCCCCGAGCTGATGGGACATGGCGTGGACGGCGCCGAGGATTGCATTGGAAAAAGCGATCCCTGCCTGGAGGCTTGCCATCGCCATCGCCTGTTTCGCTTCCGCGTTGTACTGGCTGGCCACAGACGGCCGCAGGTGTTTGGCAATCAGCCGCATCGCCTGCAGGGAATGCACCTCGGTCAAGGGCGTGGCGGCGAGCGAAATGTACGATTCGATGGCATGGGTCAGGACGTCCATGCCGGTGTTGGCTGTAAGCTGCCGATCTTTGGTCATCAGCGTCTGCGGATCGATGATCGCGATGTCCGGAATCAGCGACTTGGAGATGATCGCCATCTTCACCTTGCGGGCGCTGTCGACGATGATGGAAAATTGCGAAACCTCGGAGCCGGAGCCGGCCGTGGTCGGGACCATGACCATAGGGGGGAGGGGGTGGCGGATGTGGTCTACGCCCTCGTATTTGACAATGTCGCCGTCATTCGTGCCGAGGAGTGCGATTGCCTTGGCAGCGTCGATCGCGCTTCCGCCGCCGACGCCGAGAATCGCATTGCACTCGTGCGCTCGATATTCCGCCACGCCGGCGTGGATTTCATAGTCCTTCGGATTGGCCGTGACATGGGTCCACAGATGGTAGTCGAGCTTTTGCTGATCGAGGTACCGCATGATTCGCTCCACCCAGCCTGCGTCGGCCACGCCGGGATCGCTGACCAGGAAGACACGGGTCGCCCCCAGCCTGCGCAAGCTTTCCCCGATCTGGGCGATGGACTGGTTGCCAAAGATGATTTCCGGTGTCATGAACTTGGAAATTTGCATGCCTTCGTCCCCCTTTTTCCTTCCACCTAGTAATACCGCAACCGGGGAGCAAATCCCTTTTCTGGCCGGAAGGTTGGCTCGGCAGCCGTACTTTTGGCAAAACGGGCCGAATTTTCGGCCGGTCTTTGGCAAGGGGACGGCGGATCCCGGGAAATTAAAGCGCTTTCAGTTTGGCACGGCGATTGCTATAGGAAAACGGCAGTACACAAAATTATCGGCAGCGCCGAGCGAAGAAAAGAGGGGGAAGTTGAGATGAAGGCAGCGGTTGTGAACGAGTTTCAGAAAAAACTGGAGGTAAAAGAAGTGCCCGTACCCGAACCGGGGCATGGCGAGGTGTTGGTACGTGTCAAGACATGCGGGGTCTGCCACACCGACCTGCATGCCGCCCACGGGGACTGGCCCGTCAAGCCGAAGCTCCCGTTGATCCCCGGACATGAAGGGGTAGGGGTGGTCGAAAAACTGGGGGCTGGCGTCACTTCCTTGAAGCTGGGCGATCGTGTCGGGATTCCGTGGCTGTTCTCCGCATGCGGCGAGTGTGACTATTGCTTGAGCGGCTGGGAGACGCTCTGCCAGAAGCAGCTGAACGGAGGCTACTCGGCGGACGGGGCTTACGCCGAATACTGCGTGGCGCCGGCGGCCTACGTGGCTCGAATCCCGGCAGAGCTGAGCGATGTGGATGCCGCACCGATCCTGTGCGCAGGGGTGACGACGTACAAAGCGTTGAAGGTAGCCAATGTGAAGCCAGGCGAGTGGGTCGCCATCTACGGCATCGGCGGCTTGGGCCACGTCGCCCTTCAATACGCGAAAGCGATGGGGTACAACGTCGTGGCGGTCGATATCCACAATGAAAAATTGGCGCTGGCCAGGGAGCTGGGCGCGGACGTCACGGTAAACAGCAGCGAGGTCGATCCGGTGCAAGCCATCACGGAGCAAGTCGGCGGGGTTCACGGGGCGATCAGCGTAGCCGTCACGAAAAAAGCGTTTGAGCAGGCGTACAAATCGGTTCGCCGCGGCGGTTCGCTGGTCGTCGTCGGCCTGCCGAATGCGGAGCTGCCGATCCCGATTTTCGATACGGTGCTCAATGGCGTGACCGTCAAGGGCTCCATCGTGGGCACGCGCAAGGATATGCAGGAAGCGCTCGACTTCGCGGCACGCGGCAAGGTTCGCGCGATTATCGAGACGCAGCCGCTCGACAAGATCAACGAGGTGTTTGAGCGGATGGAAAAAGGGCAAATCAACGGCCGCGTCGTTTTGACGATGGAGTAGTGCGGCCCGCCAGGTAAGGAAAAGGATAAGCTGCCGTTCACTGATCTTCTTTTGGAAGACGGTGAAGGCAGCTTTTTTCTATTGCACGCATCCAGTTCACCGCGGATAACCTGATTGACAACCGATAAGCAGTTTTTGCCTGCGCTTGTTTCCCGTGCCAATGACTGCCTTTTGAAAGAATCGTAAAGGGAAACGGCAAAAGCGACCGCGTGGATGCTGCATCCGCGCGGTTTTTTGATACAGATAGGAATTTATAAAATTCCTATCCAGTATAAGGGCAACCGCGGCTCCGCCAAAAGGCATGGCGTAGCCAGGTTTTCTAATTCGGGGATGAAAACAGCCGGAAAGTACGCAAGTGGAATCGCACACAATGGGCGTTTGTGCCATAGGCTGTGGATAGTTTCCGACTGGTGAGGTGATGAAGTGATACGCCCGCGTAATTTGCCTGATTTTATCGGTGCGCTCCTGTGCATGGCGCTGGGCTGTGCCGTAAGTCTGGAAGCGTACCGGCTATCGAGCTATGCCGCCTCTGCGTTCGTAGGCGATCATACCCTGCCGTTCCTCCTGGGGATCTCTTTTATTGTACTTGGTCTGGTCCTGCTGGTTCAATCGTGTCGCCCCAAACTGTCGGAGGCGGATGATATAGGTGCCGAGCCTGTCGCTGAAGCAGGGGAGAGGACGCGGCTGCTGCTGTGCCTGGGCGTGCTGTTCCTCTACGCATGGCTGCTGGAAGCGCTGGGTTATTTCCCGGCTACCTTGATCGCTTCCTTCCTGCTGTTTCGCCTGATCGGCTCCTACCGGCTGGGGCCCGCCATCCTGCTAGCCGTGCTTTTGACGGGAGGACTGTACGGAATTTTTATCGGTTGGCTGCAAATCACATTTCCGACCGGATTTTTGTTGGACTGAAAGGAGGGAGGCGCGTTGGATACCATTCAACTGCTGCTGGACGGCTTCGCTTCCGCTGCGTCGCCGGAAAATTTGCTCATGGCGGCGATTGGCGCTTTGGTTGGGACGTTCGTCGGCGTGTTGCCGGGACTGGGACCGACATCGGCCATCGCGATTCTGCTTCCCTTGACCGGAGTGCTTGCGCCGACGCAAGGCATCATCATGCTGGCGGGCATTTATTACGGGGCCATGTACGGCGGTTCGACCACCGCGATCCTGCTCAATATTCCGGGAGAGCTCTCTTCCGTTCCTACCTGTTTGGACGGCTATCCGCTTGCGAAGAAGGGAAGAGGCGGGCCAGCCCTCGGCATCTGCGCGATCGCTTCCTTCGCGGCCGGCGTGCTGGGGGTGATCGGGCTGGTCTTTTTTGCCCCGGTGCTCGCGGATCAGGCGCTCAAATTCGGGCCTCCCGAGTACTTCGCTCTCATGCTGCTGGCCCTCACCTTGATGGTCAGCCTGTCGGGAGGTTCCTTAATCAAGTCGTTTTTGATGGGAGCGTTTGGCTATGCGCTGGCATTGGTCGGCTTGGGTCCCTCGTCAGGCATGCCACGATTTGATTACGGCGTCTCCCAGCTGGTGGGGGGCTTTGACATGATCAGCATCATCATCGGGCTTTTCGCCGTAACCGAGGTCCTGAAGGGGATCGAGGAGAAACGGGCAGCTACGGCGATCACCCGCCCGGGGAGCGTCTATCCGCAAAAGACGGATCTGAAAAAAAGCGCGGCCCCGATGCTCAGAGGCGGACTGGTCGGCTTCTTTCTCGGGCTGCTCCCGGGCTGCTCCGCCGCCATTACCGCTTTCCTCGCGTACGATCTGGAAAAAAAAGTATCCAGACACCCTGAGAAATTCGGGCAGGGAGCGATAGAGGGAGTCGCGGCACCGGAAGCTGCCAATAACGCGACGAGCAGCGCAGGCTTTATCCCGCTGTTTTCCTTGGGGATTCCTTCCTCGCCGCCGCTGGCGATCCTGCTCGCGGGTTTGATGATCTACGGACTCACGCCGGGCCCGGTGCTGTTTGAACAGCACGCCCCCTTCGTCTGGACGGTCATTGCCTCGATGTTCGTCGGCAATGCGATGCTGCTGGTGCTGAATCTGCCGCTGGTCTGGGTATGGGTGAAGCTGACGCGAGTCCCCTACGGCATCATGGCTCCGATTATTTTGCTGTTTTGCACGATCGGGGCGTACAGCGTGAGAAACAGCATGTTTGATGTCGCAGTCGCGTTCCTATTTGGCGGGCTTGGATATTTGTGTCACAAGTACAAATGGCCGGTCGTGCCGCTGGTGCTGTGCTTTATTTTGGGACCGCTCCTGGAGGAGTCCTTTATCCAGACGATGGCGATGGGCTCGGGACATATCGGAATCATCTGGGAGCGCCCGATTTCGCTCGCCATCCTGGTCGCAGCCGCGGCGTTGCTGGTCGTCTCCATCCTGCTGAATAGACGGACGAATCAAAGGGTCAGGGAAGAACGAGCGCGAGGGATGGACGTTGCCTAGCGCAGCTGGAATGTACAGGAGGAATCGGAATTGAAAGTGGATAAGAAGTGGACGACAGTCATGCTGTCTTTTTTGATGGCCATCTCGGTCAGCGCTTGCGGAGCGAAAGACGCGCCACCGGCCGCCAAACAGGCTCCGGCCGCACCGGCACAGACGGTAAGCGAACCAGCGGCGAAGGGAGGACCCGATTATCCGACCAAGCAAATTGAATTGGTCGTGCCTTTTGCCGCAGGCGGCGGAGTGGACCTGGTAGCGCGCGCGACGGCCGACTACCTGAGCAAGGAATGGGGGCAGCCGATCGTGGTCGTCAACAAAGCGGGCGGAGGCGGAGCGGTTGGCGCGGAATACGCCTTGAAGCAGGCCAAATCGGACGGCTACACGGCGCTCGCTGTCAACGTCTCGAACACGACGATGCTGACAGCAGGGATGACGAATCCACCCGTGAAAAACGAAGACCAGATCTACACCTCGCGAATCGGCAAGGGGACGCTCGCGTTCGCCGTCAAAGCAGATGCGCCATGGAAAGACTTCGCCGAGTTTTCCCAGTGGGTGAAGGCCCATCCGGAAGAGCTGACCTGGACGTCTGTCGGGCCGGCAGGCTTCTCTGCCTTTGGCGTGGCGCAGTGGCTGGACGTGATCGGAGCCGACTTTTCCAAGACCCGAATGATCGTGACCAAAGGTGCAGCCGATTCCGTCCCCAAAGTGGCGGGAGGCCATGCTGTACTGGCAGTGCATACCGTAGGGGAAATCATGCCGATGCTGCAAGCTGGCAAAGTGAGGATTCTCGCCGTGGCGGGCGAGGAGAGGAGCCCCTTCCTGCCTGATGTGCCGACGGCGGAAGAGATGGGAGTCAAAGGCCTGACCGTCTTCTGGTGGACCGGCGTCTCTTTTGCGAAAGGGACTCCGGACTACGTCATCGCCAAATGGCAGGACGCGATCGCCAAGATGGAGAAGGATCCGGCGTTTGCCAAGAAGCTGTCCGACATCCAGGTAGAGCCCGACTACGCAGACAGCACAGCCTTTACCCGGGATGTCGGTCAGGAGACGGATGCCTATACCGAGCTGGCGACGAAAAAGAACATGCGGAAATAGGGAAGATAGCGAAGCTGCCGTTCATGCAACGGCAGCTTTATTTCTGGAAGCAGCCAGGAGGGCGAATGCTCCGGAAAAGGAAGAAAGGACGGCTTCTGGGCCGTCCTTCCACACGTTTATTTCATCGACTCTGCAATTTTCACATACTCTTCGATAGGCTTGAGGCCAAACGTTTTGTAAATGACGCCTTTGCTCGGCTCCCAGAACAGCACCTGAAGTGCCGTCAGGTTTGGATCCTGAGCGCTCCACGCCTTATACTGGCAGGCATACGCAGTCATTCCGTTTGCCAGCTTGATTTCTCTCACCGTGTTTTTGCCGTCAATGAGCGGAACTTCCCCTACCTTTTCCTGTATGTCGCCTTTCATGATGTCGATGAAAAAGCGGTCCTCCGGATTGGTCGGACTCTCGAAATTGACGGTCACAGTCTCCTCTTTCCCCGACTTCACGTAGCGGTATGAGATGACAGCTCCCAAAGGCTGCTTCGTAGGCAATGGAAGCGGAGAGCCCAGCCATTCTTCGGCTTCTTTTGCCGTAATCTCTTTCGTATCGGATTCGACCTCGTATTGATCGGGGGGCGTAGGAGGTGTCCCCACTCCGACTGATTCAGCCATCTTTTTCAGTTCATCAACAGCGAGGCCGCTTGCCCATTGATAGACAATCCCTTTCTCTTCTTCCCACAGCAGTAGATTCATTTCGCCGTACTCTTGCGGCCGTTTGCCTGCATACGCTTTTCCTTTTGTGATCGTCACTTCTGTCAAACCGGTCGCTTCCTTGGCAATCTCCCCTTTTTTGATTCGCAAATAGGCCGGTTTGCCGCCCGCATTTCTCAAATAGGTACCGATGACCTGGCCGAGGTCTTTCACGTACACCAGATCGGACAAATAATAGCCCGCCGGCAAGTAGGAAGGCAGCTTTACCGGAAAACCGGCCTGCGCAGATGCACTTTCCTGCGTCAGCAGGCGAGGGGCCTCCTGTTTGGCTTCAGTGGCCGCAGCAGCCATCGGCGTTGCTTCAAGTCCCAAAGAAACAGTCAGCACCGCAGCTGCAGCAGCAGGGAGGGCATAGCGTTTCCACAATCGATTCATATCCTCACAACCTCTCCAATGTTTTCCTTTTCACTCTTTCCTACCCGGCGAACAGGAGGTTTCTTTCTCCCTTTTCCAATTTTGTTGGTGAAGCAAGCGGATAAATAGGTTTATGCTTGAAAAAATGTATACAATTACCATATGATAAATAGGCAGTACAGTACAGATAAATACGGGAGAGGAGCTTTTGAACCAAATGAAGAAATGGATGACTGGACTCGCCGCACTCGCACTTGCAACCGCAGCAACCATCGGCACTATGGAAGCGCCTGCGTTCGCTTCCCCGGAAGTGAAAGAAGGGAAGATCGACCTCGGCGGATACAGTCTGTTCCTGGACGTGGAGGGCGAACAGAAAAAAGGTCAGCCGACCATCATTTTCGAATCTGGGTATGGCGAATATTCGGAGACCTGGCATCTGGTACAACCGGAAGTGGAAAAATTCGCCCGTACGGTTGTTTATGATCGTGGAGCACTCGGGCAAAGCGATCGCAGCCTTCGTCCGAGAACCGCAGCCGGAATCGCGGAAGACCTTCACGAGCTGCTGAAAAAAGCAAACGTCAAACCTCCTTATATCCTCGTCGGGCATTCCATAGGAGGACGTTACATCCGCATGTTCCAAAACCTGTATCCGAATGAAGTGCAAGGTTTGGTGGTCGTAGACGGAACCCCTGACCGCTTCCTCGATGAGAAGGGGTACATCCCCTACACCAAACCAGAATACACATCCATCATGAAGGAGTCTTTGGATTCCCATCCGGAATGGGCAAACTGGGACGATTTCCTTAGGAGCGGCGAAGAAGTTTACAGAGCCCGACCCAGTTTGAAGCATGTGCCGATGACCGTCTTGGTTGCCCCGGCCCGTGTATCGGAAAAATCGGATGACGATAGCAAATGGGACGCTACCTTCTACCTGGAAGGCTTTGAGTCCTTCTGGCAGGAAAGACAACGGGAGCTGGCCAATCTGTCGGACAACAGCAAGTATGTTTTGACAGAGGGAACGGGGCATTCGATCCAGCGCGAACAGCCTCACTACGTGATTGATGCAATCAAAGAATTGATGGAACGGTCCAAGAAATAGAAGGAGTCAGGAATAAAAAGAGATGGATTCCTGTCTCTTTTTATTTTTTCGACTGGAAGAGTACGTGGACAAAACAGAAGCAACGGAGTTTATGGCGATTTTGTGTACGGATTTACATAGAGAGAAGGAGAAAGAGGATTTTCCTGTGGCGCACAGAAGTCCATACGGGATACAAGCACCAGGTAAATGCATCTGAGGGACGCAATAACGATGGAGGGTAAACATGGCGCTGTTAGAGATGTGGGAACGATTCGAGCTTCAATTTTTGGAAAACATCAGCGACGGGTTCATAGCGTTTGATCGCCATTGGAATGTGATCTCTGTGAACACAAAAGGCTGCCGTCTTTTGTTTTGCAATCGCGAAGATTTGATCGGAAAAAGCATCTATGAGCGTTTTCCTGCCTACAACGAGTCGGCCTTCTATAAAAAATTGCATGCGGCTTGGGAGAGCAACAAAGAAGTGAACTTTGCCGAATATGCCTCCGAGCTGCAGACGTGGTTCGAAGTAAAAGCCTTCCCGACTCTGGAAGGGTTGGCTGTACTGTTTCGCAACGTGACCGAGCAAAGGCAAAAGGAGACGGTGGAGAAGCAGTATTACCGCTCGCTTTTTTTGCAGCATCCTGATGCGGTCTACGCGATGGACCTCGAGGGCAATTACAGGACTGTAAATCCTTCTACGGAAAGAATCATCGGCTACTCCAGGGCGGAGCTTCAAAACAGAAATTTTCGCTCACATGTTTTTTCGGAAGACTTGCCAAAGGTCGTCCACTTTTTCGAAGAGGCGGCGCGGGGAACAGCGCAACGGTTTGAGGCGAGGATCCTCAAGAAAAGCGGAGAACCGGTAGACTTGCTGATTACCCACGTGCCGATTATCGTCGACGGTGCGATCGTCGGAGTGTACGGGATCGCCAAGGACATCACCAAGCAGAAGGAGACGGAGCAGGCGCTGAGGCTGAGCGAAAAGGCGCTCGCCCAGTCGCAGCGGATCGCCGGAATCGGTTATTGGGAAGTGGACTTTCAGGCGAGGGTGTCGAAATGGTCGGAGGAAACGTTTCGCATCTTTGGACTGGAGCCCGCACAGGGGCCTGTCTCGCTGGAGTGGATAATGGCGCAGGTGCATCCCGAGGATCGGGAGCGGGTGAAACAGGAACTGCAAAAAGCCGAAAACGGCCATCCGCTCCGTCTGGAATACCGGATTATTCGCTCCGATGGCGAGGAGAGAGTGGTCCGTTCACAGAGAGAATTGGCCCATTACCAACCCGAATCGCGAAAAATGTTCGGAGTCATCCAGGATGTCACCGAGCAGAAAAGAACGGAGCAGCTGCTGATCGAGAGCCAAAAACGGTATCAGTCGCTGATGACCTACAATTCCGACGGCGTAGCGGCGATGAATTTGGACGGCTCCTATCTCGAGGTAAATCCGGCGTTTGAGAGGATGACGGGATACAAGCGGGAGGAGCTGCAGCAAATGACCTACCGCCAGTTGGTTCGGCCGGAGGAAGCCGAGCAGACCAGCGTCATCTGGGATACCCTTGTCAGGGAAGCGGTTCCCTTCACGATATCGCAGCAGCTGCTTCATAAAAACGGGCAGTCCTTCGAGGTGAACACGCATAACATCCCGATTATCGTGGGTGATGAAGTGACCGGCTATTTCACCATCAGCCGCGATACGTCCCAGCAAAAGCGAATGGACGAAATCCTCAGGCAATCGGACAAATTGGCGGCCGTCGGGCAATTGGCGGCAGCAGTGGCACATGAAGTGAGAAATCCTCTCACTTCTTTAAAAGGATTTACGCAGCTTCTGCAACACGAGTTCCCCGATGCAAACCAGAGCTATTTTGACATCATGAAAGGAGAGCTGGAGCGGATCGAGCTGATCTCCGGCGAACTGCTTGTCCTGGCGAAGCCGAAGCCGGAGCGCTTCGAACTGCGCAGCGTCAATCAAGTGCTGCATGAGGTCGTCACCTTGCTGGAATCTCAGGCCAACATGAGCAATGTCGAGGTGGTGCTGTCTTTGGAGCCGACGCTTCCGCCCATTTTTTGCGACGAAAACCAGCTCAAGCAAGTATTTGTCAATATCATGAAAAACGGGATCGAGGCGATGCAGGATGGCGGCAAGCTGACGATCTCGACCAGACGGCACCATCATCACCTGTTCATTGCCTTTCAGGATGAAGGCTGCGGTATTTCCAAAGAAAAGCTGGAGCGGATCGGGGAGCCCTTTTTCACGACGAAAGAAAAAGGAACAGGTCTCGGCATGATGATCACGCAAAAAATCGTGCAGCATCACAAAGGCACGCTCGAGGTCGAGAGCCAACAAGGAAGAGGGACGACCGTAAAGGTATCTCTCCCGATTGATGGAATGTAAACGGTTACCAATTATTGTATTTTGGTTTTGCGCAAAAAAGGAAAACTCGCTGGCTTTTCGGGAGAGCGGATGGAGGGTCGATGGGATTCATGTGGACACAGGTAGCTGTCATAACGCCTGAGGATTTTGCCCCCCGTATTACGGCATATGCGGCAGAATTCAGCAATCTTAAATTTTCGACATATCTTTATCGAAATCCGATGGAATGCGGCACACTGGTAGAGCAAATCCAGGAGTGCGACGTCCTATTGTTTGCCGGACCACTTCCTTACTTCTTCGGTACCAAGGCCCTCGCCAAAAGAAGCAAGCCATCCGTGTACATTCCTTCAGACGAGTACACGCTGACGTTGAATCTGGGATACATCCTGCTCAACCGGAATGAGGGCCTGAGGGCACTGTCCGTGGATACCCCAAAGAAGGCGTATCTGGAACAAGCCGTGGCAGAGTGGCAATTGGACAGCTCCGGATGGTCCGTGACGGATTACAGCCAGATTATCGAGGAGGACGGAGCACCCTTCGATCCGGAGAGGATCATCCGTTTTCACCTGGAAAACTACGAGAGCGGACGCAGCAATCTGGTATTGACCAGCGTGGATTACGTCTACGAACGGCTGCGTGCCCAGGGAGTGCCTTGCATCAACATGATCGTCCCGGAAAAGAGCATCCGGGAGACTGTCGCGAAAGCAGCGCATTACGGCCAACTGTTGATCAGCGAAAACGCGCAGATCGCGGTAGGACTCGCGGCGATCAATCAATGGGAGCAGGAGGAAGGCGGGCTGGATGCCGGTATCATGCTGCAGCAGATGCTGCTGGAATTGGGCAAGGAGACAGACGCATCCATTCAACAGCTCGGCCTGGACCAGTTTATCCTGTACGGGACGCGGGGAAGCATCGAGCGGATGACCGACCGTTTTTCCCGGATGCCGGTCGTGGGGAAGATGGAGCACCTCTTCGGCGTGACCGTCAGCATGGGCTTCGGCTTCGGCATGACTGCGAAAGAGGCGGAAGCCCACGCGCGGATCGGCTTGTTCCACGCTCGCAAGCAGGCGGGCAGCAGCGCTTTTTTGGTGACGAATGAAAAAGAGGTGATCGGTCCGCTCGGGACAGGCACCAAGGCCTATCGTCTGAAAAGCGAGGATCGGGAGCTCTTGCGCGTATCCGAGCAAACCGGGGTCAGCGTGGCCACGCTCAGCAAGCTGTCCGGCTTCGTCAAGCTGCGCCGCGACAACCGGTTCACAGCGACAGACCTGGCCGAGTATTTGCAATTGAGCAGGAGAAGCGCAGAGCGCATCGTAAAGAAGCTCATGACCCATCGGTTCGTCGAAAGCGTGGGAGAAGAACAGCCGTACCAGCAAGGGAGACCTCGGGCGGTGTATCGCATCAATTTTTAGAAAATTGCCTTGACTCTGACAGGAAACCTCCTTATTATTTTTTATAAATTAACGACTACATTACGACATTTGTCGGTAAATATTGGAAGGGGGTGTCTGTCATGGCTTCAAGAGTGCCGCACGTATTGGTCATATTGTTTTCTGTCATCTTCCTGGCTGCCGTGGCGACGTATGTGGTTACGCCTGGGGAGTACGATCGGGTGGAGGACGCCAATGGCCGCATGATCGCCGTGGATGGCAGCTACCATGCCGTCGAAGCGGAGAGAGCCGGGTTTATGGATGTGTTTCAATCCATCTACACCGGAATGAAGCAGTCGGCTGACATTATTTTTTACATTTTCATCGTGGGAGGCTCATTCGGCATCCTGCGCTCGACGAACGTCATCGAAGGGGCGGTCGGGAGCATCTCCAGGCGGATGGCGGGGCGGGAAAAGCTGATCATCCCGGTCCTCATGGTCTTCTTTGCATTGGGCGGCGCCATGCTGGGGCTGGCAGAGGAGACCATCCCGTACATTACGATTCTCGTTCCGCTGATGCTGCGCCTCGGCTTTGACTCGATGACAGGTGCAGCGGTCGTTTTGCTCGGGACGTCGGCCGGTTTCGCTTCGGCTTTCATGAACCCGTTTACGGTCGGCGTCGCCCAGGGAATCGCGCAGATTCCCGTGTTCTCCGGGCTTGGGCTGCGACTGGTCATGTGGGCCGTGTTTGTCGGGGTCAGTATCTGGTTCGTCATGCGCTATGCTGACAAGGTGAAAAAAGATCCGACGAAAAGCATCACCTACGATTCGGATGCGGCGATGAAAGAAAAGGCAGCTCCGGCGGAAGCGTTCACCGGCTTGACCGGAAGACAGAAGCTGGTCCTGACCATTCTGCTGGCGACGCTGGTCACCCTGGCCGTCGGCGTCTCCAAGCTGGGCTGGTATTTGACGGAAATCGCCGGACTCTTCCTGTTGATGGGCGTACTGATGGGGCTCGTCTGCAAGCTGTCGCCAAGCGACATCGCGGAAGCATTTATCGAGGGCTGCCGCACCTTGGTGATGGGTGCCCTGGTCGTAGGGGTCGCTCGCGGCATCCTGGTTATTTTGCAGGACGGCAAGATCATGGACACGATTTTGTACGGACTGGCAGGCGCTGTCGGCTCGCTTCCATCCGGCCTGACTGCGATCGGGATGTACATCGTCCAATGTCTGATCAGCTACATCATCCCGTCGGGCAGCGGGCAGGCGGCCGTCACCATGCCGATCATGGCTCCTCTTGGAGATCTCGTCGGTGTGACGCGGCAGACAGCCGTGCTGGCGTTTCAGCTCGGGGACGGAATATCCAACATCTTCACGCCGACATCCGGTTATTTCATGGCGGGCCTCGCTTTGGCGGGTGTCTCGTGGGTCAAATGGGCGAAGTGGATCATGCCGTTGATCATCGGGCATTACTTGCTGGGGGCGTTGTTCGTCACCATTGCACATTTGAGCGGGTACCAATGAGGAATGGAGTTCAGCAGCTACCTCATGGAGGAGCGATCCCGCTCGCGAAATTTTACACGTGGATGGAAAGGCGGACTTTTGCGTGAAAATCACATCGATTACGGTCTGGGGGATCAGGCTCCCGCTGATTCGCCCCTTTATCGTCGCGTATGAAACGTACGACGACATGCCTACCTTGCTGGTCAAGGTCGAGACCGACACAGGCATCGCGGGCTACGGAGAAGCGACGCCGGATCAGCACGTCACAGGCGAGACCTGGGAGAGCGCGTACAGCATGCTCGTTCATCAGCTGGGGCCGCTCGTGATCGGGGAGGATCCGTTTGCAATCGAGCGCATTCACGAGCGGATGGCAGCGACGGTCTATGGAGCCCCCTCCGCGAAGGCAGCGATCGACATCGCTTGCTACGACATCATGGGCAAAGCGGCAGGCCAGCCCGTCTACAATCTGCTGGGGGGACGTTACCGCGGAGTCATGCCGGTACCGTACGTCGTCAGCATCCTGCCTCCCGAGGAGATGGCCCGGGAGGCGGTCGAGGCGCTTCAAGACGGCTACAGTACCATCAAAATCAAGGTAGGCAACAATCCGGCGCTGGATGTGGAGCGGATTCGCGCGGTGCGAAAAGCGATCGGGGAAGATGTGCAGCTGCGTGTCGACGCGAATCAGGGCTGGAAAAACCGGGCGCTCAGCATGTGGGTGCTGGAGCAGGTGAAGGACTGCAACATCGACTGGATCGAGCAGCCGGTGATCGCGGACGACATCTCGGCGATGGCTGAGATTCGCAGGCAAATCCACATTCCGGTCATGATCGACGAGGGCGTACACGGCGACCGCGAAATGCGGGAAACCATCGTCAAGCAGGCGGCGGACAAGCTGAACATCAAGCTGATGAAATGCGGGGGAATTTACCCGGCACTGAAGCTGGTGGCGCAAGCGGAAATGGCCGGTTTGGAATGCCAAGTCGGCTCGATGGTCGAATCCGCGGTGGCGACGGCAGCGGGAGCGCATTTGTCGGCTGCCAAGAAAGCGATTATTTCCAACGAGCTCGTCGGTCCGCTCATGTTCTCTCGCGATGTCGCCCCGTTTCCGTACGAGGGCAAGGCAATCCGGCTGACGGAGCGCCCCGGATTGGGTCTGGAAGTAGACGATCACACTTTGGCTGAATTGGCGAAGATGTCGGCTGTCATCGCTTAAAAGGAAAGACAAATGGGAAAAGAGCAAGGAGGAGCAGGGCCCTCTTGCTCTTTTTGTTCGTTGGTTGCAAGCATACCATCGCCAGGTCTTTCTTCAAGTAGTAATGCGTGAACCCGCCTGCGTTTTGCAGTTCCCCGTAAATCTCAAAGCCTGGCTTGGAAGAATAGTCCAGCGCTTTTCACGCGCCATGCTTTCGGCCGCTTCCATCGGCTGGGTACCATTAGCCGAACGGCGAAGTTCTTGGCTGACAAACAAATCGTGCACCTCCAGCCGGTTCCAGCATACTTCTCCGAGGAGCTCTCCATGCACGTGGCCCTGCGTATCTAGAGCAACTTCCTGGTACCTGGCTTTTCATTCCCCGGGAAAGTGTGCGGAATAAAACCCGTACTGCTTTGAGTCTTTTTCCACATGCGGATGAAGAAGTAGATAGCGCTTGACCTTTTCATGCCAATTCTCCAGTGTCTGGTAAAGCGGCTTGTGCAACGCATAGAATTGCAGCTGGATCAGCTGAATGCTCCTAGCCGCATTCGGTCCGAACTCCAGCTCCAGGATGTCCGGATAGGCCGAGGAAACAAGCGAGGTTCTGCCGCAGTCGTGCACGACATAGGGCGAGGAGTCGTCCCGCTGTTTGGCGTAGACGAGATAGGTGGGCCCAAGCTCGAATGGATACTGGCAGCTGCCGAATGGAGAATGTACGATGCGCGTAGATTGCACTTCGCCCTTCCAGGTGCTCTTCACATCCAATACGGCCTCGACAGCCTCTTCCCCTTCTCTCAGTTCCGACACCGTACCCGAAAAGACCGCTTTCGCTTTCTGCAGCTCTTCAGTGGCGGTGCCCACGCTGCAGCTGCAAGCCGTGGCAGGAGAAGGAGAACAGATCAGAATGAGCAAAGCCATGAACAGGCTGAATCCTTGCCGACGAAATCGATGATTCTTCATCGTCTATCACCTCTGTCAGTTAGAAGAGAAAATCCAGAGTGGGTTTCCATTATTTTGGAAATTTTCCTATCACCTACCCTCGCGTGCCCCACTTCCTCGTGGGACTCCCCCCTTTTATATGGAAATCCGGCGAAGCGTTGCATCGTACTGGTTACTCGTCCCAACAGGCTCGTTGCCATGGCTCTTGACAGCTTGCCTGCGCAAAGGACTGGCTATTTGGTGCTTCCAGTGAGAAAATGGTAGGAAACTGGGTTTGGGATTATTTGTATAAAAAGTGAACGGAGGAAGCTTCAGCGTTCACGCTTTTGAAAGAGAAGGGAGGAATGGCAGGGATGAACCCACTTAAGGAAAGCGCCCTTCGAGTTCAGCAGAAATTGCTCGAGCTCGGATATGCCAATAAGGTGATAGAATTGCCGGACAGCACGCGGACGGCACAAGAGGCGGCCGACGCGATCGGCTGCGAGGTAGCGCAAATCGCCAAGTCGATCCTCTTTCGGCTGGCGGATGATCGTCCGTTGCTCGTCGTGGCCAGCGGGGGGAACCGGGTGAACGAAAAACTCGTTTCATCCAGGCTGGGGGAGAAGCTGGGAAAAGCCGACGCGGATTTTGTCCGCGAGCGCACAGGCTTTGTCATAGGCGGCGTAGCGCCGCTCGGCCATACGGAGAAGATCGAGACGATCGTGGATAAAGACTTGTTCCGATTCGAGACCATCTGGGCAGCGGCAGGCCATCCCAAAGCTGTCTTTCGGCTGACGCCGGACCAGCTCGTCCAAATGACTGGCGGACGAGTGATGTCGGTCACATAACGCCAATGCGGATCAATAGACGAACGCAAAAGAAACAGATGTTCTTCAACGAAAAGCTGAATGGGAGAGGCTGCCTATGAAGCTACAAAACTATCTCCAGCATGTGTTTCCGGATCTCCCGCTTGAGCCCCGTACAAGAATCTCATTTTTCACATGTACGACGATCGGGGCTTGGATGTCGTTTCCAATCACCGTGGGGCGCTTGCGCCTTTGTACACGAAATTCAACAGCTGGATACTGGATTATGACAGGGAGAAAATCGATCAAGTATTCGGAAGCAAATGAGCAAACCGGCGAAATGGCGGAGCGATCGACGGGAACAATGAAGCAAAAGGAATTCATTTTACGAGGGGGAAAAGCATGAACCAGGCAGCACAGTCGTATTGGAATGAATATTGGGAATCTCAAGGAAAAGAAAAGCCAACATCGGTAAGTGCGTGGCAATTCGGAGCGAATCCGGACCAGTTGGCCCAGTTGGTCATCGATGGAGTGAAGACGGCCACTTGTTCTGCATTCGTTTTTTATGAGAGGGAAAACGAGCCGCTGCCTTGTGCTGGAGACTACAGCATCATTCTAAACGGGAGGGACGAGCCTGTCGCGATCATTCAAACGGTCGACGTAAAAATCATGCCCATGAACGAGGTTCCAGAGGAATTTGCCATTGCGGAGGGCGAAGGAGATCGCTCGTATCGCTACTGGAAGGAAGCTCACGAAACATTTTTTACGGAAGCATTGCGCACCATCGGAATGGAATTTTCGGAAGACCTCTTGCTGGTTTGTGAGCGTTTCGAATTAGTCGATGGGAAGAATAGGGAAAAGCGCCTGGAATAATCCAAGCGCTTTTTTTTTGGCCTATCCCCCAAAGTAATCCGCGAGGCCTTCCGCGATCGCCTGGGCCGAACGCCGCTGATAGTCGGCTGTCCGCGCGAGCGATTCGTCCTTCGAGTTGGTCAGGAACCCCAGCTCCAGAAGCACCGCGGGCTGGTCGTTTTCCCTCAGGACGTGGTAGTTGCCGAAGGAAATGCCGTTGCTATTCATCCCGCCGAGCTCCCCGAGATGGGCCTCAATGGCACGGGCCAACGGCATGTCCTTTTGTTCGGAATAGAAAAACGTCAAGGTGCCGCTCACATTTTTAGGGGAGGAGTTGTAATGGATGCTGACGAATGCGTCGGCATTGCGGGATTCGCTGACAGCGACCCGATCGTGCAGGGCCGGATTTTGCTTATCCCCGGTCCGTGTCATGACGACTCGTGCGCCTTTTTGCCGTAGCAGGTCCGCGAGCCTCGATGCCGTCTGCAGGTTGACCGTTTTTTCCAGGACGCCGTATTTGGTCCCGATCGCCCCTACATCGTTCCCACCGTGTCCCGCGTCAATGACGATGAGCTTTCCCTGCAGACCGTGCTTTCCTTTTGGCTTCGCCCCACTGGTACTTATCGAAGCGGCTGTAGCCCCTTGCTTTTTCTTCCCGATATATTCGGCGGAAACCCACCCGGTTTCACCTGAGGAAGTCCGAATGCGCAGCCAGCTGTTTTGCTGACTGATGATGTCAACAGTGGTATTCATAGGAAGTACGCGCAAAATCCCTTGATCCAATCCGGGGCCGCTCCGCATGCGGAGGGCATCTGCGAGGACTGTTCCCGTCTGGCCGCTTTTGGCGCTTCCCTGGCTGCCGGCTGAGGGCGCGGCTGCAGGGCCGCTTCGGGCCGCAGCGTTTGTTTTCTTCAAGTATTGTCCGGCGACCCAGCCCTTCGTCTGGCCGCTGCTGATCTGCGCCCAGCCGTAAGCCTCACCGGAAACGGAGACAACCGCGCCATACGGGAGCGAACCTACGATGCTCGCCTTTTGCGCGGGTTCGCTGCGGACGTTCAGGGATGTGGCCAGCACGACGGCATTTCCTGCCGGCAAAGCGTGCGCCTGCTTCGGAAAAGGAGAGGAAGCAGACAGCAGCAAGGCTGCGATGACGGCTGTTTTGAGTACGATCTTCTTCATGGCTTCTCCTCAGACAGTTGTTGTCGTTTTGCTGACCATTATAGGGAACCGCTGTCCGTTGGAATAGGGCATTTTTTCCTGAATTTCGCTTGGGTCTATTAGGGGAAGATGCTGGAAACTTTTTCGTTGACATGATTCCGGTCAGCCGCTAGTATAATGGTTAACAGAATAGAATGAATTAACGGAATATTCACAGCGCATCTTTAGGTGCGCTTTCTAAACCGATTTATTTCAGAACTGAGTTTTATAATATAAAACAAGGAGGTAGGTGCCGTTGTTTTTCAGCATTTGAGCTTCATACAATTGACAACGCTTTCAGCCATTCGCTAGGGAAAGCTTTTTTTCAAGCCACATTATAAAACTGAGTTTTATAATGTAAAACAAAATAAGGATCACCACTCTAGGAAAAGAGGGATGTTTCCATGAGCACTCCGTCGGTACCATCGCCAAAAGAAAGCCTTCCTTTGGAGACGAAGAAGAATTACCGCTGGACCGTCGTCATCTGGCTGTTGATCGGGGGCATCATCAACTACCTCGATCGCGCGAATCTTTCCATCGCAGCGCCGGAAATGATGAAAGAGCTGGGACTGAGCAAAACGGACATCGGGCTTTTAGGGACCGTCTTCTCCTGGTCGTATGCGTTGATGCAGCTGCCGTCCGGCTGGCTGATTGATCGATTCGGCGCGAAAAAGGTGTACTCCGTCGCGGTCATTTGGTGGAGCGTCGCCACGTTCATGACAGGGGCGGTCAACAAGATGTCATCCTTCATCGCGGCGAGGCTGCTGCTTGGGGTCGGAGAGGCACCGTGCTTTCCGACGGCGGCCAAGATCACCTCGAGCTGGTTTCCGAAAAAGGAGCGCGGCCTCGCGACGGGGTTCTGGGACTCGTCATCGAAATGGGGGCCGGCCATCGCTCCGCCGATCCTCGTACTGCTCTTGGTCAGCTTTGGCTGGCGCGCGCTGTTTTACATTACCGGAATCGTCGGGATTGTATTTGCCATCTTCTTCATTTTGTTTTACCGCAATCCGGAAAACAGCCGCAAGCTCTCCGAGGAGGAGCGGACGTATATTCAAGCGGATGGAGCCGGGGCTGAGCAAGGGCTGCAGCAGACCCGGATCAAGTGGCGGACCTTGTTTACGTACCGCAGCGTGTGGGGAATGATCCTCGGATTCTTTTGCACCATCTGGATTTGGAACATCTTTCTGGTCTTTCTTCCGCTCTATCTGGTCGAGGTCCATCACATTTCCATGGCCCAGCTAGGCATCTATGCAAGCATTCCGTGGATCGGAGGCATCTGCGGCAATATTTTCGGGGGCTACCTCACCAAGCGAATGGTGGATAGAGGCTACTGCACTCCGATCAACGCGAAGCGAAGACTGATCGCCATCTGTGCGATCGGCGCGGCTGCCGTGGTCATCCTCATCCCGTTTGTGCAAGGAATTGTGGCAACGCTTACACTGCTTACGCTTGCTCTCGCCTTTATTTCGGCGATCACGGGGAGCGCCTGGGCGCTGGCGGGCGATGTGGCACCCCCCGCCCTGGTCGCTTCGGTGAGCTCCATCCAAAACTTCGGCGGGTATTTCGGCGGGGCCTTTTCGCCAGTGGTGGCCGGGCTGATCGTGGACTCGACGGGCTCTTACCTGCTGGCTTTCGTTTCCGGGGGCATCATCGCAGGGTGCGCGGCGCTTTGCTACTGGTTCATCGTCAAAAACCCGATTGAAGAGACCCGGCAGTAAGCGGACTTGCCCGAGATTCGCCAAGAACCGCAAGCACATCCACATCTCCGCCGCTAGCCGTCCGGAAGCGGCGGACCATCGCCAAGAAAACAGATCGAACGATACGGAAAGCAGATTGGAGGCATGCAAGGTGAAAAAAACAATGGCAACCCTTTCGAGCTTTTTGCTCGCCACAAGCCTCGTCCTGGCAGGCTGTGCAGGCGGAGGCGGCGGCAATGCGTCCGGCACAGCAGGCGGTGGCGGGACGGCAGGCAAGCCCCACGTCTTGAAAGTAGCCAACTACTTCGCCACGGACCACCCGCAGAACGTGGCGCTGCGGGAAAAGTTCAAGCCGATGGTGGAGGAAAAGTCGGGCGGGTCGCTTCAGGTGCAAATTTACGACAACAGCAAGCTCGGGGCCGAAAAGGAGTTCTACGACGGCGTGCGCAACGGAACGATCGAGATGGGCATACCGGGGCTCATCATGCAGGCGGATGTGCCCAAGATGGCGGTTGGCGAGTGGCCGTTTTTGTTCAAGGATTTCGCCCACGCCAAAAAAGTGCTGGAAGGCCCGATCGGCAAAGAGATGACGGACGAGATGGAGAGCAAGCACGGCGTTCACGCGCTTGCCTGGAGCGCCAACGGCTTCCGGATGTTTTCCAGCAACCGGCCGATTGCCAGCGTCAACGACTTCCAGGGGATGCGCATCCGGATGCCCAACATCCCGAACTACATCAAGCTGGGCCAGCTGCTCGGAGCCAACATTACCCCGATGCCGATCTCGGAAGTGTTCACCGCGCTGGAGCAAAAGGTGGTCGACGGGCAGGACAACCCGATCGCTACGCTCAAGGCGTCCGGCTGGTATGAGGTGCAGACCGACGTGCTGGAGTCCAAGCACATGTTCAGCCCCAACCTGTACATCATCAACGGCAAGCTGTGGAGCCAGCTGACACCGGAGCAGCAGCGCATCCTCGAGGAGGCGGCCAAGGCTGCCGCCGACTACGAATGGGAGCTCCTGGAGAAGAGCTACGAGGATGACAAGAAGTTCCTTCAGGAAAAGGGAATCAGGTTCACGACGCCCGACGAGTCCTTCCGGCAGGCCATGGAGACCGCTGCGGGACCGCTCTACGACGAGATCTATCAGACGTATCCGTGGGCGAAGGAAATGGTAGAGAAAATCAAGGCAGAGGCCAAATAAGAGAGAGGGGGAATCCGCGTGAAAAGCGCATCGAAATTTTTGAGCTCGTCGCTGAACGTCATCATGGCCGCCGCCCTGGCGCTCATGGCGATTCTCGTCTTCGGCAACGTCGTGCTGCGGTATTTGTTCAACTCGGGAATCACATGGTCGGAAGAAATGTCGCGCTTCCTGTTCGTCTGGCTGATCTTTCTGGGGGCAATCGGCGCGCTGACGGACAACGAGCATCTCGGCGTCGACATGTTCGTCAAAAGGCTGCCTGACTTTTGGAAAAAAGTCGTGTTTGTCATCACGAACGGACTCATCCTGTACGTGCTGTGGCTCGTGCTTGACGGCAGCTGGAAAATGACGCTGATCAACCTTGACAGCAAGGCCCCGGCTACCGGGATGCCGCTCGGCTTCATGTACGGCATCGGCATTTTGATGAGCATCTGCATGGCGATTGTCGTCGTGGCCAATCTGTATCGCGTCTTGTTCCGCAAGCGTCCGGTTGACGACTTCATCCGCGTGAAGGAGTCGGAAGAGGAAATGCTGGTGCCGGCACCGCAGCAAATAGCGGAAGGGGGAGGAAGGTAGATGACGCTCGGAATCTTTGTCGGCTCGCTGCTGGGCGTGATGGCCCTCGGCATGCCCATCGCCTTCGCACTGCTATTCAGCGGCGTCGCTCTGATGATCTACATGGACATCTTCGACAGCCAAATCATCGCGCAAAATTTGATCAGCGGCGCGGACAACTTCCCGCTGATGGCGATCCCGTTTTTTATCCTGGCCGGAGAGCTGATGAATGCGGGAGGCATTTCCAAGCGCATTATCAACTTCGCTTTGGCTCTCGTCGGACACATTCGCGGCGGTTTGGGCTACGTGGCCATCATGGGCAGCATTTTATTTGCCGGGCTTTCCGGTTCGGCTGTGGCAGATACAGCCGCGCTCGGCGCGATCCTGATCCCGATGATGGTGAGTGCGGGGTACAATCGGAACCGCTCCACTGGTCTGATCGCAGCAGGCGGAATCATCGCTCCTATCATCCCTCCCAGCATTCCGATGATCGTATTCGGCGTCACCAGCGGCCTGTCCATCACCAAGCTGTTCATGGCGGGGATCGTGCCCGGACTGTTGATCGGTGTCGGCCTGATGGTCACCTGGGCGATCATCACGCGGAAAGGAAGCTTTCAGTCGTACCCGCGCAAGTCGCTCAAAGAGATCTGGGACGCGACGAAAGGAGCGGTTTGGGCGCTGCTTTTGCCGATCATCATCATCGTCGGGCTGCGCGGCGGGGTGTTTACCCCGACGGAAGCGGCCGTGGTCGCGGCTTTTTACGCGCTGTTCGTCGGCATCGTCGTGTATCGGGAGCTGAAAATCAATCAGCTTTACCACATTCTGATCGTCTCGGCCAAGACGACGAGCGTGGTCATGTTTCTCGCGGCGGCGGCGATGGTGTCCGCCTGGCTGATCACCGTGGCCAACATCCCCGTGATGCTCACGGATTTGCTTGGGCCGCTCATCGATCATCCGCTTCTGCTTCTCATCGTGATCAACGCGATTGTGCTGCTGGTGGGGACGGCGATGGATCTGACTCCGACGATTCTGATCATGACCCCCGTCCTGATGCCGATCATCGACAAGGCTGGCATCGATCCGATCTACTTTGGGGTCCTGTTTATCCTGAACAACTGCATCGGCCTGCTCACACCGCCTGTCGGCACGGTACTCAACGTGGCGTGCGGCGTCGGGAAAATCGGCATGGAGGACATTATGAAAGGGATCTGGCCGTTCCTGCTGGTCGAGGTCATCGTCCTCATCCTGCTGATTCTGTTCCCGTCGCTTGTGACAGTGCCGCTCGAATGGCTCACGTAAAGGGGGTATCGAAATGGACAAGAAATGGAAGGTTGTCGTGACGGATTGGGAGTACGCCGACTTGCGCTACGAGGAGCAAGTGCTGGGGAGCGAGCAGATCGAGCTGGTGCCCGCTCAGTGCCGGACAGAGGAGGAGGTGATCGCCGCCTGCCGTGACGCCGATGCGCTGATCAACCAGTACGCGCCCCTCAGCCGCAGGGTCATCGAAAGTCTGGAGAAGTGCAAGGTGATCACCCGCTACGGAGTAGGGGTCAACACCGTCGATCTTCAGGCCGCCACGGAAAAAGGCATCTGTGTGGCAAACGTCCCCGATTACTGCATGGACGAGGTCGCCGATCACGCTCTCGCACTGCTTCTGGCGTGGTCGCGCAAGGTCGTCGTCGCCCATCAGGCCATCCGAAACGGCGTATGGGATTTCAAGGTGACACAGCCGATTATGAGGCTGCGCGGCAGGACGCTCGGGCTGGTCGGCTTTGGCAAGATTCCGCAGGCGCTCGCCAGAAAAGTCCAGCCGCTCGGGCTGCGCGTCATTGCCTACGATCCGTATGTGCCAAAGGCCGTGGCGGACAGTCTGGACGTGGAGCTGGCGACCCTCCAAGAGCTGTGCAGCCAGGCCGATTTCGTCTCGGTCCACGCCCCGCTGATGCCTTCGACGAAAGGCATGATCGGGGAGGAGCAGTTCGCCCAGATGAAAAAAGAGGCCATCGTCATCAATACGTCGCGAGGGCCGGTCATCGACGAGCAGGCGCTGATCGCAGCGCTGCAAAGGGGGCAAATCGCCGGAGCCGCCTTGGACGTGGTGGAGCTAGAACCCATTTCGCCGGACAATCCGCTGCTGGCCATGGACAACGTCATCCTCACGCCGCATGTGGCCTGGTACTCCGAGGAAGCCGCAGCCGAAATGAGGGCAAAAGCCGCGATGGGCGTAGCCGATGTGCTCCTGTATGGCGAATATCCAAATTATTTGGTCAATCGGGAAGTGAAAGAACGCCTGCAATGGAAAGAGAGCCGCTCCACGGAACGCTATGCAGCACTGGCGCAGCGGGGAGCCGATAAAAACGGGGGGATTGTACATGAAAAAGTGGACGCGTAAATGGGTAGTCGGGTGTGTGGTTCCGGCACTTCTGCTGCTGGCTGGCTGCGGAGGAGGCGGCGGAGGGGGAAGCGCTTCGACGGCATCCTCATCCGCACCGGCGTCGGGCATACAGGAGCGGACGATCAAGGCGGGAATCGGCCTGAACGAGGACCACCCGGAAGGGCAAGGGCTCAAGAAGTTTGCCGAGCTGGTCAGTGAAAAGAGCGGTGGCAAGCTGAAGGTCATCCCGTACTATGCGGCCCAGCTCGGGGACGACAAAAAAATGACGGAGGCGCTCCAGGCAGGGACGCAGGAAATCACCATCCCGTCCACGTCGCCGCTGGTCGGGGACATCAAGGAATACGCCATCTTCGACTTCCCGTTCGTCTTCAACGAAGAGAAGGAAGCCCATGCCGTGCTGGACGGTCCGCTGGGGCAAAAGCTGCTGGAAAAGCTGCCGGCCCACAACCTGATCGGACTGGGGTATTGGGAAAACGGCTTCCGCAACTTGACGAACAGCAAGCATCCTGTCGCTACAGCCGAGGACTTCAAAGGGCTGAAAATCCGCACCATGCAAAACCAGGTGCATCTCGAAGCGTTTTCCGCACTGGGCGCCAACCCGTCGCCGATGGCGTTCTCGGAGGTGTTCAGCGCCCTGGAGAGCCGTACGGTCGACGGCCAGGAAAATCCGCTCGCCACGATCAAGTCGAACAAGTACAACGAGGTGCAAAAGTACCTCAGCGTCACGAAGCACGTCTATACGCCGTTCGTGTTCCTCGTCGGCAAGAAATTCTGGGATAAGCTGTCGCCGGAAGAGCAGCAAATCCTGCGCGATGCAGCCGCGGAGGCCGGGAAGTACCAGCGCGAGCTGAACCAGACGGAGAATCAAAAGGCACTGGACGAATTGAAGGCAGCAGGCATGGAGGTCAACGAGGTGTCGGCGGAAGAAAAGGCTCGGATGCAGGAGATCATCAAGCCGGTCATCGACAAGTTCGCGAAAGAGATCGGCGAAGATCTGGTCAAGGAAATGTACGACGAGGTCGCCAAAGTGCGCAAGTAAGGGGGAGAGATACATGCAGGTGATCGAAGAGCTGCTCCGCGCGATCCCCATCCCCCGCATGGCGAAGGTCCGGCAGCACTTTTACGCGCCCGAGCTGCCCGATGTGGCAGGGGCCGTGCGCCAGGCGATCGACGAATCCGGTGTGCTGTCGCGCATAGCTCCGGCCGATCGGGTCGCGATCGCGGTCGGAAGCCGCGGCGTCGCCGAGATCCCCGTCATCACGCGGGAAGTGGTGCGGATGATCAAAGCCGCCGGGGGGAGGCCATTCATCGTGCCTGCGATGGGCAGCCACGGAGGGGCGACGGCGCAGGGACAAAAGGAAGTGCTGGAATCGCTGGGAGTCACGGAATCGTTCGTGGAAGCGCCGATTGAGGCGACGATGGAGGTCGTGGAGGTGGGCAGATTGCCGAACGGCCTGCCCATCTACATGGACCACAACGCCTACCACGCCGACAAGGTCGTCGTAATCAACCGGATCAAGCCCCATACGGCCTTTCGCGGTCCCGTGGAAAGCGGCCTGATGAAGATGATCACCATCGGCCTCGGCAAGCAGCGCGGCGCCGAGGCAGCCCATGCCTACAGCTTCAAGTACATGGCGGAGCACGTGCAGGAGATGGCGAAAGTGATGATCGAGCGCACCCCGATTGTCTTTGGAGTCGGCACGATCGAAAACGCCTTCGACCGTCCCGCCAAGGCCGTGGCGATCCCCGCCGAGCGGCTGGCGGACGAGGAGCCGAAGCTGCTGCTCGAAGCGAAGGCGCTGATGCCGAAAATCTTATTTGATCCGCTCGACGTGCTAGTCGTCGACGAAATCGGCAAAGACATCTCGGGCGACGGGATGGACCCGAACATTACCGGACGTTTTGCCACGCCGTACGCCAGCGGAGGAGTGAACGCAGCGCGGACGGTCGTGCTCCGGCTCACGGAAAAAACGCACGGCAACGCAAACGGGATCGGGCTGGCCGACATCACCACGCGCGAGGTGTTCGAGGAGATCGATTGGGTCAAAGGGTACGCCAACGCCTTGACCAGCACGGTCGTTGGCACCGTGAAGCTGCCGATGTTCCTCGATACGGGGGAGCTGGCGGTGAAAGCGGCGATCAAGACGTGCAACGCCTTCGACCTCGGCCAGGTGCGGCTCGTTCGCATCGAAAACACCTTGCATGTGCGCGACATCTGGATTTCCGAAAGTCTGCTTCCCGAGGCCAGAAGCCGGTCGGATGTGGAAGTGCTGACAGAGCCGATCGTGATGAATTTTTCGCACGGATTCGAACAAGGCGGGGTGAGAGCATGAAAGTAACGGGCTTCAAGCTGTACCGGGTAAAGCCGCGCTGGTTGTTTCTAAAAGTAGAGACGGACGAAGGGGTCTCGGGCTGGGGGGAGCCGATCGTAGAGGGCAGAGCCGGAACAGTGGAAGCGTGCGTACGCGAGCTTGCGGAATACGTGATCGGCAAATCGCCGCTCGCCATCGAGGACCATTGGCAAACGCTCTACCGCGGCGGGTTTTACCGGGGCGGGCCGATCTTGACGAGCGCCCTGTCCGGGATCGAGCAGGCGCTGTGGGACATCGCCGGAAAGCATTTCAACCTCCCCGTCTGGCAAATGCTCGGCGGGGCGGCGAGGGATAAGATTCGCGTCTATTCGTGGATCGGCGGAGACCGCCCGCACGACGTGGCAGCCGCCGCCAAAGAAAAAGTGGCCGCAGGCTATACGGCCGTGAAGATGAACGCGACGGAAGAGCTGAACTACATCGACGCGCATTCCAAGGTAGAGGCGGTCGTCTCGCGAATCGCCGCTGTCCGCGAGGCAGTCGGCCAGGATGTCGGCATCGGCATCGACTTCCACGGACGCGTACACAAGGCCATGGCGAAACTGCTCGCCAAGGAGCTGGAGCCGTATCGCCCGATGTTTCTGGAGGAGCCCGTCTTGCCGGAAAACAACGAGGCGCTGCGGGAGATCGCCCGCCATACGACCGCTCCCATCGCGACCGGCGAGCGCCAGTACACGCGCTGGGGCTTCAAGCAGCTTTTGCAGGACGGCTACGTGGACATCATCCAGCCGGATTTGTCCCACGCCGGAGGGATTCTCGAAGTGAAAAAAATCGCTGCGATGGCCGAGGCTTTCGACGTGGCGGTAGCGCCGCACTGTCCGCTCGGTCCGATCGCACTCGCCTCCTCGCTGCAGGTCGACGCCTGCACGCCCAACGCGATCATCCAGGAGCAGAGTCTCGGCATCCACTACAACGAGGGGAGCGATCTGCTCGACTACCTCGTCGATCCGAGCGTGTTCGCGTATCGGGATGGCTATGTCGGCCTGCCTTCCCGTCCCGGTCTCGGCATCGAGATCGACGAGGAAAAGGTCGCGCGGGCGGCGCAAGAGGGCCACGACTGGCGAAACCCTGTCTGGCGCCACGAAGACGGCAGCGTGGCCGAGTGGTAAGTATCAATTCCGTCTGACAAGGAGGAAAAGCGCACCATGTCCATACGTTTTCCGCAAATTCAGAGCCGGGTCAACCCGTATCGCGACAACGTCCAGGGAAAGGCGAACGAACCGATCTGCGTAGCGGGCTTGCTCGACCGCGCGAAGCAGCTGCTCGGCTCATCGTACGAAGGATCCGCGCCGGACTGGACGCTGGATGAAATCTACAACCGGCTGGAAGAAAACGCGCCGCGTATCGCCATTATCGGAGGCTCGCCCGACCATCCGGCACATATCATGGACTTCCAGACCTCCAGCCGGGCGGCGATCCGCATCTGGCAAAACGGCGGCGTGCCGTTTTACTTCTCGACCCCTGTCATGTGCGACGGCACAGCGCAGAGCAACCAGGGCATGAGCTATTCGCTGCAGAGCCGCAATGCCGTCGCGCAAATGGTCGTGAACCAGCTCGAGTCGCACAGCTACCACGGCGCCTTCGTCATCCAGGGATGCGACAAGCAGCCGCTTGGGGTAGTCAGCGCAGTGGCTCATCTCGACAGGCTGCGCCAATACCGGGGGGAGGCCCCGTTTTTCGCCACCTTTGCCCCGGCCCACGTCCTGCAGGGAGGGACGATTCCCGAGGACCTGTTTGCCGAGCTGGAGCAGGTAGCCCGCAAAGCGGAAGGAGCCGGAGCGCCGGATATCGCGGACGATTTGCGTGATGCGATGGCGTACATTCTCCAGTGCTCCTCCAATACGGCGTTTCAGGGCGTGCTGGAGCGGGCAGTCGATCGGGGGATCATCACGAAAGCGGAGCATAAGGGATACGAGCAGCGGCTGGCTGTCGCCACCTGTGACGGCAAAGGGGGCGTATGCGCGTTCAACGGGACAGGAAACAGCTCCCGGCATCTCGTCGCAGGTCTCGGCCTGGTCCATCCCGCTGTCGAGCTGCTGACGGCTCCGCCTACCCAGGAGCAGGTGAACCAGGCTGTAGACAGTCTGGCTGCTTTGATCAACGAACCGGCCTTCGGCGCCGCCAATGTGATGGCAGCCAACATTCGCAATGCGATCCGCATCCACAGCGCGTCCGGCGGTTCGACCAACCTGATGATGCACATGGTTGCCGGGATGCTGTACGGAGGCTACCGCTTCAGCCTGTGGGAGCTGGATCGCATCCACCATGCCCATCCGGTGCCGGACTTGTTCGATTACAGCCTGACGCAGGGCCGCGACATTTTTGCCTTGGCGATGCAGTGCTGCAGCGGCAACAGCCGGGGGATGGAGACGCTGTTTTACGAGCTTATGCAAAACGGCGTGCCGATGGACGTAGATGCACCCACCGTCACGGGAACGACCTGGCGGGAGCGGCTGGCGGATCAGGAGCGGCTGTCCGCTGCACACGTCAAAGAAAATCCGATCATCCTGACGTCCCCGCGCCGTCCGTTTAGCGGAGTCGATGTGCTCACCGGCAACTTTTTCGAGAGCGCGGTCGTGAAGATCAGCGGGATGACGACAAAACAGCTCGATGAGTTCGACAAGAAAGCTGCTTTCGTCCTCTATTACGAAAACGAGGATGACGCCAACCGCAGCCTGCTCGATTCGAAATTGCTGGAGAAGCTGAAAGAGAGCCGCAGCTTCGCACAGGAGAACTTGCTGGCCGTCCTTCGGCACAATGCGCCCGAGCATTACGAGGACTGGTGCGATCTGGCATACGACGAGCTGTTCGAGCGCATGGCCGAGCAGGGGGCGCTGAAGATCTCGGTCGTCATCTCCGGTCAAGGGCCGGTTGCGTTCGGCATGCCGGAGATGTTCACGCCGATGCAGCACATCAACGCCAACCGCAATCTGAAACGGCTCGCCACGCTGATCAGCGACGGACGCTACTCCGGGGTGACGTACGGAGCCGCCATCGGCCACATGACGCCGGAGGCAGCGGAAGGCGGCGGCATCCTGTACCTGCAGACAGGAGATCTGCTGTACCTCGATCTGCGCGAGAGACAGATCCAATTGCTGGACGAAGCCCAGTTTCGCCAGGGCAGCCTCGCCTTTGCGTTCTCTCCTGTGCGGGAGGCACGTGCCGAATTGGCCGAGCAGCGCCTGGCTGCGATCCGCCACCGGCAGCGGCAGGTGGCGGCAGGCAACCGCATGACGGGGCATACGGATGCCGCCAACGGTGTCGTGCCGCTCAGCGTGTGGGAGGAAGCCGTGCTGGATTACCGGACAGACGCCATCTTTTGCAAGCAGACTGAGCAGGGAGGGACAGGACGATGAAGCAAACGAGAGAGATGATCGAGAAGCTGGGCTTTCCGCCCGGTGACTGCCATGATCTCCCCAGTTCGGCCAAGCGCTTTCCGGACGGCGCCCAGTATCGCGTGGAAATCCCCAGCGTGGAAGGACCTGCGTCGTTTGAAGCGGTCGTGGAGGCGTGCAACGACTACGGGGTGACCATCCACCGCATTTCCCAGGGAAGCGGGATCATGCTCCTGACCGACGAAGAGCTGGAGCAGATGGCGGCGATCGGCCGACGGGAAAACCTCGAGGTAAGCCTGTTCGTCGGACCGCGGGGGACGTGGGACATCACTCCGATGTCTTGGGCCAGCGCGGGCAAGATCGCCGGGCTGCGCTCGCAGGGCATGGATCAGCTCGTCTACGCCATCGAGGACGTCAAGCGAGCCTGCCGGATGGGCATCCGCAGCATCCTGGTGGCGGACGAGGGACTGCTTTGGCTGGTGAACGAATTCAAGAAAAACGGCGAGCTGCCCTCCGATTTGCTCGTCAAGGTGTCGGTGCAGATGGCGCAGGCGAATCCGGTGTCGATCCGCCTGATAGAGAAAATCGGGGCGGGCACGTACAACGTGCCGACAGACCTCACGCTGGCCAGGCTGGCGGCGATCCGTCACGCCGTGGACATCCCGATCGACATCTACGTGGAGGCGCCGGATGACATCGGCGGCTTCATCCGCCACTATGAAATTCCGGAAATCATCCGGGTGGCCGCGCCAGTGTACATCAAGTTCGGTCTGCGCAATTCGCCGAATATCTATCCGTCCGGAAAGCATCTCGAGCCGACATCGATCAGCCTGTGCCGGGAGCGGGTACGCCGCGCCCGCATCGGACTCGACATGATCCGCCGCTACGCGCCCGAGCTGGCGGTGTCGCAAAAAGGCGCGGCTGGCCTGGCCGTCCCGACTTCGCCGGTCAGAGAGGAACGCGTATGGACGTCGTGACCTTTGGCGAGACGATGGTGCTGTTTCACCCGCTGACAACAGGGCCGCTGCGGTTTGCGGGGCAGTTCGCCAAGACCATCGGCGGCGCGGAATCGAATGTGGCGATCGGTCTCGCCAGACTCGGCCATCAGGCGAGCTGGGTCAGCCGCCTGGGGGACGACGAGTTCGGCCTGTACATCCGCAACTTCATTCGCGGGGAAGGGGTGGATACTTCGCACGTCGTGTTTGACCCCGGCTATCCGACGGCTGTCTTTTTCAAGGAAAGGCAGCAGGGAAAAGAGCCGAAAGTGTACTACTATCGCCAAGGTTCCGCCGCGAGCCGCATGCGGCCGGATGACATCGGCGAAGACCTGATCGCGCAGGCGAAGTTTCTGCATCTGACCGGCATCACGCCGGCGCTCGGCGACACGTGCAGGGAAGCGGTCTACCAGGCGATCGACAAAGCGAAAAGGCACGGCGTGACGGTCGTTTTCGACCCTAATGTCCGCCTGAAGCTGTGGACGAAGCAGGAGGCGCAGACCGTTCTGTTCGACATCGCGGGCCGTTGTGACATCGTTTTGCCCGGCTGGGACGAAGGGCGGCTGCTGACGGGTGAAGACAGTCCGGAGAATATCGCGGAGCGGCTGCTGCAAAACGGGGCCAAAGCAGCGGTCGTGAAGCTCGGAGAGAGAGGGGCTTACTTCGCTGCGCCGGAAGGAAGAGAATACGTGCCGGGCTTTCCCGTACAGGAGATCGTCGATCCGATCGGCGCGGGGGACGGATTTGCCGCAGGCTTCCTGTCGGGACTGATCAGAGGCTGGCCGTACCGTGACGCGGTGCGGCTGGGCAACCGCATCGGCGCCTATGCCCTGACGGTGGCGGGAGACGTAGAAGGCTATCCGTTCTGGTCGCAAGTGATGGGAGAGCACGAGGAAGTGTATCGGTAAGAGCGCCGAGAAGGAGGAGACGATTTGCAGGAAAAAGCGTTTATCCTGGAAAAATTGCGGGAAAGCGGCGTGATCGCGGTCGTCCGCCGCATTCCCCGGGAGCAAGTGGAAGAGGTGGCGGACAGCCTGGTGAGAGGGGGCATCACCGCCCTGGAAATCACGGTGGACTCGGAGGACGCGTTTGCCACGATCAAAAGGCTCAGCAGGAGATTGCAAGGGCGGGCCGTCGTCGGGGCGGGCACAGTAATCGACGGGGAGGCGGCTGCGGCGGCGATCAAAAGCGGTGCGGATTTTTTGTTCAGCCCGAGTCTCCACCTCGACGTCATCCGTGCGGCGGCGCGTCACGGGAAGATCAGCGTGCCGGGCGTCATGACTCCGACAGAGATGATCAACGCCATCGAGTGGGGAGCGGATCTGGTGAAGCTGTTTCCCGCCGCCAGCCTTGGACTGGCCTATCTTCAGGCGGTCAAAGCTCCGTTTCCGCACATTCCGGTCATCCCGACCGGCGGGATCGACGAAGGCAATGCCGCTTCGTTCATACGGGCGGGGGCGACTGCGCTGGGGATTGGCGGGACGCTGCTCGATCGGAAGACGATCGCGGCAGGCGACTATGCCCAAGTGGAAAAGGCGGCCAAAACGTACGTGGAAATCGTCCGCCAAGCGCGGCTGGAATGCGGGGACAGCGGCGGCAAAAGATGAGTCATCGGTCGTAATTCTATGGTAAGATAACACCAAAATCATTCCGTGATTACGACGTTAAAGGATGGATAAAATGCCGATTATTCAAGCTGTGGAACGCGCGCTGAAAATTCTCGATCTCTTTGACGAGCAGGATTTGGAGCTGAAGATCACAGATATCAGCGAGCGTATGCAGTTGCACAAAAGCACGGTTCATTCCTTGCTCAAGACGCTCCAGGTGCACGGCTACATCGACCAAAACCCGGAGAACGGCAAGTACCGGCTCGGAATGAAGCTATTCGAACGAGGAAACTTTGTCATCCATGGTTTGGATGTACGCAAAGTAGCCAAAAGGTATCTGGTCGACCTGTCGATGAAGACCGGACAGACGACGCACCTCGTCATCTTGGACGACAAAGAAGGCGTCTACATCGACAAGGTGGAGGGCCCGCAGGCTACCATCCTGTACTCGCGCATCGGGAGGAGAATCCCGGTCCATTCCAGCGGGGTAGGCAAGGCGCTGGTCGCCTGGAAGAGCGAAAAAGAGCTGGCGCATATTTTGAAAGATTATCACTACGTGGCACAGACGGCCAGAACGATCACAAACGAACCGGATTTTCGCGCGGAGCTGAAAAAAGTCCGCGAGCAAGGCTACGCGGTCGACAATCAGGAAAACGAACCGGGGGTCCGCTGCATTGCCGTGCCGATCCGCAATCATCAGGGGCAGGCTATCGCGGCGGTGAGCATTTCTACCCTGGTGACGCGTGTGGATGATCAGGAGCTTGAGCAATTCCTGGCGCTGCTGAAAAAAGCGGCCGAGGAGATGTCCGAGGAGATGGGCTACGGGTTTGGCGCTAGAAGCGTTTAACGGGCCTATTTCGGAGAGCCTTATGCACGAGCATAATGCAAAACTGTGTTTGATAATATAAAACTAAAGTGGAGGTGCCATATGCGTATCATTCGCTTTTTACAAGAAGGTTCAGAGCCGGTGCTTGCAGCGTTGACGGATCAATCCGAGGTGTATCTGCTCGGGCAAACGGACTTCATGGAGCTGGTAAGGGAGGCGGAAGTACGGCAGCGGACGACGCTAGAGCTGGTGCAAGAGACGATTGCCGCAAGCGAGCCCCTTGCTGTCAAAGCGGAGGAGCTGGAGCTGCTGGTTCCGCTGGAAGCAGCGGAAGTGTGGGCGTGCGGCGTGACGTACGAGCGCAGCCGGGATGCGCGCAACTACGAAGCGACGGGAGGGCGGCTGGACACGACGACCTTTTACGATAAAGTGTACGATGCCGAGCGCCCGGAAATTTTCTTCAAATCCACGGCAGCCCGGACGGTTGCTCCAGACCGCGACCTGTATTTGCGAAGCGATTCCAACTGGCAAATTCCTGAGCCGGAGCTGGGCTTGGTGCTTTCCCGTGACGGGCGAGTCGTCGGGTACACGATCGGCAACGACATGAGCTGCCGCGATATCGAGGGCGAAAATCCGCTCTACTTGCCGCAAGCGAAAATGTGGAAGGGCTCCTGCTCGATCGGGCCGGCCATTCGCCTGGCGGAAACGGTGGAGGATCCGTATGCGTTTCAGATCGTGTGCCGCATTTTCCGAGACGGGGAAAAGGTAGTGGAGGGAAGCGCCAGCACCGGGCAGCTCAAGCGGAGGTTTGACGAGCTGGTCGCGTACCTCTTGCGGGACAACACTATTTTTGACGGAACGGTGCTTCTCACCGGGACCTGCATCGTTCCGCCGGATGATTTTACGCTCGCAGATGGAGATCGGATCGAGATTGAGATTGGCGGCATCGGCGTGCTGGCGAACCCGGTGAGAAGCCAGGCGAAAGGTAGCCTCCTGGTATGAAGGCTCTGGCGGGAAAAGTAGCGGTCGTCACGGGAGCTGCTTCCGGCATCGGCGAGGCCATCGCCAGGCGGCTGGGCCGGGAAGGAGCATTCGTCGCGGTATGCGATCTGGATGAGACTGGCGGCGAGCGGGTCGCGCGTGAACTTGCGCTGGATGGAGGACGCGGGCAGTTTTTTCGTCTCGATGTGAGCCGCGAGGAGCAGGTCAGCCAGGTTTTGCAGACAATCGCAGAACGTTATCAGAAAATTGACATTATGGTCAACAACGCGGGAGTCGGCAAGGCGGGGACGGTGCTGGAGCAGACGGAAGCGGAGTGGGATGCGATGATGAGCGTCAATGCGAAAGGGGCGTTTTTCGGCTGCAAGTACGCGGTCAAGCAGATGCTGACGCAAGAGGAGCGCGGCTGCATCGTCAATATCGCCTCCGTCGCCGGGATGGACGGGGTGCTGAACCGAGCGGGATACTGCGCCTCCAAAGCGGCCATCGTCGGGCTGACCAAGTCGGTCGCATCGGATTTCGCCGAGCACGGGATCCGCGTGAACGCGATCTCGCCGGGTACGGTCGACTCTCCCTGGATCCAAAAGATATTGGCAGGACAGGCGGATCCGGAGGGAGCGAGAAGGCAGATGGAGCTTCGCCAGCCGATCGGACGGATGGGAACCCCCGAGGAGATCGCGCACCTCGTCTGCTTTCTGGCCAGCAGCGAAGCGTCGTTTATTACCGGGAGCAATTTCGTGGCAGATGGCGGTCTGACGGCCAGGTAGATCCGGAAGGGGGAAAACCCATGGGTGAAGCGTACAAGACAGTCATGATGAAGCCGCACGACAAAGTGGCGGTAGCGCTGGAGCCGATTCCGGCAGGTGCTGAAGTCTCCGTCGTGTGCGAAGATCGGTCCTTTCATATCACTCTCAGCGATCCGATCGAATTCGGGCACAAGTTTGCGGTCGTCGCGATCCGGCAAGGAGAAGATATCCTCAAGTACGGGGAAGTGATCGGAGTGGCGACCCGGGAGATTGGACCGGGCGAGCATGTTCACATCCACAATCTCGAAGGCAAAAGGGGAAGGGGGGATCGGCTTGGCGAAGCCAGATAGCGGAAAATTCTGGGGATACCGACGTCCGGATGGGCGTGTCGGGGTGCGCAATCACGTGCTCATCCTGCCGACGATCACATGTGCGACGCAAGCGGCCAGACAGATCACGGAGCTGGTGCAAGGGACGGTCTCCTTCATTCATCAGCACGGCTGCGCGCAGGTCGGCGTCGACTACGAGCAAACGTTTCGGACATACGCAGGCATGGGGGCCAACCCGAATGTGTACGGGGTCGTCGTACTCGGCCTCGGCTGCGAGACGCATCAGGCGCGGAGCGTGGCGGGGGAAATCGCGAAGACCGGAAAGCCCGTGGAGGTCGTGTCGATCCAGGATCACGGCGGGACTTTGCTGGCCATCGCCCAGGGGGCCAAAATCGCCGCGCGGATGGTCCAGGACGCTTCGATACTGCAGCGGGAGCTTTGCGACTTCAGCGAGCTGATCGTAGGAACCGAATGCGGGGGCTCCGATGCCTGCTCGGGATTGTCGGCCAATCCGGCAGTGGGCGTCGTCAGCGATCTCATCGTCGATCACGGCGGCACGTCCATTCTGGCGGAGACGACCGAGCTGATCGGGGCGGAGCATTTGCTCGCCGAGCGGGCCGTCGATGAGAAAGTCGCCAAGCGGGTGTACGAAGTGATCAAGGCCATGGAGGATAGGGCCTTCCTGATGGGCGTAGACATCCGTACAGGCAATCCCAGCCCGGGCAACATCAAGGGCGGCCTCAGCTCTCTCGAGGAAAAGTCGTTGGGCGCGGCGAACAAGGCGGGTAGCCGTCCTCTCCAGGAGCTGATCGACTATGCCCAGACCCCGAGCAAGAAGGGGCTGGTCTGGATGGATACGCCCGGCCATGACATCGAGCAGCTGACCGGGATGGTGGCGGGCGGGGCCCAAGTCGTCCTGTTTACGACGGGGAGAGGCACGCCCACCGGCTCGCCGATCGCACCTGTCATCAAAATTGCTACCAACTCCGCCATCTTCGCCAAAATGGAGGACAACATCGACGTCAATGCAGGCACGATCATCGACGGGACCGAGTCGATCCAGGCAGTCGGCCGACGGCTTTTCGAGGAGGTTGCCCAGGTCGCTTCCGGCAAGCTGACCAAGGCCGAAATTTTGAAGCAGCACGATTTTGGCATTTGGCGGATTGGCCCGACTTTTTGATCAGAGGCAGGGACGTACTCGAGGTGGGGTAAAGCAGGTTTACGGGGTGTAAAAGGAGCGGTACCTTGAGTTGCTTCGGAGCGGCTGCTGCTTTACCGCTCCCCCGCGAATTCGCGGCGTAGCGGACAGTCCCCGCTTCCTCGCGGGGCGAAGCACGAAGCGAAGACGGAAATATGCTTCTCCCACCGCAGCTCCGTCCCTCTCCCTGTTTTTTAGCAGCTTTTGTATTCAAAAGGGGCACTAGCAAACGATCCATTTGCAGAAAAGGAGTGCAGAGAGATGACAGTAAAAACAGACGTGAAAACGTATTTGAACTACATCAACGGCGCATGGATCCCGGCGTCGTCCGGCCAGGTCGAACCGAGCGTCAATCCGGCCAATCGGGAGGACGTCGTCGGCTACGTGCAAAAGTCCGGCGCCGGCGATCTGGAGCAGGCGGTTGCCGCTGCCAAGGAGGCGCAGCCGGCGTGGCGCAAGCTCCCCGCTCCGGCCCGGGGCGAGTACTTGTACAAAGCGGCCAATGCCCTGGAAAAGCGGCTCGATGAGATCGCCGAGACCATGACACGGGAAATGGGCAAGACGTTCGGGGAAGCCAAAGGCGAAACGGCCCGGGGAATCGCCATTTTGCGCTACTACGCCGGAGAAGGCATGCGCAAGGTAGGCGATGTGATCCCGTCGACCGCCAGCGAAGGTTTGATGTTTACGACCCGCGTCCCTCTGGGAGTTGTCGGCGTCATCACGCCGTGGAACTTCCCCGTCGCCATCCCGATCTGGAAAATGGCCCCGGCTCTCGTGTACGGCAATTCTGTCGTGTTTAAGCCCGCCCAGGAGACGGCGGTGACGGCGGCCAAGATCGTGGAATGCCTGGACGAGGCGGGGCTGCCGTCCGGCGTAGTCAACATGGTGACGGGTCCCGGCTCCGTCATCGGTCAAGGCATCATCGACCATCCGGACATCAACGGCATTACGTTTACCGGTTCAAACGCCGTCGGCAAGCGTGTCGGCCAAGGCGCACTTGCTCGCGGGGCGAAGTACCAGCTGGAGATGGGCGGCAAAAATCCGGTAATCGTCGCGAACGACGCCGATCTCGATCTAGCGGTGGAAGCGACGATCAGTGGGGGCTTGCGATCGACCGGCCAGAAGTGCACGGCCACCAGCCGGGTCATCATACAGAGCGGAATCTACGACGCTTTCCGCGAGAGGCTGCTGGCGAAAGTCGCACAGCTGCAGATCGGCGACGGGATGCAAGGCGACACCTGGATGGGGCCTTGCGCGAGCGAAAGCCAGTTGAAGACCGTCCTGTCCTACATCGAGAAAGGGGTGGAAGAAGGCGCCACTCTGATCTACGGGGGACGGAGGCTTATGGACAACGGACTGGACAGCGGCTTTTTCGTGGAGCCGACCGTTTTTGAGGACGTGACAGCCGACATGGCCATCGCCCAGGAAGAGATTTTCGGTCCGGTGCTCGCCTTGCTCAAGGTCGACACCCTGGATGAAGCAATCGCGCTCGCCAACGATGTCCAGTACGGCCTGAGCGCATCCATCTTCACCCGCGACATCGGGAGCATCCTCTCCTTCATCGGCGAGATCGAGGCAGGACTCGTGCGGGTGAATGCCGAATCTGCTGGGGTGGAGCTGCAGGCGCCGTTTGGCGGGATGAAGCAGTCCAGCTCCCATTCCCGCGAGCAAGGGCAGGCAGCGATAGAATTTTTCACCTCGATCAAGACCGTCTTTATCCAATCCTAATCAGCGGGAGGGAACTCATGATTACCGTCGCTTTTACCAAGAACCGGGAAATTGCGTTAGGCGTCAAGACGGACAAAGGAATTCTCGACGTCCAGTCGGCATTGGCCAAATATCCAGGAGAAAGCGATGCTCCGACATCCGTCGCAGACCTGATTTCGGGTGGAGAGCCGAGCAAGCAGGCATTGGCCCGCTTGACGGATGCCGTCTACGAAGACGACAGCCTGTTTCACCCCGAAGAAACGCTCACGTATGCCCCGGCTGTTCCTGCACCTTCCAAGATTATCTGCGTAGGCCTGAACTACAAAAAGCACGCCGACGAATGCAACATGGCGTATCCCGCCACTCCGATCCTGTTCAGCAAGTTCGCCAACGCGCTCGCCGGACATGAAGAAGACATCCCTCTGCCAGCCGCATCCGCACAGGTCGACTACGAGGCGGAGCTGGCCATCGTCATTGGTCAGCGGGCGAGCCATGTGAGCGAAGCGGAAGCGCTGTCGTATGTCTACGGGTATTGCAGCGCCAACGACGTATCCGCCCGCGACCTGCAGTTCACGACCTCGCAGTGGCTGCTCGGCAAGACGTGCGACAAGTTTTGCCCGATCGGCCCCTACCTCGTGAGCGCCGATGAGGCAGGCGACCCGGATCAACTGCAGATTCGCACGTTCGTGAACGGAGAGGTGCGGCAAAATTCCAACACCTCGGACATGATCTTCTCCTGCCGGCAGATCATCAGCTACATCTCCCGCCACATGACGCTCGAGCCGGGCGACGTGATCCTGACAGGAACGCCGGAGGGAGTCATCACCGGCTACCCGGCCGATCGGCAAGTATGGCTGAAGGACGGCGATGTCGTGACCGTGGAGATCGAGAATTTGGGACGGTTGACGAATACGTTTCGGAAGGCGTAGATGCTGGCTGACCCTATCTGGAAAGCAAAAGCACTCCTGACTAAAAGGGAGTGCTTTTTGCAGGAACATACTGCAAATTGCCGCGATTTGTTTTATACTAGCGAGGAAGCGGCAGCTTTTTTAAGCGACCTGGAGGTGAAGAGATGGCAAATCAGATTTGTTTGCCTAACACTGCAGCTACTCATGCAAAGCCTGGAATGAGAGAGGCGATACTTTGCATGGGGCGGACGCTGTAATCCAATATCGCCCGTGATGCGTATTGCATGTCCCGTTCCTTTGGCTTTGCACCTTATTTTTCAATACAAAATAAGGGGCTGGCAGAAGTGAAATACGTGAATGCAACCGCGATCTTACCAGACAAGCTGGTCGAAGAAATCCAGAAGTACGTGCAAGGCGAGACCATCTACATTCCCAAGCCTCAGGACGCCTACCAGAAATGGGGGACTCGCTCAGGCGGGAGGAAGCTCATCGATGACCGCAACCGCGCTATCAAAGCGGCGTTTCGCAGCGGCAGGTCGCTCGAGCAGCTGGCGATGGAGCATTGCCTTTCCGTGGAGACGATCAAGAAGATCGTGTATACGAAATGACTATGACAACGATAGAAGCACTGGCGGCAGGAGCGCAGCCAGTGCTTTTTGCCGTTCCCCGCTCTTTATGCCAAGTTCGGTTCCGAAGCGTCTTCTCCATTTGAATGGCTGGGGCGAAGGTTTAGCATAGAAGGTGGAACGACGACAACCGCTTGGCGGCAGAAGGAGTGAGGACGTTGAATCCTTTTTTGAGAAGCTATCAATACAACTACATCAAAGCGCAAACGAAAATCTTGCTGAACGGACTTGCAGCCACCAGCGATCCGAATGTCGCACGGGCCAGGAAGGACATCGCGGTGGAAAATGTGCTCAGCCTGCTTCCAGACATGAACGAGGAGCAAAAAGCACTGCTGATCCAGATCGGGGACATCCAGGAAAACGCCGATGCGAAGCGATTCCTGTCCCAGCTGCAGCCGCTGGTGCTCCCGTTTCCGACGGTGACCGAGCAAACGATCAAAAAGCTGTTTCCCAAGGCGAAAAAACTGAAAGCTCCGGCTATGAAAGACATAAATCTGACAGAGCTGACTTATATGAGCTGGCATGATGACGGGACGCAGAGAAAGTACATCATCGCCGAGGTTGGGGGGAAGTTCTACGGCTTCCATGGCACGTTTGCGCCGATGAACAAAAAGAGCGTGTGCGCCTTGTGCAACCGCTTCGAGGAAGTAGGGATGTTCCTCTCCGAAGTGAAGAGCTCCGGGGACGGAAGCTACACGAAGCGCGGAAATTACATTTGCCAGGACGGCCAGACCTGCAACCACAATATCATCTCGAACGAAAAGCTGGACGATTTTGTCCGGATGATGATCGAATAATCAGGAAGCGAAGAAGCCTTGCTGTCGCACAGGAAGTTGGCGACACAAGGCTTCTTTGCGTCAATCGGGGGGTGGGACGGCCGCAGGTTAGTACGGCTCGATTTCCTCCCCGGATTCGATGTCGATCACGCGGGTGTTGTCCGCCGGCGTCGGGATGGTTTTGCTTTCGGGGGCTTCCTCGTTTTCCTCCACCCATTTGACGAGCATGTCAAAGCTCTGGTGCACGTACGGAAGCAGCGGCTGCAGCTCGTGATCGGCGTCCGCCTTGCTCCAGACGAGGCTGTCTACGTGGTTGCCCTTCTCCACCATGTACAGACGGTGCAAGTCGCCTTTGCCGGCCTTTTTCACCAGCTCTTCATAGCCTTTGGCATGCACATCCGGGAAGATGAGGGAATCCCATGTGCCGGCGACGGAGATGAGAGGGACGCGAATGTTTCCGGTGTTTTCGATGGCGGCGACGTTGTTCTTCACCGTACCGGGACGCTTGAAGTAGTCGTAGCCCTCGAACGAGTCGTCCTTGCTGCGGTCACGCAGTCCGTCTTCGTCGAACTTCAGGTAGTCGCGCCAGTCAAGCCGGTGCGGCGCTTTGGGATCGAACTCGTCCCGGTAAATGTTGAGGGTGACGAACCAGTACACCTGATCGTGGTACGCCCACAGCTTTTCCGAGCCTTTGGGCACGCCGGCCGCATAGAGCGCTTCCGCTGCTTTTTCCTGTTCCTCTCCAGAGCCGAAAACAGCCGCCTCGGCGTTGTTCACCACGGGAGTGAGCGTCGAAATGAGGTTCGGCTCCTTGGCTCGCCACAACACGCCCTCCCAGTCGACGCCGCCGTCGAACAGCGCAGGTTCTTTCGTCTTTTTCGGATCGTCGTTTTCCAGCGCGTAGCGGACGACGTATCCCCCGTTGGAAATGCCCATCGCGTATGTCGGGACGGGATGGCTTTTGGAGACGAGCTGGCTTGCCGGGTTGGACTTGTCTTTGCGGTCGATCAGCGCGTCAGGGTAGTTCTCGGCCAAATACGCTTGCGCCGCCTTGGTCAGCTGGCGGTAGCGCATGTTCCACTCGCGGATGGAGTCGTCTTCGGAGACGAGCGCATTCTTTACTTTGGCGAACGGGTCGTTGGGATCGATTTCTCCCTGCGTCCCTTTGTCGATCGCGGCGAAGGCGTATCCTTTCTCCAGGACGTAGTCGCTGAACAACAGATCGGTGGACGTCTCGTTTCGGGTGGCCGGAATGCCGGCGACCACGAGTTTTCCATTCCAGTCCTCGGGGACGCGAATGACGAATTTGGCGTCGTCGAACATGCCATTTACTTGCGTGCCCGCTACTTTAGCCGGCTGGTACATCCGGTACCAGCCGGTCCCGTCGTCCTTGGAACCCCAGGCGCTGGGGGCCAGCCCGATGTTGCCGTACAGCGTCGCGGCTGCGAATTGCGCCGGGTTTCTGGTGGTCAGCCAGTTTCCGTCGTTGCCGTCGAAAGCAGTCACGGTCACACTGTGGGCTCCGGGAATGACAGGGGAGTAGGCCGCGCTTGCAGGCGCTGCGGGCGAAGACGCGACAGCGAACGGAGAGAGCAGCAAAGCTGCCAGGGAGAGAGGGAGCCAGTTTCTTTTCATGAGATCCTCCTTTGAGTTGAAAGCGTTTGCATCTGCTACTAGGAAAAGCAAGGATCGTACCGAATGAAAGAAAGGGAGAAAACGTACATAGAAATGAGGACGTGTCGCATAGTAGCGACAGATATTAAGTCTCATGAACGCGACATGATGCAAATGTGCGACAAGAACACAACGAGCTTTTGATGAGGAGGCGCTGCCATGTTGTCTGCCCACATTCTGGATTTACTCGATTCCTTGCCCCTTGGCTTGATGGTCATCGACCGGGGAGGCATCATTCTCCATCTCAACCAAGCCGGGTGCCGGCTATTGGGAGTGGATCTTTCCGAAGTCAGACAACAACACATCTCGCGGATCGACCCGGGGACGGATATCTTGGACGTCATGCAAAGCGGAAAAGCGAGCTTGCGCACAGAGGTGCGCTTCGGCGACAAGCTGCTTCTCGTGGATCGCGTCCCGTATACGGAAGAGGGGAAGATCATCGGGGCGATTTCCGTCATTCAGGACATGACACCCAGTCCGGAAGCAGCGAGGAGGATTTCCGAGCAGGAGCGGGAGCTGCACCAGCTCCGGGAGCTGATCGAACAGCTCTACGACGGGCTTGTGATGTGCGATCGGAACGGGATCGTGACGATGATCAACCAGGCGTACTGCGACTTTCTCGGCACGACGATAGAGGAGGCGATCGGAAGGCCGATTACCGAGGTCATCGAAAACACGCGCATGCCGCAAGTGATGGAGACGGGTCAGCCAGAGCTCGGTCACCTGATGAAAGTGGGGAGCCGCGACATTATCGTGAGCCGTGTGCCGATGCGCGAAGGCGGCAGGGTCATCGGCGCGATGGGCAAAGTGATTTTCAACGATCTGCGGGAGCTGCGCAGTCTGGTGGAGCGATGCAACCTCATGGAAAAAAAGCTGGATTACTACCGGCAGGAGCTGAAGCGGGCGGTGGGGACTCGCTATTCCTTCGATTCCATTTTTGCCGACCACCACTTGCTGCGGGAGACGATTCACATGGCGAAAAAAGCGGCGTCCTCGCGTTCTTCTATCCTGATTCTGGGCGAGAGCGGAACGGGAAAAGAACTGTTTGCCCAAGCCATCCATGGAGTCAGTCCGCGCTCCGAGGGGCCGTTCGTCCGGGTCAATTGCGCAGCCATCCCCAAAGATTTGATGGAAGCGGAGCTGTTCGGGTACGAGGAAGGGGCGTTTACCGGAGCGAGAAAGGGCGGCAAGCCGGGGAAAGTGGAACTGGCCCACGGCGGCACCTTGTTTTTGGATGAGATCGGCGACATGCCGCTGGATATGCAGGTGAAGATGCTGCGGGTACTGCAGGAAAAAGAGGTGGAGAGGATCGGCGCTACCCGTCCCGTCCAGGTGGACATCCGGGTCATCGCTGCGACCCATCGCCCGTTGGAAAAGCTCATGGAGGAAGGAAAGTTCCGCGAAGACTTGTACTACCGTCTCAACGTCTTCACCATTACCATCCCGCCGCTGCGCGTCCAGAGCGGTTCCATCATCGCGATGGCTCGGCACCTGATCCACAAGCTCAACCGCGAGCTGTACACTTCCGTATCCGGCTTCAGCCCGAGAGTCGAAGACGTCTTTCGTTCCCACAGCTGGCCGGGGAACATGCGGGAGCTGCACAATGTGCTGGAGCGGGCGATCCAGCTCGCCGACCACGGCACCCTGGAGCTGGAGCATCTGCCCCCGTACCTGCAGGAGCGCAGAGTCGTCGTAAACGGGGAGAGCGTGACACTGGATTTGGAAGCGGAATTGGCCAAGACAGAAAAGAAGGTGCTTTTGCACGCCTTGCAGAAAGCGGAGGGAAACAAGGTAAAGGCGGCGAGCCTGCTTGGCATACATCGGGCGAGCCTGTATCGGAAGCTGGAGAAGTACGGTCTGGATGCTACCTAGGAAGGGGGGGCTCATGTGAATCTCGTCGCATGGAATTGCCGGCAAGCTTTTCGCAAAAAAGTCGAGAGGCTGCAACCGTTTGCCCCTCAGCTCGCGGTCATATCGGAGTGCGAGTCGCTCGAAAAGCTGAGGGGGAGCCAAGAACCGTTGTTTTCGCATGCGCTCTGGTTTGGGGACAATCTGAACAAAGGGCTCGGGGTGTTCAGCTCGGGAGACATTCCGTTGACCGTGCATCCCGCCTACGATGACCGCTATCGCTGGGTCGTCCCGATCCGGGTCGCGGGCCCGGAGCCTTTTACGCTGTTGGCCGTCTGGACCAAGGATCACAGAGAACGTCGTCAAAGCTACGTAGGGCAGCTGTTTTTGGCGCTGCAACAGTACCAGGAGCTCCTGGAAAAGGAGACGTGTCTCATCGCGGGGGACTTCAACAGCAATGCCATCTGGGACAGCCACCCGCGTGTGGGAAACCATACCGCTGTCGTGGAAATGCTCCGGGGGTACGGGCTGGAGAGTGCGTATCATCGTTTTTTTCAGGAGCGTCAAGGGGAGGAGTCTGTCCCGACGTACTACTTTCACCATTCCAAGGAAAAAGGGTATCACATCGATTACGCTTTTTTGCCCGAGCGGTGGATGGCGCGGGTGGAGGCGGTGACTGTAGGGACGTATGAGGAGTGGCGGGCTTGGAGCGATCATGTGCCGGTGGTGGTGAGGCTAAAGGAAGGCGGCAAGCAGCCCGCTCTACGAAGGAGCAGGAATTCTTGCCGCCAGTCCGAAAAATAGCGCGTCCAGCGCCAAGTCGAATCTTTCGAGCCTGTGTTACGTAATGGCCTGAATGAAGCATCGCACGACTCTCAGTTCGAAGAAAATAATGTTGTAGACTCGGAAAATATACTGTTTATCTAGCATTTTCTCAATTTGCATATTTAATGGTGTTAGTTGGAATACCCCTAAATTTTCGAAATAAAACACTACAACGAAACTTCCCATTTACAGATAAATCTATCGGGTGACAAAATTGATAATCAGAGTCGTCCACAGCTACACCTCACTCGACCTAATACAATTAAAAATCCAAACCACCTACAGGGAGGCTCATCACGTAATGAAACCCATCACTATACTAATCGCAGACGATGAGGCCGAGATTGCCGAATTGATTGCCATGCATGTAAAAAAAGAAGGCTACCAAACGGTCATTGCCTTGGATGGAAAAGAGGCCGTCCAAGCGGTTCAAACCCATTCGATTGACCTGGCGATACTAGACATCATGATGCCAGGCATGAACGGATATGACGTGACCAGGGTCATCCGCGAGAAGCACAATATGCCGATCATCTTTCTAAGCGCCAAAGCGTCCGATCTGGATAAAATTTCGGGACTGATCATGGGGGCAGACGACTATATGACGAAGCCGTTCAATCCGTTGGAATTGATGGCCCGCGTCAAAGCTCAGCTGCGTCGCTACACCCAGCTCAATCAACCAGCAGCAGTAGACCAAAAGGTTCTGGAAGCAGGCAGGCTTGCGATTTATCCGGATCAGCGCATCGTCACCATGTACGGCGAAACGATCGAGCTGACGCCAAAAGAATTTGATATTTTGTATCTGCTGGCGAGCTATCCGAAGAAGGTGTTTAGTGCCGAAAACATATTTGAGCATGTGTGGGGCGAAGCGTACTATGAAGGGTGCAATACAGTCATGGTGCATATTCGAACCTTGCGCAAGAAGCTCGGCGAGGAAAAAGCCAAAAACAAAGTAATCAAGACGGTCTGGGGCGTGGGGTATTCGTTTAATGGCTAAACTTCTACGAAGCTTTCGCTTTAAAATGATCGCGTTACTCGGGCTTAGCATGCTTTTTTCAGGCACCATCACCTACTCGCTCTATAAAGTTCTTCAGCTTTACTACCGAACACAAGTGAAGTTTGAAAATCCGCTGACACCGATCCGTTATTTCATCCGAGAATTTGGGGATATCAACTTCTTCTTGATCTTTTTTATCCCTCTCGCCATCTTGTTTTTCTTTCTTTTCACCAAACGGTATGCCACGTATTTTCAAGAGATTTCAACTGGGATTCATCATCTGGCAAATGGGGATTTCACCAAAAGCGTAGAAATTTCCTCCGATGATGAGTTCGGGGATATTGCCAAAGACGTGAATCTGGCTAGCCAAAAATTGCAGCAAGCGGTACGAAGAGGAGATTTCGCAGAAAGCAGCAAGGACCAGCTGGTTTTGAATTTGGCACATGATTTGCGTACGCCGTTGACCTCTGTGATTGGGTATTTGGATCTGATTTTGCAGGATGAGCAAATGACCGCGGAACAAACCAGGCATTATGCGACGATCGCGTACACCAAGTCGCAGCGTTTGGAAAAGCTGATTGATGAGCTGTTCGAAATCACCCGGATGAACTACGGCATGATCACGATTGAACAAGAGGTCATCGACCTTGGAGAATTGCTCGTTCAGTTAAACGAAGAGCTGTACCCTGCCTTTGAAAGAAATCATCTGGAAGCAAGATTGAATGTGACTCCCCAATTGTTTATTCGTGGAGATGGGGAGCTGTTGGCACGTGTATTCGAAAATTTCCTGAGCAATGCGATTCGATACGGGAAGGATGGCAGATATGTCGATTTCAACGGCTATCGGGAAGGCGACGAAGTCGTTGTTCAGATTATCAATTACGGCAACCAGATCCCGGAAGAAGAACTGCCACATCTGTTTGAAATGTTTTATACGGGCGATCAGGCACGCACTCATCAGGGAGGAAGCACGGGACTTGGGCTGTTCATCGCCAAAAATATTGTGGAGCAGCATCAGGGAACCGTATCTGCCCAAAGCGATGTGATCCGAACGCTTTTTGAAGTGCGATTGCCAGTAGAATCCGTGTGAATAGATAGTAACCGCGATTTATGATTTTAGAAAAATTTTATCTTTACCCCACTTTTTCTTTTAACAGTTTTTCCTACCCTGTATGAGTGACGAGCCAGGGAGGAAACTGCAATGAAAAAGTGGGGTTGTTTGTTTTTCATCGTGCTTTTGGTTGTCGGCTATCAGGTTGTGGAGCCAATCGTGTGGGGAGGACAAAAGCAGCAAGAGGGAAGCAATCAAGAGCAAGAAAGAGCAACACTGAACTACAAAACAATCAGCGTTGAAAAATCTCAGGTATACCAAGGGAATTTATTATTGGTCAACAAAGATTATCCCGTTCATCGAGAGGGGGTGGCATCCGATGTAGTCAATTTGTCTATGCATGCTTACTTGGTCGATGGTTATCGACTGATTGACGATAGCATTGAATTGTCAGAGAAAGTGGCGGAAGCCTTTTTGGAGATGGTCCAGGCAGCAAATGCTGATCATGTGAACCATTTTATGATAAATAGCGGCTATCGAGGTTTTGAAGAACAAAGCAGGCTCTATGAAAAAATGGGGCCCGACTATGCTTTGCGAGAAGGGTATAGCGAGCACAATCTCGGTCTGTCTATGGACATTGGATCAACGCAAATGAAGATGGAGCAGGCACCAGAAGGAAAGTGGCTGAAGAAAAACGCTTGGAAATACGGATTTATTTTGCGCTATCCCGAAGAAAAGGTGGCGATTACGGGCATTCAGTACGAGCCTTGGCATTATCGCTATCTCGGCTTGCCGCACAGCGCGATTATACAGGAGAAGCACTTTACGCTAGAGGAGTACCTCGATTACTTGAAAGAGGTGAAAGAGATGACAGTCACTGTTGAGGGTGAGAGCTATCGCATTTTTTATTACCCGGTTGCGCAGGACGCCATGATCCAGGTACCGACAAATCGCAAATATGTGATTTCCGGAGACAATCGGGAAGGGGTCATTGTAACCGTATATCCGTGACGAAAAACGTTGGCTTTTCGATTCGGGCAGGGAGGAATTTATGATGAAAAAGTACTGGTGGATTGTGCTGGGTGCGGGGGTGCTGGCAATCGGTCTTGGCGGTAGCTACGCCTTTCAATCAAGGGAAATGCTGAGCCAAGGGATTTCGGTCATGTTGACAACAGCGGTAACAGCCGATATGGAAAGCACGATTCTCACGTCCGGGATTGTCAAAGTAAGCAATGAGCACACCTTGTTCGCGAGCAGCTCCGGTGATCTACGCAATTATTCCATCCAAGACGGTGACAAAGTCAGAAAAGGGCAGGTCATTGGGAACATTGATACATCGGACGTGAGCAATCAAATCATGGATATCGAAGCGCAAATCGCGATCCTGCAAGCCAATATTGCCAAGCTATCCAAAAGTGTGGAGCCGGAGGAAATCACCAAGCTCCAGGAGGAACTGGCACAGGATGAGCGTGATTATCAGGCGGCATTGCAGCATTTTGAGCGCACGCAATCGCTGTTTTCTTCAGGAGTATCCACGCAGCAGGATGTAGAACAGGCGAAGCAAAAGCTGCTGACGGCAGAATCAAAGGTAAAGGTCGCAAAGCAAAACCTGCTTTTGAAGCAAAAAGGGCCAGACAAGACCGAGTTTCAATCGTATGAAGCGCAAATACAGAAGCTGAATCTGGAAAAAGCCAAATATGAAAAGCAGCGTGTCCAAAGCAGTCTCGTTTCACCGATTGACGGGACCGTGCTTTCCACCAAAGTAAAAAGAGGTAAAGTGCTAAGCAAAGGCGAGGAAATTCTCACGATTGGCGATACCAGCAACTTGATAGTCGAGGCCGAGGTAGGCGAATCCGATCTGCGAAAAATAAAAATCGGACAGGAAGCTGTCGTTACAGGTATATCTTTGGGTGGCGAACAGCTGGGAGGCAAGGTGTCGCGGATCTCTCCGATAGCGGTAACAACCCAAGGGACAGAAGGCGAAAAGACGCGGGTCACTGTCATAATCGATCTGGATGAAACCAACGAATATTTGAAGTCGGGCTTTCATGTTGACGTAGACATCGTTTTGCAAAAAGAAGCCAACGCCGTGCAAGTACCGAGCGAGTGTGTCATCACTGACCAGGATGGTTCCACATTCGTCTGGATATCGGAAAATGGCAAAGCAAAGAAAAAAACAGTGACGACTGGCATCCAAAACGAGCTGTCTGTCCAAATTAAAAGCGGTTTGGATGGAACGGAAGAGCTGATTGCCAATCCGCCGGAATCGCTACAAGAAAATCAAACAGTCTTCCAGGCGCCATCCGCTTGAGCTCATGGAGGAGGGGAGGATACTATGCTGCACATCGAGGGGTTAACCAAGCAATACAAGACGGATGAAGTAGAATTGTTTGCGCTGAAAAATATCAACGTTCACGTGTCCAAAGGCGAATTCGTAGCAATCGTAGGTCCGTCTGGATCAGGAAAATCAACATTCTTGAACATGCTTGGCTGCCTGGATCGACCCACTTCTGGGTCGTACGTATTAGACGGCATCGAAGTCACCCGGTTAAAAGACAAGGAGCTCGCTGGTGTCCGCAATCAAAAAATCGGCTTTGTGTTCCAATCCTTTAATCTACTGCCGCGTGCTACTTCCCTGCGAAATGTCGAGATACCGATGCTGTACGCCGGAGTAGGGATGGCAGTAAGGAAAAAAAGAGCGACCGCTGCATTGCAACGGGTTGGTCTCGGCCAACGTATGGGGCATAAACCGTCTCAACTGTCTGGTGGTCAAAGACAAAGGGTCGCCATTGCCAGGGCGTTGGTCAACCAACCGTCTATTGTGCTGGCTGATGAGCCGACGGGTAATCTGGATAGTCGTTCAAGTATGGAGGTCATGTCAATCTTTCAAGAATTGCATGCGCAAGGGGTGACGATCCTGCTGGTTACGCATGAAGCAGATATAGCCCAGCATGCCGAGCGTGTCATTACGTTCAAGGACGGCTGCATCATAAAAGATGAGCAAGTAATAGATCGTTTGTTTGCAACAGCGTCCGAAGAGGTGATTCTTACATGAATCTACTGGAAAGCATTCGCTCTGCCCTCGACGGAATTGGAGCCAACAAGCTCCGTGCCAGCCTGACGATGTCCGGAATCATCATCGGAATTACGTCTGTCATCGCCGTCATGACACTCGGCAATGGCAGTCAACAGGCCTACACCGATCAACTGGAGAAAATGGGAGCGACGACGTTTAGTGTTTATTATAACTGGGATGCTAGACTGGGAAGCAAAGTCACTGATTTAACAGTTGAGGATGCGGACATACTCCCTCAGCTTTCGCCTTATATCGATGCAGCTGTGCCGTTTTTTCCCAATTACGGAACAATCCATGGTTCGAAAAAGGAACAGAATGCGAGAGTGCTAGGTACAAATGGAGATTTGCTCAAGATTAAACCGAATCTGACTCTTGTCAAAGGCAGATTTTTTACCAGACAGGAAGTCATAGAAGCAAAGCGTGTTATCGTTTTGGATCAAGAATTGGCGCAAGGGCTGTTTGGTAATGAAGATCCGATAGGCAAACGGGTTACGTTTAAACTGGCTGCGGCAATCGTCGTCGGAGTGGTCAAGGAAGATAAGCTCTCGCTTGATCAAGGGGGAGCTATGACAGCGTATATGCCCATTACGTATATGCAAAACGTGAACGGAACGAAGTACATTTCAACCATGTCGGTCAAAGCGTCTTCAAAAGAGACCATCCAGGCTGCAAAGGATCAGACCGTCCACTATTTAAATCGCAAGCATGAACGCGAAAATTATTACCAGATTGAAAGTATCGAGGATTCGTTGATAGGGTTTGATCGCTTTTCCGGGACGCTTACGACGACCTTCAGTGTTGCTGCCGGGATTGCGCTGCTTGTTGGCGGAATCGGGGTTATGAATATCATGCTCGTATCCGTCACGGAGCGGACCAGAGAAATCGGTATTCGCAAGGCTTTAGGGGCACGCCACAGAGATATTTTATTGCAGTTTTTGAACGAATCCGTCATCGTCTGTCTGATCGGCGGCACGCTCGGGATACTATGTGGTATTGGCACAGCCTCCATCGTTTCGCAATACGTCGATGTACCACCGCTGGTTACGTGGGATAGCATCCTCATTGCATTTGGCTGTTCCAGTGCGATTGGTATTTTCTTTGGACTATACCCGGCGAGTAAGGCAGCCAGATTGAATCCGATTGACGCTCTACGGTATGAATGACTACAAAAAAATAAACACGATCTTGGAGCATCAGTTGTTCTATTCCGCTGTTGAGCTAACGGGCAGAATCGTTGAATAACCTGTTTTCTTCGATAAAAAGGAAACCGCAATTTCTTACAATACGCTTTTCCCCTCCCTTCTGTAAAATGGCTGCAACATACATAGAAGGGGTTGGGAAAATCGTGGCGTCAGGAAAGTGGAAGGACTTGCTAAACACAGCGGAAAAGTATCATCTCCTGGGCAATGGGGCTATGGTCATTACGGTATTGTTTTGGGGAACGTCCTTTGTGAGCATCAAAATCGCGGTCAGCGCGGTTCCGCCCATCACGCTTGCTCTTTTGCGGTTTTTGCTTGCGAGTTTTATTCTATGGCTGCTGCTGAAAAAATGGGAGCCGTCTGCGAAGCTGGAGCGAAGAGATTGGCTAAGGATGGGCGTGTCCGGTTTTTTGGGTGTCACGCTTTATTTTTTTCTTGAAAATTCGGGAATTCGACTTTCCACTGCCTCCAATGCGGCGTTGATCACTTCCGTCATACCGATTTTGGCGACGGCGCTGGACGCGATCTTGTACAAAACGAGAATCTCTGCCGTTCAATGCGCGGGCATGGCGTTGGCCATGATCGGCTCGTATTTCGCGATCACGGCGAACGGGCTGGTACAGCTCGATTCCGCCCATTTGACGGGCAACCTGTTCATTTTGGGCGCGATGGTCTCATGGGTCCTGTATACGTTTTGCAGCAAAGCGTTCGGGAGCAAATATTCCGGTTTGATGACAACGTTTTGCCAAAATGCGTTCGGGACGATCCTGCTAGTGCCCTTGGCTCTGACCGAATATCAGGAATGGAGAGCGTTTCCGCCTTCCATCCTGCTTCATATTCTGTTCCTTGCCGTTTTCTGTTCCGCCGGCTGTTACCTGCTGTACAATTATGCGCTGCGAAAACTGGATGTTACGGCTACGACGATGTATCTCAATCTCGTGCCGATCGTCGGGGTCTTGGGCGGACATGCATTTTTGCAAGAGACGGTTTTGCCCATCCAGCTTGCCGGGGGGGCCGTCATCATTGGGGGAATCCTGCTTGTCAATGGGAACCTCCACAAAAGAAAGCAGATGGCGCATGCCGACAACATGCCGTGAAGGAACGCCAGGGCTGGTTTTGCAATTCAAAATCCGCGTAGGATCAGCCGAGTCAGTCTAAAACTTTATTCTCTCAGAGCACTCAGCTACGCCCGCTTCTAAAGCATGGCCCTGCGAATGTCGATAGGGGATGTCCAATAAGGGACCAAAGCTTCCCTTGTGGCACGATCAAAAAGGAAGAGACCGGGACTCCGTGTATTCGAAAGGAGTCCCGGTCTCTTAGACCTGTACCGTATTGATCATCTAGGAATCATGCAATCCCTTTCCATCGAGAATTTGCTGCACATATTTTTCAATTCGTGACTCTCGAGTTTTGGCTTGCTTGGGTTCGGAAAAATAGTGAAGGTATGCTCTTTGCCGTCCCGGCGTCAATCTCTCAAAAGCAGTTTGCAGGGCAGGGTTTTCATCCAATTTCATTTGAAATTCTTCAGGAACCGTAAATTCTGTCGTCTTCTTGAATTCCACTTCCAGACCTGCCTTTTCCACTTCAATGGCTTCAAGAATATAGGCTTTCAAGATGGGTTCCATGTCTACTATTTCCTGAACATTGGTGAACCGAATCTGGCGTGCCGCCTGTACATTCTCCGTTTGCTGGATGAGAATCCCTTGGGCATCCTGGAGCAGGGCACCTTTGTGAAACAGCAAGGCACAATATTCTTTAAATCCATGAATGAGAACGATGTTTTTCTTCTCGAATGTGTAACAAGGATGCATCCACTTAAAATCTTCTGTCAGCCCACAGTCAAGCACAATCTCTCGCAGCTTCTCAAATTCCGGCTTCCACTTTTTGGATTTCGTTAAAAATTCATCCACCTTAGGATTCAATGTACCACTCGCCATTAAGAAACACCCCTCACGAATTTTGCGTCCAGTCGACCATGAAGCAATCAGTTTTTGGTGTCTTTACTATAGGACACTGAATGGTGTCATGTCAATTTTATTTTTGACAGCATGGCAATGGTTTTATTCTCCGAAAGGCTGGGGATACAGCAGATCCGCTGCATTTGACCAAGCAGCTATAAACCGTTGGGCCATTCGGGATCGCCCTTTGCTATAATAGGAGAATCAAACGAGAGGTGGGCGGTATTATGATTTCGGATATCCATATGTGGCATGAGAACGACCAAACAGTCAGAAGAAAAGGAGAGATCTGCCTACATGGACAGAAACCAATTTTCGGCTATCGCTCATCGCAATCACAACTTTTATCATCCGATCCCGGAAACGAAGCTTAATCAAGTACTGGGCCATATTCCCTTGCAGCCGGACGACACGGTCATCGATATCGGAGCGGGAACGTGCGAGCTTTTGATACGTTTGGCCGAATCCAGAGGGATCAGAGGAACGGCGATTGAATCGTACGAAGGCGCGATCGAAACGGCAAAAAGGAAAGCACGGGGCCGAATTCCAGAAGACCAGTTGGAATGGTCTCTGGCAGATGCCAAGGTGGCAATGGAAGCCTACGAACAGCCCGGCTTTTCACTGGGTATTTGCATCGGATCGACACATGCCCTGGGTGGACTGGTTCCTACCTTGAAGGCTTTGCAGAAATGCGTGAAGCAAGACGGATACATCTTGATCGGGGAAGGCTACTGGAAACAGCGGCCGAGCCGGGAATATCTCGAGGCGCTGGGCGGAGCAGAGGAGTCCGAGCTGAAAAGCCATGATGAGAACGTCCGGACAGCCGAGGAGCTGGGGTTGATCACCATGTGGTCGAGCGTTGCCAGCGAGGATGACTGGGATCAGTACGAATGGCTCTACTCGATGTCAGTTGAAACCTATTGCCATGAAAATCCGCAGGATCCGGACTGCGGAGCCTATTTGCAAAAAATCCGGGCATGGCGCCAAACGTACTTGAGGTGGGGAAGGGATACGCTGGGCTTTGGATTGTATCTTTTCCGGAGATAAGTAGCAGATGTTGGTAATAAGCTATCTTTAACGGGCAAAAACCCGGTGGAGATAGCTTTTTTTGTGGGAGGTGTCCTGCTGCCGGACAAAGGTGTCTGATTCCTGACCGCCCATCGCCTGTCTGGGACAAGGGCAACAGGCGGCAAAACCAGCAGATGCAAGGAAAAGACAGATGGCAGCGAACTTGCATCCCTTTTTTTCAAATGCGGATATCCTGAAGGGAGAGAATGGCGTGGAGATTCAAAATGCGGTAGCCATTGTAACGGGTGGGGCTTCCGGTCTGGGAGAAGCAACGGCGAGGCAACTGGTCGAAAGCGGCGGAAAAGTCGCCATTCTGGATCTGGCTCAGGAGAAAGGGCAGGCATTGGCGGAGGAATTGGGGAATGACCACGCGATGTTTGTCCAGACGGATGTGACGAGTGAAGGGAGCGTGCGTGAGGCGATTGAGCAGGCGACGAGCAGGTTCGGCACCATCCACGTCGCCGTCAACTGTGCAGGAATCGGCACGGCGCAAAAGACGCTGTCCCGCAGCGGTCCTCACCCGTTGGAGTCGTTTTCCAGGGTCATCGGGGTAAACCTGATCGGCACGTTCAATGTGATCCGCCTGGCTGTCGAGCAGATGGCGGGCAATGAACCGAACAAGCAAGGGGAGCGAGGCGTCATTATCAATACGGCATCGGTCGCCGCTTTTGACGGCCAGATCGGGCAGGCGGCATACAGCGCTTCCAAGGGTGGCATCGTCGGGATGACGCTGCCGATTGCCCGCGATCTGGCGCCGTACGGCATCCGCGTCATGACCATCGCCCCGGGTTTGTTCGACACCCCCTTGTTCGACAAGCTGTCCCGTCCGGCAAAAGAAGCGCTCGGCGCCGCCGTCCCTTTTCCCCCGCGCTTGGGCCGCCCCGCCGAATTCGCCATGCTCACTGAAAGCATCATCCAAAATACCATGCTCAATGGCGAGACGATCCGTCTGGACGGCGCCATTCGGATGCAGCCGAAATAGAGAGAAGAAGAGGAAGGCCCCGCTCCGCCTGCTTGGAGGAGGAGCGGGGCCTCTTTGCATGAGAGCAGTCCCATACGTCCTGCATGCACGAAAAAAACGCGCAATGTGCGCGTCAAGGTTTACAGAGGATCGTGGCGATGATGAATGGCGGTCTGCTGCGCGTACGCTTCGCCCCTGTAGTGGATTGCGGTCGTGTAACAGCTCATGACTCCACACGCGGTTTGGTCGGATAACAGTCAGGCGCCTGCACATCGGATACTTCCGACAGCTTCATCAGGTAGTAGCACTCTTCCCGCGACATATGGTCAGCCATGAGCGGGGTCAACACGCCGAGCAATTCGTTTTGCATCCGCATTTCCTCCAGCTCGTGCAAAAAGACTTGAAACAGCTTCATTTCCATCTCGGCCTGGTGATTAAACCGATGAAGGGCGGGGAAGTTGTGCAAATTCGTGCGGAGGTAGCCCGCCAATTCAATGGCTTTTTGATAGTAGTGCTGAAACTGCTTCGTGAATTTCTCGCTTTTTTGTTTCGTGTCGTACTCGACCATATCCAACAGCGAAGTGATGGTAGCGGCATGACCGACGGCGTCTGACAGCCACAGCAGATGGATGTCGACTGCGTGAGTGGCAGGCAGCGTGCCGGAAAAACAGGCGTGCAGGATGCGTTCATATTCCTCCAGCTCATTGACCATGTGGTTGAGAAAAGTAGGGGAGAGGCTGATTGCAATTTTCCCGACCAGATGCCGTTCCAGCAGGTGGAGTTTAAATTCGCGCAGCTGCTCGGTCTCGGCGCTGGCATGCTGGGTGAGGGTATTCAGCTCTTCTGCGGACAAGTTTTTTCGTGCGAATTCCAGCAGGGTGTCGAAGGACTCGATGAAATACTTGGCCCTCTCGATCTCTTCTCCTTCCTTGGGAGCGAGAGAATCGTGAATAAAACGGGCATGGTCGCCCAAAATTTGCAGCCAGAACCGGTGTTCAAACAGCATGTGGTCGCGTACGTCGACGTCGTTCTTCATGATGTTCCCTCCTCGTGACAATTTCAGGATATGTGCATTCGCCCAAAAGGGTGAGTGACTACGACGGAGGGTAGACGCACGCAAATCGCTCCACGCCGGGGTATTTTTCTCCCAGACTGCGAATGGCGAAGCCGCAGCGCGCATAAAAATCGACGGCATCCTGGTCGGTTTAGGCGGAAACGGTTTGGACTGCGCCCGATTGCAACAAGCTCTCGATCATTCGGCTGGCGACATAGCGACGCCTGTACGCCGGATGAACGGACAGATGCAGGATTACCACATCCCCATGGGGCGAACAACGGACGCCCAGGCAGCCAATGAGTGATCCGTCATCTTCAACCCCCCACAAGGCGAGGTTCGCGTCTTCCCGATATGATTTTGCTATTTGCTTCAGTTTCTCAGGAACGGGCATCCCGATGGCATACGAGAGCAGCTCTTGAACTACGGGTTCATTTGCACGATTGCGAAGGTCGATCAGCATGGAGTGGCATTCCCTCCCAAATGGAATGACGCCAGGCTTCGAGGCTCTGGCGTCTCAGGCGGTGGGGGCAGCTTTCTGCAAGCAAGTCAGGACGACGAATCCAAACACAACGCCGCACACCATCGAAAATTTGGTTCCCAGCATCAAAACGAAGACAGTGGGCAAGAGTGCGCCTAGCGGTGAGAAGTAGATCAAAAAAATGGCCGATCCGAAAAGAGCGGGAAGTCCGATCGTGATCGCTTTGATCCAGTCGTAGCTCCAGTGGCCATCGGTTTTCCATACGCGGATCAAATGAGGCGCGCCGAACAAAAGCCCGATGGCGATGGGATAGACGGTACTATACCAGAGCAGCGATTCGTTATGGTAAGTCAGCTTGGCCTGTTCGACCAGGACCTGCTCATACTCCATCAAGGCTACGAGGCAGAAACATGCAAGGACGACATAGCTCAGATAGATGGCAAAACGGGTCGCTTTTCGAACGCGGATCGCCTCCTAATGAAAAAATGGGGGACGGTTCCCTTTGTTGCGGTATGGTAGCGGGCAAACCGTCGATGGAAAAGGGGGCTATGAAAGCCCCGTGACTCGAACGTATTCAATGGCTTTTCGGCTCATCCATGAACCACAGAATATAGGAACAACGCTGGCAAATCAAAATCGTCGCCTCCTTGTTCGCCCAATCCAGTCCAAAGAAGGTGGCCCCTCTGGAGTTTAGCTGGCGATAGTCCTTGTCAAACAGGAAGTGCTTGCAGCATGGACAAGTGACGGTCGTATCCCCTGCTATGTAGCGCATTCCAATCAGCTCCTTCGCTCTTTGTAAGTAATACGCGAAGGACGTCCCAGAAGTTTCCAAATCAGGTCGGTGAGATGAGAATCAGCACTACCTTGCAAAAGAAAAAGCGGCTGTCATAAGAGACTGTGACATCCGCTTTTTCGATCGTTTTTGCGCTCCCCAAGATCGAGCTTATTTCTCCCCCTTCTCCTTGCAAAACATATACGTCACGATCGATCCGATTTCGTTTTGCTCCTCCAAATACGTCAGAAGCCGGAAATGCGGTTGCACAGCGTCAAAATCAGAGGGTTGAATCAAGTCCTCCGGGCGAATGGTGGGGTCATGCGTATGCTCATGCCCAAAACCGCAGACGAACAGGATGCCTTCATCGGTAACGAGGGAATGCAGTCGGGCAAGCGATTCCTTGTTCAATCGATAGTGATTGATGACGATATTGTCGAAGGTTCCCAAATCGGCAAGGGCATCCGGTTCATTCAAGTCAACTTGCCTTGTCGCAACCAAATGGTTTCTTTGACGAGCAAACTTTTCAAGACGTTTCAATGCTTCCCGGCTAAAATCGATCCCCGTAACATGAAACCCACGCTCGAGAAGAAACAGGGAGTTCCTCCCGTCCCCGCATGCAATATCAAGCACTGAACCCTTCTTGAAGCAAGCAGCATGTTCCACCAAAGCTTTTTCCGGCGGGAGCGGCTGATTCCCCCTGCTTGCAAATTTGTCATCCCAAAACTGTCTATCTCCCATATATTCCACGAGTGCATCCTCCCAGTCAAAATGAAATGGAATGAATCGGCCGAAATTTAGACGTGTGCCACTCCCGGCAGACGTTGTGGCGGTGTATGGCGCTGGTCGGACCACATGTTGTCGTTCCCACTAAGCAGGTGAGCTCCCCCCTGTACCCCAAGAGCCACAGCGTTTTCACCTTTTTCCGCCCCCGAGGCAACCGTTGGATGAAGGGGCTTTTCAAAACGACGAAGCTGAGCTCAAAAAGCCTTGGGACCACCCAAAGCTCGCCCCGGAAAAAGGAGAAAAAAGCGAAGGCCTTTGGGGCGCGACCCAAGCGGAATGGAAAAAGAGGAACACGCCTGCGCGTCCAACCATGAGAGACTCCCCCGAAACCGGCTGCTTTTGGACGCCGTTCCTCTTTTGGAATGGAGCTGGCCAGTAGACGCTTCCCTGCTGCGCTCCAAGAGCCACAGCGTTTTCTCCTTTTTCCGCCCCCGAGGCAAGCGTTGGATGAAGGGGCTTTTCAAAACGACGAAGCAGAGCCCAAACAGGCCTTTCACCCAAAGCTCGCCCCGGAAAAAGGAGAAAAAAGCGAAGGCCTTTGGGGCGCAACCCAAGCGCAATGGAAAAAGAGGAACACGCCTGAGCGTCCAACCATGAGAGACTCCCCCGAAACCGCTGCTTTTGGACGCCGTTCCTCTTTTGGAATGGAGCTGGCCAGTAGACGCTTCCCTGCTGCGCCCCAAGAGCCACAGCGTTTTCTCCTTTTTCCGCCCCCGAGGCAAGAGTATGGATAAAGGGGTTACAAGAAACGGTAGCATTTCCCAACCATTCCACCCATAATAGGGGTGAGACGAAATTGAACATTCAGAAAAAGCGAACCAAAGGAGGCCCCCATGATCCGAGAACGCTTGCAACAACTGGGAGTAAAGCTCCCCGAGCCCGCACCGTCCCTTTACCAGTACGTCCCCGTCGTCGTCCACGAAGGCATCGCCTACATCAGCGGCCAGGTCCCGCGCGTCGATGGCGAGCTTCCGTACGTCGGCAAAGTCGGCAAAGATGTCACCATCGAGCAGGCGAGAGAGCTCGCGGAGATTTGCGTGCTGAAAGGCCTCAGCAGCCTCGAAGCAGAGATCGGCAGCCTCGACCGCGTCGAGCGCATCCTGAAGGTCACCGGCTACGTCCAGTCTGCCGAGGGCTTCTCCAGGCAGCCACAGGTCATCGATGCCGCTTCCGAACTGCTGGAGCGCATCTTCGGGGAGCGAGGACGCCATGCCCGGACGGCTGTCGGCGCTGCCGAGCTGCCGGGCAATACGCCGGTCGAAATCGATTTTATCATCGCGGTCAAGCGACAGGGAGAGGAGTGAGCAGCATGATACAGAAAGCGGACATCGTCGCTGCTCGGGAGAACATTGCGGACATCGTGCGGACGACTCCTTTGTTGTCCTCCCAGCAGCTCTCTTCGCTATGTGGAAACGATCTGTTCCTGAAAGCCGAGCATCTGCAAAAAACCGGCTCCTTCAAAATTCGGGGTGCGACGAACAAGGTGAAGCAGGCGGTGCGCGAAGGGGCCAAGTCTGTCACAGCCGCGTCTTCCGGCAACCACGGGCAAGCGGTCGCTTTTATCGCTCAGCAGCTCGGCATCCCCGCTACGATCGTAGTTCCAGAGGATGTGGCCGCCTGCAAGATGGAGGCGATCCAGGCCTACGACGGCAAAGTGGAGAAGTGCGGGCTTACCTCGGCGGACCGGCTGCCACGGGCGAAGCAGCTGGCGGAGCTGCAGAACGGGGTCTATGTTCCCCCGTACGACGATCCGTACATCATGGCAGGCCAAGGAACGGTGGGCCTTGAGATAGTGGAACAGCTGGAGGAGGTAGACGCCATCCTCGTGCCGGTCGGAGGAGGCGGACTTTTGTCAGGGATTCTGACGGCGGTCAAGGAGACAAAGCCGTCTGTTCAGGTCATCGGAGTAGAGCCGCAACTGGCAAACGACACCTACCTCTCGCTGAAACAAAATCAGCTCGTCTCGATTCCGGCGACGTCTACCATTGCGGATGGCCTTAGAACCAGCCAGCCCGGCGAGCTCACGTTTCCCGTCTTGCGCAAGTACCTCGATGATATCGTGCTGGTGAGCGAGGAGGAGATTCGCGCAGCGTTTTGCTTCGTGCTCGAGCGGATGAAGCAGTTGATCGAGCCATCCAGCGCTACTACCGTGGCAGCCGCGATGTTTGGCAAGGCAGCTTTGCGCGAAAAGCGCATCGTTGCCGTCATTTCGGGCGGAAACGTCGACCTTGGGCAGATGGCAGCACTGGTTTCCCGGTAGTTCGGCCGATCCTTTTACCATCTGGGGGAATCGCCTTCCAGCAAGGAAAGCTCTTGCGCTTTGAGCAGCGCCTGCGTCCGGTTCGTGACCCCGAGCTTGCCATAGATGCGGTGCAAATAGACCTTGACCGTGCCGACCGTATTGCCCAGCTCTTCTGCGATCCGTTTGTTGGAAGCGCCCTGGCTCAGCATGGCGACGATGATCATTTCTTTTCCCGTGAGCGGTTCGACGAGGGAAGAGGAGTGATCTTTTTTTCCTTTTTCTCTCTTCCCGGCGAACAAGTTCAGCAGTCCGTTGACGTACGTGGCGAGCGCCTTCTGGTTTTGCGGATGCTTTTGCCTTTGTTGACGGAAGGCCAGCAGCAGCCTGTGCATCTCCTCGCCTTCGTCCAGAAAGCTGCGCACGTAGCCGTTGGCTGCACCGATGGCGAGCGCTTCCTGCAATAAGGACAACGCCTCTTCCGTCTGACCGAGCCGCTGTTTGGCCAATGCTTGCAGGATCGCGATGTCCACCTGGCTGGTGAGCAGCTCCTCCCGTTTGCTCGCCAGCTTCAGCGACGGCAAGAGGAGGAGAGCTTCTTCTTCCCGCTTCTGGCTCAAAAGCAGCCGGACATAGGTCAGCACCTCCAGCTCTCTTTGAAGCGCAGGCTTTTCCCAATAGTCTCGCGGCAGCGCAAAGAGTCGTTCCTGTGCCTCGGTGACGCGGCCTTCTGCCAGGTCGATCCGGGCGAGAAACGCGTACAGCGGGCTGGTCCAGTAGTCGTCAGCCCAGACGCGGACGGTGTCCAGCGCTTCCTCCACAACGGCTCGCGCTTCGCGGGGGGACCCTTTTGCAAGCGAGAGTTTCGCTTTCGTCAACGCATGGGGCACCAGAAGCCCGGGCGTTTTCTTGTGGCGAGCCACCGGTTCGACCTGCTCTAGCAGCGCAGCGCTGTCTTCCAGCCGATTCCACTCGTAATAACCTTCTGCGAGGGCCTGCACGACGTACATATGAAACAGCGAGGATTGCCATCCATGCGCGGCGAGAATATCCGAAAACGCCTTTCCCACAAATTCGGTCTGCGGGGACAGCATGCCTTTCAGCCCAAGAGAAGACCGCCGGATGAGCGGCTCGGACGTGTTGTAATTAAAGTTGAAAAACAGCGGGTTTTCAGGCAGCCTCTCCTGAAATGTCCCCGCGTCCTTGATCCAGGCTTCGAACTGGCCGGTGGCAAAGACGAGGTTGGCTTTCACAAAAAACAGCCCGCTGGCAAATTGCTGCTGCTCCTCCGGATTTTCCACGGCGGCGCAGGCTTTTTCCAGTGCAGGAATTTCTTCTGCAGCCCGATCCGTCTGCGCAGACAGAATCAAGATGAAGGTGTACAAAAGCCTCAGCGTCGGCGAGAGAAAATCGGACGAGCGCGGAAAACGATCCAGCCAGCGCAGCAGCGTCGAAAATTCCCCACGCTGAATCAGCTGCGGGTAATGGGTCTCCAGGAGCATCGCTGCGAACGAATAGTCGGCGGCGGTCATCGCGTGATCGATCGCCTCGTCGTACAATTCCCGTTCGGCAAACGATTGGCTGGCGCTTCTGTGCAGCTCGTTCCATTTCGAAGGATCCGACTGCCGGAGCCGGCCTTCCAGAAATTCACCAAACAGATGGTGGTAGCGGTACCAGGTCTGGTAGTCGTCGAGCGGGACGAGAAAAATGTTTTGCCGTTGCAGGTGCGCCAGCATTTGTCCGCTGTCGGAGCGGTTGGCCATTCGGTTGCAGAGTGCGACATCCATTCGCGGCAAGACACATGTCGCGAGCAAAAAGCTCTGCATGTCGGAGGGGAGCCGCAGCCAGACTTCGTGCAGCAAATACTCCGAAATTTGGCGGTGGGTACCGTGGAAACCTGCAAACAAGCGCTCCGGGTCTTCCCGGTTGGTGGCGAGGGAAATGGCAGCCATCTGAAGTCCCGCTACCCAGCCTTCCGTGGAAGCCAGGAGCTGACCGATCTGGTTTGGGCCAGGTGCGAGTCCCAGCGCAAGGCTAAAAAAACGGACCGTCTCTTCTTCGGTAAAGCGAAGCTGATCGAGCGTGACCTGGCAGGCTTGTCCGTGCAGTGTCCACTTGGAGGTCGGAAAAGGCATTGCGCTTCGGCTTGCGACAAACAGATGGACGTGGAGGGGCAAATAGTCGATGAAATACGACAGGCTGGCATGAATCTGCTCATCGGCGATGACGTGATAGTCGTCCAGGAGAAGCGAGACAGGCTGATTGGCGGAATCCAGTTCGGAGAGCAGCGAGTCCAGAAAGGTGAGAATGGACGTGTGGGTAATCGCCTTCATCAACAGCTCCAACCGATCACCCAGCCCGGGGAGGCAGGATTCTGACAGGGAATGAAGCACGTATTTCCAAAACCGGATCAGGTCGTTGTCCATTTCGTCGAGGGAGAGCCACGCGGGACGCGTCGCTTGCCTGTGTGCCCATTGGCTGAGCAGGGTCGTTTTTCCGTAGCCGGCGGGGGCATGCACGACAGTCAGTTTGCATGCCAAGCCTGCATCCAGCTGCCGCAGCAGCTGATCGCGCTGTACGCTGCTTGGGCGAATGCCAGGCAACGACATTTTGGTTTTGAGCATGATGGAACGCGGGAGAGGAAGCACGATTTCTCTTTTCACGATATCCTCCGGGATGGAATTCATCATTTTCTACATTATACTGGAATTCCGGCAGCACTCGACATGAAAACGAATAAAAAGGAACGCTGTCGCTTCCATCCCGCTTTGTCCGTCTCCGTCAGTTTTTTACGAAAAATGTTTGCCGCTGCCGGACAGGCTTCAACAGGCTTCCCGCCAGACGCCAGCTAGAATAAAGCTAAAAGCTAGGGCGAGGGAGATGGATGGATATCGGAAGGTGGAGGAAGGCTGCGGCGCTGACAGTCGCGGTGCTGCTCACTGCGGCGGGAAGCCTTGTGAGCGGCGAGGTTTTTGCCAACGGCTCCCGGGTGGCAGCGGCCGAGGACCAGGCGATTCGCGTGGCTTTTGTAGGGGATATCATGCTGGACAAAAGTGTGGGGGTACAGATCGGACGACATGGGGTGGACTACCCGTTTCAAAAGACGGCCGGCTTTTTGCGTCAGGCAGATCTGGCGATTGGCAACCTGGAGACTTCGGTCAGCACGCGCGGACAAGCGGCAAAGAAAGAGTATACGTACCGCTCCAAACCGCAGACACTTCAGGGAGTGAAAAACGCAGGGATCGATGTCGTCAATCTGGCGAACAATCATTCATTGGACTATGGGATGGACGCGCTGTTTGACACGATGCAGCATCTGCGCGAGCAGTCGATCGGCTACGTCGGGGCGGGGAAAAACGAAGCGGAGGCGTTCGCTCCGTACATCCGAACGATCAAAGGAAAGCGCGTCGCGGTCATCGGCCTCTCCCATGTCTTGCCCAATCGGCAATGGTTCGCCGGAAAAAACAAGCCGGGCCTGGCCCACGCCTACTCGTACGAGCCGATGCTCACCTATGTCAAACAGGCGGTCGCGCAATCCGACGTGACCATCGCAGTCATGCACTGGAATCTGGAGTACAAGGATGTGCCTGAGCCATATGCCCGCGAGATGGCCCGCAAGCTCATCGATTGCGGGGTGGATGCGGTCGTCGGCTCGCACAGCCATTCGGTTATGGGAGTCGAGTACTACAAGGGGGCGCCGATCTATTACAGCGTCGGCAATTTCGTCTTCACCACGTCTTACAACCCGAAAGGCAGGGAAGCGATGATGGTCGAGCTGTCCTTTTCCGAAAAGGAAACGGCCTCCAAAGTCAAACCGGTCAAGATCGTGAACGGCCAGCCGGCCCCGATGGACGCTGCCAGCCAAAAGAAAATGATCGACAAGCTAAACAAACTGTCGTACCAGGTGAAGGTGGACGAAACGGGCCAGGTGAAGAATCTGGCAGTCAACTCGGCGGCAGCGCAACGATAAAGGAAGACGATTCACCCGTTTCAGAAGTGCAGCAAATCAAAACAGGAGGATTTTGCCCGATGCGATTGCCGGCGAATGCTCCTGTTTGCGTTTGCGTGGGGATTTCTCCATTTCCAAATTTGAACGGGTAATCTTCGCGGATTGCCAAGTCTGTTTGGAACGCTTATAATACTGAATAAACGTTCAGTGTTTTTGGGTGTGAATGAAATGCAAAAAAGATCGGAAGTTGGTGAAGCAGCATTGAATAAAAAAAAGCAGCAGACGGAGCAGACGAAGAAGAAGATAGCTGATGCGGCCAGAATTTTATTTGCACAAAAAGGCTATAAGGCCACATCCATTGAAGATATTGTGAAAGCTACCGGATACAGCGGCGGCAACATTTACTACCATTTCAAGAGCAAGGAAGGGCTGTTTTTACATCTCATTGAAATTTGGAATCAGGAATGGGAAGAGAATTGGCTGGAGAAAGAACATCTCTACCCGACTACGATGGATAAATTATATGGAATGGCCGAACATTTTGCGATTGATTACATGAACCATCCGCTGACCAAGGCCGCAGATGAATTCGACATGTCTGAAAAGTCTTCGGAAGTGGAGGAACGCATTAACGAAATGGTCCATGGATATATCGAATTTAACCGGCAGCTGCTGCAGAAAGGGCTCGACAACGGCGAATTTGAAATCTCGAATGTAACCGGAGTCGCCATTATCTTAGACAGCCTGATGTTTGGTTTGAATCAACACACCCGACGAATGCAGCGCGAGGAAGCGCTGGCGACTTTTCGGCTGGCAATGGATGTGTTTTTATTTGGCATCGCGAAACCATCCCGCTAGCTTTTTTTACACGCTTATCTAGAATGAGTATTCAGTGTTGTAATCTTTGATTGGAGGAAGAAACCATGGCGTTATTATTAAAAAATAGAGGAGCCCTCCTGATACTGATGTTCAGTATTTTCCTTGTTTTTACAGGGATCGGGCTTGTCATACCGATTATGCCGAAGTACATGGAGAATTTGGGGATTTCCGGGGGCGTTATCGGCTTGTTGGTCGCAGCCTTTTCGCTGACGCAGCTCCTTTTTTCACCCGTAGCTGGCCGATTGGCCGATTCATTCGGGAGAAAAAGAATGATTGTCATCGGATTGGTCGTGTTTGCCATCTCGGAAGTGCTATTTGGCGTTGCGAGTTCTCCTGTACTGCTGTTTGTATCCAGGCTGCTGGGGGGTATTAGTGCGGCATTGATCATGCCGGCCGTCATGGCTTACTCAGCTGATATGACAACGAATGAAGAACGCGCGACGGGGATGGGATATATTACCGCTGCCATTACAACTGGCTTTATTATCGGGCCTGGTATTGGCGGATATATTGCTGAATTCGGTATTCGCGTACCCTTCTATTCCGCCGCGATTGCGGGGATGATTGCGGCATGCATCACCTTGTTCATCCTCAGGGAATCCCGACCTAGTCAAGAATCGTTGTCTGACTCTGCTTCTAGTGAGCAACATCAAGGCAGCCTTCTTTCCCAGCTATGGTTTTCCTATCGGGAGCCCTATTTTTTCAGTTTGATCATTGTATTTGTCATGTCTTTCGGACTGGCTAATTTTGAAACGGTCTTTTCCTTGTTTGTGGACCATAAGTTTGGATTTGAGCCGAAAGATATCGCCTTTATCATTACATTCGGCTCCATAGCGGGTGCAGTGGTCCAGCTTACGGCTTTTGGCTGGATCATGAATCGTTTTGGTGAGCGAGCTGTCATTTCGGTAAGCCTGCTCTTTGCTGGTTTGTTTATTGTTCTGACGCTTTTTGTCCACACATTTTGGATGATTTTTGCCGTAACGTTTATCGTGTTTCTGGCGACCGATATTTTGCGACCGGCTATCAGTACCCAAATGTCGATGCTTGCCAAGGATCAACAGGGGTATGTAGCTGGTCTAAACTCAGCCTTTACCAGCCTTGGCAATATCGCAGGTCCTATCGTAGCTGGCTTTTTATTTGATTTGGATATCAACTATCCGTATGTGCTCGCAAGTATGATTTTGCTGATTTGTTTCGTCTTGTCGCTGAGATTTAAAAACAGCAAGCAGACGGATGCCAATAGGAACGATGGCGAATTTAGTCGCTCGTGACATTGTAAGCCAAACGGCAAATGGTAACCGGTTCAATTGTTGACTTCGCGGTCAACAATTGATAAGATGCCCCTATGAGTAGACCAAGAGAATTTGATGTCGACCGCGCGCTTCAACAGTCTATGGAAGTGTTCTGGGAGAGAGGCTTCAAGTCGACTTCCTATGAAGATTTGACTCGCACGACGCAAGTGAAGAAGCAGAGTCTGTATTGCGTGTTCAAGGACAAGCGGGAATTGTTCCTAAAAGCGTTGGCACTGTATCGCAAACGAAGCATAGCGATGCTGGAAGAGGTGGCCTCCCGGGAGGCGTCGCCTCTGGAGAAGCTGGAGGCTATCTGCGGCTCGATGCTGCATCAGAAGGATGAAACGTTGCGCCGGGGATGTCTCATGGTCAATTCCGCGTTGGAATTCGGAGAGGACGACCGGGAAGTCAACCGCGAAGTCAACCGCGAAGTAACGCTGATGTCCGATCAGGTCAAAGGCATTCTCGAAAAGATCATTCGCGACGGCCAGAAGCAAGGGTTCATTACGGCACGCGAGTCCAGCAAGGAGCTGGCAGTCTACCTGAACAACGTGCTTGTCGGGGCGAAGGTTATGGAGAAGGCAGGCGCTAGCCGGGAGCAGATCGAAGCGGTGCTGCGTACGTCATTTGCGCTGATCATTTCGGAGAACACTCGCTAGAGTCGGGCCATCCGAGGCGAAAGCTAGGCGTTGGTGGCGCCGTTGGAATGCTCGTTCAAAGTGGAGTGGGAGGCGGGAGGATAGCGGGGGCGATTCCGGCTACGATCCGTAGAGTCGGGATTGCTCGATCCTCTCCCGTTCCGGGCGGGCGAGAAATCAAGGAGGTGGGGCTTAGGGATTGTTCAGGGGCAACTGGGGAAAAATAAAGAGGTAGCATGTTTTTGCGCCAGGAAGGCTCATTTTTTTGTTAGATTCTTGACCTTACAGTCAATAAAAACGATAAGTAAGTTGGGAGGCTCTTATGACATACTCGCAATCCGTTCAACCCTTGTTCCAACCGTTCACAAGCGGAAATCTCTTGCTGTCGAATCGCATCGTGATGGCGCCGATGACTCGCCAATTCTCCCCGGAAGGCGTGCCGGGCCCTGATGTGGCTGCCTATTACCGCCGCAGAGCGGAGAACGGCGTCGGCCTCATCGTGACTGAAGGCACGACTGTCAATCATCCGGATGCGTCCAACCAACCAAACATACCGCATTTCTACGGCGAAGCCGCATTAAACGGTTGGGCGAACGTATTGGCTGAGGTACACGGGGCAGGCGGTCGGATCATCCCGCAGCTTTGGCATATGGGAGCCCGCGGCCAAGTCGACAGCTACACGGAAGCGGAGATCGCCGCCATCGTCCAGGCATTCGCTCAGTCGGCAGCCGAAGCCAAGCGGCTGGGCTTCGACGGCATCGAGCTGCACGGAGCGCACGGATATTTGATCGACCAATTTTTCTGGGAAAGAACGAACCAGCGGACCGACCGTTATGGCGGCGACATCCTGAAGCGCACCCGCTTTGCGGTAGAAGTCATCGAAGCGTGCCGCCGCGCCGTCGGTCCGGACTTCCCGATCGTCCTTCGTATCTCGCAATGGAAGTCGTCCGACTACACGGCGAAATTGGCGGCAACGCCGACTGAACTGGAGCAGTTCTTGAAGCCGTTAATCGAGGCGGGCGTCGATGTGTTCCACTGCTCCACCCGCCGCTTCTGGGAGCCCGAGTTCGAAGGCTCCGATCTGAATCTGGCCGGATGGGTCAAAAAGTTGACGGGAAAACCGACGATTACGGTCGGATCGGTCGGCCTCGATACCGAATTTATGAGTTTCTTTACAGAAGGCAAGGGCTCGACTGTCACCAGGATCGACGGCCTGATCGAAAGACTGGAGCGCGGTGAATTCGATCTGGTGGCCATAGGCAGGGCATTATTGGCCGATCCCGCATGGGCAAGCAAGATACGCGACGGCCGGCTCGAGGAGCTGCTTCCCTTTACGCCCGAAGCGGCGAAAACCTTGTATTAAGCTTAAGCAAAACAACGGAATGGCTAGGCTTTATTTTTCGTACGGGAGCTGTTTCTCCGTCAATGAGCGATCGGGTACCGTTCGTTCCATAAAAACAGCGGCCAGTCCAAGGCTATATGTGTAGCCTCGGACAGCCGCTGTTTCATTTGCAGGGGGTAGCCGTAACTCCAATCCAGAACATGGTATTCCACGAGAGGCAGGCTCGTCTCTCAGGAAAAAATGGCAGTTTCTTCTATATAATATATAGAAGGAACTAGCCCTCCATGATTGGCCTCCTGCGTGAAAACAGAAAGACCTCTCCCGTTTTATCTGGCCACCGAAGCATTCATGCCTTCGTTCGCCATCCGCCGCATCGTTTCTCTGCGGGTAAAGCCATACTGCTCGTAAAGGCCATGCGCGTCACGCGTAGCCAGGCTCATGTTGGTATGGGCGATGGCGGGATGGTGGACGAGCGTGTCCATTAGCCATTTCCCGAGGCCATTGCCGCGGTGGGCAGGATCGATAAACACGTCGCAGATCCAGGAAAACGTCGCGTAATCGGTGACGACGCGGGCGAATCCCACTTGCCCGGCTTCCCCGTAAATGCCAAAGCACAAAGAATGCTCCATGCTGGCGAAAACCACCTCTTTCGGGCGGTCCGAGGCCCAATACGAACCAGACAGCCATTGGAAAATCTGTTCCCTGTCCAACAACTCCTTTATATCACTGATGGAATAAGGTAATAGCTCGTGATTTACTTTCATCTGTACCCCTCCTATATCCACTTTACACCCGATATATGATCCAATATACTGAACATTACCAGATATAAAAACAGTGAAAATTCACTTCTGTACCCATACAGACCTCGAGAGGAGATGGGGGATGGAAAACAAATACGAAATTGTGAAAGCGCTTTTAAAAGAGCAGCTGTTGTCGAGCGCGATCAAGCCCGGGGAAAGGCTGCCTTCGATCCGCGCAGCATCCGAGCTGTGGTCATGCAGCAAGAATACAGCGATCCGCGCGTATCAAGAGCTGGAGAAGGAGCATTTGATCTACTCCGTTCCCAAAAGCGGCTACTACGCGGTCTTGCGCTCGCCCCAGGGGAAGGAGCAGGGAGAGGAGTGGATCGACTTTTCTTCCGCCAGCCCTGCTGCGGATGTGATGCCGTACAAAGATTTTCAGCATTGTTTGAACCGCGCGATCGAGCTGTATGAAGACCACCTGTTTTCCTATTCGGACCCGCAAGGCTTTTTTACATTGAGGCGGGCGCTGGAAGGGCATTTGGCGAAGTCGCAGGTGTTTGCCGCACCTTCGCAAATCTGCGTCGTGTCGGGTGCGCAGCAAGCCCTTCATCTTCTCGCTTCGATGCCGTTTCCGAACGGCAAGAGCGCTGTGCTCGTGGAACAGCCCACGTTTTCCGGGATGCTGCGCTCCCTCGATCTGATGGGCGTCACCGTGCTCGGCATTGAGAGGACGATGGACGGCATCGATCTGGATGAGCTGGAGCGGCATTTTCGCAACAATCACATCAAGTTTTTCTATACGGTTCCCCGCTTTCACAATCCGCTCGGAGCGAGCTACACGACTGAGCAAAAAAAGCGAATTGCCAAGCTCGCCAAGCAATATGATGTCTATATCCTGGAAGACGACTACCTCGCTGACATGGAGACGGACGGGAAAGCAGACCCGATCTACAGCTACGATGACGCGGGCAAAGCCATCTACGTCAAAAGCTTTTCCAAGATCATGCTCCCCGGATTGCGATTGGCTACGGTCGTCCTTCCCGCTTCGTTGATGGAGACGTTTCGCCTGTTCAAAGCGTCCAGCGATTCCAGCACGGCGGCACTGTCCCAAGCCGCGCTTGAGCTGTATTTGAACTGCGGCATGTACGACCACCACGCTTCGCTGGTGCGCGAACGGTACACCATGCGGATGCAGAAGCTGGCCGAGTGCGCCGAGCGCTTGCTGCCGCCGCCATTTCACCTGCGGACCGGCAGAGGAGGGATCTTTTCCCGATTGGTTCTGCCGCAGGAGATCAGCCTGCACGATCTGATCACAGCCCTTCACTCGCAAAAGGTGCGGGTCGTGTCGACCGAGCACAACTACCTGCGGACGTTTCCGAGAGAGAATGGCCTGCGGCTCAGCATTATTCAAACAGATCCGGCGAAGGTCGAAAAAGGAATCGGAATGATAGCAGACACGTTGTCCGAGCTGCAAAGCAGCCAAACTAGAGGCAGGCATAACATCATGAATTGGATATGACTGGCTATGGTGAATAATCAAAATCTTTGGTATTGACACCATAGTTACAAAAAATCTACAATGGATTTATATTAGAAACTATGTTTTGTATATAAAACATTAGAAACGCAAAAAGGCGAGTTTCCAGCAGAATGTGGCTTGGGTTTACAAGGCGGTAAAAGCAGAACTCGCTTTTTTTTAACAGATTGCAGAAACAGTGTTTTGTATGCAAAACAATAAAGACGATCAAGAGGTGAAAACGATGCTAGGTATCACCCATTTGCGTCACATCAGCTTGTTCACACCGGTACTTCAGGAACAGGCGGATTTTTACGAAAAGATTTGGGGATTGGATAAGCTGCACGAAGACGAAAACAACGTCTATTTCCGCGGAGCCGGCTCCGAGAACCACATTCTGCATTTGCAGGCGGGAGAAAAGCGCGGACTGCATCACATCGCCTTTGGCATGGTCGACAAGAACGCCGTGGATGCGGCAGCGGAAAAGCTGAGAGAACTTGGAATTCCTCTGATTTCCGAGCCAGGTTATCTGGACGAAGCCGGCGGCGGCTACGGGCTGCGCTTCCTCGATCCGGAAGGCCGCTGCATCGAGCTGTCCTGTTGGGTGGAGATCCACACGAAGGACTGGAGCAAGAAAAACGTCGATCCGATCAAGCTCAACCACGTGGTGATGAACACCAAGGACATCGATATGATCTGCGACTTTTACACGAAGGTGCTCGGCTTCAAGGTAAGCGACTGGAGCGAGCATCAGATGGTGTTCCTGCGCTGCAACAAAAACCACCACTCGATCGCCTTCAACCAGGATGAGCACGCATCCGTCAACCACATCGCCTATGAAGTGGAGAGCGTGGACGAGGTCATGCGCGGCATCGCCAATGTGCGCAAGGCAGATGTCGAGCCGATGTGGGGACCTGGACGCCACGGCCCGGGGAACAACATCTTCTGCTACTTCCGCGATCCGGCAGGCTACGTCATGGAGTACACCTGTTACCTGACTTCGATCGAAGACGATGAGAAATGGCAAGCGCTGGTCTGGAAGCGCGTACCGCATTTGATGGACCAATGGGGCATTGCCGGTGGACCGCCGCCAGGGGCGCGCGCATCCATGAAAGGCGACCCGGACGAGGGCTGGGCAACCAGGCTCGTCGGCAAAAAATAAGCTTGCGGAAAGTGGGGAAACCGATGGATTTGGGACTGAAAAATAAAGTCGCGGTAATCATGGGCGGAACGTCCGGAGTCGGGCTCAAGGCGGCGGAAATGTTTTTGCAGGAGGGCGCGAAAGTAGCGATCTGCGGACGGGACCAACAGCGGATGGAAGGAGCGGTCGCTCATCTCGCCCCCTTCGCTCCTTCTGAGCACGTGTTCGCCGAAACCTGCGACGTGACCAACAAGGAAGACGTGACCCGGTTTATCGACGGGGCGGCGGAAACATTCGGAGGCGTGGACATTCTGGTCAATGCGGCCGGACAAAGCGTCATGGGATACTTCTTCGACATTACCGACGAACAGTGGAGACAGCAGATCGACCTTAAATATTTCGCGATCATCAACGCCGTTCGCGCGGTGCATCCTCATCTGCTGAGGCGCGGCGGGGGACGAATCATCAACATCAACGCGACGCTGGCAAAAGAACCGGAGCGCCACATGGTGGCCACGGCAGCGACTCGCGCCGGTCTGCTCAATCTGAGCAAGACGCTGTCGCACGAGCTGGCACCAAACAACATTCTGGTCAACTCGGTCAGCCTCGGCCTGATCGCGACCGATCAATGGGAGCGCAGACGGATGAAGAACGCGCCCGAGATGGATCCGCAGGAATACTACAACGATTTGGCCAAGAAGCGCAATATTCCGCTTGGCAGAGTAGGGCAGCCGGAAGAAGTCGCGAGCGTCATTCTCTTCCTGGCTTCCGAGCAGGCAAGCTATGTATCCGGATCGACAATCGAAGTTGCGGGAGCTTTGGGAAAAGCGCTGTAAAGGAAAAGGCGGGATAAAACATGACAACCAATGCACAAATGGAATTCACCACGGCTGACGCTGTCGTAGCGGAGCTCGTGCGTGCCGGAGTAGAAGTGGTTTTCGGTGTGGTCAGCATTCACAATATGCCGATTTACGATGCGCTCTTGCGCGAAGGAAGCATCCGCATCGTATGCTCTCGCGGCGAGAGCGGCGCAGCCAACATGGCGGACGGCTACGCGCGGGCGACCGGCAAGCTGGGCGTCGTCATCACCAGCACGGGAAGCGGAGCGGGCAACGCGGCCGGTTCCCTCGTGGAAGCCTGGGCGGCAGGCACTCCTGTTCTGCATCTGACCGGGGAAGTTTCCTCCAAGTATTTGGGGACAGGCCGTGGATACATTCACGAGTGCAAAGACCAGCTCTCGATGATGAAGGGCTGCTGTAAAGAGGCGTATCGTCTCCGCAAGCCGGAGCAAGCGGCAGCAGTCGTGCGTGGGGCCATCCAGATGGCGACGACGGCGCCACGCGGTCCGGTATCGCTGGAGATTCCGATCGACTTCCAATCCGCGATCATTCCAAACAGCGTGATCGAAGCGGTTAAACCGGCTGTCGTGCAGGAAGCGGCGCCGTTTATCCCAGCGGAGGTAACCAAGCTGGCAGCCTCTGCCCGTCGTCCCGTGATCTGGGCAGGCGGCGGCGTCATCTCCTCGGAAGCGTCCGCCGAGCTGACCAAGCTGGCCGAGCTGACCGGTGCTGCTGTCATCACCAGCCAGTCGGGGAAAGGCTCCATTCCGGAAGACCACCCGCAGTGCATCGGCCATTTTGCGGCGTATGAAGACGTACGGGAACTGTTGAAGAATTCGGACCTCCTGATCAGCGTCGGCGTTCGCTTCCGCGGAAACGAGACGGCCAACTGGAAAGTGACGGCTCCGGAGGCGCACATCAGCATCGATGCGGACTGGAGCGCATTCAATCGCAACTACGAGATTACGCACGGACTGTTGGGAGAAGCGAAACCGATCCTGAGCGCCTTAAACGAAGCGCTTGCCGCGCAAGGCGTGACTCCGGATGCAGCCTATGTAGCCGAAGTGAAAGCCGTCCGGGAAAAAATCCGCGGCATCCTCCGCGATACGCTCGGACCGTATGAACAATTTGTAGACGGCATGCGCAAGGTGCTGCCGAGAGACGCCATCCTGGTACGGGACGTGACGGTACCGGCAAACGTATGGGGCAGCCGTCTGTTTGAGATTTATGAGCCTCGCACCTCCATCCACGCATCGGGCGGCGGGATCGGCCAAGGGCTGCCGACAGCGCTCGGCGCACAAATGGGCCAATTGGACAAAGTCGTCGTGCTGATGGCGGGAGATGGCGGCTACATGCTGAACGTGGGTGAAATGCCTGTAGCCGTTCAGGAAAACCTGCCGCTGATCGTCATTCTGTTTGACGACGCTGGCTACGGGGTGCTCCGCAACATTCAGGATGCGGCGTACGGTCGTCAGGTCGCTGTCGATCTGGTCAGCCCGGACTTCGTGCTGCTGGCGAAATCGATGGGCTTCGAAGCGAATCGCATCGGCTCGCCGGAAGAGTTCGTAGCCGAGCTGGAAGCGGCAGTGGCGCGCAGAAAGCCGTCGATGATCGTCGTGGACATGAATGCCGTCGGTCCGATGGCCAAGCCGTTTGGAGGCCCTCCGGGAGCAGCGGATGCGTTCAAACCGAAAAAACTGTAAGGAGGCCTGATCCGCCATGTCAAACGCATATCCAAGCATTTCCGGCCAATTTCTGATCAACGGGGAATGGATCAAAGGGGCAAAGGTCACAAATGTGACCAACCCCGCCATTCTGAACGAAGTGGTAGGGGAAGTCGCCCTGTGCACCAAAGAGGATGTAAAGCAGGCAATCGACGCCGCCGAGCAGGCATTCCCGGCATGGGCACAGACGCCGGCGGAAAAGCGGGCGGCGCTGGTCAAGGAAGCGTCTGCGAAGCTGGCTCCGCTCATCGAACAAACGGTGCCGCTGTTCGTCCGCGAAAACGGAAAGCCGCTGGTCGAAGCGAAAAAAGACATCATGCGCTGCGTAGAGATCATGAGCCAAGGGGCGGACGCCTTGGTGAAATGGTGGAAGGTGCAGTCCATCCCGGGCGGGCAGATGGTCCAGCTCCGCAGGCGGCCGCGCGGTGTAACCGCTGTCATTTCGCCGTGGAACTCTCCGATGATCCTCACCTTCAAACGCGTGATCCCGGCTGTGCTTGCAGGAAATACAGTCGTGGTCAAACCGGCGACAGACTGTCCGCTGACCGTGCTGGAGACGCTCAAAGTCGTCGCGCAGCAGCTGCCGCCCGGCGTCATCAACATCGTGACCGGCTCCGGCGCACTGGTCGGCGAGCAAATTTGCAGCGACCCCCGAGTCCGCACCATCGCATTCACCGGCAGCACCGAGACAGGCAAACAGATCATGAGCATGTCCTCCGGCACGGTGAAAAAGCTGTACATGGAGCTGGGCGGAAACGATCCGGCGTTGATCCTGCCTGACGCCGTCCTGGATGACACCGCGATGCTGCGCATCCGCATGGGCATCCTCCGAGCGGCGGGTCAGGTATGCTCCGCAATCAAGCGCGTGTACGTGCACGAATCCCGCTACGACGAGTTCATGGGCAAGCTGACCCGCGAGTTCGGGCGCATGATCGTCGGAAACGGCATGCAGCCTGACGCCATGATGGGGCCGATCAACAACAAAGCACAGTATGACTTTGTGACGGGCTTGATCGAACGCACGAAGCAGGAGGGAGCGGACGTCCAGACGCTGGGGATCAAGCTGGATGAAGAGAGCTGGGAACAAGGCTACTTCCTGCTACCGTCCATCGCGACTGGCGTCAGCCAATCGAGCGAGCTGGTTCGCGCCGAGCAATTCGGTCCGATCATCCCGGTCCTCAAGTACGGTGATGTCGAGGAAGCGATCGCCATGGCCAACGACACGGAATTCGGCCTGCGCGCCTCGGTGTGGACAGCCGACCAGCAGCGCGCGGAAGCGATTGCCGACCGGCTGGATGCGGGTGCCGTGTTCTTCAATAACCACACGATTTTCCAAGACCTGCACTACGACTTCCCGGGTCTGAAAGAAAGCGGATTGAGCCGGGAGACGCAAATGTGCGGAATCGATCTCTTCGCCGATACGTACGGATTCGCCAATTAACCAAAAGCATTTGCCAAAGTTGCCATTCAACTACGACTGACATAGCAGGTGTCCGGTCATCAGGGGGTTGTTGCAGATATGCTTAGCAAAAACATGCGATGGGTTTATATTTCGTTGCCAATCTTCTTCTTTTGGTTCTTTGGCCAGATCGACAAGCTGGGGATATCTGTCATCCAGACGGATCCGGGCTTCTTGCAGGACATGGGACTGATCGGTCCCGATAAAAACGCGAAAATCGGCTTTTTGACCTTTATCTTTACCGTGGCGTACGCCTTGTCCAACCTGTTCTGGGGAGTCGTCATCGACAAGCTGGGCGCCCGCAAGACCGCTATGCTGGGGATTGCGGTATGGACGGTCACGATGGTGCTCGCCGGCCTCTCCACTTCCTACGAAATGTTCGTTGTCTCCCGGATTATTCTGGGGATCGGGGAAGGGATCATGATTCCGGTGTCCGGCAAGTTCATCGCCAACTGGTTCAACCGCAACGAGCTGGGGCGAGCCCAAGCCTCGTGGATTTCCGGGAACTACATCGGGCCTGCGCTCGGAGCGCTCGTCCTGTCTGCCCTGATCGCCAACATGACGTGGCACTTCTCGTTCTTCCTGTTGGCGGCATGCAACCTGATTCTGAACATTCCGATGTTCTACTTCATGACGCGGGATACGCCGGAAGAGCATCCGAAACTGAGCAAGGAAGAGCTGGCCTACATCCGCAGCGCCGATGAGGTCGCCGAAGAAAAGCAAAGCTTTGCGCAGGATTTCCGTTACTGGGTCGTCTGGATCGGCATGCTGGTCGCGTCCTTCCTGTTCTTCGGGCTGAGCATCTGGCTACCCACGTACCTGACGCAAGGCAAAGGTTTCGCCCGTGAGGCGATGGCGGGAATCACCTCGCTCTCCTGGCTGTTCGCTCTCGTCTTCGTGCTGGTGTGCGGCTACCTGTCGGACAAAACGAAGCGCCCGGGCCTTTTGGCGGCTATCCTGTTCGGACTCTGCGCGATCTTCCTCGGCATTGCGGTAAATGCGACGAACCCGGTCATCGCGGGTATCTCCATCGGACTTGCCATGGGGACGCAGGGTGGTGTCTTCCATCTGAGCAACCTGTTCATTGTGAAATTCTCCACGCCAGAAACGGCGGGGCGTGCGGCTGGTCTCATGGGCTTCACGAATATATTGGGCGGCTTTGCGAGCTACATCATGGGCTGGATGCGCGATATTTCCGGCGGGGACTTCGGTCCATCCATCCTGATGCTCATTGTCATCAGCCTGGTCGGATTTGTGGCCTACCTGTTCACCTTGAAACGGGAAGCGGCAGAAGCCACGCTGATCAAGCAGACGGAACGTCCGAAAGCCGTGTAAAAGACGGCCGAAACTGTAATTTGAGATTGGAGTGATCACGTATGGGTAAGCCTGAAGTGCGCTTGGACGAAATGACGAGGGAAGAGGCCCTGCAATATTTGAACGAAACGCTGAAGCCGGAAGAAGGGGCCATTCCTGCCTACATCCTCACCGATCCGACGATTTACAAGATCGAGCACGAGAAAATCTTCATGAAAACGTGGGTGCTGCTGGGGCACGTCTCCGAAATCCCGAATAAAAACGACTACATGCTCCGCGATCTCGCCGGCTATTCCGTGATCGTTTCCCGGGGACAGGACGGTGAAATCCGCGCGTTCTACAACATGTGCACGCACCGCGGCATGAAGCTCTGCCGGGCGGACAAGGGCAACAAGGCGAACTTTACCTGTCCGTACCACGGCTTCAACTTCAAAAACAGCGGCGAGCTGATCGGCGTACCGCTGCAAAACGACATTTACGGCGGCCAATTGGACACGTCCAAGATGAGCCTGCACAAAGTGACGATCGGGACGTATCGCGGCCTCATCTTCGGCACCTGGAACGACAATCCGCAGCCGCTGGACGATTTCCTCAGCGATTTCAAATGGTACCTCGACATCGCCCTTGGACGCACGGAGATGGAAGTCGTGGGACCGCCGCAAAAGTTCATCGTCCATTCCAACTGGAAGATCGGCTCCGACAACTTCGTGAGCGACTCCTACCACACCATGGTGACGCACGGCTCCATCGCGCAGCTGGGGATGGTTCCGAGCGCTACGTATTCCAAAAAGGGCTACCAGGTGCATACCGACAATGGACACGGCTGCCTCATCGGGATGCCCAACCCGGATTTTGCATTCCCGGAAGAGCTGAAGGATGAATACAAGGCCAATTTGACGCCTGAGCAGTTCGAACTGCTGTCGAACCTGAAAAACTTGATCGGCACGCTGTTCCCGAACCTGTCGATCCTGGTGTCCCACACGAAGGTGAAGGGGCAGCTCATCTCCAATACGACCATGCGCCTGTGGAAGCCGGTCGGACCGGACAAGATGGAGGTCATGACCTGGTTTATGGTGGAGAAAAACGCGTCGGAGGATTGGAAGAAGCGTTCGCGCGAGTCGTACATCCTCACCTTTAGCCCATCCGGCATTTTCGAGCAGGACGACACCGAAGTGTTTACGGACATTACAGCGGCAGCGAGCGGTACGATGCCGTTTGCCAAGCAATTGACCTACAACTACACCATGGGGATGCACCGAGAGCCGGTAAAAGACTTCCCGGGACCAGGCGTCGCCTATGGGGATAAATTCTCGGAAGCCAACTCCCGGAACTACTACCGGTACTGGCTCGATCTGATGAACTCGTAATCGTGAAGGAGGAAGGCGCCATGAGCATGGAAATGATGCTGGCTACCTACGAATTCCAGCAATGGTTGTACCGCGAGGCGAAATTGCTGGACGACATTGATTTTGACGGCTGGTTTTCCTTGATGCATCCCGACATTCAGTACATCATGCCGGTCCGCGTCAACAAAGAAGGCGTGGAGCGTCCCGACTACGCGGAGGACATGTTCGCGTTCCACGACGACCATCATCTGCTGTCGCTGCGCGTGGAGCGTCTGAAGACGGATTACGCCTGGGCGGAGATCCCTCCGTCCCGGACCCGCCGTTCAGTCAACAACGTCCGGGTAGAGGAGTATGTGCCAAACGAGAAAGCCGTGGTCAAAAGCTACCTGCTCTTGTATCGCAGCCGTTCGACGGACATCCACCACGATCTGGTCTCCGGCGAGCGGACAGATGAGTTTACGTACGTAGACGGGGAATGGAAGCTGTCCAAGCGCTTCTTCGTCATCGACCAGACGACGATCAATACGCGCAATCTGGCAATTTTCGTATAGAGAGAAGGAGGCGTGAGCGGCATGGCGGAGCTTTCGGGCAAATCGGTATATCTCACAGGAGGGGCCTCCGGGATCGGCAAGGCGGTTGTGGAGGCATTCATCAGCGAAGGAGCTGTCGTGACCGTCTTGGACCGCTCGGCGGAAGGGCTACGCGCTCTGCAAGAGCAGTTCGGCGACAGCGTCCGTACCATCATGGGTGACGTGACGGTGTACGAGAATCATCAGCGTGCCGTGCAATGTGCCGTGGAGTCATTCGGCAAGCTGGACGTCCTCGTGTCCAACGCAGGTGTTTTCGACGCGTTTGCCAAATTCGTCGACGTCACTCCGGAAGCGATGTCGGAGGCCTACGACGTGCTGTTTTCGATCAATGTGAAAGGCAGCTTTTTCGCGGCAAAAGCGGCGGTGGATGAGCTGAAACGCACACGGGGGAACATGATTTTCACCGTTTCCGGCGCAGGCTTCTACCCGGATGGCGGAGGCGTGTGGTACACGGCGAGCAAGCACGCGCAGATCGGTCTGCTCCGGCAGCTTGCCTTCGAGCTGGCCCCGGATATCCGGGTAAACGCGGTGGCTCCCGGCGGCACGCTGACGGCCCTGTCGGTCATCGCTCCTCTGCGTCCGTTTGTCAACGTCGTGGACAACGAGACGAAGGCGAAGAACATCAAGCGCAGAAACCCGCTCCAGATCGCGATGGAACCGGAGGATCACGTGGGGGCTTACATCCTGCTCGCCTCGGACAAAGCGCGCGCGATCACCGGAGAAGTGCTGGCCAGCGACGGCGGCCTGGTCGTCCGCGGTCTCGGTTAGGAGGAACCAGAGATGAGAGAAGCGTTATTGGGGACAAGCGAGTTGAACCAGATTTGCTTTGTCGTGCACGACATCGAAAAAGCGGCGGAAGCGTTCGCGACCCTGCTGGGAATTGAAAAGCCGAATTGGTTTTTGACAGGGACGCGCGGAGTATCCCAAATCGTGTACAACGGGGTGCCGACCGATGCCCGCAACAAGCTGATCTTCATCAACACCCCTTCCGTGCAAATCGAGCTGATCGAACCAGACCTGGAGCCAAGCACCATGCGCGATTTTCTGAACAAGCAGGAAGGCATTCACCATGTGGCTTTCAACACGGACGACATGAAAAAACAGCTGGCGCTGCTCGGCCAGCACGGCTACGGCGTCATTCAGACAGGCGAGTTTACTGCGAGCAAAGGCCGCTACGCCTATGTGGACTCCGTACCGGATCTAAAGACCATGGTCGAGCTGCTGGAGCGCGATGAACCGCAGCCGATCCCACCAGTGAAGCCGAGGGGAGAAAGCGACCCGCAGCCGCTGCTCGGTACGGACACCGTGACGCAAATCGCGTTCGTCGTCCGAGATCTGGATGCAGCAGCCGAGGCGTATTGCACACTGCTTGGGGTGGAGAAGCCGGCCGTATTGAAGGAAGGACCGAGCGAAGTGACACAGGTCGTGTATCGCGGAGAGCCGACAGAAGCCAAGGCGCGGTTCCTGTTCATCAAGACGCCGCTCATTGAGATCGAGCTGATTGAGCCGAGGGATTCGCCGAGCACGTGGAAGGAACACCTGGAGACGAAAGGCGAGGGTGTTCACCACATTTCCTTCCTGGTAAAAAACATGGACGAGAAGATCGCGCTCCTCGAGGAAAAAGGCTATCCGGTCATCCAGAAAGGGAACTTTTGGAACGGGAAAGGCCGATATGCCTACATGGACACGACCTCGGACTACCATGTCATCATAGAGCTGCTGGAAAAATTCGACGCGTAAGTCGAGGGGAGGGACGGGTGGCTCCCATTCCAGATGTGAGGGGGACAAGAGGTTGGCAAAACTTGAAAAAGATCGATACAGTGCCAGCTCGCTCGTCAGAGGACTGGAAATCCTGAAGCTGTTTCGGGCAGAGCAACCGACGCTTTCCCTGGCGGAAATCGCGAATCAGCTCGGGATCGGCCGGACGGCGCCGTTCCGTCTGCTGTTTACGCTGCAGTCTCTCGGCTATCTCAGGCAAAACGAGGAAACGAAGCGGTACGAATTGACGCCAAAGGTGCTGGAGCTGGGGTTTGCGTACTTGAACACGCTGCAGATCACGGAAGTAGCCAGACCCTATCTGGAAGAGCTCCGAGACCGGTCGGGCGGCTCCGCCCACATCGGGATTCTCGACGATACGGCTGTGGTGTTTGTGGCCGTGCAGCAGGCGAGAGGGCCGTCGACGGTCCACGTGTCCGTAGGCTCCCGTCTGCCTGCTCACGCGACGGCGGTAGGCAAGATCCTGCTGGCCTTCCAGCCGAAGGACGCGTGGGAAGAGCTGCTGCTGCTGTCCGATCTGCAATCGTACACGAAAGACACGAAGACCATGATGACAGCCATTCTCAAGGAACTGGACGTGGTCCGGAAGCAAGGGTATTCGGTCTCCAGCGGCGAGTTCGAGGTGGGGATCCGCTCCGTGTCCGCTCCCATCTTCGACGAGACGGGGCGAGCGGTGGCCGCCGTCAGTGTCGCTGCGCACGAGTCGTTTTTGCCGGACGACCATGTGGCAAACTGTGTATTGCCGGCGATTTGCGATGCAGCCGAAAAGCTGTCCGCTTTTTACGGCTACCAGCATGTAAAAGGGAGGGGATGAGTTGTCGCTGAAAACGGAATGGATCACCTTTGAGCAAGACGGCAGCAAGCATCGCTTGTACACTGCTCGGTTGGAACGGGCGAAGACCCCGTTGCCCGTGGTCATCGTCATTCAGGAGATTTGGGGGACAGACGCCCACATCCGGGACGTGACGGAGCGCTTCGCCAAGGCAGGCTTTTTGGCTGTCGCTCCCGATTTGTACGCGGTGAATGGAGATCGGCCCGCGAGCATGACGGACGAGCGCATCGAACAGATCAAGGCGTTTCTCGAAGCGCTGCCGCCGCCATCCTGGCACGACGCGGAAGCTCGCGAGGCTGCTCTGGCGAACCAGCCGGAAAAGGCTCGCGAGGAGCTGCGCGCCACGTATGCGGATGTGTTTGCCAACCTGAAGCGGCTGCCGCAGCTTTTGGAGACTCTGCAGGCGACCGTGAGCTACCTGGAAGGCTATGAGCTGTCCAAGGGGCAGAAAGCGGTTTCGATCGGCTATTGCATGGGAGGAGCGCTGTCCCTCATGCTCGCGGCTTCCGAGCCGCGTCTGGCCGGAGCGGCGGTCTACTATGGGCACCTGCTCGGGAAGGAACAGATCGCGGGCATCCAGTGCCCGGTCGTCGGGTTTTTCGGCGAACTGGACGGTCGCATCACCTCGCACGTTCCCGAGTTCGCCGCAGCGATGCAGGAAGCGGGCAAGTCGTTCACATACGAGATCTACGACGGTGCCCACCATGCGTTTTTCAACGATACCCGCGGGGCGTACCACGCAGCCGCTTCCCGCGACGCCTGGCAGAAAACCTTGGCTTTCTTTACTCGCGTATTGGCATGACGATGGGAAAAAGCGAAACCCCTTCACCGGCCTCAAAGGGCCCGGGTGGAGGGGTTTTTTCACGGTTCCTTTCCTATCTCAAACGACCTTTTAAATGGTGGGATACACCAACATCGCTGAAGCGAGGAGAAGCAGGTTTCCATTCTGCGCTCCATTCTCCACCCTGCAAGGGGGAATAGACTGACCGCTCCTCAACGATTCACGAGGAAGCGGCAGGCTAGTAGCCGCTCCGCAGTAAATACAGGGTACCGCTTCTTGATCCCGTGGATTCGTTGCTCCGCTGAGCCGGGTCCGAGAGTCGCTCCGCCTGGAAACCTGCTTTTCCAGCGAGCTTATGTGGTTTCTAGTTGCCGAGTTTTGAGGGGATTTCAAGAGGGGAAAACGAATCAGCTCAACTGTTTGGGCCTTGAAGGACGTTATGCCCTGCCTTCATCCATCTTTGAGATAGCATTCTAATCACGATCAACGCTCGAGAAGCAGATTCCCGGTCGCAGCGCCTTGCGAAGCCCGACCGAGCGGAGCAGCGCATGCGCGGGCAAAAGGAGCGGTACCCTGAATCAGCTGCGGCTTTACCGCTCCCCCATGAATACGCAGCGCAGCGGCCAGTCTACGCTTCCAAGAGGGGCGAAGTATGAAGCGAAGAGCGGGAATCTGCTTCTCCCAACGGTTACGATTCAAAGGGCGTCCTGCTTAACCCAACATTCGTCTTCGAGACAGCATCCAAAGAGATCAGAGCCGAACATCCACAAAACGCTCGAGAAGCAGATTCCCGGTCGCAGCGCCTTGCGAAGCCCGACCGAGCGGAGCAGCGCATGCGCGGGCAAAAGGAGCGGTACCCTGAATCCGCTGCGGAGCGGCTACGGCTTTACCGCTCCCCCGCGAATACGCAGCGCAGCGGCCAGTCTACGCTTCCAAGAGGGGCGAAGCACGAAGCGAAGAGCGGGAATCTGCTTCTCCCAACGGTTACGATTCAAAGGGCGTCCTGCTTAACCCAACATTCGTCTTCGAGACAGCATCCAAAGAGATCAGAGCCGAACATCCACAAAACGCTCGAGAAGCAGATTCCCGGTCGCAGGCCTTGCGAAGCCCGACCGAGCGGAGCAGCGCATTCGCGGGCAAAAGGAGCGGTACCCTGAATCCGCTGCGGAGCGGCTACGGCTTTACCGCACCCCCGCGAAGACGCAGCGCAGCGGCCAGTCTACGCTTCCAAGAGGGGCGGAGCACGAAGCGAAGAGCGTGAATCTGCTTCTCCCAACGGTTACGATTCAAAGGGCGTCCTGCTTAACCCAACATTCGTCTTCGAGACAGCATCCAAAGAGATCAGAGCCGAACATCCACAAAACGCTCGAGAAGCAGATTCCCGGTCGCAGCGCCTTGCGAAGCCCGACCGAGCGGAGCAGCGCATGCGCGGGCAAAAGGAGCGGTACCCTGAATCCGCTGCGGAGCGGCTACGGCTTTACCGCTCCCCCGCGAATACGCAGCGCAGCGGCCAGTCTACGCTTCCAAGAGGGGCGAAGCACGAAGCGAAGAGCGGGAATCTGCTTCTCCCAACGGTTACGATTCAAAGGGCGTCCTGCTTAACCCAACATTCGTCTTCGAGACAGCATCCAAAGAGATCAGAGCCGAACATCCACAAAACGCTCGAGAAGCAGATTCCCGGTCGCAGGCCTTGCGAAGCCCGACCGAGCGGAGCAGCGCATTCGCGGGCAAAAGGAGCGGTACCCTGAATCCGCTGCGGAGCGGCTACGGCTTTACCGCTCCCCCGCGAATACGCAGCGCAGCGGCCAGTCTACGCTTCCAAGAGGGGCGAAGCACGAAGCGAAGAGCGGGAATCTGCTTCTGCCACGTTAGTCTCCTCACTTATTCCATTTCATTTATAGTTAAATATTTTTCTGATTTTTTAAATGTTTTTCAATATTGACAACTTTATAACCGTAGAATAATATTTATATAGCAAAACTGAGTTTCTTATTTAAAACAACTAGGAATGCTAGATTATTTCCAGGGGGTCGCGTATGAGAAAAAGCATGGGAAAAATCGCAATGATTTTGGGTCTGGCGGTCGGCTTGACAGCCTGTGGAGCGGGGCAATCCGCCCAGCCATCCTCTGGGCAGGCTTCCGGCGGACAGCAAGCGGGCGGAGGAGGCGGGCCTGTAGAGATCAGATTAGGCGGCGGATTTTCTTCGGAGGAGCCGCTGTGGCTGATGCAGGTCGATCCGTCGCTGACGCCTCATCAAGGGAAGAGCTACACCTTGAACATCACGCAATTCCGCGCGAATGCGGACCGCCTGAACGCCTATCAGGCGAACCAGATCGACATCGCCTCCATCGGGCAAGGGGCTACGCTGGTCGCCGCTTCCCAAGGCATCCCGCTCAAAGTGATTGCCTCCGTCATCAAGGAGACGCCGGGCAAGGGCTTCAACACGCTGTTCATGGCTTCCAAGGATTCCGGGATCAACAGCATCGCGGATGTAAAAGGGAAGGTCATCGGGATTCCCGACTTCAAATCTCCTACGGACATGTGGGCCCGGGCAGCCATCCGCTCCGCCGGAATGGACCCGGACAAAGACGTGAAATACGCCATTATTCCTATTCCATCCATGCAGGAAGCTGTGAGGTCGAAAAAGATCGACATCGGGATGTTCCCGCAGCCGTTCGCGGCAACGGTACTCAAGACGGGAGAATTCAAAGAAGTGTTCAACGCAAAAACAGGAGTGCAGGCAGACGAAGATTTCCTGTCCATGATGGTCAATCCCGACTTCCTGAAAAACAATGAGCAGGCAGTCAGAGACTTCCTCAGCGATTACGTCGCCGCGCTGAAATACTACAACGAGCACGGACAAGAAGCGCGCAAACTGTTGATTGAAAAACAAAAAGTGAAGGCAGAGCCCGACGTGTACATCAATATGACCGACAACAACCGTTCTGCTGACGGCAAGGTCGATCCGGAGGGCTGGAGCAAGATCCAGGACGTCCTGCTTCAGGAAAAATGGCTGGACAAGCCGGTCGACCTGAATGCGATCATCGACATGTCCTATTTGCCCAACTAATTCCAAAGAAACGCTCGAAACGTTGAGCGGTCCCTATTTCCCAACATAGGGGCCGCTTGTTTATTACGACACAGCGAAGGAGAAGTGGCCATGCAAACCAAGACACCCGCTATCGAGATCGAGAAACTGCGCAAAGTGTACACGCGAGGAAAGGAAGAAGTGACGGCGATCCGGGAAATCAGCCTGCAAATTCCGGAAGGGAAGTTCGTCAGCATCGTGGGGCCGAGCGGCTGCGGAAAAAGCACCTTTCTGCACATCGTCGGCGGATTCATCCCCAAGTCGGGCGGAACCGTGCGGATTCGCGGCAAGGAAGTCGACAAGCCAGGCCCGGACCGAGGCATGATGTTTCAGGAGTCCGCCTTGTTTCCGTGGAAAAACGTGTTCGACAACGTCGCGTGGGGACTCGAGGTCCAAGGCGTGGCAAAAGCCAAGCGCGACGAGATCGTGGAGCATTACCTGAAGCTGGTCCACTTGTGGGATTTTCGCAACAACCTGCCCTCCGAGCTGTCGGGCGGGATGAAACAGCGCATTTCCCTCGCTCGCGTGCTCGCCTTCAATCCCGACGTCCTGTTGATGGATGAGCCGTTCGGTGCCCTCGACGCCCAGACGCGGGAAAAGATGCAAGTCGAGCTGCAGCGCATCTGGCAAGAGTCCAACAAGAGCGTCATGTTCGTCACGCACGACATCGACGAGGCCGTCTTTTTGAGCGACGTCGTGGTTGTGTTCAGCGGCCGGCCCGCCGTCATCAAGGAGATTATCGAGATCGACTTCCCGCGTCCGCGTCAGCTCGATGTGCACAAGACGCAGGAATTCATGGAGATCCGCAATCATATTTGGGATTTGCTTCACCAGGAGCACAGCCAAAGCGGTGAGGAGGAGTTTTGATGGACAAACGCCTGCACAAAATCGCCCTGATCGAGGTCGTCGCATTGCTCGTCCTCTGGCAGCTGCTCGCGACCCTGCAGTGGATTCCCGAGTATTTGTCCAGCCCTGCCGTGATCGGCAAGGAACTGTTTGCCATGATCGCGAGCGGCGACTTGTTCAGCAATGCGGCCGCGAGCTTATATCGCTCGATTGTCGGCTTCTTGCTGGTGACCGTCGTAGGGATCGTCCTCGGCATCGCCGCAGGGCACTTCAAACCGATCGGCACTTTTTTTGCCCCGATCGTGGACGTGCTGAATCCGGTTCCGAAAATCGCGCTTTTGCCGATCCTGATGGTCTGGTTCGGCATATCCGAGACGACGCGGGTGCTGCTCATCTTTTTGACGGCGTTCTTCCCCTGTTTCATCGCGACGCAGGATGGCGTGCACGGAGTGAGGCAGGTTTACGTCTGGGCCGCGCAAAACATGGGGGTCAGCCGCATACAAATCTTGTGGAAGGTCGTTCTCCCGGCCGCTTTGCCGAAAATCTTCGACGGTCTCCGCGTTTCGCTCGGCTTGACGTTCGTCATGCTGTTTTCCTCGGAAATGATCGGCTCCTCCAACGGCCTCGGGCTCGGCTTCATGATTTTGACCGCCGACATGGCAGGCCGCACCGACTTGATGTTCGTCTCGATCTTCATCATCGCCTTGCTCGGCTTTTTGTTCGACCGCATTTTACTGGCTGTCCGCGCGCGCATGCTCTGGTGGACAGAGAACAGGGGGTAGACCGACATGAAAAAAGGATGGAATCTCCTCATTCAATACCAATCGCTCATCTGGATCGTCGTCCTGTGGGAGGTCATCGCCTCTCTGCAGATCATGCCCGAGCGCCTTTTTCCGTCACTGGGCAAGGTCGTCGTGGTGGCGCTTGACCTGATCACGTCCGGCATGCTCATGGAAAATCTGCCGACGACGCTGTTCCGCGTTTTTGCCGGGTTTGTACTGGCGGCAGTGATCGGTGTGCCGCTCGGGCTGTTGATGAGCCGCTCCGCCATGCTCAACGACGTGATGCAGCCTCTCTTTTCGCTCGGCTACCCAATCCCACGCGTAGCGCTCTACCCGATTCTCGTCTTCATTCTCGGCCTGGGCTCCGCGTCCAAGGTGTCCCTCATTTTTATTGAATGCCTGTTCCCCGTTGTCCTGAACACCTACTACGGAGCCACGCGGGTAGGCAAGCTGTACCTGTGGGCAGGGCAAAACATGGGGGCGAGTCGCAGTCAACTATTTTGGCGCGTGCTGCTGCCGGCGACCATGCCCTCGATTTTTACCGGCTTGAAAATTGCGCTCCCGCTGGCGTTTATTATCGCGGTGCTGACGGAAATGATTGGCTCGACTATCGGGATGGGGTATCTGCTCAGCTACATGTCGGCCTCGCTGATGCAGGAAAAAGTGCTGGCATGCGTGTTTTTGATTACTTTGGTCGGCTATTTGCTCAACCTGCTGCTTCAGGTCGTGCAGCGAAAGTACGTGTTTTGGCAGTAGTTGCTTGCAATTATCTTACACTTTCGAATATTGACTTTTGCGGAAAAGAGACCTATAATTTTAAATACAAAACGTTGTTTTTTATACAAAACAATCTGAGGAGGCATTACCATGAGTGAACAAAACATCTCCATTCAAGAATTTGAGCAAAAATACGTAGCACGTCTGGAAACCCGCAAACTCGACTACAATGCACTCTCTTTCCAGGAGCAAGTAAACCCTGCTTACCGTCGCGCGCAATGCCGTTATGTCGGGACCGGCGGCGTCGCTACTTCTGACAGCAACGTCATCCAAGCCGAGCACTTCACCCTGAGCAACATGTACCTGCCGGCTGGCGCAGAAGGCCCTCTGCACCTGCATAGCGACGTGGAAGAAGTATTCTTCGTAATCAAAGGCAGCATCACCGCACTGGTGCAAATCGGCGAAACGGTTCATGAAATCAAGCTCGGCGAGCGCGATTGCATCTGGACTCCTCCAGGCTACTACCGCGGCGTTCGCAACGATGGCGATGAAGAAGCGATCATGGCGGTTATGCTGGGCGCGCCAAAACCGCAAATCCCGACTTACCCGGAAGGCAGCGAGCTGGAAAAAATCCGCGTCGAACGCGCAAAAGCAAAAGCAGCGGCGGCAGCGGCCGAGCAACAAAAATAAAAAGGCGGATCGGGGAGCCTGCGCAAGGCTCCCGCTGCCTGCCCATACAGCGAAAAGACCGGCACAAACAACGGCCGGGTCTTTTCATTTCCGGAACGAAAACCAATCGCACACGAGGTGATAGCCATGCCATTTACACAAGTCGGATCGCTCAGGATTCACTACCGGACGGCGGGCGAAGGAATGCCGCTCTTCCTGCTGCACGGTCTCGGCAACAATTCACAATCATGGTCCCGCCAGCTTGCGGGTCTGCAGGATCACTTCCAGGTCATCGCCTGGGACACGCCCGGCTACGGAGACAGCTCCGATCCGGATCCGGAGTTTCGCACCTTTGGCGAACTTGCTGAACTGCTCAAAGGCTTTATCGATTCTCTGGGCTTCCGGAAAATCTTCCTGCTCGGACATTCGATGGGCAGCACGCTCGCCATGGAGTTTTGCGCGAAGTATCCGGAATACGTGGAAGCACTGATCCTCGCGGCGAGCACCCGCGGCGGCCGGACGAATCCGGAGACGAATGAGCGCAAGCTGAAGAATCGCCTGCACAACGTGGAAAACCTGCCGCCGCAGGAGCTGGCCGAGCTGCGCACGCCGGACATGTTTTCTCCGTACGCCGCGCCGGAAATCATCGCCGAAGCCAAGCGCATCATGTCGATGGTGAGGCCGCCCGGTTACCGCTCTGTGGCTTACTCCCTCTACCATGCGGATCAGACGGAGCTGCTCGGGTCCATCAAGCTGCCGACGATGCTCATTTGCGGAGAGGACGACAAGGTCACTCCGGTGCCGGAATCGCGTATCGTCGCAGAGAAAATCGAAGGTGCCACCCTTCATCTCATCCCGCGTGCGGGCCACGTGTGCTACATCGAGCAGCCGGAGGAGTTCAACCGTCTCGTGCTGTCGTTCCTGCACAAGTTTGACAAGGGGGAAGCGTGATGAAGATCGGGATCATCGGGGGAGGAACGGTAGCGACCTTCCTGACCAAAAGCATCAACATCGATCGACGGCTCCCCGGCTGTACGGTAGACTCCGCCTTGCTGAGGAGGCCGGAAGTGGCAGACGAGTGGGAGCGCACGTACGGGACACGTGCCTTTACGGATCTGGAGGCGTTTCTTTCGTCGGGGATTGATATCGTGGTGGAGGCGGCGACGGTCGAAGCGGTGCGCGACTACGCCGAGAAGGTCATCTCCAAGCGCAAGGACCTCGTGGTCATCAGCGTAGGAGCGCTTGTGGATCCGAAATTGTATGAGCGGCTAAGCGAAATGTGCCGTCAGCTGGGCACGCGCATCCTGCTGCCTTCCGGGGCCATCGGCGGTCTGGATGTGATCCATTCCGCGATGGCGCTGGGACAGCTCGACCAGGTCACGCTCACGACCCGCAAGCCGGCTGCGTCGCTCCTGGGGCATCGGGTGGAGGAGGAGCAAGTGGTCTTCGCCGGTACCGCTACGGAAGCGATCAGCCGCTTCCCGAAAAACATCAACGTGGCCATCGTCCTGTCGCTCGCGGGCCTCGGCTGCGACGACACCCGCGTGACGATCGTGGCCGATCCGCAAGCAACGAAAAACACGCACTGCATCGAAGCGGTCGGAGCATTCGGGAAGATGAGCATCCAGCTGGAAAACGACCCGATGCCGGACAATCCGAAGACGAGCTATCTCGCCGCCTTGAGTGTTCTTTCTACATTAAAGAAGCAGACCGAGCGCATTTCGATCGGATAACCGGCGGATTTGCCCGGGTTCGCACTTGTTACGTTGACGTGTGAAGACTACAATAGGTGAAAAGGTACCACTTGCATGTCCCTTTAGCAGAAAGGAGTAACAAGCGCTCATGCCGAAAACGGAGAAAGATCGGTATCTCTCCAATTCCCTCATCAGGGGGTTGGAAATTTTAAAAATGTTCGACGCATCCCATTCGACGCTGAGTCTGGCGGAGATCGCCGCCAAGATGGGGGTAAGCCGGACCGTTCCATTCAGATTTCTCTATACGCTTCAGCATCTGGGCTACCTCTTTCAGGATGAAACGACCAAGCGCTATCAGCTGACCCCCAAGGTCATGGAGCTGGGCTTCGCTTTCTTGAACACCATGCACCTTCCCGAGCTGGCCCGCCCGTATCTGGAAAAGCTGCGGGACCAGACGGGAGCCTCCGCCCACATCGGCATTCTGGACGGAACCGAAGTCGTGTACATCGCACGTGCCGCCACTTCCACCAACTTCTCCACGCTGAACGTCATGATCGGCTCGCGGCTCCCTGCCCATGCCACATCGATGGGCAAGGTGCTGCTGGCGTTTTTGCCGGAGGAAAAACGGGCGTCCGTGATGGAGTCGATCCAGCTGCAATCGTTTACGACGCAGACGAAGACGATGATGGAAGACTTGAAAGCGCAGCTGGAGGAGATTCGCGCGCAAGGCTACGCTGTCAGCAATGAAGAATTCGAGATCGGAATTTATTCGGTGGCGTTCCCCATTTTCGACCGGGACGGCGTCATTTCGGCCGCGATCAATATCGCCTCGCCGACGAGCATGATCAACGAAAGCGTGATCGACTCGCAAATCATCCCGGCGGTCCGCGAAGCCGCAAAAGCTTTGTCTGGCTATTCCAACAAGTAAGCATAGGGCAAGCCTCTGTCGAATAAAAGCTGCCTTTCCCCTGAACTGCTCCCCAATTGTTAGACACATCTAACAAGAGGAGGTGCAGTTCACCCGGGATCGGCAGCTTTTTGCTGTTTCAGAGCCCTCCATGGCTTAGGGGAAGCCTTGCAGCCCTGCCGATTCAGCAAGCATGCCCATTCTCTCGCTGGGCCCTCTCACCCTGAAGCTGGCCGCGAGCGAGGTTTTCGATCGGGTCCCTCCGGAGAAGAGAAGGCCAGCAAGCCGAGAAAGTGCTCACGATAGGATCCGAAGAGGTAAATCGTCAGTCCTGCGACCAGGCACCCCAGCAAGAGCAAATCGTGGTCGACAAAGAGATGAAACGCCAAAATGTTGACGGCGACGGGCGCTGTGACGGTCAAGGCGAGCGGCACCCAGCGGTTGGCCAAGAGAAGCAGACCGCAAATCACCTCCGTGGTTTTGACCAGCACGAGCAAATAGCCCTGCAAAAGCTGCATCGCGGCAGGGCTTGTAGGGAACAAAGGCGGATAGCCGAAGATGACCAGGCAGCCGTTGAAGCCGGCCCCCAGCAAGATCAGTCCCAAAAGCACGCGGGCCAAGGCTGCTATTCGTTTTTTCACGGAACGCATCCCCCTCTTGAAATGGATGAAAAGTGCCTTTGACCAGGTGGTCAATGTCATCGTACACGAGTTTTGACCACCTGGTCAAGATGCGCTATGATGAACGAGAGAAAACGGACAAGAAAAAGGTGAGAAAATGATTTCGATCTGGCAAGACGACGATCAGATGGAGCCTGTCAAAAGAAAGCTGCTGCAGGCTGCCCTGCTGGAATTCGCGGAAAAGGGGTATGAAGGCGGGTCTACCAATCAGATCGTACAAAGCGCAGGCGTCTCCAAAGGGATGCTGTTCCACCTGTTTTCCAACAAAAAGACCTTGTTCCTGGCGGTTGTCGACGCGTGTATCGCGTATTTTTTCGCCTACCTCGATGGGCGCTTGAAAGAGCTGTCTGACGATCTTTTGGAGCGCCTTCTCCAGATCCAGCGAGTGAAAATGGAGTTATTTGCAGAGGAGCCTCATCTGTACCGGATGGCGGTATCGACCTTCATCGATTGTCCGGCCGGCTGCCGGGATGAAATAAAGGCGAGGGAAGCGGAATTCAACGAACGGTATTTTTCGTTGTTCCTGAACGACGTGGATACGTCGAAATGGCGGGAGCAGCTCGATGTCAAGCAGTCGCTTTCCTTCATCCTCGCCGCCATCGAGGCGCTGACGCAAAAGCACGTGCGAGACCAATCCCAAGCGCGTTACAGGGGATTGGAGCGATTGGCCCTGTTCCAAGAGGAGATCGGAGCGTTTTGCGACATGATCCGATACGGGCTGTACAAACAGTAGGGATTGCCCAGAAGTGCGCCTCCCCTTCCAGAAAAATCAAGGAGTTCATTGACAAAAGGGAAGGAGGGAGGTATCATGAGCATAAAACAAAGTAAAACGGTAGGAATAATATAAATTGGATTTTGGCTCACATCTCGAGGAGGGTACCGGATGGCAAAAAAACGGGAAGCGTTGGACGATCGGCTCAAGGAGAAGATTGCAGAGGCGCTGGAAAACCTGGAGTACGGCTCCGTTCACATCGTGGTGCACGATTCCCAGGTGGTGCAAATCGAGCGGACCGAGAAGTATCGGCTTCCCTCGGAAAAGGCGGAGGCCAAAAACATGCCGATTCGCGCAGGAAAATGAAGAGGCAGGAAAAGCCCAAAAGAGGGGAGGAGCTAGGAATGGCTGGCGTTCTGGTAATTGGCGGAGATCGGGTGGGGGCAATCGAGAACAGGCTGCAGGAAAAAGGATTTCGCCATGTTTATCACGTATCGGGCAGAAAAAAGTCGGATGTCAAGGCAATGATTCCATCGGACACAGAGCTGATCTTGGTATTTATCAACTTTGTCAATCACAATCTCTGCAAAAATATCAAGAAGCTCGCCAAACAAAAACAAGTGCCGATCGTCTTTTGCAGGCGTTCCTGTGACGCGGTCGACCTGTACGAACCGGTCATCAGCTAGAGCGAAGCGGGACAGAAGAGAGGTATTCGTCCGTGAATAGAAATATTCACTCGCGAATACCTCTCTTTGCTGTCGAATGAACACGAAAATAGTAGAACGGAAGGCGCGCTTTCGAAAAAGTATTCATCTATGAATAGAACATGGGGGCAAACCCGGCAAGAAAGCTGATGGCATAAAATTTGCAGAATATTTCTATATTCCGCAATCGAATCCATACCAGGAGGGAAATCATGAAACGATCTTTTGCCATCATGAGCGTGCTCGTCCTGCTGGGCGGTCTTTTCGCAGGGTGCAGCGGCAATACAGCCAGCCAGCCCCCTTCATCCGAATCCGCCTCTCCGCAAACCGGGAAGACTCAGGCTGCCGAGCAAATGCTGCGGATGAATGCCGCCGAGCCAGAGACGCTCGATTCGGGCATGTCCAACGACGTAATCTCAGGCGCCTTCATTCGTTCGCTCTACGATGCTCTGGTGAGACTCGACAAGGACGGCAAGCCGGCAAACTCCGTCGCGCAGGAGATCAAGGTCTCCGATGACAAAAAAGTATACACCTTCACGCTGCGCGATACGAAATGGAGCAACGGGGATCCGGTGACCGCTCGCGACTTCGCGTTCGCTTGGCTGCGGGTGCTCGACCCGAAAACCGGCAGCGGATCCGCCTACAAGTTTTACCCGATCAAAAATGCCCGGGCCTTTTTCCAAGGGAAGGCAGGGGCAGACGAGGTCGGCATCAAGGTCGTGGATGACAAGACACTGGAGGTCACGCTGGAAAGCCCGACGCCGTACTTCCTGACACTCGCGACTTTTTACTATCCCGTCAATCAGAAGGTCGTGGAAGGAAACGCCGACTGGGCGAAAAAGCCGGAGACGATCGTCACCAACGGCCCGTTCAAGCTCGCCGCATGGGAGCACAAAAACAAGATCGAGCTGGCCAAAAACGACCAATATTGGGACAAGGATGCCGTGAAGCTGGACAAGATCGAGTTTTCCATGATCGAAGACACGAACACGGAGCTGGAGATGTTCAACAAAGGGGATCTGGATTGGGCGGGCGGACCTATCAGCGCGCTGCCCGCCGACGCGATCGGGCCGCTGCATGATGAAGGCAAGCTGCAAACGATGGAACGCGCGACCAACTACTACCTCCTGTTTCAAACGGAAAAAGCCCCATTCACCAATGAAAAGATTCGCAAGGCGTTTGCCTACGCGGTCAATCGCAAGGACATCGCCGACAACATCGGCCAGGCAGGGCAGACACCGCTGATGGGCTTCGTTCCGTTGTCCGCTTCCCTGAAAAAAGAAGGGTACTTCAAGGATAACGACACCGAGACGGCGAAACAGTTGTTGGCGGAAGGAATGAAGGAGCTGGGAATTTCCAAGCTGCCGGACATCACGTATCTGTACAACACCTCGGATTTGCACAAAAAGATCGCCGAAGCGCTGCAGGCGCAGTGGAAGCAGGTGCTTGGAGTGGACGTCAAGCTGGTCAACAAAGAGCTGAAAGTCATGTTTGACGATCAGGAGCATGGAAACTACATGATCTCCCGCTCCGGCTGGACGGGCGACTACAACGACTCCGTCAACTTCCTCGAGCTGTTCATGGAGAAAAACAGCGGCAACAACTCCACCTTCTGGCACGACGAGAAGTACGTCGATCTGGTGCACAAAGCGTACGCCGAGCCGGATGAGACGAAGCGCAATCAGTACTTGCTGGAGGCGGAGAGCATTTTGATGGAGCAGATGCCGGTCACCGGTATCTACAGCAGCGTCAATTCCTGGGTGCAAAACGACAAGGTGAAAGGCATCACGGTGGACCCTTTGGGCTACATCGACTTCAAATGGGGCTACAAGGAGCCATAGGATAAGACTCAGGCAGGACTGGCCGACACTTTTTTACGTGTTGGCCTTTCCATGCAGGCGGGAATGGACGTAAGCAATAGGTTTCACCACTGATGTGGGAGGGATTCGTATGGGGACATGGCAACAAGCGATCAACGAAGTATTGCAGGATGCGCCGGGCGTATTCGGAGTAGCGGCAGCTCACCTGGAGACGGAAGAGACGGCGGGGCATTTGGAAAACGAGCTGTTCCAACTGGCGAGCGCCTTCAAGATTCCGATTTTGGTCACGCTCATGCGAGATGTGGAGGATGGGAAGATCAGGCTCGACCAGCGGGTGACGCTCAAATGGGAGGAGCGCGTGCCTGGCTCCGGCATTTTGCAGGAGCTGGATGCGGGAGCCGCTTTGACGGTAAAGGACCTGGCGACACTGATGACCATCGTCAGCGACAATTACGCGACAGACCTCATCCTCGGACTGGTCGGACTGGAAAACGTCAATGCGCACATGCGCGAGCTCGGCCTTGAGCAAATCTACCTGCGCCATACCTGCTGGCAGCTGCTTAACGCCTGCGTCGGCATGGAAGAGCCGCATCCGTCACCGGAGGGTTTTGCCGAGTACGAGCGGCGGGAGGAGACTGGCGAGTACGACATCCTGCTGGACGTCTCCCTGCCCACGCTGGACAACAACGTGGCGACCCCCGCCGACTTGAATCGATTGCTCGCGATGATCGCGAAAAAAGAAATTCTGACCCCTGCCTCGTGCGACCTGATGCTCGATATTTTGCGCCGCCAGCAGTTCAACAGCCGGCTGCCTTATTTGCTGCCTCCGGGAACCAAGGTGGCGCACAAGACGGGGACAGTCAACGAAGTCGTCAACGACGCGGGACTCATTTTTTTGCCGCAGGGAAAAGGGACGATCGCGATCACCGTACTGTCGCGCGGCATTCAGGACAAGCTGGCGGCGGAGCAGACGATTGCGCGGATCGCGAAAGCCGTGTACGACCAGGCGACGGAGGGCTGAGAAGCATGAATGGCTGGATCGATTCGTTTGAAGCGTATGCCCAGACATTGCTGGGGGAAGCGAAGGCGCCGGGGGCGGTGGTCGGCGTCAAAAAGAATGGCGAATGGCTGTACCAGGGAACATTTGGATACCGGGACAGGGAGCAGGGATTGCCGCTGTCCATGGATACCGTTTTCGGCATCGCTTCCGTGACGAAGTCGTTTACCTGCGTGGCGATCATGCAGCTGCAGGAGGCCGGGAAGCTCTCCGTCCACGACCCGGTCGTAAAGTACTTGCCTGAGCTGCGGATGGGGGCGGAGGAATGGCGAAACAAAATCACCATTCACCACTTCATGACGCATACGCCGGGCATGCCTCCGCTGCCCTTTTTGGATGGAGCCATGAAGCGCAGCCTGGAGCAGGACCCTGCCATTCGGGGCACAGAGGCCGAAGCGGAGCTGCAGAAGCTCCCGTATCTCGACACGTACGAAGAAGTGCTGGCAGCCATTTCGGATTTCAACGGGGCGCCGCTGGGAGAGCCGGGCGAGGTGTTCAGCTACAACAACGACGCGTACGGACTGCTCGGTGCCATCATCGAACGGGTGAGCGGCCAGCCGTATGAGCAGTATGTCACCGAGCGCATCCTGCGACCGCTCGGCATGTCCCGGACGGTGTTTGACGTGCAGGAGCTGGAGCATCCGGAAGATGTGACCGTCCTGTACACCACGAAAAAAATCGAGGGCGTACGCGAGGTAATGGCGGCACCGTACTGGCACGACGCACCGGCCATGCGTGCTGCCGGCTTTCTCAAATCGACGGCGAGCGATCTGTTGACGTACCTGGGCATCTTTTGCATCGGACCCGAGGCGGATGCGAAGGGAGTCTTGTCGCAAGAGAGCATCCGGCAGATGAAGGAAGCCTACGCCAGATGCGACGGGCATCGCTCCTACGGGTACGGGCTGATGGTGGCACAAGGTTTTCCCGACGGGCTCATGATCGAGCACGGGGGATCGCTCAAGGGGATCAGCTCCCATATTTTTGCCCTTCCCGAAAAGGGACTGACGGGGGTGATCCTGTGCAATCTCGACGGCGTTTCCGTGCGCCAACTGGCTTTGGGATTGCTCCATACAATCGCGGGCAGGCCGGCGGAGGCACAGCTTTATCCCATTGTCCCCATCGAACTGCCGATTGCAAACCAGGTGGAGTACACGGGCCGCTACGTATCGGAGGAATGGCTTTCCGCGACGATCGAGCAAAAGGACGGCTGTCTGCGCATCGTGGAGAGCGACGGGCTTTCTTATCCGCTGATTCCCGTGGAAAAGGACGGCTTCGTGTTCAAGCGGGGGAACTACGTTGTCTGGATCGACTTCTTTCGATCGCCAGCAGGGGAGATCGTACGGATGAGCTACGCGCTGCGTCAACTGCTGAAGGAGAAGAACAAAGAAAAGTAAAAATCGTGCAAAGGGCAATTCGGTTTTCCAACGAATTGTTCTTTTGTTTGCAAGGCGAGGGGGAACTGCCTGCACGGTTTTCGAATAGTCCGTACGCTTAGGTGACGGGTTTTTGAATCTCGCCCGGAAAAACGAAAGCGCTGAACGTCACACAAGTCTGGTGGAGCTTCGTGCGGTGTGCGAGCGGGTGCACCATCTGGCGAGGCATTACGTAGTCGCAGATCAAACAACTGTTTACCCCCTTTTTCACGACAAAGAAAGAAGGGACAGGGATGGGGCTTGCGATCTGCAAGCAACTGGCCGTGGAGATGGGCGGGCGCATCTGCGTTCATTCGACCCTAGGCGCCGGAACGCGCGTCGAGGTTTTCCTGCCAACCAGGCTGTAAAAAAGTACGCATCGCGGCGTACTCTTTTACAGCTTTTTGTTTTGGCTTAAAAGAAATTTTACGCTATACAAAAAGTTGTTGATCAGGAATCTTCAGAATAGTATGGTTAGGAGAAAAGGAAGCGAAAGGTGATGCTTGTGTCCAAAGTGGAGCAGCGTTTGAAGGAGCTGGGGTATGAACTGCCCCCGGTCCCCCCGAAAATGGCCAATTACGTCTCGTGCGTGCAAACGGGCCATGTCGTCTATACGTCCGGAGCCGGCTGCTACGTGAACGGCAGCCCCATGTATCACGGCAGGCTGGGGGAAGACGTGACGATCGAGCAAGGCTACGAGGCGGCGAAGGTCACAGCCTTGAATTTGCTGGCGATTCTCAAGGACGAGCTTGGCGATCTGGATCGGATCACGCGGATCGTGAAGCTGTTTGCCCTTGTCTCCAGCGCTCCCGACTTTTACGAGCAGCCGCAGGTCATCAACGGGGCATCCGACTTTTTCATCGGGATTTTCGGCGAAGCGGGCAAGCATGCGCGTTCGGCTGCGGGTACGTCCGTGCTGCCCTTCAACAATCCGATTGAAATCGAGATGATTGTGGAAGTTAGCCCGGCATGAATCCGGAACTGAATCCGCAGGAATCCAAGAAGTCAGGGAAAAGCGAGGCAGCCATGAAGAAAACCCATCCGATCTTGGCGAGCTACATTCCGGTGGTCGAGGGGCTGGCCAAGACGTTCGGCAACCATTGCGAGGTCGTTCTACACGATTTGACGGACGATCTTGCCTCGTCCATTATCGCGATCCACAACGGCCACGTCAGCGGCAGGCAGGTCGGTTCACCGGTTACCAACCTGGCCCTGCAAGCGCTGCGCAGCGCCAAAGTCAGCGAGGAGCCGTACGACTTGAACTATCGCAACGAGACCATCAAAGGCAAACAGATCAAATCGAGCTCCATCTACATCAAGGATGAGGCTGGAGTAGTGATCGGGAGCCTATGCATCAATATCGACGTGACTCACCTGGCTATGGCGCACGCCGTGCTGGGCTCCATGATGGAGATCGAAGACAAGCAGGATGAGAGAAAAGAGGACGAGAACTTCGCTCCCACTGTCGCCGTTCTCATGGAACAGATGATCGACGACTGTCTCAAACGGACAGGAAAACCGATCGCCCTGATGCAAAAGGAGGACAAGATCCAGTTTATCCGTTTGCTTGATGAGGCAGGTCTCTTCCTGATCAAGGGAGCGGTGCAGCACGTCGCCGATTTGTTGGATGTATCCAAGTTCACGGTCTATAGCTATTTGGATAAAAAAGACGGGAGATGAGCTCGATGTCAGAAGCAACCCGAGAGCAGGCGCGGCAGTTTCATGATCGTGTCCATGTGCTGGACGGACATTTTGACCTGTTGATGGATGTGGAAATCCAGCGCGGTTACGGACGCACGAAAATGATCGAGACGGATTACTTGCCGCGCTTTGCGGCTGGCGGTGTTCACACCATCGTTGCGGCGGTGTACGTAGAGGATGCTTACGTGCCGGAGATGGCTTTGCGCAAAGCGCTGAACCAGGTCAGCGCCCTGCACGCAGAGGCGGCGGAGTCGCCGGAGCGCATCGTCATCGCCAGGAACGTCAGCGATTTGCGCCGGGCACGAGCGGAGCAAAAGGTATCCTTCATCCTGTCGCTGGAAGGGGCGGATCCGCTTTACAACGATCTTAGTCTGCTGCGCGTCTTTTACGAGCTGGGCGTCCGCAAGCTGGGACTGGTCTGGAGCAGGCGCAATTTTGCCGGAGACGGCAGCTTTTTCGCACCGGTGCGGGAGGGGAAGAAGGGCGGCCTCACCGATTTTGGCGTCAGCCTGATCGCGGAAGCGGAGAAGCTGGGGATGGTCATCGACGTAAGTCATCTGAACGACGAAGGCTTCTGGGACGTCATGGAGTTTTCCGAGAAGCCTGTGATCGCTTCGCATTCCAACTGCCGCAGCCTTGTCCCGACGATGCGGAATTTGACGGACGACCAGATCAAGGCGATCGCTCTCAAGGACGGGCTGATCGGAGTAAATGCAAGCAGCATGTTTACCGCAAGCGAAAGTGCCAGGGCGACGATCGAAGCGCTGGTCGACCACGTGGACCATATGAAAAAGCTGGTCGGTGCGAAGCATATCGGACTTGGGCTTGATTTGTGCGACGATCTGACCAAATATTTGCCCTTGGACAAAATCGCCAAGGTGAAAGAGATGCCGTTTGATGTCGTCAAGACGCATGCGGCCATGCCGGATCTTACCCGGGAACTGATGAAGCGCGGCTACAAGGACGAAGAAATCGAAGGAATCCTTGGCGGCAATTTCCTGAGGATTTACGAGGAAGTGTGGAAGTAGGGAGAGCGAACAGGGGGAAATCGGCATGCAGCACCATCCACTGGAAGAAGCAGTCTTTGGCTACTATCAATCCGGCATCCTGACGGCCGAGATCCGCTATGACGAGGCAGGAGTCTGGCACAGGCGCACGGGATGGGACGCCCCGCAGGCGGCAGTTGGCCCGTTTGTCCAGATGGACGAAGGGAATGCCGGCTATGAGCTCCCGCTTACCGAGCTGGGACAAAAGCTCGCGGAATGGAAGCGGATCGACTGGGACAAGGAGGAGGTCGTCTATTCCACTGGCGGCGGCCATTACCGTCGTCATGAGCAGATCGAGGGCGTCGCCTTCGGAGAGAGAAAGCAGGCCTGGATATGGGCAGTCCGGGAAGCCAAACAGCCCATCGACCTGATCATCTCGGGCAACGAAGTGATCGCATTCGTCCTGACCGGGCGCGGTGACAGCGTCGTCCTGGCAAAAGCGGGCTGGGAGGACGTGACTCCGCTCAAGCTGTGGCAGGATCCGCTTTTGTCCCCGCCGAGCCACGGCGTCCTGCATTTGGGAAGACACGACGTCCCGATGAGAGATGGCGTTCGCCTCGCGACAGAGGTGTGGCTGCCGGCAGGCTTGCGGGAGGGCGAGCGCGTCCCGACCATTTTGATGCGCACTCCGTACGGTCGGCTGGATGGTATTTTCCGCCGCTTACCGTTCGTAGCCCGCGGCTATGCCCTGGTCGTGCAGGACACGCGGGGACGGGAAGACTCCGAGGGAGAATGGATTCCGCTCGTCCATGAGCGAGAGGACGGCGACGACACGCTCGACTGGATCGCCCGCCAGGATTGGTCAGACGGGAATGTCGGGATGCTGGGCGGCTCGTATGTCGGCTATGTGCAATGGGCGGCTGCAGCCAGCGGCAACCCGCACCTGAAAGCGATCCTGAGCTACGTGACCGTAGGGACGCCGTACGTGGACATTCCCCGCAAAGGCGGAACGATCCTGGGCGGTCTCTCGTGGATTTTCATGATGGCGGAAAAGCGGCGAAACGTCGCCGCGCTTTTCCGCGACGACTGGAACGAGGTCATCAAGGTGCGTCCCATCAAGGAAATTCCCCAAAAAGTGCTGGGCAAGGAAATCCCGTTTTGGACGAAGTGGATGGAGCATCCGGATGGGGATGACTTCTGGGCGCAGTCCGACTGGAAGCGGTTTGCCGATCGGGTGAAGGTGCCAGCGCTGCTCGTTTCCGGCTGGTATGACGACAATGGCATGGGAACGAGCGAATCGTGGGAAATCGTCTCCCGCAATGTGCCCGAGCATGCTCGCCTCATCCTCGGACCGTGGTACCACAAGGCGAATACGACGCGGGAAATTCACGACGTGCCGTTTGGCAACAACGCGATCCGCTACGATCTGGACGTCACGCAGCTGCGCTGGTTTGACCGTTATTTGAAGGGGATAGATAACGGTGTAGACAGAGAGCCGCGGGTCGAGTACTACATGGTCGGCGAAAACGAGTGGAAGACATCGGAAAGCTGGCCGCCTGCGGAGGCCCAAAACGTCAGTTTGTACCTCAGCAGCGGCGGACGGGCCAATACGAGCGGAGGAGACGGGACCTTGTCATTCTCCGTACCGGAGGATGATCCTGCAGATACCTACTCGTACGATCCTGAGGATGCGGCCCCGTACCTGCTGGATTTGTCGGAAAACGAGAACAGCGTTCCGGAAAACTATCGGGAAGTGGAAAAGCGGTCGGACGTGCTCGTGTACACCTCGGAGCCGCTGGAGGAAGATCTGGCCATCGCCGGTGAAATTTCGGCGGTCCTGTACGCTTCCTCGTCCGCTCGAGACACGGACTGGCTGGTACGGCTGTGCGATGTGGACGAACAGGGCAATTCCATCCGCCTCTCGGACGGAATCATCTGCGCGCGCTATCGCCATTCGTTCGAGAAGCCGGAGCTGCTGGAGCCGAGACAAATCGAGCGCTACGAGATCCGGATGACCAAAATCGCCAACGTCTTTCAAAAGGGCCATCGGATTCGGGTCTCGGTCACTTCGGGGGCCGAAAACTTCTCGTTTCCAAATCCGAATACGGGAAGGGATCTGGCGACGGAGACGGAGTCGATCGTCGCGGAGCAGACGGTTTACCATGATGGGAGGTATCCGAGCCAGATCAGACTGCCAGTGCTGAAAAGCCCTCTTTAATCGAAAATGCTGCCTCAGGGGCGGAAAAAGGAGAAAACGCTGTGGCTCTTGGGGCGCAGCGGGGGCGGAAAAAGGAGAGGGGCGCTCAGAATATCAAAATGGAGGGGGGAGCGGTTCGCTTCCTTTCTTTGCTTTTCCTCCCACTTCCCTGTCATAATAGAGAGAGCAGGAATACTCTTAGGATGTGAACCGTTCATGCAAATCATCGTATTTGACCTGGAAACGACTTTGACTCATCAACGCGATAAGATACCGGAAATCATCGAGATCGGGGCGGCCAAGATCGTGCCTGGCAAAAACGGGGTCGAGGTGGATACGTTTCAGCGATACACGTTTCCTGCGATCGAGCGCAGGATTACCGAGCGGACTCGCAAATTTGTCGGTTTGGACAAGGACAACATGCCGACGTTCATTCCGTTCCGCAGGGCCTTTTCCGCTTTTCTTGAGTGGATCGGGGAGGATGAGGATTTTTACTTGTGCTCGTGGGGGATGGACGACAAGCGCTTGATGATTGAGCACTGCGCTCGGTTCGGGATCGAGTTTGGCTGGCTGCGCAACTACAACGACATCCAGCCGCCCATCAGCATGATGCTGGCCGACCGCAAGCAAATGAGTCTGAAGGACGCCATCGACGCCGCGGGAATCGTGCAGGAGGGCAGGCTTCACTCCGCTCTTGTCGATGCGATACATACGGCCCATCTTTTGGTCAAATTCAACAAGGACGTGCATCTGGTGAAAAATACGCCGGTGGAAAACTACAACCTGTCCAGTTCGCTGTACATCACGTGCCGGTCTTGCAAAAAAAGCAAGTATTACACCGAGTTTGGCCGCAAGAGCCGAAAGTGCCAAGCATGCCTCCAGCAGCACAAAAAGCAGCTCGAGCAGGCGGCGGAAAAAGCAGTGGTGGAGCAGCCCTGAGTACGGAGGACGCAAAAACAGCAAAAATGCCGCAGGCTACAGAGCCGAGCGGCATTTTTTTATGGCTGCTTTTGTTCGTTGAAAACAAAAATATGAGACTGCCGATGCGCCATAAATGCGAGTGAATGAAAAAGGAGGGCGTTATTCTCCTTTGGTTGGAATGGATGAAAGGGAATAGAACCCATGGGCTCGGGGAATGATATAGTTTATAAGGACTAAACTGAAGATTGACACGAATTAAACAAAGTTGTAAGATAACTAAAGTCATCTAGATGACTAGATGAAAGCGGTTGCTTTTGTAAACGTTATCTAGGCCTATAAATGGGAGGAAACCTATGATTAATGACGAGTTGCCTATTCCGAAATATGCTCAGATTGCAGAACATTTAAGGGCAAAAGTAGAAGAATTAACCAAAGAGGGAAAAGACAAATTCCTAAGCGATGATGAACTGATAAAAATGTTTGAAGTCTCTAGAATGACTATTCGTCAGGCAGTTCAATTGCTTGTAAAAGAAGGGCTTTTAAAACGGATCCAAGGAAAAGGCACATTTATCGTTCGAAAAGACAAATTACAAACCGATATTGCCAAGTTGGATACTTTCTTTCAAGGGTGGTATTTGGAAAAAAGCTTTCATGTTAAGCTGCTATCTCGGGGACCCGTACCATGTCCAGAAGGGGTAGATGCAAAATTGGGGGTAGAACCTGGAGAAGAGGTTTATCAGGTAAAGCGTTTACGTCTTTCAGAGGGGATCCCGGTTGTTATCGATAACCGTTATCTTTTAAAAAAGTATGGGGAACAAATTACGGATGAAGAATATGTTCATTATTCTTTCTCACATCTATTTTTCAATAAATTCAACATGTCGCTTACAGAAGGAGAAATTGAAATAGAAGCAGTTCTGGCTAGTGAAGAGGTTTCGGAAATTCTTGGGATTTCCGCAGGTTCCCCCATTTTGTATAGAAGTGTTGACTTACGAGCAAAAAAATGTTGCGTCCTCACAGGGACTTCTTCCTATCGTGGAGACATGTACAAATACAAATCCGTATTACGTTTAGAATAAGAAAAAATATGTTAGGAAGATCGGGGTTCTAGAAATACGGATTACTCTCAGTAAAGAACACAATGCCTATGATACAAGCGGTAGAGATATGGAGGAGGAGCTATGTTATATTCTATTTTAATCATACTGGCTATTATTATCTCGATCTATCTGGGGGAAAAGCTTAACATTAATACGGGTTTGGTTGCTTTAGCCTTTGCTTATTTGATCGGCTGCTTTGTTTTGGGAATGTCAGTCAATGATTTATTGGATACATTCCCAACAAAATTATTCCTGGTTATTTTCACCTTAGCGCTCTTCTTTAATTTTGCAGTCGTGAATGGTACTTTGGAAAAAATCGCTCATTTTTTACTGTATCGATTTCAAAAACACACAAAATGGCTGCCTCTCATTTTTTACTTTATTACAGCGCTGGTTTCAGGAATGGGTGCCGGTTTCTTTACCTCTGTGGCAGTCATGGGTGCGATTGCAATGGCATTGTGCAAATCATCAGGAATGAATAAATTGCATGCTTCATTCGCTGTTTCATTAGGCTCCCTTTCTGGTGCGAATTTCATGTACAGTGCGCATGGGGTGCTCTTTCACTCTTTGCTAAGCAAAACAGCTGTGGCTGATCAGGCGAGTGTTCTGACAAGGGATATCTTTGTTGTTTCCTTTATCTATCCTATCTTTATCATGTTGATTCTGATGTTTTTTGATAGAAAAAACAGTCAAATTGCTGCATTGAATATTAAAAACCAGAAGGCTTTTCCAAAAAACAAAAAGTAAATATTTTTTTAATTATCCTTCTGATGATATTTGTACTGGGAGTACCGATGCTCGCTACTTTCCTGCCAGAAAATAAAGCGATTCATTTTATCAACTCACGTACGGACATTACCTTGCTGGCAGTGGTATTCGCAATCGCGGCTTACTTATTGAAATTGGCGGAGGACAAACCAAAAGAAGTATTGGCAAGAGTACCTTGGAATACACTATGGCTTGTTTCAGGGGTAGGTATGTTAATTGATGTTGCCGTTAAAGCAGGTACAATCGATTTATTAGCTTCTTTGATCAATAATATGCCGTCCATTCTTGTTCCGATTGCTGTGACAATCATTGCCGGCATTATGTCCATCTTCAGTAGTACTTTGGGTGTTGTAGCACCGCTTATGTTCCCTATGATTGCCGGGATCGTAGGTCCTACAGGCTACAGTGCTTCGCTGATAGCAGTTGCTATTATTGTGGGCGCCCAATCAACCGCTTTAGCGCCGTTTTCTACAGGCGGTAGTTTGATACTGGGCAACAGTGGTTTAAGCGAGGAAGTTTCCAGGAAATTCTATAATGACCTGCTTTATAAAGCGACGCCTTTAGGATTGGGATTCGCTATTGTTGCAACACTGATTTTGATGTTTATATTGTAGGGGGTAGTTATGCAAAAGGTATTTGACTCTCATTTTCATATTATTGATCCGAAGTTTCCCTTGATACCCAATCGAGGATTTCTACCGGAATATTTCCCTTTTGATGAATATGCAAAACGAGCCAAGACGCTCAATATTGTAGGTGGAGCGGTTGTTTCCGCCTCTTATCAAGGCTACGACCAATCTTATCTAAGGGAAGCTCTCAAGCAACTTGGGGCGGGTTTCGTTGGGGTGGTTCAGCTTCCCTACGAAACAACCGATGAAGAAATAATCGAGTTAGCGGAAGCAGGGGTTAGAGCGTTACGGTTCAACATCTTTAATGGACTCTCGCTTTCCCATGATCAGTTGGCATCCATGGCAAAACGAGTTTATGAATTGGCGAGATGGCATGTAGAACTACACGTTGCCTCGTCTGACCTGGAGGAATTGTCACCCATCATTGAACGTCTTCCTGCCGTATCCATCGATCACTTGGGTTTGGTAGAGGAAGGGTTTCCCGGTTTGCTTAGACTTGTCAGCCAAGGTGTAAAAGTCAAAGCTTCAGGGTTTGGAAGGGTGGATTTTGATGTCAAAAAAGCCCTGCAACGGATTTATACCGAAAACCCAGAAGCGCTTCTGTTTGGCACGGACCTTCCTTCGACAAGAGCAAAACGCCCATTCGCAGCAGAAGACATAGAGCTTATCGCTGAAGCGCTTGGAGAAACAGGCACAAAGAAAGTTCTGTATTCAAATGCCCATAAGTGGTATATGGAAAAAAACTAACACCATAATGAATGGAACCCGTAATAAAACAGCGGCGAGTCTAAGACTTTCTTTCCAGGTCTTAGGTCGCCGCTGTTGTAATTTGATTCAGGTCTAGTTTCAAACATTTTACACCCCGAGCAGCAGCAAGATGATCGAGGTCAGGCTGAAGCAAACGCTGATCAGGCACAGGAAGGCCACGACCTGCTTGGGATTGAGTCCCGTGCGCAGCAAGCGGTAGTGCACCTGGCTGGCGTCGGCCTGGTAGATCGGCTTGCCTTGCAGAAATCGCTTGGTGACGACAAACAGGTTGTCGAAAATCGGGACGCCGAGGGCCAAAATCGGAATGAACAGCGACAGCAGCGTAGCCTGCTTGAAAGCTCCATCCAGTGCGATCACGGCGAGAATGAAGCCGAGGAACGTCGCTCCGGCGTCTCCCATAAAGATTTTCGCGGGCGGTTTGTTGTAGCGCAGGTAGGCCAGCGATACACCGATCAGGCTGATCGCCATGACGGCGGAGGTGCTCTGCCCTTTGGTCAACGCTACGACGAACAGTGTTCCGGCAGAGATCGCAGACAGCCCTCCCGCGAGTCCATCCATTCCGTCGGAAAAGTTGATGACGGTCGTGACGCCAAAAATCCACAGGATAGTGAGAATGAACTGCAGCCAAACCGGAAGCAGGATGTATTCGCCGCTAAACGGGTTGTAAAAGCCGGAGAACGTGATCCCCGACAAGTATACAACGACAGCGGCCGACACCTGGACGATCATTTTCGGCAAGGCCGAGAAGTCTTTTCCTTGAGTCTTGTACCAGTCGTCAATGGTCCCGATTACGAGCAGCATCATGGAGCCGATCAGGACAGCCGTCGTCTGTACGGCAGACTCCTTGGAAAAAAGCAGGTAAGAAGCGGCAAATCCGGCGAAGATCGCGTAGCTGGCGGTCAACGGGATCGGCTCGCGATGTATTTTACGTTCCACGTCCTTCCGGGGCTTGTCCACGAAATCGAGACGAAAGGCAAGCTTGCCCAGAGGGGGAATCAACACTAGCACGATACAAAACGACAGCACAAACGAGAGAGCGTATGTAATCGTAACCATCTCCTATAAGTAATAGAGAGCTGTTTTTCTACATGTCTATTATAGGGACTATTCCAAAATTTGTCGACTCATGGCACGAGGGGGGGTACCAGAAAAAGTTGGTACTTATGAGCCAACCGGGATCCAACTATAATCCCATTTTGAGGAGGGATACCCGTGGAATACATGGCGCTGTGGTTTGTGCTCGTCATTATTTTGCTGATCACGTGGACGACCAATGGATTTTGTTTTTGGCACAAAGCCGTCATCACGCTTTATTATTGCGCTTTTTCGTATGTGTTTATTACGCAGCTGAAAGAAATCCGCCGACAGTTCTATGCACTGCCCGTACCGACGGCGTACTGGGACGCAAAGAGCCAATGGGTTTCGATTTCCATGGGCTTTTATTTTCTGCCCTTTTTGCTGATCCTCTTGTTCAACTACTACCGCTGGCTTCGGCAAACGAGAGGGACCGCAAAAAAGGTAGGAGTCGCATTCACCATGGTTCCGGCAGGCATTGTTTTCTTTGGTTTGATGGTGATTTTCGGCATGTACGGATACCGGCCATGATCAGGGAAGCGGCCTTTCCATCACACAGAAGGCCACGCCGTTTTTTTCAAACGATTCTCCCGGCTTCGCACGCAGGCCGAACCTCTCGTAAAAGCCCGATTTGGCGGCTCTGGCGTTGCACCAGATGCGGGTCGCTCCCAGCTCGGCGGCTTCCCGGATGACGTGGCGCAGCAGCATGCTCCCGTACCCTTTTCCTTGCTCGGTTGGCAAGGTGGCGAACTTGCGGAATTGCGCCTCCCCGTCGCGGACAAACAGAGAGAGGACACTGACGAGTCGTTGTTCGGCATACAGCCCGAAGTGAAGGCCGTCCTCATCCTCTTTCATCTGAACGTAAGAAAAGTCTTCGTTTGGCCAAAGGACGGTATGCCGAAGCTCCCACGTCGCTTCTTTCGGGATTCGTTTGATGATCAAGGTTCGATCCTCCTGTCGAAAATAGTGTCTTCCTTCTCCCATTAAATCGCAGGCATGTTCATCTGCACAAGAGATCTCTGAGTCACTGGTTGTTATGTCAGAAAAACTAACATTTTTGGTTGCTTTTTGGAGCCCCTTCTCTATAGTAAGAGGAAAGGGCTCCATTCTTTTTCCAATACAAGGGGGAGTATACAATGACGACTGGTTGGATCATCGAGGAACTGACGGAATTGAACACGGAAGACGCGAACCGACTTACCAAGCTCTTGGTCGATGTCGTGGAGGACGGAGCCTCCATCGGGTTTCTGCCCCCGCTGGATCCGCACGTGGCGCGGGTGTACTGGTCGATGGTGCTGGGAGACCACGTCCGCCTGTGGGTCGCTCGCTTGAACGGGGACATCGTCGGGAGCGTCCAGTTGCATCTCGTCGCCAAGCAAAACGGACGGCACCGGGCGGAGATCGCCAAGCTGATGGTGCATCCCTCTTCCCAGCGGAAAGGAATCGGCCGTTCGCTGATGCATGCGGCCGAAGCAAGGGCAAGAGAGGAAAAGCGCAGCCTGCTGGTGCTGGATACGCGCGAAGGAGATCCATCCAACGGCTTGTACGCTTCCCTGGGTTACACCGAGGCCGGGAAGATCCCCGATTATGCGGAATCGGCCGATGGAAAGCTGGATGCCTCCGTCTTTTACTTCAAGCGACTCTCGGGTGAATGAAAAAAGACCTACGAACCGCCAAAGGAGCCTATGCCTTTCGGCGGTTTTTTCATGGAAATGGAAGGTTATGCTGTATTATTAACCATTTATTTACGTAAAATTTAGACAGCTTGTATACGCTTGGAGACAAGCAGGTCCAAATCGGGATAGAGGAGGAACAGAGAGAGTATGGTGAAAAAGAGGAGCAATGTCAGTCGCTTCCGAAAGCTGGCGCTCACGGCAGCGGTACTGTACGGGGCGATGGCTCCGTCTGGTTGGCTGCCGCAGGTGAAGGCACAGACAGCCGATCATGTGGTCATCAGCGAAGTGTACGGGGGCGGAGGGAACAGCGGAGCTTTCTACACCCATGACTTTATCGAGCTGTACAATCCTACGGGACAAGCCGTTTCGCTTTCCGGCTGGACGATTCAGTACGCCTCTGCTGCTGGGGCGACCTGGCAAAAGACCGAACTTTCGGGCAGCATTCCCCCCCGTGGATACTATTTGGTCCAGGAGGCTGCGGGCTCGGGTGGAACACAGAGCCTGCCTGTTCCTGACGCACAGGGCAGCATCGCGATGGGAGCGGCTGCGGGCAAGGTGGCATTGGTCAACCGTGCCACTGCTTTGAGCGGAGCCAATCCGGCGGGTCAAGCCGGCGTGATCGATTTCGTCGGGTACGGCTCGACGGCCAATGCCGCGGAAGGAGGCGCCCCTGCCCCAGCACCGTCGGCAACTGTGGGAATCTCCCGCAAAACCAATGATAGCAGCATCGTCCCGGGAGAAGGGAACGGCTGGGACACCGATAGCAATGGTGCGGATTTTCTCGCAGCTGAGCCAAGCCCGCTCAATTCTTCCGGGACACAGGGGCCTCCGGGAGAGAATCCCGGCGATGTGAGGCCGATCCCGATTTCCGAGGCGAGGATAAAGGCCAATGGAACCGTTGTTGCCGTGGAGGGAACGGTGACGGCTATCTTTGAGGCCGGCGGTCAAAACAATGTGTACATGCAGGACGAAACGGCTGGTATCGTGCTGCGGGCGGCTGATTTGGCCAGCGAGGTCGGCATGGGAGACAAGATCCGTGCCAAAGGGAAAACCAACCAGTACTACGGTCTTGCTCAGCTCGAGGCGAGCGCCGGCGACGTCACCGTGCTTCAGCCGGAAGCAGGCGTACCGGTGCCGAGGCAGGTCACATCGGCCGACTTTTCCGCAGGGAAAGGCGAAAGCGTGGAAGCGCAGCTCGTTACCCTCCACAATGTCACCGTCGAAAAAAATGAAAGTGGCAACTATACGCTGCGGGATGCCGAGGGGACATTTGTTTCACGTCCCGGGCCGTCGCTGCCTTTGGCGATCGGCACGACCTACGAGAGCATCACGGGCGTGGTTACCTACGACTTCAACGTCTTCAAGCTGGTGCCCCGTTCGGCGGCTGATCTGGTGACCGACGCGAGCAAAGTGCCGGTGGTCACTGCAGATCCGGCCGGCCCGTTGGTGGCGGCAGGGACCAAGGTCACACTCGCAACGGCATTGGCGGACGCTGTCATCTACTATACGACGGACGGTTCTGCGCCCACGCGCGATAGCCATACGTATACCGGACCGATCCAGGTGGACGCAGCGATGACCATCAAGGCGTTCGCCGTAAAGGACGGGTACAAGGACAGCGACATTACCACCTACACCTACGCCATTCAGAAGGATGCCGTCCGCATTCACGACATCCAAGGGCACTCCCATACGTCTGAGTACGACAACGCGACCGTAAACGGCGTGGAAGGAATCGTCACCGCGGTGGTCAAAATCGGAAGCACCGTCCAAGGATTTTATATGCAGGATTCCCAGCCCGACAGCGATCCGCGGACATCCGAGGGCATCTACGTGTATGAACCGAGAGCAACGGTTGCCTCGGGCGATCTGGTGCGGGTGAATGGCGTGGTGAAGGAGTACGTCAGCTCCAGCAGGGCAGCTACCGACTTGACCCAGACCCAGATCGACGCCAGCGGGTACACGATTGTCAGCCGGGAGCAGCCGATTCCCCAGCCGGTGGTCTTGGGCGAAGGCAGCTACGCGTATCCGAAAGGCGTGATCGACAACGACAGCATGGCGGCATTCGACCCCGAAGAAGACGGCATCGACTTCTGGGAGAGCGTAGAGGGGATGCTGGTGCAAATCAACCATCCGATTGTCGTGGGAGAAACCAAGACCTTCGCCAATCCGGCCAGCGTGGAATTCGTAATCATCGACGACGAGGCGCATCCCGATCAGCCGCGCACTCCGGCGGGAGGCGTGCTGCTGCAGGCAGACGACAGTCACCCGGAGCGGATTACCGTGGCGGACAAGCTGCTCCCGATCACGTCCGAGCCCAAAGTGGGAGACAGGCTGACTGGGCCGCTTGTCGGGATCATCGACTACAGCTTTACAAACTACAAGCTGTACCATACCGAGACGTTCGAAGTCACGCCGAGCGATTACCAGCCGACTGTGACGAAAATCGATCCCAAGGAGGACGAGTTGACGATCGCCTCCTACAACATCGAGAATTTTTCCGCCAAAGATGATCCGGCCAAAGTGGCGAGACTCGCGGAAACCATCGTTCACAACCTGAAACAGCCGGATGTCATCGGCGTGGTGGAAATGCAGGACAACAACGGACCGACTGACACAGGCGTTACCGAAGCGCGGGAGTCTGCGCAAACCTTGATCGATGCTGTGGAGGCGGAAGGCGGGCCTCTGTACCGGTACGTGGACATCGCTCCGCAGAACAACCAGGACGGCGGCCAGCCGGGCGGCAACATCCGCGTCGGATTTTTCTACAATCCAGAGCGAGTGCAGCTGGCGGAGGGGACTGCAGGGGATGCCGTCACCGCCGTGCAGGTAGTGTCTCAGGACGGAATCGCCCACCTGTCCCTGAATCCGGGCCGGGTCGATCCGGCGAATGAAGCGTTCGACAACAGCCGCAAGCCGCTGGCAGCCGAATTTGTCTTCCAGGGCAAGCCGGTCATCGTCATCGCCAACCATTTCAACTCCAAGGGAGGAGACGGCGGGCTGTACGGCAAACAACAGCCTCCCGAGCTGGTGAGCGAAGCGCAGCGGATGAAAATCGCCCATGTGCTCAATGATTTTGTAAAAGAGATTCACGCCGCCGATCCGAAAGCCAACGTGGTCGTACTGGGCGACTTGAACGATTTTCCTTTCTCCCGTCCCGTCCAGGCCCTGAAAGATGGCGTCTTGACGAATCTGGTGGAGGAGCTGCCGAAGGGCAAGCAATACACGTATGTCTATCAGGGCAACTCGCAGGTGCTGGACCAAATCCTGGTCAGCAATCACCTCGCGGATGATGCCGACTTTGACATCGTTCACGTCAATGCCGGCTTTACGGAAAAAGAGGGCCGTGTCAGCGACCACGATCCGGTCCTGGCTCAAATCAAAGTGCGCAGTCACGGGGACGCGGAACCGACTGCCCAGGAGGTAGCGGCGAAAATTACAGAGGTTGCGCAGCCAGCTGCCGATGCGACCCGCCTGGCTCTCCCCGAGGTTCCGGAAGGCTTCTCCATCCGGATCCAATCCTCCAGCGAGCCGCAGGTCATCGCGCTGGATGGCACCATCGTACCGCCTGCAAGCCAGACGGATGTGGAGCTGGTCTTCGAGGTAAAGAAGGAGTCCGACCAATCCGTCGCGGCAACCAGTCCTATCAGGGTCCGTGTGCCGGCCAAGACGGTGACGGAGCCCATCGACCCTACCCCGGACAGCCAGCGTGAGCTGAATGAGCAGGCGGCAGATTTGATCCGGGCAGCCAAGGGCGAAGAAGAAATCATTCGGCAAGTGGCACGGGTGTTGGACAGCCTCGAAAACGTGCTCCGCTCCGAGAAGGTAGAAGCGGCCGACAAGTGGGAGACGGTTCAGCATACCATCGACACGGTGCTGGAGGCTGCCGCAAAACATGCAGACCGCGGAACCATCCGCGAGCAGGCATTCGCCGATGTAACGGGCGACTTCCTCGAGAAGGCGTTCGAATCGATGCGCGAGGCAGGCGGAGAAGAGGATGAACAGCTGGCTCGCCAAGGCTTCCAGGCATTGACTTCTTTGGCGCAAACAGCGCTGGAGCCGCTGGCCAAGAAATCGGTATCTGACGAGCTGGCAAAGCAGCTGCGGTCGTTGGCTGAGGCCCTGCTTGAAAAAGCGGGGACCCTGCAGGTGGAGCAGGGAGAGGAGATCCGGGCAGAGGATCCTGAGGCAAAAGAGATTGTCGACCTGATCGCAAGCTTTATGAAGGCAATCGCCAAGCATCAGGACCGGATCGGATTTGAACCGACCCTGTTCATCCGGGTGAGCGGGGAAAAAGAAGCGGATGCGGCTTCCGGCAAGAAGAAAGAGAAGGCGGAACCGATGCTTGTCCTGGAAGAGAAGCTTGGCGAGCTTTTGCGAACATACGGGGTGAGTGTCCGGATGACCGTTCCGTCAGACGCGTGGGTTCAGGCGCCAGCGTCTTTCCTGAACAAGTACCGCGGAAAGGAAATCGGCCTCGCTCTTCTGCCAGCGAAAGAGCAGGTGGAAAATGTGCTTCATCCCGGTGATCCGTACGCCGTGCACGTCTGGACGAACGGCAAGGAACTGAACAGCTTTGGAAATGTGAAGGTGCTGCTCGGTTTGCCCGTCTCTGACGAAGCGGGCGGCGAGCTTCAGGCTTTTATGTACCAAGGCAAGTCGTGGACACCGGTAACAAAAGGGAAGGGGAAAGCGGAAGATCTGACCGTGGAAGGGGATCTGGCAGTCTTTACAGCCGAGAAGGCGGCTTCATACGTGATCGGTGAAATCTCGATCAAGTCTATCGCGGTGAAGGAGAGCAGCCTGAAGCTTGCGCAGGGGGAAGAAAGCCGGTTGAAAGTGACGGCCACTCTTGCTGACGGAAGCAAGGAAGACGTGACGGAAGCGGAGGGAATCGCTTACGAGTCCAGCGATCCGGACGTGGTGTCCGTGGACGGCGAAGGACTGGTCCGAGTAGCGGACGATGCGGAGGCTCGCAGCAAGGCCACCATTACGGTCCGGTATGCCGGCAAGACGGCCCAGGTAAAGGTGACGGTAACCACCAAATAAAAGGCCGAGCTGCTGGTTCTGTACGACTGGCTTCATTCCCAAAGCAAAACTCCCTGGTTGAAATGGCAGCCAGGGAGTTTGTTGTTGCTTCCTATTTCGCCAGCCGGTGCATGAAAGGATCGTGGCTGGTGGAAAGAATAATAGCAGGCACCGTTTTTATCCGGGATGACGAAGCGACAGGGAATACTCCTGCCGGTTGGCAAAATGGCGGTAACCGGCCCGTTCAAAGGCTTTGGCCATCGGCGTATTTCCGATATCCGTATCCGCTCGGAGATAGGTTTCGTTGGCAGCGCCAAGTATGACAGAAACCCGATGCAGCAGCGAATCGATGTGTCCGCGGCCGCGCTGCTCGGGAACCACCCCGATGTAGCCGATCGTAGCGAAGGCAGGAGCCTTGGTCGGCATGACGAATCCGACCAGCTGGCCGTCGACGTCATAGGCAAGCTGCCACCAGTCTTGATCATAGTCCATGCGCTGCAGCTCCCGAAACATTTCCCAAGCCTGGGTCTTCGCTCCCTTGGTCTCCCGTTCGCGGCTGATGTAGCGGTCGCCTGTCGACTGCGATACCTGCAAAATCGCCTCCACGAATGCTTCTTCCCCCACTTCAGGCAAGGTGCGGTAAGTCAGATTCCCTTTTGAAGCCGTATCCTCGATTCCGATATGCCGCTCAAAGCGACATGTCTCGCGCTGGAGCTGGAAACCGAGAGCAGCCAAAATTTTCTGTCGGCTTTCCGGAAAGGATTGCCATTGTGGAGCCATGGATGGAGAATCCAGGATATAGCCGACTTGGGTGCAGTTGTGTTCGAGCAAGCGTACGAACATGTCTTCAAACAGGCTTTTCGCCAGTGTCAGGCAGTCCTCCCTGTGCCACGGCAGTTCCCACAATACGACATCCAGCGGCTTGTCGTGACCGGGAAGCGTCCAGTAGGCAGCGCGCCCGCACCTGTTTCCGTTTTCTTCGAGGACAAAGCACCAGTCGAGCCGCATAGCGCCTCTTTCCAGCATGTCTTTTACATACGTCCGGACGGAGCTGCGAATTTCCTCAGAATCGCTGCCGATGGCGGCAAAGGCCTCTATTTCATCGGCGTGGATGGGGCGTACGGTAATCATGGGCAAACCTCTCCTTTAGTTGGTTTCGTCCTGCAATCAGCATCACAGTACCCCCCTTTCCGCTTAGCACATGTTTCCTTCAAAAAAAGAACGATGTAACTAATCAAGACGAAATTGATGGTTACCAGGTTTATTTTACCAAACGATTTCCTCCAGCGTCAATGCAGGAATCGTCCGCTATTGATCAGGGCTTCTCCTGCTTGGACAGGATACAGGACAAAAGCTCTTTGAACGTATGCAGCAATAAGGGGACTTCCTCCGCAGACAAGCCGCTGCGGCTTACGATCTCCCCAGGAATGGAAGCGGCCCGCGCGCTCAAGGCCTTCCCTTGTTCCGTCAGGTGAATGAGGACTTTCCGTTCGTCTTCGCGCGATCGCTTTCGCTCTACCAGCTGGGCTGCCTCCAGCCGCTTCAGCAAAGGGGTCAAGGTCCCGGAATCCAGATACAGCTTCTCCCCGAGCTCTTTGACGGACAGGCCGTCGGTTTCCCATAGCAACAGCAGGACGAGATATTGCGGATACGTGATCCCGAGCTCATCCAGCAGGGGACGATACAATCGGGTCATTTCCTTGGAGCAGGCGTAAATGGCAAAGCACAATTGATTATCCAATTTCATCGGATCGTTCGGTTCCACAGGATCGGTTCCTCCGTTTTCCGGCAGGCTGCGAATCCCTGATTTGGAGGGATCGAAAGCTGCTGATTCATTGTGTACAATACAATTTACATCGATTCAAGGTGACTGTCAAAAACCGAAGCTCGTTGACAACAAGCAGAAATGTAGTTATGTTTAATTGTGTAATATTAAATTGTGCACAATTTAATTAACGTGATAACAAGGAGGAAACATGCATGACAGCAAACACCTGCAAGCAAATCATCCTGGCCAAACGACCGGTCGGGATGCCGACGGAAGAGGACCTGAAAATGGTGGAAGCGCCGATTCCACAGCCGGGCGAAGGAGAAGTGCTCGTGCGCAGCATGTACGTATCCGTCGATCCGTACATGCGCGGCCGAATGAATGACCGCAAGTCTTATGTGGCCCCCTATACGGTAGGCGAGGTCATCACAGGCGGCGTCGTCGGCGAAGTGGTCGAATCGAATACGGCTGAGCTGCAGGCAGGGGACATCGTGCTGGGGCATTACGGCTGGCGCACGCACGCGGTCGTAGCGGGGAATCAGTTGAAAAAAATCGACCCAACGGTGGCTCCCGTGTCTACTGCGCTCGGGATCCTCGGCATGACCGGGCTGACTGCGTACTTCGGGCTGCTTGACATCGGGCAGCCGAAAGAAGGAGAGACTGTTGTCGTGTCGGGGGCTGCGGGGGCAGTCGGCACCGTCGTCGGGCAGATCGCCAAGATCAAAGGCTGCCGCGTGGTCGGCATCGCCGGATCGAAGGACAAGGTTCGTTATTTGGTGGAGGAGCTCGGATTCGACGCTGCCATCAATTACAAGGAAGCTGATCGGAAGGCCCAATTGAAGGCGGCTTGCCCGAACGGAGTCGATGTGTACTTCGACAATGTGGGCGGAGAAATATCGGACGAAGTCCTTGCTCTTTTGAATCGGCAGGCGAGAGTCGTCGTCTGCGGGCAAATTGCCCTGTACAACCTGGAGAAGCCGGACGTAGGCCCGCGCATGCAGAGCCAGCTGCTCATCACCAGCTCGATGATGAAGGGCTTTACGCTCGGGGACTACGCAGGGCGATTGGACGAGGGAGTCGCTCAATTGGCCCAATGGTTTAAAGAAGGACGGCTGACCTACTCCGAAAATATCGTGGAAGGCTTCGAGAATATCGTCCCGGCGTTTCTTGGGCTGTTTAGCGGGGAAAACGTGGGCAAACAGCTGGTTCGTCTCGCATAAGGAAATGGTCCAAAGCCACCTGTCTATCCGGCAGGCGGCTTTTTTTGTTCAGAGGGCCGGGAAGCCTCGCAGCGAGAGATGGAAGGACGCAATAGTTTGATTTTTCTGTTGACCGATGAAAAGGGTTTCAAGTATAATCGCACTAAACCGGTTTTGTAAACCGATTTAGTATTCACAAAACTGTTGCGAAAAACTTCAAATATTGAGTTCGGAATGGTGGTAGAGGATCTTAGGAGGAAGGAAGATGGCATCGAATTTTGGTGTATTTACGATCGGTGACGCAATGATTACCTTTAACCCGTCCGTGAAGGGGCCGCTGCGATATGTTTCCAGCTTCGAGAGGAAGGTGGGAGGCGCCGAATTGAACTTTGCGATCGGCTGCGCGCGGCTGGGGCTGAGGACGAAATGGGTAAGCCGCTTGGGGGGAGACGAGTTCGGGCGCGTCATCGCTTCCTTTGCACGCGGAGAGGGGCTCGACATGAGCGATGTGCAGCTGATGGAAGGGTACCCGACGTCGCTGAATTTCAAGGAGATTCGTGAGGATGGTTCTGGAAAGACGTTTTATTACCGGTACCAGTCCCCGATCCTGACGTTGAAGCCAGAGGATATTCAGCCAGCGATGTTTGACGGGATTGACCTGGTGCATCTCACGGGCGTGTACCTGGCGATCGATCCGCAAAACATCGCGATTGCGAAGCGCGTCATCCAGGTTGCGAAAGAGCGGGGCATCACGGTGTCGTTTGACCCGAATATTCGCCTGAAGCTCTGGAGTATAGAAGAAGCGAGAAAAGCGTACTTTGATCTTTTCCCATCCGTAGACATCTTGCTGACAGGAAGAGACGAAATCCGGCTGATTCTGGCAGAGGACAGCGATGAGGCGCTCGCCGCTTTCGCCGAGCAGTACGCCATCGATCAGCTGGTGATCAAGGATGGAGCAAACGGATCGAAGCTGTTCACGAAAGGCAAATGGCACGAAAAGGCAGCCTTTCCGGTGAATGCAGTGGACACGGTAGGGGCAGGCGACGGATTCGATGCCGGTTATGTTTACGGTTATCTCCACGGCTATTCCTGCGAAGAGCGTCTCGTCTTCGCCAATGGCATTGGGGCTCTGGTCACCACTGTCTCCGGCGACAACGAGGGACTTCCTTATCTGGAAGAGGTGCTCCCTTTTATTCGTCAGGAAGCGGTAATCGAGCGATAAGGGGAGGGGCGGCGAAGGTCAGCCGCTCGGCAACCATTCGATCGGGCGGTTCCTTTTCGCACAGACGCAGCGATGATTTGACAGCTTGCTGACAGACAAACGATTCGCGCAAAGGCAAGACAGGCCAACTTGAAGCAGGGGGAATGCGAATGTCAACGGTCGTGATTCAGGCGGAAGAAGCAAAAAAACTGGTGGTCAGGAAACTGACGGAAGCCGGCCTACATACCGATGATGCGGAAAAGGTCGCAGACGTTCTGGTGCACGCCGATTTGCGCCATGTGAATTCTCACGGGGTGCTGCGGACGGAGCATTACGTCAATCGTCTCAAAGCTGGTGGAATCAATCCGAATGCCCGCCCCTCGTTCAACCAGACAGGTCCGGTTACCGGCGTAGTAGATGGTGACGACGGCTTCGGTCATGTCATCGCGGATCTGGCTATGACGCATGCAATCGAGATGGCGAAAGCAAACGGTGTCGGGATGGTTACCGCCATCAACAGCAGCCATTGCGGGGCGCTCAGCTACTTCGTCGAAAAAGCCGCCCATGAAAAGGTGATCGGCATCGCGATGTCCCATACGGATCAAATCGTCGTGCCGTTCGGCGGCAAAACGTCCTTTTTGGGAACGAACCCGATCGCGTACGGCGTACCGGCGAAAACGAGCAAGCCTTTTATTCTCGACATGGCGACTTCCAACGTGGCCCTCGGCAAAATTCTGCAGGCGCGGGAAGAGGGAAAATCCATCCCGGAAGGCTGGGGCGTCGACGAGACGGGAGCTTCCGTGACCGACCCGCACAAGGTCGTTTCCTTGACGCCGTTCGGCGGTCCAAAAGGCTATGGACTGGCGGTTGTCGTCGATATTTTCTCGGGCTTGCTGGCCGGAGCCGCCTTTGGTCCGCACATCAGCAAAATGTACGGCGACCTCGATCAGAAGCGTAAGCTCGGTCATTACTTCTGCGCGGTCAACCCCGCTTTCTTTACGGATGCGGATGTGTTCCTCGAGCAGATGGATCGGATGATGGATGAGCTGCGAGCTGTCGAACCGGCCCCCGGATTTGACCGCGTCTATGTGCCGGGAGAGATCGAGCAGCTGCATGAGGAGCGCAATCGCGAAAACGGCATTGCCATCGCAAAAAGCGTGTACGACTTTTTGACAAAGCAGGTGGAAAAATGAAAGCGGTTCAAGTGAGAAAAGCACATGAGCTGGTTGCAAGCGAAGTGGAAAAGCCCGGGATCGGGCAGCCGACAGACGTCCTGGTCAAAGTGCGGAGAGTCGGGATCTGCGGCTCCGACATGCATATTTACCACGGCACGAATCCGCTTGCGACCTTGCCACGGGTCGTCGGGCATGAAGTAGCGGGAGAAGTCGTCGAGGTGGGCCCGGAAGTGAAAAACGTAAAAGTGGGCGATCACGTGGTAGTGGAGCCGATTCGCTACTGCGGCGAGTGCTACGCCTGCCGCAAAGGGCGTCCGAATGTCTGTGCCTCCCTGTCTGTTTTCGGCGTGCATGAAGACGGAGGGATGCGCGAATGGTTTGTCCTTCCCGAAAAGCAGCTTCACGTGGTAGATGCGGGCTTGCCCTGGGAGGAGATCGTGCTGGCCGAGCCGTATACGATTGGCGCCCAGGCGGTTTGGAGAGGCCAGGTGGAGCAGGGGGAGACAGTGCTCATTCAGGGAGCGGGTCCGATCGGCATTTGCATTCTGAAAATGGCCAAACTGCAAGGCGCCCGGGTCATGATCACGGACTTGAGCGACGAGCGACTGGATTTCGCGAAAGAAAACGGGGCGGATGTCACAGTCAACGCCTCCCGCGAAGACGTACGCGAAGCTGTGGCGCGGTGGACCGGCGGCGAAGGAGTGAATGTCGCCATCGATGCTGTCTGCCTGCCGATGACCTTCGAGCTTTCGGTCGATGTCGTCTCCCCGGCGGGAACCGTAGTGGTACTCGGCTTTGACGAGCGTCCGTCCGCGATTCCGCAGCTTCCGATCACGAAAAAGGAAGTGACCATCGTCGGCTCCCGCCTGCAGACCAGCCAGTTCAGCCAGGTGGTCCGCCTCCTGAACGAAGGCAAGCTCAGACATAACGGACTGGTTACGCATACGTTCCCGCTTGAGCGTGTCCAGGAAGCGTTCGACTACGTGGAGAAAAATCCGGACAAAGTCCGCAAAGCGCTGATTGTCTTCGAATAAGGAGGTGGAGAAGGTGAATCAGAAATACCAGGTGTTGCAAGCACTAGCTGAATCGAAGGTCGTCGCGGTCATCCGCGGGGAGAGCGCCGAGGAAGCGACCGCGCTGTCCAGGGCTGCGATCGAGGGCGGAATCCGTGCCATTGAGCTTACCTACACGACCCCGCATGTCGCAGACGTATTTCGGGCATTGGAGTCGGAGAACGTGCTGCTGGGAGCCGGCTCGGTGCTGGATGCGGAGACGGCCAGACATGCGCTGCTCGCCGGAGCCCGGTTTATCGTCAGTCCGTATTTTCAAGAGGAGGTCGCGGTTCTGTGCAATCGCTACGGCGTGCCTTATCTGCCGGGCTGCATGACGATCCGGGAGATGGTGCGGGCACTCGAGGCAGGTTGTGACGTGCTGAAGCTGTTCCCTGCAAACAGCTTTGAACCGTCGTTTATCCGCTCCGTCAACGGTCCCCTGCCGCATGTGAAAGTCATGCCGACCGGGGGCATCCATCTGGGCAACATGAAAGACTGGCTGGACGCCGGTGCGGTAGCCGTCGGGATCGGCTCGGACTTGAACAAGGCCTATCGGAGTGGCGGACATGCAGCCGTCGTCGCGCTGAGCCAAAACTATACGCGCAAGAGCGTGGAGTAAGGAGGGGGCACTATGAATATCACGTTTCGCTGGTACGGCCGAGGGAATGACACCGTGTCGCTCGATCAGGTGAAGCAAATTCCCGGGACGAGGGGAATCGTCTGGGCTCTGCATCAGAAGCCTGTCGGAGAGGTATGGGAGAAGGCCGAAATCGAGGAAGAAGTGAAGTACATCCAGTCGTTCGGCTTCCATACGGATGTCGTGGAGAGCGTGAATGTCCACGAGTCTATCAAGCTGGGCAACGAAGAGCGCATGAAATACATCGACAATTACAAGCAGACGATCCGCAATCTGGCGGAAGCTGGCGTCAAAGTCATCTGCTACAACTTCATGCCGATCTTCGACTGGACGCGCACCGAGATGTTTCACCCGCTGGAGGATGGCTCGACCGCTTTGTTCTATGAAAAAGCAAAGGTGGACAATCTCGACCCGCACGAGCTGATCCGCACGGTTTCGGAGGCCTCCGATCTGACGCTGCCGGGCTGGGAGCCGGAAAAGCTGGCCCGCATCTCCGAGCTCTTCGAGGCGTACAAAGGTGTGGACGAGGAACAGCTGTGGACCAATCTGGGCTTCTTCCTGCGCGAAATTTTGCCTGTCGCCGAGGAATGCGGCGTAAAGATGGCCATTCACCCGGACGATCCGCCGTGGTCCATTTTCGGCCTGCCGCGCATTATTACAGGGGCGGCGAGCTATGAAAGACTCTTTGCGATTTCCGACTCCCCGTCGAACTGCATCACGATGTGCACGGGGTCCATGGGCGCAAACCCGCAGAACGACATGGTGAAAATCGCTGAAAAATACGCCTCTCGCGCACCGTTCTCGCACATCCGAAACGTGAAAATTTACGAAAACGGTGACTTCGTCGAGACGTCGCACTACACGCAGGACGGGTCCATCGACGTCAGTGGAGTCGTCGAAGCGCTGAGCAAACAAAACTACACCGGATACGTCAGACCGGACCACGGCCGCCATATTTGGGGTGAAGTATGCCGTCCCGGATACGGCTTGTACGACAGGGCGCTCGGCATCATGTACCTGCTCGGTCTGTGGGACGCCTATGAAACGAAAAAGAAGGGTCAGGCCCTATGAAACCGATTCATGAAAATCTGAAAGACAGAGTGGCGGTCATCACAGGAGGCAGCGGAGTGCTCTGCTCGCAAATGGCAAAGGAACTGGCCAGACATGGAGTCAAGGTCGCGATCCTGAATCGGAATGCGGAAAACGGCCGGCAGATCGCCGAGGAAATCGAGGGAAACGGCGGCAGCGCCCTGTCCATTTCCGCAGACGTGCTGAGCCGGGCTTCGCTGGAGTCGGCGAAGGAAGAAATCTTGTCCGCGTACGGAAGGATCGACATCCTGATCAATGGGGCGGGAGGAAACCACCCGTCCGCGATTACCGACTCGGAAGTGTATGAGCAAGACGCTCCCGGCAAGTCGTTCTTCGATCTGGACGAGCAAGGGTTCACGCACGTGTTTCAAAGCAATTTCACCGGAGCCTTCCTGACCAGCCAGGTATTCGCTTCCGAGATGCTGAGCGCGCCAGCCCCGGTCATTCTGAACATCTCGTCCATGAGCGCCTACGCGCCGATGACCAAGGTGCCTGCTTACAGCGCGGCAAAGGCGGCCATCAACAACTTTACGATGTGGATGGCGGTTCACTTTGCCGAAGCCGGGCTGCGGGTGAATGCGATCGCTCCAGGCTTCTTTCTGACGACGCAAAACCGCAATCTCCTGCTGGACGAAGCAGGCAACTACACCGCCCGCTCGCAAAAGATTTTGACTGGAACGCCCATGAAGCGATTCGGCCAGCCAAGCGATCTGCTCGGCACGCTGCTCTGGCTGGTAGACGACGAATATTCCGGGTTCGTCACCGGTGTTACCGTACCGGTAGACGGGGGATTCATGGCCTACTCCGGCGTCTGACGATCGGGACGCAGCCGGAAGTCCTCGATTCGGCAGCGGCACTCTACTGCCATGCGGGATGGCCATTTTCCGCGAGAAGCGGTGGGCCTTCCCGTCCCTTTGGCAGCATCGTTGCTCGGCGATCCTCCAGTAGCCGGCTGGTCGGGTTGTGAAAGAAGCGCTTTCATCCACACTATCATTTTGCTATGATAAGATAAACCGTTTTACTAAAACGTTTTATATTCCTTGACGAAGCCAGACGAGATCTGCTTTAGTAGAAGGGTTACAGAATATGAGTAGCAAAAGATGGGTGAGTTCATGAAAAACATTACCATTGCCGATGTGGCAAAGCACGCGAATGTATCCAAAAGCACCGTCTCCCAATTTCTGAACAAACGATACGATTACATGAGCGAAAAGACCAGAAAGAAAATTGAAGAGACGATCAAAGAACTGAACTTTCAGCCAAACATCGTCGCCAGAAGTCTGAAGCAAAAGTCGACGTTCACGGTCGGGGTAGTCGTGGCGAATATTTTGCACACGTTTTCCACCCATATCATACGGGCAGTCGAAGACTTTTTCCACGAGCACGATTTCCAGATCATTGTCTGCAATGCGGACGACCAGCCGGAAAAGGAAAAGAAGTACATTGAAATGCTGCGTGCGAAGCAAGTCGATGGCATTATTATCTTTCCTACAGGGGGCAACCTCGACCTGTACGAACAGATGAAAGAAGACCAATTCCCGATCGTCTTCATGGACCGCACGATCGAGCATCTGGGAATCGACACTGTCATGCTGGATAACGAGCTCGCTTCCAAACTGGCTATCGACGAATTTGTGAAAAACGGGTACAGCCGAATCGCTATCGTGACGACCTCCATCATTCGCAATATCAGTCCGCGCGTCGAGCGGATCAGAGGGTACCGCAGCGCCCTGCAATCGCACGGGATCGAGGTGCGGGAGTCGTACATCAAAACCGTGGACGCCCATCAGATCGCGGGAGCGCTTGACGAGCTGTTTGCGCAGCCTTTGCCTCCGCTGGCGATTTTGGCGGGGAATGACATTGTGCTGATTGAAGTGTTGAAGTACATGAAAGAAAACAACCTGCAAATACCGGGCGATGCAGCGGTCATCGGAATCGACGAAGTGCCGTTTGCCAGCTTTTATACCCCGTCTATCACCACGATTGCCCAGCCGACGAGGGAGATGGCCAAGAGTGCTGTCGAGCGGTTGCTTCAACGGATCAAAAAAGAGGAACACGAGGAGCTCAGCCCCATGATCCAGCGGTTTGCACCGGCAATCATCGTAAGAAGTTCATGCTTGCAGGGATGAAGAAGGGGCCTCCCTTTTTCATCTCGAATACTAAACCGATTTACCCCTGCTGGTAGATAAAAAAATGAATGCGTTTTCCGAATTCGGTGATACGCAAATCCATAGATACAAAGGAGGAGATTTTGTGTTTGCAAAAGGCAAGCTTTCCGTCATTATCCTGCTTTTTTTAGCTGGCGTGATCAACTACTTGGACCGTTCCGCGCTGTCCATCGCGGCCCCGTTCATCCAGGACGATCTGACGCTCTCCGCTACGCAAATGGGGATTATTTTCAGCAGCTTCTCCGTCGGCTACGCCGTATTCAACTTTTTGGGCGGCGTGGCTTCGGACAGGTACGGGGCCAAGCTTACCCTGTTCGTCGCCATGATTGTCTGGTCGCTGTTTAGCGGCGCCGTCGCTCTGGCCGTCGGCTTTGTCAGCCTGATCGTCATCCGCATCCTGTTCGGGATGGGAGAAGGACCGTTGTCCGCCACCATCAACAAAATGGTCAACAACTGGTTCCCTGCAGACCAGCGCGCATCCGCCATCGGATTGACCAATAGCGGCACACCTCTCGGGGGAGCCATCTCCGGTCCGATCGTTGGATTTATTGCAATCGCTTACAGTTGGAAGGTTTCGTTTATTTTGATTATGATCATCGGTCTGATCTGGGCCGTGCTGTGGTGGAAATTCGTCAAAGAAAAGCCGGAAGGGACAGCGGCTGCAAGCACAGCCGTTCAACAGGAGCAGCCGAAAGAAAAAATTCCGCTTACGTTTTACCTGAAGCAAAAAACCGTGTTGTTTACCGCATTCGCCTTCTTCGCGTACAACTACATCCTGTTCTTCTTCCTGACATGGTTCCCGAGCTACCTGGTGAAGGCGCACGGCGTCAGTGTCAAGGATATGAGCATCATCACGGTGATTCCTTGGGTCCTCGGCTTTATCGGACTTGCAGCTGGCGGATTCGTCTCCGATTACGTGCGGAAGAAATTTGCCGCAAAAGGAACGCTGTTCTCGCGGAAAGTCGTCCTGGTTTCCTGCCTGTTTGTATCGGCGGTGTGCATCGGGGTGGCGGGAATCGTCTCCACTACGGTCAGCGCTGTTGCACTCGTCGCATTGTCCGTATTCTTCCTCTATTTGACAGGGGCGATTTACTGGGCGATCGTCCAGGACGTCGTCGATCAAAACAACGTAGGCTCCGTGGGCGGGTTCATGCACTTCCTGGCGAATACGGCAGGGATCATCGGTCCGACGCTGACCGGATATTTGGTGGATACTTCAGGTTCGTTCGCCTCGGCATTTTTGCTCGCGGGAGGACTTGCCATCGTCGCATCGCTCACCGTCATCCGCTTTGTTCGCCCTATTGTTAAAAAAGTGTCGCAAACGTATTAATTCTGAAGCAGAGACTGATGGTGGGGAACATAGTCTGCCTCTCGCTCTGTGCTCCGCATGAGGGGTCGATGGGGGGAAGGCAGTCCGCCGGCTCTGCGGGATATTGAATGATAAAATCGAAACAGCGGCGGCCTGAGAGGGAAAAAATAAGCTCTCGGACTTGCCGCTGTTTTGCTTGGCAAAAGATCCGGTTCGCGAGCGATACTCGCATATCTCCATAAGTAATTTACTGGTGATCACGCAATAGGCTCCTGGTTGGAATTGACAAACCGACCGACGGTTTGTATTATAGGGATAGGAAAGATGATGACTCACCCGAAGGAGGAACCATGCAATCCATCCATCAAAATCCGACGTTCCAGATGCTATTGTCCATCACCGAGGAATTGATCGAGGAAAAAGGCTGCCATCAGACGACGCTGCAGGACATTATCAAGCGATCCGGGATGTCGAAGGGAGCGATCTACCATTACGTCCGAAGCAAGGATGAACTGCTGGGACTGCTCTTGCGCAAGCGGCTGGATCAGATCGGCGCCTATTTTTACGAAAAGGTGCACCTGGGCAAAAATGAACTGGAAGGCCCGCTGGAGGCAATCATGGAGGGCCTGCGCCACATCCAGGACCCGCAAGACGTCACCAATCAGATCATACTCTATTTGCTGAGCAAAAAGGACGACCCGACAATCGGGGAGATGCTGACCGATATTTACAATCAAAGCGTGGAGAATTCCAGGGAATGGATCGAGCTGGGGCAAAAAGGAGGCGTGATCCCGGAAAGCCTCGACGCGGAAAAGACGGCGACGTTGTTCACCGTGCTGACGTACGGCATTCGCGTCCAGTCGGTGATGTCGCCCAACGCGAAATCGTTTTCCATGGATGACCTGCACCAGATGATGTATCAGAAGCTGTCACAGGGATGAAAGAGAAAGGGTGAGCACGTGCATGTTCTTTTTTTCTCTCTTCAAGATTTTGCACATCATCGCCGGCTTTACGGCGCTTGGCGTCTTCTGGATCCCGATCGTGACCAGGAAAGGCGGCAAAGCGCACGTCCGCGTAGGGTGGATATACGTGGCAGCAATGGGAGTGGTGGCGGTCTCCGCCCTGCTCATGGGGATTTGGCGGATCGGGTTTGACCCCGCAAAAACTGTCGAGTCGGTCGCCTTTGCCTGGTTCCTGATCTTCGTCGGCATTCTCAGCTCGGCAACCGCCTGGTATGGCCTCCGGGTACTGCGCTTCAAAAATCGCCGGACCGGCCACCGCGAATGGCTCGACCTGCTGTTTCCCGCACTGATGCTCCTCTCGGGGATCGGGATTTCCATCTACGGCGCCATCATCGGGTTTCCTTTGATCACGTGGTTCCCGATCATCGGCATCGCACTGGGGATCTCGCAGCTGGCGTACTGGCTCCGCCCGCCCACTCGAAACATGCACTGGTGGATGGAGCACCTCGGCGGCATGCTGGGCTGCTGCATCGCGACGATCACGGCTTTTACCGTATTCGGTGCTCCCCGCCTCCTGGGAGTCAGCTCGGTCCACCCGTTCATCTGGTTTCTCCCGACGATTTTGCTCGTCCCGGTCATCGTCGGCTTCTCGGTTTACTACCAAAAGAAGTTCAACCGAACCAAGCATATGTAGCAAAGAGCCGTCTGGGCAAACCAGGCGGCTTTTTGGCATGAGCAGCGGGGAAAGCAGACGGCATCGGCAACAGCCCTCCGACGCGCGGATGGATATGTGGGGGCAGCTTAGCGGATGAGGTGCGGCGGAGCAGCTTGGCGAAAGTTCGGTTTCTGAGTATTCTTGAAGCAGGAGGAAGAATGAACCAGTCAGGGAGGGCGCCATGAACATTCGAAGGCTCACATTGCAGACGAGCATGCTGGAGGAGATGAAATGCTTTTACGGGAACGTCCTGCAGTTTCCAATGACCGAGGAGGGGGCAGACTCCATCACTATGGCCGCCGGCTCCACGCTGCTGACGTTTCAAAAGAAATCGGAGGAAAAACCCTTTTACCACTTTGCGTTTGGAATCAGCGAGCACGCTTTTGATTCTTGCTATCGAAGGCTGAAGGAGCATTCGTGCCTCCTCGCAAACCAAACAGGTGTGGAGATAGACATCTCTTACATGTGGAAGGGAAAACAAGTGTATTTCGAAGATCCAGAGGGAAACATCGGAGAAGTCCTCGCTTTTTCCGGAGCCCCCGGCACCCGGTGGCTATCGGTTCAGGAGATCGGACTCCCGGTCGAGAACGTTTCAGACGCGTTGACTCGTTTGGCTCCCCTGCCAAACGAATACGAGCAGGAGTCTGAGTCTTTCACCTTTTACGGCGATCCGCAAGGGGTACTCGTACTGGTGAGTAAGCATCGGCCATGGTACCCGACCGATCGCGGAGCAACGGTCCATCCCGTTGAGATCGAGGTGGAAGGCGCCACGGGAGAAATCCTGCAGCTGCCCGGATATCCGTATCGGATCACCTGTCCGTAGGATGTGGCTGTCAACGGCTCCACTCCACTCCCTGTGATACATGGGGGAAAAAAGCGGCGGGTGAGCTAGGGGCCCACTGCTGATGCAGTATCGTGACAGCGGGGAAGCAGATATGAGAGACCGGAGCCAGTCAAAGCGGCTCCGTTTTTTATTGGGAGAGGAACAGGTTTGTTTATATAAAAATCATTGTGACTCATACATTCGATTTCCTATAATGGAAAGATAAACCCAGAAAAACAACGGAAATGCACAGAAAAACACGAGGAGGGAGAATATGAAAGTCGACTATCATGTTCATTTGGAAGAAGGGCCGTACTCGCTTCGCTGGTGGAATCGTACAGCGGAGGCGCTCCTCGCCTTTCGACAGTCGCCATACGATCGGCATACCTTGGAGTGGATGGAGCAGGTGGCGGCTTGGATGGCTCAGCGGCTCAATCGAGGAGCATTTTCCCCAGAATGGCTTGACCTTTACCGGAAGCGAGCCAAGCAGCTCGGGCTGCGCGAAGTAGGGATTGTGGACCATCTCTATCGATTTCGCGAGTTCAAGCCGTATTTTGAGCAACACATTCACCTCGGGAACGACCAGCTGGGGAGGCTGCAGCGTACGTGGCTGGATCAGGTGTGCACGGCTTCTATCGATGAATTCGTGTCGTTCATAAGGTCTCAGCAGCCGGTTTGGGAGGCAGAGGGAATCGCCTTGCGCCTCGGAATCGAAGCGGATTACTTCGTGGGAGGGGAAGCGGTCCTCGCCCCGATGGTTGCTTCCTATCCATGGGATCATGTCATTGGGTCCATTCATTTTTCAGATGGCTGGGGCTTCGACAATCCGGATGCCCAGGAGCGTTTCGGCCAAACGGACCTCCCAGCTCTCTACGAAAAGACCTTTGGGGTGGTGGAAAGGGCCATCCGGAGCGGGTTGTTCGATATCGTCGCGCACCTGGACAATTTGAAAGTATTCGGCCATCGCCCTCCGGAGGAAGAGCTGCTTCCGCTCTATCAGCGGATTGCCCGCGCCCTCCGCGAGCATCGGATCGCGACGGAGATCAACACCGGGCTGTACTATCGCTATCCGGTACGGGAAATGTGTCCGAGTCGCCACTTTTTGCAAGTCCTGCACGAGCACGAGGTGCCGATCACGACGTCCTCGGATTCCCATTTTCCGGATCATCTGGGCAGTCATCTGGAGGGGGCGCGGGAGCTTTTGCGAATGGCCGGTTATCGGGAAATCGCCACGTTCGAGCGGAGGGAGCGCAAAATGGTTTCGTTGGATGAATGAGGGGCGTCATTTGGCGGATAGAGATTACCGTCGAGCGGAAAGGAAAAATAAAAAACCACGCAGAGTGGTTTTTTAATCGCGCATCGCTCCTGCCTCGCGTGCAGTCATGGCGCCTTGTCCTTCGCGGATATCTTTTTCGATCTCTTGTTTCACTTTTTGGGCATCTGTTCCGGCAAATTCCGGGTTCATGATCATACCCAGATTCTCATCAGCCTGCTGATCCTGTTGCATGCGAATCCTCCTCCATTTTACTGTGTAACAATCTTATTATTTGCAAAGAAACACTCGGCATATCCAAAGTACGAAACGAAGTGAGAGGCGATGGAGGTTGGGCTGGAGTTTTAAGATTAGCAATATAGTTCGTTGAATCATGACAAGCAGGCAGCCGACAAGTGATCGGCTGCCTTTTCTCAAATCGGTATATTTCGTCGTTGGTCTTGCAAGAATGGTGGATGCAATCACGGTAAAAGTTGTATTTTTCCTCGTTTCCCCATTGTGTTCCTCCCTGTATGGATTTTTGTTTCCCCTATGTTGGTTATCATTACGTGGGAGGTTTATCGTTTTCATTTTCTTTTCCTCTTTTTCATCACAAAAAGAATAAAAAAATAAGCGACAAAGCAGAGGAAAAAACGGAACGAATATGCTAGCCGCATTTCCTGATCTTTGGACGAAGCCAAATCTTACTTCGTTTTGCAAATGTTCCACGTTGTTATACGCGTCGATGACATCAGGCACATAGAAGCAGGTAAGAAGTAATCCCGACAACACTGGGACAATGACGAAAAATACCAGATGGACCAGAGAGGAGAAGACTACGGCTTTTACCACATACTTGTACATTTTCTCCTCAGGCGAGAAGAACCATCGCAAATAGAGCACCTCATTTCCTGTAAGACTGCTTGGCGAAAGATCACGATGCTTACTGAGACAGGTTTTTTTGCTCGGGGAGTTTATCCCATACCACAATGATCAGGGTTGCAATGGGTCCTAAAAGCAGGGAAAGCAAGAACCAGTTCGCTCCGCTGCGATTTTTAGCCTGGGCAAGTCCGGCATTGATAAGTGCCAAGGTTCCCCAGCCTATTCCAAATTGGTTTTCCATATCAGTTACACCTCCGAAACAAGTCCAACATAAAATCAATTATATCTCTTGCAACTGGGAAATAGGGAATTATTTAACAAAAGAGTGCAGAAGCGAAGTATTTGAAGCGCGGGGGAGGAACATGCTGCCCGTGAATGACAAAAGACGTGAGCCGGCGGAGCATGTTCATGCGTACCGACCAGTCACGTCTTTCGTTGTTTTACGGACATGCCGACAGAGGGGCCGGCTTTGGATCTAGCAGATGGAATTAGGAGCTCTTTCTTGCCGAAACGTCAGACCCTGGGGAGAAGTCCCACGCTTCCGCGTTTTCGATGCCGTCGATGCTGTCGCGATAAAACACGGGATCTTTCCCTGCTTTTTTCTGCGTCGTGTAATCACGCAGGGCAGCAAAGGCGACTTTGGACAAAAGGAAGATGGCGATCAGGTTGACGATGACCATGAAGCCCATGAACAAGTCCGCCATGTCCCACACGAGCTGGACTTTTGCTACGGCGCCGAACAGGACCATGGCGAGCACGCTGATTCGGTACAGCATGAGCCATGCTTTGTTGGTCTTCAAAAACTCGATATTGGTTTCCCCGTAGTAGTAGTTTCCGATCAAGGTACTGAACGCAAACAGGAACACCATGATGGCGAGGAAGGCCGATGCCCACGAGCCGATATGGGCGCTGAGGGCGGCTTGGGAAAGCTCGATACCGCTCAGCTCCGGCTGCTTGTACGCATCCGACAGCAGGATGATGAAGGCCGTGCTGGTGCAGATGATCAAGGTGTCGGTCAATACGCCAAAAGCCTGGATCAGCCCTTGCTTCACAGGATGGCTGGTCGTTGCCGTAGCGGCGGCGTTTGGCGCGCTCCCCATCCCTGCTTCATTGGAGAAGAGGCCGCGTTTGACCCCGTGCAGGACGGCGGCACCGAGCGTTCCACCCGCGATCTGGTCAAACCCGAAGGCATTTTTCACGATCAGGGAGAGCACTGCCGGCATTTTCCCCAGATTCATCAGGATGATGAACAGCGCCATGCCAATGTACAAGACGGCCAAAACGATCACGATATATTCGGACCATTTTGCGATCCGCTTCACTCCGCCAAAAATAATGAGGGCAAAAACAACAGCCATGATGATGCCGAGTGTGAGACGATTCGTTCCAAACGAGTTTTCAAAAGCGACGGTAATCGTATTGGACTGAACAGCGTTGAAGACGAGCCCGAAGGACAGGGTGATCAAAACGGCGAACAACGCACCCATCCAGCGCTTGTTCAGTCCTTTTTCCATGTAATAGGCGGGGCCGCCGCGGAAGCCGTCTTGATCCTTCACCTTGTAGATCTGGGCGAGTGTGCTCTCCACGAAGCTGGACGCCGAGCCGATGATCGCCATCACCCACATCCAGAAGACGGAGCCGGGTCCTCCCAAAGCGACGGCAATCGCGATCCCGGTAATATTTCCGGTACCCACCCGTGCCGCCATGCTGATACAGAACGCCTGGAAGGGGGAGATTCCGTCTTTTGGACCGGTTTTCCCTTCCTTGATCGCCCCCACCATATCTTTGAGCATGCGCACTTGCAGGAATTTGCCTTTATAAGTGAAAACCAGGCCGACAATGACAAGCATGATAATGAGGACATTGGACCACAAAAAGTCGTTGATGGAGCTGATCAAATCTTGAACAATTTGCTGCATGAGGTCACCTCGTATCCGTAATGTTGGTTAAAAAATGCTCAGATCCCATTCACTCGCGAGACGTTGAAGCAACTGGACTCCGGCCACGCTGTTTCCGCATTCGTCGATGGCGGGTCCGAACAGCCCGATTCCACACCCGTTGGGGAAAGGGGAGGCGGCATTCGATTTGGGAGGAGCCATTGTCATGATCCCGCCCGAGACACCGCTTTTGGCGGGCAGTCCGACATGGGCGGCGAACTTGCCGGAAGCGTCGTACATTCCACAGGTGAGCATCAGGGCCTTGGCCAGCTTGACGACCTGTTTCGGGAGGACTTGCTCATGGCGGAGCGGATGGAAGCCGTCCAGGGCCAAGATCAGTCCGATCAGAGCGATTTGCCGGGTATCCACTTCGATCGAGCAGAGCTTCAGATAGACCTCCAGTGCTTCCTCTACCTCGCACTCCAGATAGCCCGTATCCTTCAAATAGTGGGAAAGGGCTCTGTTCCGATGAGAGGTTTCCCATTCCGAACGATAGACTTCCTCGTTCACCGTGGGCTGAGCGCCTGTAAGGTTTTGGAAAATTCTGTTTGCGTACGTCAGCTTTTGGTCAAAAGTCTTCCCCGGGAGAAGCGAAGCGACCGTGATCGCTCCCGCATTGATCATCGGGTTGAAGGGTTTGCCCGGCTTGTGCATTTCCAAGCGAATGATCGAGTTGAACGCGTCTCCCGTCGGCTCTACATCTACGCGCTCCAGCACATAAGGAATGCCGTGATGGCAGCACGCGGCAATCAAGCTGATCACCTTTGAAATGCTTTGCATTGTAAAAGAGGCTTCCCAATCGCCTGAGACGGTCATGTTTCCGTCAGGCTCGATGATGCAGATGCCCAGTTGTCCGGGATCTACCCGTTTCAATGCGGGGATGTAGCTCGCGCATGCTCCGTTTTTGGACATCGAACGGCATTCTGCCACCCATTTGTCCAAACTCTCCCATCGTTGCACACCCTGCTTCCTGTCCTCTACCGTACCTGTTTGAACCATGTTTGAACCCCCCAAAACTCTCGCCTATGCCTGGAGACAAGAGAAGCGAAAGCGCTTCCACTCTTTCTTTAGCGCACATGCCTACAGCGTATCACCCAACCTACAGAATCAAACGAAAAGTCACAGCTTATCCCGGGCAGCTATATAAATTTTTTTTCTATGCTTGTTCTTCTTCTATCCTTTCGATAAGAATAGGAGGGTGAGAGGTTATCCATTTACAGAAAGAAACGGGGAAGTGGAAGGATTGACATTCGGTTCCATCGCCAAAAAGGACAGGTATATCCTTGCTCTCATGCTGGTGACGGTTCCTCTCGCAGGGGAATTAAAGTTCTATCCCGTCAACGAAACCTTTCGGATCAGCTTTGGAGCTCCTACCTTTTTCTTTTTCCTGCTGTTGTTTCAAAACACGCCGGCTATAGTGCCGGGTTTTCTGACCGGGGCAGTCGTGGTGGCGTTCCGCATCCTCCTGGACCTGGCGGGCAATGCGCCGTTTGCCTTCTCCGCTTCCATAGAGGCCCATTACTCCGCCTTTTTCTTTTACTTCACGTACGCCGCCCTGTTTCAGTTGGTCAGGATGGAACGGTTTCACGACCGGACATTGCTCGTCGCCGGTATCGGGATGATTATCGAAGTGCTGGCAGACCTGATGGAGCTGTTCGTCCAGCGCTGGGTCTTCCATACGATCATCACATGGGCGGGGCTCCAGGAGATGATGACGATCGCGCTTTCCCACAGCTTTATTGTCCTGAGCTTTTTGAACATGATGAAGCTCTACGAAGCGCAATCGCGGGAAAAGCAGACCAGGATGCAAAATGAGCACATGCTGCTGCTCGTCTCCAATTTGTACGAAGAATCGATTCACCTCAAAAAAACATTGCAAAACGCGGAAAACATCACGGTCAAATCCTTTGATTTATACCAGGGGTTGCAGGAGCTGCGCCAATCCTCCCAAGCCATATCCGATGAGTGGGTAAGGCAGGCGCTCATCATTTCCGGCGAAGTTCATGAAATCAAAAAAGACAACCAGCGCATTTTTGCCGGGCTGTCCAAGCTCATTTCCGAAGAGAGCCTGGCGGATTATATGGACATCCATCAGCTCGTGGAAATCATCATCCGCTCGAACCGGAAGTATGCGGGACTGCTGGAGAAGGACATCCAATTCAACAGCGTGATCGCAGGCAGCCATCCCCCGTATCACGTGTTCACCGTGCTGTCGCTCATCAACAACATGGTGGCCAACGCGGTCGAGGCGATTTCAGGACAAGGTGCGATCTCGATCAAGGTGGAGAGGGAAGGGGACTGGGTGACCATCAGGGTCAGCGACAACGGCCCCGGCGTTTCGCCCAGACGTAAACGGCTGATCTTCAAGCCTGGCTTTACCACGAAGTACGATCGCCTGGGAAATCCCTCCACGGGAATCGGGCTGTCCTACGTGAAGGAAATGGTGGAGCAGCTTCGTGGCGACATTTCTGTTCAGGATGGGGAAGCGGGTGAGGGGACGACTTTCCAAATTCGCTTGCGAGTCGAACATTTCATGCAGAAAGAGTGAGGAGACATGCGGTTTTACATCGTGGATGATGATGAGGCTGTCCGGCTGATGTTGACGGAAATCATCGAAGACGAGGATTTGGGAGAGGTCGTGGGGGAGGCGGAGGACGGGTCGCTCCTCGACGGGCACATGCTGGCCATGCGGAATGTGGACATTTTGCTGATCGATTTGCTGATGCCGACCCAGGACGGAATCGAGACCATTCGCAAGATCAGGCCGGCCTTCAAGGGGAAGATCATCATGATCTCGCAAGTGGAATCGAAGGAGCTGATCGCGAAGGCATACTCGCTGGGCAGCGAATACTACATCATCAAACCGGTCAACCGAATCGAGGTGGTGACCATCATCTCCAAGGTAATGGAGAAAATTCGCCTGGAGAAGTCCATCCAGGATATCCACAAAACCTTGAACGCCGTTTTTCAGAAAGATCCGTCCCCCGCCGGTCAGCAAGCGGCCTCCGAAGGCAAACAGATCCGGGAGACAGGCCACTATCTCTTGGGGGAATTGGGCATCTCGGGGGACATCGGGAGTCATGACCTTTTGGACATCGTGGAGTATCTCCATCAGTTTGAACAAAAGCATACGTTCAGAAGCGGATTTCCAGCCCTGAAGGAAATTTTTTGGGAGGTCGCGCAAGCCAGGCTGGACGAGCCCGCAGATGAGCAGCAATTGGGGAAGGTAGTCAAAGCCTCCGAGCAGCGGGTGAGGCGGGCCATTTATCAGTCCTTGAATCATTTGGCTTCGCTTGGCCTTGCGGATGTGTCCAACTGGAAATTTGAAAAATACGCGTCCCAATTTTTCGACTTCACCAGCGTGTGGAAGCGGATGGGGGAGCTGAAAGACAACGCGTCCGGGTCAGGCTCGTCCATCCGGATCAACATGAAAAAATTCATTCAAGCCCTTTATACGGAAGCAAAACGAATGCAGACGGAAGGGTAAAGACGGCTTTACCTTCTGATGGGTCCCGATGCGCTGAAAGTCGGTGATCGTCACAGAAACCACATACGTGATCGGGACCGTGTAGCATGTGAGGTCCCGATCTTTTTTTACTTGCAACCATGCGCGCGGATACTCGATTCGCAAGCGGTTTCCGAAGCGAGCCATATCCGCCTTGGACTTGCTTTTTTGTTTTTCCAAAAAAGATTTGAAATGTTTAGACAAATAGGTATAATAAAAACAAAAAACAACTAAAAAACGGTAAAACAAACTAATTACTGTGGGATTAGTGTTGTCTTAACCGGAAGCCCAGGTGGAGTGGGAGACTCGTGCAGGAAAAAGGGGAGGGTCATGAATGAAAAAATGGTACAGCTCTTTCTTCGCAGGTGTAATGCTTGTGGCGGCACTGACAGGGTGCGGTCAGTCTTCCAGCCCGGCTTCCGGCGGCAAATCGGGCTCTTCGGAGCTGACGGTGTACACGGCTCTCGAGGACGATCAGATCAAGGCGTACGTCGAGGCGTTCAACAAGGCGCATCCAGAGATCAAGCTGAATATTGTCCGGGACTCGACAGGCGTCATCGTCGCCAAGCTGATTGCCGAAAAGGACAACCCGCAAGCGGACGTCGTCTGGGGAACAGCAGCGACCGAACTGCTCGGTGCGGATTTGCAGGGCGCGCTCGAGCCGTACTCTCCCAAAGGAATCGAGAGGATCGACCCCGAGTTCAAGGATTCCAGAGAGCCGGCGCACTGGGTAGGCATCGACGCGTTTGAGACGGCCTTCGTCGTCAACACCAAGGAGCTGGAAAAGCGCAGCCTGCCGATCCCGAAAAGCTACGCCGACCTGATCAAGCCCGAGTACAAAGGCATGATCGTCATGCCCAACCCTTCCTCCTCGGGAACCGGATTCTTCACCGTTCTGGCCTGGCTGGAGCTGCAGGGTGACGGAGAGGCGTGGAGCTACATGGATAAGCTGCACGAAAACATCGCCGTGTACACACACTCCGGATCCAAGCCGGCCAAAATGGCAGCCTCCGGGGAATACCCGATCGGCATTTCCTTCGGCTATCGGGGGATCACGGAGAAGAAGAAAGGAGCGCCGCTCGAGATCGTGTTTCCCCAGGAGGGAGCAGGCTGGGACGTGGAGGCCAACGCGCTTGTGAAAAAGCCGCAAATCAAGCCCGAGGCCAAAACCTTCCTCGACTGGGCGATTACCGACGACGCGATGAAGGAGTACAACAAAAACTTCGCCATCATCACGCTGAAGGACGCAGGCGGCGGCATCCCCGAAGGCTATACGAAAGATCCGAAATCGCAGCTGGTCAAAAACGACCTGAACAAAGCGGCGGCAGACCGGGCCGGCATTCTGGCGGAGTGGGATAAGCGTTACAGCACGAAGAGCGAGCCGAAGCAATGAGCTTTCGCCCAGGCATGAATCCTCTCGCCAGTCGCACAAAAGGAGGAAAGGAGGAGCGTATGACACAGCCCTATCTCCACATTCAAGGAATCCGAAAAACGTTTGGCAAGTTTGTAGCACTTGCGTCAATCGACATCGAAATCGAAAAGAATGAGTTCATTTGCCTGCTCGGTCCCAGCGGCTGCGGCAAGACGACATTGCTCCGCATCCTGGCGGGGCTGGAGCAGCCCACGAGCGGACGCATCTTCGTAGGCGGCCGAGACATCACGGCTCTCCCGCCAGCCAAACGAAACTTCGGGATGATGTTCCAGTCGTACGCGCTCTTTCCCAATCTGACGGCCGCACAAAATATCGCCTACGGGCTTTCAGCCAAGAAATGGTCGAAAAAAGAGATCGTGGAAAAGGTGCGGGAAGTGCTGGGACTGATCGATCTGGAGCACATCCGCGACAAGTATCCGTCGCAGCTTTCCGGCGGACAGCAGCAGCGAGTCGCTTTGGCGAGGGCCATCGCGCTGTCCCCCGACTTCCTGCTCCTGGATGAGCCGCTGTCTGCGCTGGACGCCAAAGTCCGCCTCAAGCTGCGCCGGGAGCTGAGAAGCCTGCACGAGAAGATCGGGATCACCACGATCATGGTGACGCACGACCAGGATGAAGCCTTGACGATGGCCGACCGTATCGTGGTGATGAACAATGCGGAGGTCGTCCAGGTCGGATCCCCGCAGGAGGTGTACGAGCGGCCGAACAGCCCGTTCGTCGCCGACTTCGTAGGGGCGATCAACTTCCTGGAGGAATCCGTGCTGGGCAGCGGAGGCGTGAGCCAGGACCGGCTGTTTGCGATCCGGCCGGAAAACATCCACCTGACCGAGCACGCTGCCGAGTACAGTCTCCAGGCGATCGTGCAAGACTTGGAGTTTCGCGGTTCGTTCTACCGCGTCACGCTGCAGCTGGTCAACCGCCAGAACGGGCTGCTCCCGCAACTGGTCACGATCGACTTGCCGGTCAAGCAGACGCATCGGATGGGACTTGCGCGCGACAAACAGGTCGCTTTCGAGCTGCCGATGGAAAACCTGATCGCGTTCGACCAGGCAGCCGTGACGAAGAAGACGGGGAGTGGTTGAGCGATGAGCACCCGCACTGTTCGGCAAAAGATGGGCCGGGATGAATGGCTGCAAAAGATTTTGATCGCCGGCATCGTCGTCACCCTGCTTGTCAGCGTGCTGCTGCCGCTCGGGGATTTGTTCAGCAAAGCGTTCCTGAGCGAGCGCGGCGAGTTCATCGGGCTGGCCAACTTCGTCAAGTACTTTGCGACTCCGGCGCTCGTCCAGTCCTTCGGCAACACGATGTACGTCTCCGGGGTCACCACGGTGTTATCGGTTGCGCTCGCGTTTCTGTACGCTTTCGCCCTGACCCGGACCGATATGAGAGGAAAGGCGTTTTTCCGCTACGTCGCCTTGCTGCCGCTCTTTGCGCCTACCATGATGCACGGGATCGCGCTGACCTACCTGTTCGGCAACCAGGGAATCATTACGACCGGCTTTTTCGGAGTCTTGCCCGGCTTCGACCTGGAGCTGTACGGGCCGCTGGGAATCATCCTGTCGGAGGTGATCTACACCTTTCCGCAGGCGTACCTGATCATGGCGGTATCGCTTTCCTTTGCGGACTACAACCTGTACGAAGCGGCGGAGACGATGGGGGCGGGCAAGCTGCGCAAGTTTCTCACCGTGACACTGCCCAACGTCAAATACGGCTTGATCAGCGCCGTCTTCGTCTGCTTTACCTTGAGCTTTACGGATTTCGGAGCCCCCAAGGTAGTCGGCGGGCAGTACAACGTGCTCGCGACGGACATTTACAAGCAAGTGATCGGGCAGCAAAACACGACAATGGGCGCGACCGTAGGAATTATTTTGATCCTGCCGGCCATTCTCGCCTTCATCGTAGACCGGATCGTGGAGCGCAAGCAAAACTCCTCCGTCTCGGCCAAGTCCACACCGTACAAGATCACGAAACAGCGGGGACGGGACACAGCCTTCTTCGTCTACTGCTCGCTGATCACGGCCTCGATCTTCCTGATGCTGGGGACGGTGATCTTCGCCTCGCTGATCAAGGTCTGGCCGTACGACCTGAGCCTGTCGCTTACGCATTACGACTTTTCCAAGGTGGCAGGAGAAGGAATGCAGCCGTTCTGGAACAGCCTGCTCGTCTCCTTTTACAGCGCAGTGGCCGGCACAATCATTACCTTCATCAATGCGTACCTGATAGAAAAGACACGCTTTCTGAAAGGGCTGCGCCAGGTCGGATACTTCCTTTCCATCCTGCCGCTCGCCCTGCCGGGTCTGGTGATCGGTCTGGCTTACATTTACTTCTTTAACCATCCGGACAATCCGCTGAACTGGATGTACGGCTCGATCATGATCCTGGTGCTGGCCAATCTCATTCACTTTTACGCCGTACCGTTCATCTCGGCAACGACCGCGCTGAAAAAACTGGACAAGGAATTCGAGCTCGCCTCCGAGTCGATGGGCGTTCCATTCTATGTCACGTTTTGGCGGGTGACGGTGCCGATGTCGCTGCCAGCCATCCTGGAAAACGCCGTCTACTACTTCATCAACTCCATGGTGACCATCTCAGCCGTCGTCTTTCTGTACTCGGCCGATTTCAAACTCGCCTCCGTCTCCATCGTCAATATGGACGACGCCGGGGATGTGGCTCCCGCAGCCGCGATGTCCGTGCTGATCGTCCTGACCAATGTAGTGGTGCGGGTCGTCTACGAGGTCGGCACGAAAAAATGGAGAGAGAAGACAGGGGCATGGCAAAAAAGATAAAGGTGGGGAGAAGAGATGATTCAAGCAGTGATCTTTGACTGGGCCGGAACAACCGTTGACTATGGATGCTTCGCGCCCCTCGACGTCTTTTTGGAGGTGTTCAAAAAGCGGGGCATCGAAGTCACGCACGAGGAAGCGCGAGAGCCGATGGGGATGCTCAAGTGGGATCACATCGACACGATGCTGAAAATGGACAGGATTGCAAATCTGTGGAAAGCGAAATACGGCAGGCTTCCGGAGAAGAAAGACGTCGACATGCTGTATGCCGATTTCGAGCCGATGCTGTTTTCCATTTTGAAAAACTACACCACTCCGATACCGGGAGTGCTGGAGCTGGTGGCGCGGCTGCGGGCCGCCGGCATCAAAATCGGATCGACTACGGGATACACGGCGGAGATGATGGCCGTCGTGGCGCCGGAAGCCAAGAAGAAGGGATACGCTCCCGACTCGATGGTCACGCCCAGCGAGATGCCGGCTGGACGGCCCTTGCCCTGGATGTGCTATCAAAACGCGATCAACCTGGACGTCCACCCCATGAAGCACATCATCAAGGTGGGAGACACCACCAGCGATATTAAAGAAGCGGTGGCAGCCGGGGCATGGGCCGTCGGAGTGATCAAGGGGAGCAGCGAGCTGGGCATGACCGAACGGGAAGTGCAGGAATGCGACCCCGATGTTCTGTACGACAGAATGGAGGCGGTGGCCAAGCGCTTCAAGGCGGTCGGAGCCGACTATGTGATTGAATCCATCGGCGAGCTGGATACGCTCATCCCGAAAATCAACCTGCGCCTGGCGCAAAAGGAGAGATGACGATGAAACTCACGCAATTGCCCGACAATCCGTACCTCTTGTTGACCCCGGGTCCGCTGTCGACCTCAAAGGGTGTAAAGGCGGCCATGCTGCGAGACTGGTGCACGTGGGACAGCGAGTACAACGATCTGGTCCAGGTGATTCGGCGCAAGCTGGTCGGTTTGGCCGAAGCAAGCCAGGACGATTACACCGCCGTTCTCATGCAAGGCAGCGGCAGCTTTTCCGTAGAAGCGGTAGTCGGCTCGGCCGTGCCGGCGGACGGCAAGCTGGTCGTAATGACCAACGGAGCCTACGGCAATCGGCTGGCCCAGATGGCTCAGGTGCTGAAAATCGAGACGCAGGTCATCGACTTTGGCGAAGTGGCCGCTGCCGAGGCGGATGCTTTGCAGAAGGCGTTGGAGCAGGATCCGAAGATCACTCACGTGGCGGTGGTGCATTGCGAGACGACGACCGGCATGCTCAATCCGATCGCAGAGGTCGCGAAGGTGGCGAAAGCGCATGGAAAAGTGCTGATCGTCGACGCGATGAGCAGCTTCGGCGGCGTCCCGATCGATGTGCCCGGCCTGGGAATCGACTTTCTGATCAGCAGCGCCAACAAGTGCATCCAGGGAGTGCCCGGCTTTGGGTTCGTTGTGGCAAAGATCGACGAACTGAAAAAATGCAGTGGCCAGGCGCGGTCCCTCTCGCTTGATCTGTACGACCAGTGGGACACGATGGAAAAGCATAACGGCAAGTGGCGCTACACTTCGCCTACCCACGTCGTTCGCGCGTTTTACCAGGCGCTGGCGGAGCTGGAGGAGGAGGGCGGCGTGGAAAAGCGCTGCGTCCGGTACCGGGAAAACCAACGCACACTGGTAGAAGGCATGGAGAAGCTCGGCTTCGTCACGCTGCTGCCCAAAGAGCTGCAGTCGCCGATCATCACTTCCTTTTACTATCCGGACAGTCCGGCGTTCACGTTTGCGGCGTTTTACGAACGCTTGAAAAAGGAAGGCTTCGTGATCTATCCGGGAAAAATCTCCGTGGCGGACACATTCCGCATCGGCAATATCGGTGAGGTATATCCGCACGACATGAAGCGGCTGGTACAGGCGGTCGAGCAAAACCTGTTCTGGTAGCGGCCTATGTCTCTGGCCGGCGAAGAGCGCAAAAAAATCATCCTGGATCGGCTGAACGGCAATGGGAAAGTGAAAACCAGCGAGCTGGTGGAGACCTTGCAGGTATCCTCGGAGACGATCCGGCGATATCTGGAAGAGCTGGAGCGGGACAATCGGCTCAAGCGGGTGTACGGCGGGGCGATCAAAACCGGGTATGACCAGGAAGAGCCTTCCCACCTCACGCGGGAAGTCGCCCATGCGGACGAAAAGAAGCGCATCGCGCGCACCGCTGCGAATCTCGTGCAGGACAACGACGTGCTCCTGATCGATGACGGGACGACAACGATGCACATGCTGCCGTACCTGAGGAGCCGCAAGAACCTCTGCCTCATCACCATCTCTGTACCGGCCCTGAACCTTCTCTTAGAGTACCAAAACCAGGGACTGTGGTCGGGGGACGTCTACTTTCTCGGGGGCAAGGTGCAAGCCAGGCACTTTCGCTCCGTAGGCATGCACGCCGAAAGAATGATGACTGACTTTTTCATCGACAAGTCCTTTCTTGCGATAGACGGAGTCCAATTGGAGTACGGCATCTCCTCGTACGACGCGGAAAAGGCGCTGCTGGCCAGACGTTTCATCGAGAACGCAAAGGAGACGATCGTTCTGTCGGATCACTCCAAAATCGGCGTCAGCACGTTTTACAAGGTAGCGGACCTGCGGGAAACGGAGATCGTCGTCAGCGACGTGCATCCGCCGGAGGAGTGGGCGAACAAACTGGAAGCAACAGGCGTGAACTGGATAGTGGCCGAGTGAAGCGGGGCGAGCGGGAAGCCCTTCATTTTTGGCCCATAGTCCCAACGAAAATCAAGGAAAGAAACAAAGAGTCAAAAAATAAACGTGGTATTCATTTGAAAAAAGAGAAACGGCAGCAAAGGAGGATCCGACATGTTCGAAAACGGCTACGCCTTGGGGATGATCGAGACGGTGGGCTTTCCCGCTCTGGTGGCGGCGACCGACGCAGCCGCAAAAGCCGCTGATGTCCGCTGTGTCACCTACCAAGGGGCGGATGCGGGAATTGTCACGATCTACGTGGTTGGAGACGTCGCATCCGTAACGGCGGCCGTCGCCGCAGGAGAAGCGGAGGCGAGACGGGTAGGAGAGCTGCGCCACTCCCGCGTCATCCCGAGGCCAGAACAAAGCGTCATGCAGATGGTGCTGCAGCAGCTGGAGAAAGAAAAAGGCAAGCAGCCTGTGAAGCCGAGCAAACCGAAAAACAGCCAGCAGGCGACGACTACGCAAACAAGCAAGGAGGAATAGTCATGGGAGATGCACTGGGCATGGTGGAAACGAAGGGGCTGATCGGAGCGGTGGAGGCCGCTGACGCGATGGTCAAGGCGGCAAACGTCAAACTGATCGGCAAGGTGCACGTCGGCGGCGGGCTGGTCACCGTCATGGTGCGGGGCGATGTGGGAGCGGTCAAGGCATCGACGGATGCCGGGGCTGCCGCGGCGGAAAAGGTAGGCGAACTGGTCTCTGTCCATGTCATCCCGCGGCCACATACGGATATTGAGCTGATTTTGCCCAAACTCGAGCAATCGCAATGATGTCTGCTGAGGTCCTTTCGCAAGACTCGCAAACGGCTGAGAAGAGGTGACGGTATATCGTGATGCTAGATGCAGATTTGCAATCCGTACAGGAAGTGCGCCATTGTTTGCAAGGAGCCAGGGAAGCCCAGAAGAGACTGGCGGGAATGTCGCAGGGGCAGATCGACCAGATCGTGCAGCGCATGGCAGAGGCGGCCCGTGCCGAGGCAGGACGCCTGGCAGGCATGGCCGTGGAAGAAACAGGCTACGGCCGCGTGGCGGACAAAACCGTGAAAAATTTGTTCGCCGCTGTGGATGTGTATGAATCCATCAAAGACAAGAAAACCGTCGGGATCATCCGGCGCGATGAGCAAAAACGGGTGTGGGAGATCGCCCAGCCGGTGGGGGTGGTCGCAGGGATCGTGCCTTCGACCAATCCGACTTCAACCGTCATTTTCAAGGCGCTCATTTCCGTAAAGGCAGGCAACGCGATCGTATTCAGCCCGCATCCCCACGCGGCCAAATGCAAGAAGGAAGCGGCTGCTGTCATGCAGGCGGCTGCAGAACGGGCAGGTGCCCCGGCAGGATTGATCAGCTGCATTGCACACCCCACGCTGGCAGCCTCGCAGGAGTTGATGCGGCACAGCGATACGGACGTGATCCTCGCTACCGGTGGCACCGCGATGGTAAAAGCGGCATACAGCTCCGGCAAACCCGCCTTTGGCGTAGGGCCGGGCAACGTGCCGGTGTACATTCACGCCAGCGCCGATATCGCTGCCGCTGTGCGCCAAACCGTCCAGAGCAAGACGTTCGATTACGGAACGATCTGCGCTTCGGAGCAGGCCTTGGTCGTAGACAAATCGATCAAGCGCAAGGTCGTGGAAGAACTGAAGCGCCAGGGGGCCTATTTCCTCGACGATCACGAGCACAAGCGGGTAGCCGCGATCATCATGAGAGCAGGAGGACTCAATCCTGCGATCGTGGGCAAATCGCCGCAAGCGATTGCCGAGCTGGCAGGCATCCTGGTGCCGGAAGACGCTACGCTCCTGATCGCAGAGGAGACGGAGGTCGGTATGAACCATCCGTATTCGATCGAAAAGCTCGCCCCGATTCTCACGCTGTACACAGTGAGCGATACTGCCGAGGCCAGCCGCCTGTGCACAAGGCTGCTGGAGCTCGGCGGACTGGGCCATACGATCGGTCTGCACTGCCAGGACTCGCATGTGATCGAGTCGTTCGTGCTGGATAAGCCGGCATCCCGGATCGTGGTGAATGCAGGCACGACCTTCGGCGGGATCGGCGCTACGACGGGCATCGCGCCTTCGCTGACGCTGGGCTGCGGCTCGTTTGGCAACAATGTGACTTCGGACAATATCGGACCGGAGCACCTTTTCAACATCAAGCGCGTGGCCTTTGGGCTCCGCGAGATGAAGCTGGAGGGCCCGCAGGCCTCCGTACAGGCGACAGCCGCGGCGGCTGCAGCCGGTCCAGCGATCAGCCGGGATGAAATCGCGGAAATCATCAAGAGCGTACTGCTGGAACTACAGTCTACCAATCGGTAAGGAGGCATAAACAATGGCAGGAGAAACAGGAGCACTGGGAATGGTAGAAACGAAAGGATTGGTCGGTGCGGTCGAGGCGGCTGACGCCATGGTCAAAGCAGCCAACGTCAAGCTGATCGGAAAGGTACACGTCGGCGGCGGTCTGGTGACCGTCATGGTGCGAGGCGATGTGGGAGCGGTGAAGGCGTCGACCGATGCGGGCGCGGCAGCGGCGGAAAAAGTGGGCGAATTGAAATCCGTGCATGTCATCCCGCGTCCGCACTCGGACATCGAGCTCATCCTGCCCAAGCTGGAAGGATAATGCATAGCCCATGGCTCTGATTACGGAGACGACGCTGCGGGCCATGCTGCCATCCGGGATTCCCAATCCTTATCTCGTACGCGCCGAAGACAAATTCACTCCGGCAGCCATCGATTTTTTGAAGGGGAGAGGTATCAAAGTGGAAGCGTACCAATCGACCTGCGGGCTTTCTTCGGATAGCGAAAGCATCCAGGAGCTTTGCATTCCGGTGGGAGTATCCAACCGGCATGTGCATCTGTCGCCGGAGGATGTGGAAAAGCTGTTCGGTCCAGGCTATCAGCTGACAGCGCTGCGGCCACTTTCTCAGCCCGGGCAGTTTGCCGCCAAGGAAACGGTGACGCTGCTGGGGCCGAAGGGAATCATCCATGGAGTACGAATCCTCGGGCCGGCGAGAGGCGCGACCCAAGTGGAAATTTCCAAAACGGACGGGTTCCAGCTCGGCATTCATCCCCCGATCCGGGTGTCCGGCGCGCTGGAAGGGACGCCCGGTGTCACCATCATCGGCCCGAGCGGCTGCATCGTGCTCCCGAGCGGCGTGATCGTGGCGAAATGCCATGTGCACATGTCCGAGGAGGATGCCCGCGCAGCCAAGGTGAAAGACGGGGACAGCCTGATCCTGCGGATGGCGGGCGAGCGAGCCCTCATCTTTCCGGATGTGACGGTGCGGGTGAGCCCGCGCTATGCGCTCGATTTTCACATCGACCTGGACGAAGCGAATGCGGCCAACCTGTCCACGGGTGACCAGGCGTGCCTGATCGGGATCAATGGCAAACTGTTTTCCACACAAGGGAGGTGGTAGGCGTGGATGTCCGTCAGATGATCGAGTCCATCACGCGCGAGCTATTGCAGTCCATGAATGGTTCCCAGGAAAAGAGGCCCAAATGGCTGTTCATCTTTTGCGACAGCACGGCGCATGAGCCGTTCGCCGACCAGTTCATCGCCTTGCAAAATCACGGCATCTGTCACGACATCTTGTTTCTCGACGGGGAGACGTCCTCGTGGCTGGGCATGCACCGGATCGAGTGCGGCGGAGCGGGCAAAATCATCGCGACGGACGAATACGCTCCCGCCCCGCTGGAATTGCCGAAAGAGTACGACGGCATCGCCATCCCGGAAATCGATCTGGACAATGCCGCCAGGGTGGCAACGGGATTGAAAGGGACGATTAAAGCGGAGATCATCTTCTCCGCGCTCGTGCTGGGCAAGCCGGTTCTGGTGGGAGAAGACGTGCCGGGAATCAAACGCGCCGACCGCCGCTGTCTTCGCACGCTGTCTTTGCCCGGACCGTATCGGACACTGTTTCTGCGGCATCTGGACGGCATGAGGGAGCTCGGCGTAGAATTTGCGGCCCAAAACGGCATGGCGGACGCGATTATCCGCAAGCAGGAAGACGTTCAGCGGGAGGTGGTCCTCGCCGGATCAGGCGAGCACGCGCCGCAAAGCCGGCAGCCGGTCGCGGCCAAGCTCGTGACCGCGGACTGGGTACAATCACAAGCGGATTTCCCGGATCAGATGCTGATCCTGCGCCACGGAGCGATCGTCTCTCCGCTTGCGATGGATGTGCTGAAAGAGAAAGGGATTGTAGTCCGTTACGTCCGCTGAAGGGGGGAGCGCCATGTTTTTGGGAAAAGTGATCGGCAGCGTCTGGTCCACACAAAAAGAAGAGGGCATGGAAAATTTGAAGCTCTTGGTTGTCCAGCCCGTTGACTGGAACGACAAGGAGGGCGGACGAACGGTGATCGCAGCGGATCGCATCGGGGCCGGTGTCGGCGAAAAAGTCATTGTTTCGTCCGGATCATCCGCACGGATCCTTTTTCCAGGCAGGACGGTCCCCATCGATGCGGTCATTGTCGGAATCGTCGACTCATACGAGGTGACCCAGGAGAAGTGAAAAGAAAAGCAGGTGTAGTCTTCCTGGGAAGACTACACCTTTTGTCGTTTCCTTGCGCTTTACCGCCTGCTGAAGCCTGGCCGCTCAAACGACCGCTTCCGCCTCGATTTCCACCAGCAGCCGCGGGTCGATGAGCCCCTTTACCTCGACCATCGTCGCAACCGGCTTAACGTCCCGGAAAAATTCGCCGTGCGCTTTTCCGATTTCTTCCCATTGGGAAATGTCCGTGACGAACATCCTCGTCCGCACCACATGGGACATATCCGCCCCCAACTCCTGCAGCGCCTTTTCAATCGTCTGCAGGATGAACCGGGCTTGCTCGTACGGATTCCCTTCGCCGACGACCTCGCCGTCCTTCATCGCGGTAGTCCCGGCCACTTCGATCCTGTCGCCGATCCGTATCGCCCGACAGTAACCGACCACCGGCTCCCAAGGCGATCCTGTAAATACACGTGTTCGATTCATAAGTCTTCCCTCCTTTTTTTGGCAAGGCATGTATACTGTTATTTATCCATTTGCTTCCGGAAAAGCACAAGCATTTTTTTGTTCGGAGCGCTTTCGCCTTTTTCCGCCCCAGCACCGAGGCCCGAACGGGCAGACGCAAAGAGAGCTTCGAAGCGAAACCCGCAAGCTGCTCTGCATTCACTAGCAGTTCCCCGAGACCGCGAAGAAGAAGCTTGCAAATGCCTTAGAGAAGCCCGCCTGTCCCCAACAGCTGTCCAGGAAAAAGGCGAAAAAAGCGAAGGTATTAGGGACGCCGCCCAGGCGAAGCGGAAAAAGGGAAACACGCCTGAGCGGCCACCCATGAGAAGCTTCTTCGAGACGACTACTTTGGCCGCCGTTCCTCTTTTGGAGCGGAGCCGGACAGGGATGCCTTCCATGCAAGTGTCCCTACGAACCTGGAGCGTTTTCGCCTTTTTCCGCCCCAACACAGAGGGCCGAACAGGCAGACGCAAAGAGAGCTTCGAAGCGAAACCCACAAGCTGCTCTGCATTCACAAGCAGTTCCCCAAGACTGCGAAGAAGAAGCTTGCAAATGCCTTAGAGAAGCCCGCCCGTCCCCAACAGCTGTCCAGGAAAAAGGCGAAAAAAGCGAAGGTATTAGGGACACCGCCCAGGCGAAGCGGAAAAAGGGGAACACGCCTGAGCGGCCACCCATGAGAAGCTTCATCGAGAGGACAGCTTTGGCCGCCGTTCCCCTTTGGGAGCGGAGCCGGACAGGGATGCCTCCATGCAAGTGTCCCTACCCACCTGGAGCGCTTTCGCCTTTTTCCGCCCCAGCACCGAGGCCCGAACGGGCAGACGCAAAGAGAGCTTCGAAGCGAAACCCGCAAGCTGCTCTGCATTCACTAGCAGTTCCCCGAGACCGCGAAGAAGAAGCTTGCAAATGCCTTAGAGAAGCCCGCCTGTCCCCAACAGCTGTCCAGGAAAAAGGCGAAAAAAGCGAAGGTATTAGGGACGCCGCCCAGGCGAAGCGGAAAAAGGGAAACACGCCTGAGCGGCCACCCATGAGAAGCTTCTTCGAGACGACTACTTTGGCCGCCGTTCCTCTTTTGGAGCGGAGCCGGACAGGGATGCCTTCCATGCAAGTGTCCCTACGAACCTGGAGCGTTTTCGCCTTTTTCCGCCCCAACACAGAGGGCCGAACAGGCAGACGCAAAGAGAGCTTCGAAGCGAAACCCACAAGCTGCTCTGCATTCACAAGCAGTTCCCCAAGACTGCGAAGAAGAAGCTTGCAAATGCCTTAGAGAAGCCCGCCCGTCCCCAACAGCTGTCCAGGAAAAAGGCGAAAAAAGCGAAGGTATTAGGGACACCGCCCAGGCGAAGCGGAAAAAGGGGAACACGCCTGAGCGGCCACCCATGAGAAGCTTCATCGAGAGGACAGCTTTGGCCGCCGTTCCCCTTTGGGAGCGGAGCCGGACAGGGATGCCTCCATGCAAGTGTCCCTACCCACCTGGAGCGCTTTCGCCTTTTTCCGCCCCAGCACCGAGGCCCGAACGGGCAGACGCAAAGAGAGCTTCGAAGCGAAACCCGCAAGCTGCTCTGCATTCACTAGCAGTTCCCCGAGACCGCGAAGAAGAAGCTTGCAAATGCCTTAGAGAAGCCCGCCTGTCCCCAACAGCTGTCCAGGAAAAAGGCGAAAAAAGCGAAGGTATTAGGGACGCCGCCCAGGCGAAGCGGAAAAAGGGAAACACGCCTGAGCGGCCACCCATGAGAAGCTTCTTCGAGACGACTACTTTGGCCGCCGTTCCTCTTTTGGAGCGGAGCCGGACAGGGATGCCTTCCATGCAAGTGTCCCTACGAACCTGGAGCGTTTTCGCCTTTTTCCGCCCCAGCACCGAAGCCCGAACGGGCAGACGCAAAGAGAGCATAGAAGCTTCACCCTTACAAGCAGAGAACAAATCAGAAAGCTGGGAAAACCATGTCCACCACCATTTTGTTGATCCTGTTGTTCGCCGCCATCTGCCACGCCGTCTGGAACGCCCTCTCCAAGCGAATCGAAGAAAGGGACGCCTTTTTCACCCTGATTCTGGGCGTCTCCGTCATCCTGTACTTTCCACTGGCCTTCTACCTGTGGCGAACCTCGCCGTTTCCGCCGTCCGCCATCAAATGGCTGCTGCTCAGCACCTGCTCGGAGGTTTTGTACTTCGTCGCCCTGGGCAAAGCGTACAAAACCAACCAGCTGAGCTACGCCTACCCCATCCTGCGGGGAACAGCCCCCATCGTGACGACCATCATCAGTACCGTCTTCGTCGGAGCGGCGATTGCCTGGACCGGGTTTCTGGGGATCCTGATCATCGTCGCGGGAGTCGTGTTCATGAACCAGCGCTCCTTTTCGCTTCGCGAGCTCAGTCATTTGCTGAAAGATTGGCACAACATGAAGTGGGTCTTCCTGGCCGGAAGCTGTTCGGCCCTCAGCAGCGTGATGGACGGCATGGGCGCTTCCATGATGTCGGGATTGCTGTTCAAATACGTCGTGTTTATCGGAATGTTCGCGGGCAAGTGGATCATCGACCGCAGGGCGCATTCCCACGTTTCCTATCGGTCGCTGGCAAGGCGCTATCCGTGGCATACGCTGGCGGGCGGGCTGTTCGTCTTCGTATCCAACTCGCTGGCGGTATACGCCATGCAGACCACGCCTGTCACGTACGTAGCCTCCGTTCGGGAAATCAGCATCGTCTTCGCCACGATCATCGGGATCGTCTGGCTGAAGGAGCAGGTGAGCTTCGTAAAATGGGTATCCATTTGCATGATCTTGGCGGGGGTCGTCATCATCAAGCTGAGCTAGGCGTGCTTCCGCCCTTCATTATGGAATCAAGAGCTGCCAATAAAGCGCCCACGGCACAAACAGGATGCCGCCGATCATGAGCCAAATCCGCTCCTTTTCCCTCCCCACAGGAGAACGATCCGTGACCAGGGAACGCCACAAGGAGCAGCCAAGGAGGACGGCAGCGGCCAGCGCGATGAAGGAAGACAGCTGGAGCAGGCCCCAGATGAGCGTCCGGTCAAACAGAAGAGGGTCCAGATGCTTGGCTCCCGAGCTCATCAAAAAGCCGAAGTAAGCCAAGAACCCGAAAGTCGCCACGGTCGTACTGCCTGCCAGCAGGAGGGAATATCCGGACCGCCGATCATTCGGTTGCTTCGAACCGCGCTTCCGCAGGGCGCGGACCAAGGAACCGAGCAGAAACGTCCCGAAGATGGCAAGGAGAAGGAGTGCCGCTCCCAATTGCACCCAGGCTGAGTGATACCAGGACAGCTGACCGATTCCGGCAGGCGAGAGATGCTCTTGCTGCGGTGCAGCCCCAATGACGGAAGAGCGAGGAGCGTTGCCCTGCACGACCTGGTGGACCCAGGATGTCATCGCCTCGGAGTAGCCGGGGGCAAATTCGTCCGTTTGCGTCGTTCCGTCCAAAGACAGCCGCAGCAGATGACCCGCATCCGGAAAGAAGCGGATGACGGCGTGTTTGTTGCCCGCTTGTTCCAACGCATGCTGGATGTTCCGAGAGCTCTCCAAGGCGGGCTCTACGCGATCCTTGTCTCCCCAGATCGCGAGTACGGGCTGCTGCAAGGATGAAAAGGCAGGGAGGGGATCGTAGGTAGCCTCCGCGAAAAGTCCAGCGGAGACGGCAAGCTGCAGACCGTGTCTGGTGACGGAACGAATCATCGAGGCGGAGGTGACGCCCTGGTCATGCAGGCGGTTCACGAGCTGCCAGGACTGCTGTTGTACGGGCTGGACTCCGGCGGCGCCGACGGTGATGAGAAAAGCGACGTGGCTGTTTGGCTCGGAGGCAGCGAGCGAAGCGACCCACGCTCCCTCGGAGATTCCCCACAGACCGACTGCACTTGGAGCAATATCCGCACGGGAGCGCAGCGCTTGGACGGCTGCGACCACATCTTCCGACAGTATTTGATAGGATCGGTCACCGCCCCGGGATTTCGAGAAGCCGTCGGGGCGTTTGTCGTAGATCAGGGCGGCGATTCCGGACTTTGCAAACATTTCCGCTTCTCCCCGATACTTCTCGCGATCGGACGAGCTGGAGCCGTGCACCATGACAACCGCAGGGTGCTGTCCCGGCGTGTCCGGCACGAGGAGAGTTCCGGCCAGCTTCAGATCCTGGCTTTGGATGGATACAGGCTCCTCGTGGAAGCGGGACGAGGCTGCATCTGCTGTGGGAATCTGCGGCGAGTTGAAAAAGAACAGGAGAAGGGCAACAAAATAGGCTGCGAATCGAAAAAAGCGCTGGGAAGCCAAAGGACGTTTCAATGTCTCGACCTTCTTTCGGAAAGAGGAATTGGAAAATAAACGCAATGCCTGACACCCAAAAGCTTACCGTTTACGGGATTTTGAAAAAACCAGCCGAGGGATTAGGTCGACTTGCGTTTGTGGTCGTATCCGTTGTCCGCCCTCTGTTCCCGATGTGTCTGCCCTGCGACAGTTTGCATCGGACGGAGGGGGAGTTTCGATGGTAAAATGAACAGGAATGAACGGTGACCTTTTCAATTGAAGGAGGCGGATAACCATGCAAAAACCGATTCGAGCTTTCGTGGTGAACAAGGACGAGCACGGTTTTTCAGCAGACGTGAAGACCATTGCGCTCGGCGACTTGCCCAAAGCGGATGTACGCATCAAGGTCCACTATTCGAGCGTGAATTACAAGGACGGCTTGGCGAGCATCCCGAATGGAAAGATCGTCAAAAACTACCCCTTCGTCCCCGGAATTGATCTGGCGGGTATCGTCGTGTCATCGGAGGATCCGCGTTTTCGCGAGGGAGACGAAGTGATTGCGACCAGCTACGAGATCGGCGTTTCCCATTTCGGCGGGTACAGCGAGTTTGCGCAAATCCCTGGAGACTGGATCGTTCCTTTGCCAAAAGGGCTGACCTTGCGAGAAGCAATGGTCTTCGGTACGGCCGGATTCACGGCAGCGCTGTCCGTCCATCGCTTGGAGGAAAATGGCGTGTCACCGGAAAAAGGAAAGGTATTGGTGACCGGAGCGACAGGAGGCGTAGGCAGCATCGCGGTTTCCATCCTGGCCAAGCGGGGCTACCACGTCGTCGCCAGTACGGGCAAAGAGTCCGAGCATGATTACTTGTACAAGCTCGGAGCGAAAGAGGTCATCCCCCGCGGGGAAGTCGCCGGCGACAAAATCAATGCGTTGGACAAACAGCTCTGGCAAGCTGCGGTCGATCCTGTAGGGGGCAAATCGCTCGCGTCCGTCCTGAGCAAGATCAGCTACGGCGGCTCTGTCGCCGTCAGCGGCTTGACCGGCGGTACCGATGTGCCGGCTACGGTCTTTCCGTTTATTCTGCGCGGGGTCAATTTGCTGGGCATTGACTCGGTCTACTGCCCGATGGAATTGCGAAAGGTCATCTGGGAGCGGTTGGGGAACGATCTGAAACCGGATGGACTCGAAGATTCTATCGATGAAGAAATCGGATTGGAAGAGCTGCCCGCCGCCTTGTCGAAAATAGTGGCGGCGCAGATGCGCGGCAGGGTCATCGTGAGATTCTAATGGGAATCGGACAAGGAGAGGTACTCTGAAAAGGAAGAGGGATACCAGTTCGGGGAGAGGGGATCAAACATGGAGAGAGTGCCGTATTTTGCCCAATTCGAGTCGCGCGATCGCGTGCTCGATCTGGTAAGCGGGAGGATGGATCCGGCCGACGACCCGCTCTGGCAGCAGTCCGGCGCGACAGACCCGGCTGAGTATGCGGAGTGGAGCTCCCATATTTGCGGCATGGCCTGCCTGAAAATGCTGCTCGCCCATTGGCAGAACCGGGTGATTCCGACGATGCACCTCATGCGGGAATGCCGGGCATACGGCGGCTACGTCGTCCAGGAGGATGGTTCCATCAAGGGCCTGATCTACCGTCCCTTTGTCTCGTTTCTCGAGGAAAAGTTCGGCATGCAAGCGCAGCTGAAGGAGCACACGCCCATCGAGGACATTTACGATTTGCTGGGCGAGGGCTATGTGTACATCGCTTCCGTCCATCCCGGCATCCGCACGCCCGAAGTGGCGCCGCCGAAGCAAGGGGGACATTTGGTGTACGTGTTTGGCAGGAAACAGGAGTCTCGCGAGGTCATCTTTCACAATCCGTCCGGCCATACGCCCGAGACGCAGGAGCATGTCCACCTTAGTCTGGAGACCTTTGCACGGTTCTACGCCAAGCGCGGGATATTGATCAAGCCGACGGGGGAGCCCCAGGCTTGAGAATGTGCAGCTCGTGGACAAAGGCTTTTTCAGCAAGAAAACCGCTAGACAAGCAAAGTCCGCTCGGGGGAAATCCCGAGGGACTTTTTTCTTTTCTGCCCGATGGATGCACGCAGCGGCTTACCCTTTCTGGTGCTTTCGTACGACAAACGATACCGACGTCCCTACTCCCGGTTGGCTTTTGATGCGAAGACCCTCGCGATAATGGCGTTTGAGGCGAAGGTCGGTATTCAGCAGGCCGACTCCAGACTCGTCGTCCATCCGTTTATCAAGGATTTGCTGCAAGACGGATTCCTCCATCCCAACGCCGTCGTCCTCGACGGAAATTTCGGCATACGTCTCGTGGTTGACGATCCGGATGACAATCGTCCCGCCTCGGGAACGCTTCATGATGCCATGTCTTACGGAATTCTCCACGAGCGGCTGGATCGTAAACAGGGGGATCCTCAACTCCTGGCAATCGTCTATCTCCCACACGACCTGCAGTCTTTCCGCAAAGCGCTCTTTTTCGATGAAGAGGTAAGAGCGGACGATGCTCAGCTCGTCTTCTACGGGGGCAAGCTCGTCCATATTTTGCAGCCTGTACCTATCGCGTAAAAAGTCGCTGAAAACTCCCAGGAGATTGCGCATCCGGTCCGGATCGATTTCGCTTAAAGCCGAAACGGCAGTCAAGGTATTAAACAGGAAGTGAGGCTGGATTTGCGCCTGAAGCCAAGCTGCTTCCATTCGCAGCCGCTCCCGGACAGAACGTTTCACCTCGGTAAGCGCTTTGACACGAGACCGCACTTCCCACGAATCTACCGGCTTCGATACATAATCGTTGGCGCCTGCTCGAAATCCGTTTTCGATATCCTCGGGCTGGACGCAAAGCAGGCAAGCGCGATGATGAGATCAAACGGGTAGGACAAGACCTTGATTCCCATCGCATCCGTCAAGCCCCACCAGACGATGTTGTTCACAAAAGCGACAAGCGCCAGCAGCAACAAGGTATTGCCCTTGATATCCTTTATGGTGGATGTGCGAAGCAGAGACACGATGGTGATGAGCAAGGAAGTCCCCATAATCGAGAGATCCAGAGGCAGAAGCTTCATGAGATGCTTGGCAGGCAAAAACAATGCCGACAACGCATAGGCTCCGCACACCATGCCATACGCCGGAAATGCTTTTTTTCAGAATGCAGGCCACTGCTGCTTGACGCACAGCAGAAGAGAGCAAGAAAGGGCGATGATGGCATAGGAAACCAGCTTGATGCCCGTCTCGTAATCGATCGGGAACCAGTAAGGAATCAATTTCTCATCGGTTGCAAGAAGATACATGAAAGTGGCGCTGGCAAGCAACAGGGAGAAAAAGAGCAATCTACGGTCCCTTTTCCCAAGCAGATACAAAATCAATGCGTAAACAGCATGCAGCAGGGAGACGATCGCGACCAACAGCTGCATGGTCATCGAAAGCTGGGTCTGGCGGGCAATCGCTTCTTCGGTTCCAAACTTGATCGAACGAACGATGCCGCTTTTGCCAGGGTCGTCGTAATTGGCCGCCTGGATGACAACCTCAATTTCACTGCTGCCGTTCGCTGCGAAGGAGGAGGTGTAGGGAACATTCCCCACCTTGTACTCCTTCTTGTTCACTCCCGGCTCCCCCGCTTTGGCCAGAAGTCTGCCGTTTACATAGAGCGCAGACGAACTGCGGACGCTGGGGATGCGAATGCTGTAGGTCAAATCTTGCTTCGGATCGACGAGGATTCGCAAGCGGTACGAACCGTAACCGTACGGCGTGTCCTCCCCCGGCTGCATGAGAGAATTCCAGTCTCCCGGAACTTGAATCAGTTGGGGGCTGGATTTTTCCGTTGTCTGCGAAGATTCCGGGTCGATCAGCCATACGTGGGGATAAAATTCCCACTGGCCGTCCAGCTCGATGGTTTGACCTTCGGCTGCATTCCAGTTTCGCAAATCCAGGAGTCCGTCTTTGGCATACGGCTGCTCCGTACTTTGAAAGATGGTGATCCAGAGTATGCGGGAGCCTGTCAGAACAAGCAGAAACAGGCTTACGACAAGAACGGTCTTCCATTTGACGATCTTGTTTGTCATGTCCGACAAAGTAGCCTGACTCCTTCGTTCGATTATCGTGGTAGAAACATTCCGGATCAAAAGGCTGCATGACAAATTCAGGGAATTTGCGACAAAGAAACGGCTGCAGGATGTAACCTGAGCCGCATCAGTTTACCATTCATGGATCGCGCAAAGCCAGTCTTTTACGCTATTTTTATTATAACTTTGCATGCATCGACGATTCCAGAATCAAAAACGAAGAAGACGAGTTTTGCCAAGCCTGCACGGAGAGCTGCCTGAGTGGCCCAGACAGGGATCGGCAATCCGACAGAGAAAATAGTCAAAATTGTCGGAATTACGTGAGGAGTGTCTTCCGTTGAACCCATTTCGAAGCATACGATCGACCTTGCCCTTCCGGGGAACGCTGCGCGCCAAGATGCTCGCGCTGTTTCTTTGTCTCATCGCGATTCCTCTCAGCTTGCAAGGCATGATCACGTACAGCAGGTTTTCTGCCTCCACCGAAGAGAAAACGTCGGAGTACACGGCGCAAATCGTCCATCAGATCAACCGCAATCTGGACCGGAACATGGAAGAGCTGAAGCGCCTCTCCTTAAATCCCCTCTACGACAACAGCATTCTCGCCATCTTGCGGGAGCTGCGCGACGGAACTTCGGCTCCTCCTTACCTGTCCACGGAAAAACGGCAAAAAATGACCTTGTACATCTCCAGCCTGGCGTACAGCCGTCCGGAGGTGAAAGGCATCCAGATCCTGTCCATGAACGGCATGGTGTTCTCCGATCTCGATCCGTCGCTGCTGACGTCGTCGATCAAGTGGAGCGAAGAACCGTGGTACCGCCGGGTGCTGGAAGGAAACGGAGCGTCGGTGATCATTCCGCTGCACCGGCCGGGCTATTATGTGGATCGGTCGGGGGAGACGTATTTCTCCGTGGCTCGCCTGCTTCGGGAGCCCAACACCAATCTGCCGCTCGGGGTCATGAAGATCGACCTGAAGATGGAGATGATCGACCAGCTCCTGGCCAACATGCCGTTTACCAAGGAGGGCAGTCTGTTTATCGCCAATCAGCAAAACGAGCTGTTCTATGAAAAGCGGGAGGACGACCAGGCGCCGGATTTCCTCGCGCTGCTGAGACAGACAGGAAATCTGCGATCGTCGTCCCAGGCAGCGCGAACCATCAGTCTGGAAGGGGAGCGCTACTTGCTGATCGAAAGCCAGTCGGCCGAGACAGGCCTTGGCGTCATCAGCATCGTCCCGGTGGACAGCCTGCTCAAGGACTCCAGGGAACTGCGCAGCTTTACGATGGTGATCGCCGCCCTCTTTTTGGTCGTCGCGGGAGGACTGGCCAGCTACTTTGCCTACTCGCTCAGCAAACCGCTCGTCCGCCTGAAGGAGAAAATGCTGCAAGTGGAGCAGGGGCATTTCCACGAAAGGGTCCCGGTCGTCTCGTCGGATGAGATCGGCAAGCTGAGCGAGCAGTTTAACCACATGGTCGAAGAGATCAACCGCCTCGTGAATGAAGTGTACGTCATCAGCCTGCGGGAGCGGGAGGCGGAGCTGGCAGCCTTGCAAAGCCAGATTCATCCCCATTTTATCTACAACACGCTGGAGGCGATCAATATGATGGCGATCCGGGCGGGAAATTACGATGTGTCGGACATGGTGTCATCGCTTGGCAAGCTGATGCGCTACACCGCGTGGCGCGGGGATGGGTTCGTGACGCTTCGGCAGGAGCTGGATTCGCTGGCGTCGTACGTCCGCATCCAGCAGGTGCGGCTGGGGGATCGCCTGCGGGTGGAGCAGGATGTAGACGAAGCGCTGCTGGATGTGCCGATCCCCAAGCTGCTTTTGCAGCCACTGGTGGAAAACGCCATCTATCACGGGATCGAGCGCCAGGAAAACGGCGGGACGATTCGACTGGCAGTGGTGCAGGAGGATGCGGATGTGGTGATCAGCGTGCGTGACAACGGGAAGGGGATGTCCCGGGAGGAGCTAAGCCGTCTGCAGGCGATGGTGAGCCTTCCTTTCCACCTGAATGAGGCAAAAGGCGGACAACGCACCGGAACGGCCCTGCGCAATATCCATCAGCGGATCTCGCTGTTGTACGGCCCGAAATACAGCCTGTCGATTGACGGCGAGCCGGGCCAGGGAGCGGTTTTTTCGATGAGAATCCCGCTGGATGGCGGACATAGGGGGGAGAAGCATGTACAAAGTGTTGCTGGTGGAAGATGAACAGGTGATTCGCGAGGGGCTCAAGACCTTGATCGAGAAGGTGATCGGAGGCTTCACGGTCGCGGCGGAAGCGGCGGACGGCAATGAAGCGCTGCACTATTTGCGCACGGAAATGCCGGATCTGATCGTCACAGATATTCGCATGCGCGAGGTCGACGGTCTGGCGATGATCGCCAAAGTCCGGGAGATGTACGAAGACCTGCCGATCGTGATCATCAGCGGTTACGGGGACTTCCAATACGCGCAGAAGGCGTTGAAGCACAAAGTGACGGATTACCTGCTCAAGCCGATCGACCGGATCGAGCTGGCCGGTACGCTGGAAAAAATACGCCAGTCGCTGGAGCGCAAAAAGCAGCCGCGCGATCCCGCGCCGTCCGGCGGAGGAGAGGAGAGGCAGATCATCCGCAAAGTTAAGGCGTACATCCAGGACCATACGGACGGCGACCTGCGCTTGCAGACAGTGGCTGAAGTCGTCCATCTCCATCCGATCTACCTCAGCCAGCTGTTCAAGACCGAGACAGGTGAAAACATCTCCGACTACGTCACGAGAATGCGTATGAACCGGGCGAAGCAGCTGTTGCGTCAAACGAGCCTGAAGGTATACGACATATCCCGCTTGGTCGGGTACCAAAGCCCCAAGCATTTCATGATCGTCTTCAAAAAAGAGGTAGGAATGACCCCCGGCAGCTATCGGGAAGGGGGAGAGGAAGGAGAAGATCTTTAAATCCCATACCAAATCTGTAAATTGGATGATTTATCGTAATATTCCCGCAAATTTATACTGAAAGCAGTTCATGATTTCAGTGAGAAAAGGGGGTACTCCATGAAAAAGGCGATCGTTTTGGCATTGTCGATCCTTTTGGCAGCGTTTACTTTTGCGGGCTGTAGCGGCAGCACGCAGTCGCCGCAGTCGTCCGGCGATTCGACGGCAGACAAAAACAAACCCGTCGAGCTTTCCTTCTTGACATGGGGCAATCAGGCTCATCTCGATCTGTACCAAAAGCTGATCGATACATTCACGCAAACCCACCCGAACATCAAGGTCAAGCTCGAATCGGTCCCGTTTCCCGATTACCAGCAAAAGGTGACGGTCTTGGCGGCCGGACAGGAGCTGCCGGACATAGGCTGGGTATCCGAGCGGATGGTTCCGCAGTTCATGGCCAACGGAATATTGGAGGATGTTTCGGATTTGAAACAGGATGCTTCCTTCAAAATGGATGACTTCATCCCCTCGACCCTGGAGCTGTTCAAGAAGGATGAAAAGCTGTACGGGATTCCTTTTTCCACACCGCCTACCGTGATGTTTTACAACAAAGACCTGTTTGACAAGGCCGGTCTGAAATCGCCGAACGACCTGGCGAAGGAAGGCAAGTGGACGTGGGAAGAATTTGAAAAATCTGCGAAGGCCATCACGAGCGGCACGGGCGCAAGCAAGATCTACGGGGCCAACTTCTTCCGCGACTGGAAGACGTGGATCATCCTGTCTTCGTACTCGTGGTCGAATGGCAGCGGGCCGTTCAGCAAGGACATGAACCAGTTTACGTGGAACGACCAGTACGGCGTCGAGACGCTGAGCATGCTCCAGCGCATGATGTTTGCGGACGGATCGCATCCGAAGGCAGGGGAGCAGGTCAGCTTTGAAACAGGCAAGATCGGGATGTTTTTCGACGTCTACAGCTACGTGTCCAAGGCGCGGGCGATCAAGGACTTCAAGTGGGACATCGCGCCGATGCCGTCCGGCTCCCAGGGATCCGCACCGATGCTGGGGCAAGCGGGCTATTCCATTTTCAAAGGCACCAAGCACCTGGAGGAGACGAAGGAGTTTCTCAAGTTCATCGCCAGCGAAGAAGGCGTGCAGGCGACTTCCGCGTATTTCGTGCCGCCGCGTACTTCCGTGCTGAACTCCGACCTGTTCCTGAACCAGCCGGACAATCCGGACCCGGCGCACATCAAGCAAGCCGTCATCGAGGAGATGCCGAAAGCGCACTTCCAGCCGGGCCATGTGGAATGGCAAAAAATCGACAATACCATTCTCGCCGGTTTCGACCAGCTGTTCGGGCAAACCGCCCAGCCGGCTGACATCATGAAGTCGCTGGAAGAGAAGATCAACCCGATTTTGAAAAAATAGCGGAGCCGCGGCGGTCTGCCCAGCAGGCCGCCGCGGCGTGATAGGAGGCCGCAGGTCACGATGAACCGTTTTCAGCAAGCATTGGCGCAAAAGCCTTTTCTGCTCCTGGTGAGCCTGCCGCGAAATGACGAGGAGCTGGCGGGAGCCGCCCTGGAAGGAGGAGCGGACGGGCTGAAGGTGCACATGAATGTCTACCACCGGGCAAGCGGTAACGGCTTTGGCCCCCTGACGGAGTACCGGGACGTGTTCGCCGCCATGCGGAGCCGGTTCGACGGGCCGCTTGGCATCGTCCCTGCCGGATCTCCGGAGGCGCTCGATCCGGGTGAGCTCGCACAGCTTGCTTCCGTCGGCTTCGATTTTATTTCCATCTACGGACACCATCTGCCGGCGTCCATGCTGCAGACCGAGGGCGTGGCGACTACCTTTGCCATCGACGACCGGTTCGATTTGCCGCTCCTTTCGGCAGTCAGGCACTTTCCCGTGACGGCTCTGGAAGCGTCGGTCATTCCGGGTGAGCAGTACGGCACTCCGCTGGTGTTTTCCGATCTGCTGAAATACCGGGTACTGGTCGAGAAGGCCGGGATTCCGGTGATGGTTCCCACGCAGCGAAGGATTGTGCCGAAAGACATTCCCGCTCTGAAGGACACGGGGGTGCGGGTGCTGCTCGCGGGAGCCATGTCCATCGGGACGACAGCGGAGGAGATCAAAAGGTCGGTTGCAGCATTGCGTGAGGCCATCGACCGTTAAAGGGGGAAAGCGAATGGAGAGCAACTTGAACGTCCCCGCCTCTGCGCAGAGAAAAGCGAAACCGACAAGAAATCCGCTCGGCAGAGAAGCAAATGTGGCCGGCTGGCTGTTCGTCAGCCCGATGGTGCTCGGTTTTCTGGCTTTGCTGCTCGGTCCGCTCTTGCTCGCCTTTTACATGAGTATGACGGATTGGCCCCTGCTGGGCGAGCCGACCTTCGTCGGATTGGAAAACTATCAAGCGCTCTTTCATGATGAGGAATTTTGGACGGTCGTCGGAAATACGTTTACGTTTGCAGCTGGCCTCGTTCCGATGAACATCGTCCTCGCGCTGGGCTTGGCTCTCTTGCTCGCCCGGAAGCTGCCGGGGATTGGGATCTTTCGTACGGCGATCTTCGTGCCCGTGATGACTTCCCTGATCGTCTGGGCGATTGTGTGGAAGTATCTGTTTGCCACTGACACGGGCTTTATCAACCAGATTCTGCAGCTGTTCGGAATCACGGGTCCCGCCTGGCTGTACAATACGAAGCTGGCCATGCCGGTCGTCATCGTCACCAGCGTCCTGAAAAACGTCGGCTTGAACATGGTGCTGTTCATCGCAGCGCTCCAGCAAGTCCCTGCGCATCTGTACGAAGCGGCCCGCATCGACGGGGCTGGACGGGCCCGGCAGTTTTTCCGGATCACCGTTCCCTTGATCTCGCCGACCATCTTCTTGACGACGCTGCTCACGATTATCGGCTCGCTCAAGGTATTCGGCCAAATCTACGTGATGACCCAAGGCGGTCCTGACGGCAGCACGAAGGTGCTCGTCTACTACATTTGGGAAAAGGCGTTCAAAAACTTCGAGTTTGGCTACGCGTCCGCACTCGCCTTTGTGCTGTTCTTTATCATTTTCGTCTTTACGCTGCTCCAATGGCAGTATCGGAAAAGGTGGGTGTTCCATGAAGAGTAACAGACCCGGCAAGATCATCGGGATTTCTCTAAACTACATCGTGCTGTCGGTCGTCTCCCTCGTCATGCTGGTTCCGTTTCTGTGGATGCTGTCGACGTCGCTGAAGGAACCGGCCAAAATCTTCGTCTTTCCGCCCGAGCTGATTCCGTGGCCGATCCGGCTGGAAAACTACACGGAGGTCCTCTCGGGCACGCCGTTTCACCTGTTTTACTGGAACAGCCTGTACATCGCGGTACTCGTGACGGTTGGCACCGTTTTTTTCGCATCCATCGCGGGCTACGCGTTTGCGAGGATTCCGTTCAAAGGGAAAAACCTCGTCTTTCTGGTCCTGCTGTCCACGATGATGATTCCGAACGAAGTGACGTCCATCCCCATGTTTTTGTTCATGCGGGCGCTCGGCTTTATCAATACGCATGTGCCGCTGATTGTCCTGCCGATCTTCGGGGCGGGCGGGATCTTTGGGGTCTTCGTCATGCGGCAGTTTTTTCTCGGAATCCCGAAGGAACTGGAGGAGGCGGCGATGATCGACGGCTGCTCGCGCTGGCGCATCTACTGGAGCATCATGCTGCCGCTCGCGAAGCCGGCGATTGCGACTCTGACCATCTTTACATTTTTGACGAGCTGGAACGACTTTTACGATCCGCTCATTTTCTTGAACGACCGGGAGCTGATGACGCTGCCTCTCGCTCTGTCGCTGTTTACGGATGAAGCGGGAACGGCCTGGCACCATTTGATGAGCGCGTCCGTGATGGCGACGCTGCCGCTTCTGATCGTGTTCTTTTTCGCGCAGAAGCAGTTTATCGAAGGCGTCTCGATGACAGGAATGAAGGACTGACGGGAGGAGGATGAAAGTGGGACGTGTGATAGAAACGGATGTCGTCGTCGTAGGGGGCGGTCCGGCGGGTATCAATGCGGCGCTGGCAAGCGGCAGGTTGGGGGCGGGAACGATCCTTGTCGAGCGGTACGGCTTCCTCGGTGGAATGTCGACGGCAGCGCTGGTGTACCCCTGGATGACGTTTCATACAGAAAAAGGAGAGCAGGTGATCAAAGGCATCGCGCAGGAGATCGTCGAGCGCTTGCAGGAGCGGGGCGGATCTCCGGGACATCTGCGGGATACGGTGGGATTCGTTCATACGGTCACGCCGTACCATCCCGAGATCTACAAGCTGCTGGCAGTGGAAATGCTGAAGGAGGCCGGGGTCAAGCTGCTCGTCCACAGCTTCGTCGACCATGTGGCGGTAGAAGGCGACCGAATCGCGGCAGTCCAGATCACGACCAAATCGGGCAAGTACGAGATTCGCGGAAAGGTCTTCGTCGACGCCACCGGCGATGCCGATGTGGCGCATTTATCAGGCGCGCCGACGAGCAAGGGGCGGGAGGGCGACGGCCGCACCCAGCCGATGACGATGAAGTTCCGCATGCGCGGCGTCGATCTGGAGCAGGTCAGAGCGTATATGCTGGCTCACCCGGAAGACTTTTACCACAAGACGCCGTTCGGTGAGCTGAACAAGCTCCCGCTCACCGGCGTCCAAGGCTTTTACTCGCAATGGAAATCGTCAGGGGTCCCCATCAATCGCGACCAAGTGCTCTTTTTCACCGGCCCGGAAAAGGACGAGGTGCTGATCAACTGCACACGGGTACAAGGGCTGGACGGCACGGATGTGGAGGATTTGACGGAGGCGGAGGAGATCGGGAGACGTCAGGTGCTGCTGATGTCGGAATTTTTAAAAAACAAGGTTCCTGGTTTCTCCCAGGCGTCGATCTCCTCCGTAGGCACGCAGATCGGCATCCGCGAAACGCGCAGAATCGCGGGTGAATACAGCCTGACGATCGATGACGTGGTGCAAGGGCGCAAGTTCCACGATGGGATCGCCCGCAGCGGTTACCCCGTCGATATCCACGATCCGTCCGGCAAAGGAGTGACGGCGGCTGACATCCAGGGAGACGGGGCATACGACATCCCGTACCGCTGCCTGCTGCCGCAAAGGATCGACAATCTGCTGGCAGCCGGACGCTGCATTTCCACCACCCACGAAGCGCTGGCGACGACCAGGCTCACACCGAGCTGCATGGCGACCGGCCAGGCGGCGGGCACAGCGGCTGCAATCTCGCACCTGGATGGGACCGTTCCACGGAAAATCAACGTATCCAGGCTGCAGGAAGCGCTGCGTCAGGCTGGCGCCGTTCTCTAAGCAAAGCCGTGGCAGCTTCATGGACGGCATCTCCCCTCTGTCCTGCTTCTGCGTCAGTCAGGTGCCGTCCTTTGCACGATCCGTTCATATGGAAAGGAGTCGAGACGATGAAGAAGTTGAGATGGTTCATTTCCACTGTCGCTGCGGCAGCTCTTGTGACCGGGGGGATACCGTTCGGGCACCTGGGCACAGCCGAGGCCAAGTCGCCAAAGCCGGTCGCCCGAATCGCCCTGGTCCCTCTGGATGACCGGCCGGTGAACACGTATTTCCCGCAGATGACCGCCAAGGCTGGGGGAGTCGAGACGGTGATGCCGGACGATGACATGCTGGGGCACTTCACGACGCCGGGAGATGGCGAGGAGATCGGGGACTGGCTGCTCGATACGGCGGATGAAGTGGACGGCTCGGTCATTTCGGTGAGCATGCTGGCGTACGGAGGTCTGGTCGCTTCCCGTACGGCCGACCAGTCGTACGAAGATGCACTGGCGAACATCAAGGCGATCAAGCGGCTGAAGGCAAAGGAGCCGGACAAGCCGATCTACGTGTTCGACACGATCCAGAGGCTCGCTGTCACCGCCACCGATCCGGAGACCTTGAAGTATTACGATCAGATCAGAGAGTGGGCGATTCTGTACGACGAGGTCCACAACCTCGGCATGACGGAAAAGGAAGACCGTCTGCAGGAGCTGGAGGAGCTGATCCCGGAAGCTGTGCTGCAGGATTACCTCGATGCGAGGGAGCGCAATCACAAGATCAATTCGCTCCTGATCGACTGGGTCAAGGACGGCACCATCGACTACCTCGTGCTCGCCCAGGACGACGCGGCTCCGCACGGGCTGCACCGGGCAGAGCGGGAGGCGCTGGTGGAAAAGGCGAAGGATCTGCACGTCGAAGACCGAACGGTTGTCTTTCCCGGGGCGGATGAAGTGGGCACGGTGCTTGTCAGCCGGCTGTCCCTCGATTCGCTCCGCATCCATCCGAAGGTAGCCGTCGAGTACTCCGGAATGGACGGAAGCGATTGGATCGCGCCTTTTGAAGACACGACGTTTGATGAGAGCGTCGAGAAGCACATTCGAGCGGCAGGAGAAAAGCCGGTGGAGGATGCCGACGACGCCGATCTCGTCCTGATGGTAAATACCCCTTCCGAAGCAGGTACCAGCAAGGCGGACAGAAGAGAAGCACTGGACGGCTTTGTCGCAGGGATCAACGAGCACCTGGAGGACGGCAAGCAGGTAGCCGTGACGGATGTGACGGTCACCAACAAGGCCGATCCCGATCTGATCGAACGCTTGCAGGACAAAGTGAAGCTGCCTGATCTGCTTTCCTACACAGCGTGGGGGACAGCGGGCAACAACATGGGCAGTGCCTTGGGACAAGCCTTGCAGCGCAGCGCTTTTCTGGAAAAAGGGAATCAATTCGGCGTGCCTTTGACCGTAGACGCCGCGCAGGCTCACGTCAATCTGCTGCTGTCGTCCTTTGTCAACGACCACCACTACCGAAACGAAGTCATGGCGGACGCCCGAAAGCTGGTGCAAAAGCTGGGGGGCAACGAATGGGGGCTGGGCGATGATTTCGACGAGGTCAACGATTTCGTGGTCGAAGAGCTTTCCCCGAAAGTGGACGACTGGTACGAAAGCTACTTTGCAGACGAGTCCATCGCTACCGGCAAGCGCGGCAAGCACACCTTCACGGGCAAAATCGCAAGCCTGGACGGCGTCGAGATTGTGTTGCCGTGGGAGCGCCTGTTTGAGGTGTTCGTCGGCCCGGATGTGACGATAGAGAGGGAATAAACGATAGCGCAGCCATAGAAACAGGCAAGCCGAGTACAAAAGGCTTGCCTGTTTTTGCCGCTCTTCTTGGTCCGCACGCCCAGCCGTCTTTTTCGCACGGTTTGGCCTGGCTGCTATAAAGCCGCCATCGTGATGGACGACTCATTCAGGCTTCGTTTGCGGTTCGGCATTAATCATCCACATCATCCCGTATTTGTCGGTAAGCTCTCCCAAATACAAGCCAAAAGGCTGCCAACCTATAGGCTGCTTTACAATCCCGCCCTCAGCAAGCTTCTCGAACGCTTCCCGGGCTTCGGATTCTGTTCGGTACCGGACATTGAGGGAAATCCCCGATCCTTGGGAAATCGGTTCCATGGAATCCGCCATGAAGATGGAATTTTCTCCGGCAACAGAAACGCACATGTGCAGGACTTTGTCCTTCCCTTCGGATTGCGTCCCCATGGTATCCCCATACGTAATGATGGATACGATCTCACCGCCAAGCGACTTCACGTAGAAATCAGCTTGCGCTCTCGCATCCTCAGAGAAAATGAACGGCTGCAAAATTCCCATCTGCATACATCCTTTCCTTTCGGTATTTGGATTGTTCAGGATTACTGTATCATAGCGGCGCACGCTTCGTTTCTTCTGGATTGCCACATTCTTCATGACTGCCCTTTTTGCTGCAATGACAGCCAGCATTTTATCCACCTTCTGTCTCCCCATGTCAAAAAAAGACGCGGAAAACCCGCGTCCTCTGGTTCCTGATTATACAAGGGAAGGGAAGGGAAGGCTACTGTGTCACCTGCACGGTCTCATCCAATTGGGTAATTTCCTCATGCAGCAAGATTCCGCGCTTTTCCAGCTCCGCAAAAATTTCCGCCGGATCGAATGCCTCTTCCGGAATCAGTACGCCCGTCTTTTTTACTTGGCCTTTGGCGATCATCTCCGTCGCGATTGCCATCGGGATGCCGACGTTGCGCGTGTACGCCCGCAGCTTTTCCCAGCCTTCCACCGAGCCATCCGAAGCAGGATGCGTATGGTAGAGAACATGCTGGACCCGGCGCCCGTCTTTGACGCCAATCACTTCCACGTGCAAGGAATAGCCGTACAGCTCCGTTTCCTGTCCTTCCGTGGAGTGGAACAAATATTCGCTGATACAGTCGAGAATCCCGATTTCCTTGCCGTTGATGGTGATCGGGTCATTTCGCATGAAGCCCCAATCGTAGAGCGCGCGTACGAGCTGCATGTTTTTCGCCGGCCATGTACCGCGTACCTCGATCAGCTGAACGTTTTTGTGCGCGAGGGCGGCTGCCAATGTTTTTGTCTCGGCATGAGGGATGATGTACTGTACGGTTTTGCCGTAAGGTGCAGGCAATTCGATTTCACGCGGACGGGCAAAAGGCGGGACCTGGATGAACTCGCCGTTTTCGTAAACGACTCGGCCGGGCAAGAGGGGATCGTACTCGTAGGTTGTCGTTTCCGTGATGGAACGGGAAAAGGCAATGGGACGAAAAGCGCCGTGGCTGACCCGGACGGATTCGACTGTGTCGAGCTTTTCAGCGGCATGCATGGCCATCATCTGCGTGACGCCAGGTGTCATGCCGAAGCCCGGCACACAAGTTTTGCCGTTTTTTCGGAACAAATCGTCGTAGGCATCTTCTGCACCGAAGCCGTTCAGGTTGATGCCGTGGCAGCCTGCTTCCGCAATGCAAGCGGTGGAGAGGCCGTTCAGCGTGATCGTCGTTCCGTCCATGACGATGTCGTAGCCTTTCATCTTGCTCACCGTATCGGCATGGTCCCGTACGTTGATCTGTACAAAGTCGACGCGCGGGTCGTTCAGTGCCGCGACGACGGCACGCCCTTCCGTTTCGTTGAAATCGGCGACGGTGATCCGTTCAAAGCTGGAGTACTGCACCAGATCCAGAATCGACTCTCGGCAAATCCTCCCGGCCCCACCCAAGCAAAGCACTTTCACGTCAAATCCCCTCCAAAATGAATGTGAGTTGTCTGAACATTCGGATGTTCGAAATGAGTATAACATGGCTCTGCAATTTTGTGTGTATTTTGTTGCGTTATTTTTGTGTTATTTGTTTGTTTATGTTGTGTAAATGATTTTTTACAAATAAATACAACAAAATATTCATTTAAGTAAAACCAATAACAAATAAACGCAAGAAATCTATAGACAGCCGCATCTTAGCAGATGTAAAATTGAGAAAATTCAATTTACTACAAGCGCAGCTTGCAGCCCTTTGGACCGGTCGGGCGAAAGAGGAGGAGTGGTCATGAAGCAATCGCAGGCGACGCAGACGAGAAAAGCGTTGGTCGCAAGTCTGATTGGCAGTTCCATCGAGTATTACGATTATTTGCTGTTTGGAACCATGGCATCGCTAGTTTTCAACAGGCTCTTTTTTCCGACACTGGATTCGTTTGCGGGCTTGCTCCTGGCTTACGCCTCGTTCGGCATCCCGTATTTCTTTCGTCCGCTCGGCGGCATCCTGTTCAGCCATATCGGCGACAGGATGGGCAGGAAAAAAACGCTCGTGCTGACTCTCGCCCTGATGGGAGCCTCCACGGTGCTCATCGGATGCTTGCCTGATTACGCCACCATCGGCATCTGGGCTCCATGCCTTCTGATTTTGCTGCGGCTCATTCAGGGGATCGGCATCGGCGGGGAGTGGGGAGGGGCGCTGCTGCTGGCAGTGGAGTACTCGCCCAAAAACCGGAGAGGCTTCGGAGGCAGCGTCCCTATGATGGGCTCGGCTGTCGGAATGCTGCTGGGGACCGTGACGGTTTCGATCGTGGGGCTGCTGCCGGAGCAGCAGTTTCTGGCATGGGGCTGGCGCGTCCCGTTTTTGCTCAGTGTCGTGCTGGTTTTCGTCGGGCTTTGGATCCGCCGCGGCCTGGAGGAAACTCCCGATTTCCAACAAATAAAAGAAAGCGGTTCCATTTCCCGCTTCCCCCTTGGAGAGGCATTGCGTCATCACCGGATGGAGCTGCTCCTGACGGTCGGAGTCAAGCTGGTAGAATCGGCCCCCTTCTATATTTTCGCGACCTTCATCATTTCCTACGCAACCGGGCAGCTGCACATGGATAAGGTATCGGTGCTCAATGCCGTCACGCTGGGGACGCTGTTCTCCGCTTTTGTCATCCCCGCTGCAGGGATGCTTGCGGACAAGGTCGGCAAAAAGCGCATCTTCATCGTGGGAACCTCCGGCATCATTCTCTTTGCGTTTCCCTATTTCCAGCTGCTTTCCTACCAATCGGTGTTTACGCTGACATTGGCGACGGTTCTGGGAATGGGGCTGTGGGGCGTGGTCACCGCGGTGATGGGTACGCTCGTCTCCGACATGTTCGGAGCGCGAGTGAGGTACACCGGCATATCCGTCGGGTATCAGGTCGGAGCGGCGTTGGCAGGGGGCATGGCTCCTTTGATCGCCACGGCGCTGATTCACTCTTTCGCCGGCTCCTGGATCCCGGTCGGTCTTTTCCTGATCGTGATCGGCGCCATTTCCCTGATCTCCGCCGTTTTTGTGCCCAATCCGATCCCGCCGGTCTATTCGACGAACGACCGCATATAATGTCTCTATCGCAAAAAGAAGGTGCATGGAATGGATTATATGAATCTGGAAATGTATATTCGCGTAATCGTCAGCGCCGTTCTCGGCATGTTCATCGGATGGGATCGCTCGCACCGAAACAAGCCGGCCGGCCTGAAAACGTACATGTACGTCTCCGTCGCCTGTACGCTGATTACTTTGGTGTCCATTTACAGCACCAAGGTGTACAGCTCCCCGAACAGCGGCACGATGATGGATCCGATGCGGCTGGCTGCGCAGATCGTCACAGGCCTTGGTTTTTTGGGGGCAGGCGTGATCCTGAAGGACGGCTTGCAGGTCAAAGGGTTGACGTCGGCCGCGATGATCTTCTTTGCCGGAGGGATCGGGATCGGGATTGGCGCGGGCTTTTACGGGATCGTCATTTTTTCCGTTGTCGTCTCGTTTGCATTGGCAAGGATCAGCCAGCGCTTTGAGGATGTCCAGCATCGGCGAGTGGAAAACAGCGAAAAGTCCGGGGCTGTGAAGCAGCAAAGCGTCGGTTGAGAAGAGTTGGCAGACGAGGAAGGCCTGGAATCCTGAAAAGGGATTCTGGGCCTTTCTACCTGTTTGCCTGCTTTTCTGGTAGGATAGGAAGAAATAGAGATAGGCTGGCCGCATGAGAGGGGATTCGGAAAAAGACATGAGACGAAGGTTCGTCCGCTGCGCACTCTTGTTGTGCCTGTTTGTGTTGCTCGTGCCATCGGTAGCTGCCGCCGCAACCCAGTCCCCTGAGCCGTCGCCGCTCGCAGCAAGAGGGGTCATCGACTTGCGCGGGGTCAACTGGCAGCAGCAGGATGTTGTTTTGCTGAATGGGGAATGGGAGGTGTACTGGCAGCAGCTGCTGAACTCTTTTGGCTCCAGTCAGAATCGTCAGACATCGATGTATATGCCGGTTCCTTCCCCCTGGAAGAAAGGGGTGGCCGGGCAGACGGTATCCAATCACGGCTTTGCGACCTACCGGCTCCGGATATTGTTTGACGAAGAAGCCGCGAACAAGCAGTTCGCTTTGTACATGCCGAGCGTAGCGTCCGCATACGAGCTGTGGATCGACGGACAGAGACTGGGACAGAATGGCGTTGTCGGAAAGAGCCGCGAAGAAATGGTCCCCCAAAATTACAGCAAGGTAGTCGTCTTCCGGCCCAAGCATCCGGAAGCGGAGGTGGTGCTGCAGGTCTCCAATTTTGTGCAGCGAAACGGGGGAGTGTGGGAAGCCATCCGGCTCGGGCCGGTTCAGTCCATTATCCTGCAGCGGGAATCCCGCTTGGTGTACGAGGCTCTGATCGCAGGGAGCCTGTTTGTCATGGGCATCTACCATCTGATCCTGTACCCGCTGCGCAGAAAGGAGAAATCCGCCCTCTACTTCAGCGTGTGCTGCATGGCGGTCAGCCTTCGGACCCTCCTGCTTGGAGAGACGCTTGCTTACCGTTTCATCCCCGTGTTTCCCTGGAGTCTAGGGGTGAAGCTGGAATACCTCACCTCTTTCGTAGCCATGATGGCGCTGCTCTTGTTTGTGCGTTCCCAATACCCGCAGGAACTGAAGCGTGGCTATGTGAAGGGAGCGCTGCTGGCGGGGGGAATCCTCGGCAGCCTGGTGCTCCTGCTGCCCACCTGGATCTTTACCGAAGGACTGGCCGTGATGGAAGCCTATCTGGTCGTCAATTTCGGCTGTTTGCTCCTTGCCTACGGGAAAGCGGCTGCCCGCAAGAGGACGGGATCTCTGCTGAACGGGATCGGACTGCTCGTTTTTTTCTTGTCGGTCATAGGCGAAATTCTGTTTTATGCGAACCTCTCGCCTTTTGAAAACAGTGCGCCGCTCGGATTGCTGGTGTTCCTCGTCACCCAAATGATCAACCTGTCGCGGATGATCGCGCTCTCTTTTGAGCGAGTGGAGCAGCTGTCCCTTGAGCTGAGACAAATCAATGAATCGTTGGAGGAGAAGGTATCGCGCCGCACTCAGGCGCTGAAGGAGAAGAACGAAGAGCTCCGCAGGATGGAGGAGTCGAGGCGAAAGCTCCTGTCCAATATCGCGCATGAGCTGGGTACGCCGCTTACTTCCATCCAGGGGTTTATCAAGGCGATGATCGATGGCGTGGTCAAGTCGGACGACTCCCGCTACCTGCACATCATTTACGACAAAACGATCTATTTGCACCGGATCATCACCGATTTGTTCGAGCTCTCCAGGATGGAGGCCCGCCAAATCCGCTTTCATTACCAGCCTGTCATGCTCCTCCCGTTTTTTCGTCAGCTGTACGAGAAATATCGCATGGATATTGAAGAGAAGGGGCTGAGCTTCCACTGGGAAACCTCTTGTCCCGCCCAAGTGGAAGGGGAACCGGTCTTGTGGGTGGATCCGGTCCGAATCGAGCAGGTGGTCGCCAATTTGCTGGTCAACGCCCAGAAGTATACGCCTGCGGGAGGAGCCATCACGCTGCGGGTAGCGTGGGAGTGCACAGCGGGATCCGGCGGATTGGCCCGCATTTGTGTGCGCGACACGGGAAGCGGAATGGATGCCGAGACACTCCCCTTCGTATTTGACCGTTTTTACAAAGGCAAAGGTCCCCGCAAAGGCGAGGGAGCCGGGTTGGGATTGGCCATATGCAAGGAAATCGTGGACCATCATCAAGGGAATCTGCGTGTGGAGAGCGAAGTCGGAGCAGGGAGCGCCTTTACCTTTTCGCTGCCTGTCCGCCTCAAAATCGGGGAAGGAGAAGGTGAACGCGATGGACAAACCGGTCATCATGCTGGTCGAGGACGATCCGAGCATCCGGGAGCTGGTCGGGCTATATCTCATGGCCAATGATTACGAGGTGAGAGAGGCAGGGGATATCAGCCAGGCCCAGGCCATGCTTCAGCACGAGCATCCGGATTTCATGATTTTGGACGTGCTGCTTCCAGACGGGACAGGCTTTGAGCTGTGCCGGACGCTGCGCCAAAACGGCAGCGAGGTTCCCATGCTGTTTTTGACCTGCAAAAACGACACGGAGGATATCGTTTCCGGCCTGGAGCTGGGCGGAGATGACTACATGACGAAGCCGTTTGATCCCTTGATCCTCGTGTCGAGGATCAAAGCGCACATGCGCCGGCAGGCCAAGCAAGAAAAAAAGGAGAAGGCGCAGCCTGTCCAGGCTGAATGGATCGAGCCGTTGACCAAGCGGGAAAAGGAGATTTTGTCGCTGATCAAGGCAGGCTTCACCAATCAGGAAATCGCTCAGCACTACCAGATTTCCTTGGGAACCGTAAAAGGCTACAACAACCAGTTGTTCAGCAAGCTGGGAGCGAAAAACCGGACCCATGCCATCATGCTGGCAACGGAGCGGGGGATTTTGCCCGGCACCTAACTTTAGTTAGATTCGCACCCGGTCCCGATTTGGTACGCTAATGGAGAAACAGGCGCAAAAGCGCAGCCAATCGGGGGGATGAGAACTCGCATGCTGGAAGGGATTCTTCATTCGCTTCACATGTATCTGTTGACGTTGGTGATGACGCCATTCGGGCTGGTAGCCATTCCGCGGGGAATCGGCATTCTCATCCAGGACACGCAGCTGGCTCTGATCGTTTACGGTTACCTGATTGCCTATCCGCTCCTGTACGGCTACATTCTCAAGCGCAAAAAAAAGAGAGCGGGCTTGGGGACAGCGGTGATGTGGACAAGCGGTGCTCATTTCGCCTTGTTCGAACTGGTTTGCTCATGGCAGATGGGGATGTCCCCTGATTCCATTTCGCCATCCATGGAGGCTGTCGGGCTTTCGACGATCATGTTGTTCGCCATTGCCGGAAGCACGGGGTATTTGACGTACAAGCAGTCCTTGCAGGGAAAAGAAAACAGGGCGTTCTCCCGCTTCACACTTTTTCGGGAATGACGCTAGCCACGATCATGTTACCAGCCAGGGAATGGACGTTCCTGGCTTTTTGCTTTTGATATTCCTCTGACAAAAGGCATGTATGCTGACGGTAACCATTCCAAGAGGAAAGAGGCGTGAAGACATGAGAGACGAGAGAATAGCGAAAATAGCGAATCAATTGCTGGATTACAGTCTGAACGTACAGCCGGGAGAACACATCATGATCATGGTGCACGACGAAGGGGAGCCGTTGGCGGTCGAGCTCGTCAAGCAGCTGTACCGAAAAGGCGCGTATCCGCAAGTCCGCTTTGTAAAACCCAAAGTGCAACGCGAATGGCTGAAGGGACTGTCAACGGAGCAGCTCGATCAGCTGGTCAGCTGGGAAGAGAGCATGTGGATGGGAATCCATGGCTATATCGGGATTCACGGGGAGACGAATGCAAGCGAGCTGAGCGACGTCCCTGAGGAAAAAAGCAGGCTGTATGGGGAAGCGTTCCAATCGATCTTTCACCATGTCGACAATCATATCAAAGGAATACGCATCAACTATCCGACGGCGGCTTTGGCGCAGAAGGCCAATATGTCCACGGAAGCTTTCGAGGATTTTTACTTCGACGTATGTTCGTTTGATTACCGAAAGCTGGAGAAGGCTTGCCGCCCTCTGCACGCACTGATGGAGCAGACGGAGCGCGTCCGCATCGTCGGACCGGGTACGGATTTGACCTTCTCCATCAAGGGCATCGGGACGAAGATCGCGGCAGGCAAGCGCAACATGCCGGATGGAGAGGTGTACACAGCACCGATGCGCGACTCGATCCAGGGGACGATCAGCTACAATACGCCCAGCCCGTACAAAGGAACGCTGTTTGAAAACGTCCGGCTCGTGTTTCGGGACGGTAAGATCGTGGAGGCGACCGCCAATCATCCGGAAAAGCTCCGGCAGATCCTGGACAGCGATGAGGGCGCCCGGTATACAGGGGAGTTTGCCATTGGCGTTCACCCGCACATCCTGCACCCGATGGGAGACATCTTGTTTGACGAAAAGATCGCAGGCAGCTTCCATCTGACTCCTGGCCGGGCATACGAAGAGACCGACAATGGCAACAGGAGTACGATCCACTGGGATTTGGTCAGTATCCAGCGGCCCGAGTACGGCGGCGGGGAGATCTGGTTTGACGACAGACTCATACGCAAGGACGGACTGTTCGTGCACGAAGCGCTGATGGGGCTGAATCCGGGGCAGCTCGGCAAAGAATAAGGCGGGCGGCGATACTCCTTATTTCCCTTTGCCAAAGACGATCAAGACCTCGAAGGCGCCCGCGAGCAAACGTGGGCGTCAATCTTGCCGGTCACGAAAAGGCAGGAAACGCGGCAGGATTCAGAGAACTACTAAAGGGGAGAAGAGATGAACGATAGGAGTGGTACATGTGAATTTGCAAGCGAAAGAGACCGTGATTGGATTCGTCGGGACGGGCGTCATGGGCAAGAGCATGGCGTCGCACTTTTTGCAAGCGGGCTACCCGGTCTTGGTGTATACGCGGACCAAAGCCAAAGCGGAAGATTTGCTAGCGCAAGGCGCCGTTTGGAAAGAACAGGTGTCGGAGCTGGCGAAGGCGTCGAATGTCATCATCACGATGGTCGGTTACCCGAGCGACGTGGAGGAAGTGTATCTGGGAGCAGAAGGAATCGTCGCCCACGCGAAGCCGGGATCTTATTTGATCGACATGACGACCTCCAAGCCTTCCCTGGCGAAAAAAATCTACGAGGAAGCCAAAGGTCGCGATCTGCACTCGCTGGACGCTCCTGTTTCCGGAGGGGACATCGGTGCCCGTGAAGCCCGCCTCACGATCATGGTCGGCGGCGATCAGGAAGCCTTCGATGCTGTCGAGCCGCTGCTGAAAATCATGGGAACGAACGTCGTGCTGCAGGGCGGACCGGGAGCCGGGCAGCACACCAAGATGTGCAACCAGATCGCCATCGCCACCAACATGATCGGCGTGTGCGAAGCCATCGCCTACGCAAAAAAGGCGGGGCTCGACCCGACGCGCGTGCTCTCCAGCATCGCGGCAGGTGCAGCGGGCAGCTGGTCGCTCAGCAATCTCGCGCCGCGCATGATCGCCGGCAACTTCGAGCCGGGCTTCTACATCAAGCATTTCATCAAAGACATGGGCATCGCTCTGGAAGCGGCGAAGGAAATGGGGCTGCTCACGCCAGGGCTGGAGCTGTCCAAATCGCTCTACGACGAGCTGGCGGCAAACGGGTTGGAGGACAACGGGACGCAGGCCTTGATCAAATGGTTTGAGAAGTAAAGTGTGGGCATGGTGGAAAAAAGTCTAAGCCCGAAAGCCTACCCCATCAAAGAAACGAGCTACCCTATGGGGCAGCTCGTTTTTCTTCTTTTATTTCCGAGGAACCGTCACCTTTACGACCTGTGAAGCCGCATTGCCAGCCTTGTCTTTCACGACATAGGTAATGGAGTAAATGCGGGGCGAGTTCTTCTTTCCGGAGCCTGTCCGTTCAGCCCGCAGCATAAAGGAAGTGTCCTCCGTACCGAAATCTGCATCCTGAATATCGCTCGGGTCCATATCCGGTTCATTGCTGGTGATGGATGCCAACTCCGCCGATTGAATGCCGGACAACGAATCGCTGTAGGCGAGGCTGACTTGAATGGGAACCAACTCATGGTTGACCGGCGATAACGCTGGCTTGTCGACGGACGCTTTTACTTGAGGCGGCGTCTGGTCCAGCTTCCATTCGCGCTCGTGGGTTTCTTCTACATTTCCGGCTTTGTCGATGCTACGATACGCCAGGAGATAGGTGCCGTCCTTTTTGATGGAGACGGGCTTTTTGGAGTTTTGGAGGGGAAATCTCACCCGCAGGGGAGATGACATCGGGATTGCTGGACCACCACGAAATGGTCGTATCATAGATGCCGTCCGTCGGGAGATACACGCTGGGAGGGGTGTAAGTCACCTGGCTCATGGTCTCTTGCAGCCAAAGCACGGCCTGGTTGACCGCTTCGTCGTCTTCTGCCGAGTAATCAGCTGAATGTACGATGGTTTCCAAGGGATCGCTTGGCAAGAGCCCAGGGGTCTCGATCGTGATTCTCACCGGATCTCCTTCTCTCAGTGTGGCCCCATCCATGATGGGTATGAAGAAGGATTGGACACTGTCGTAGTTTGGGCTCGTGACGCCCTGGCCTATGAGCGTATCGTTCTTCGTGATGGTCACCCATGATTTTTGCCCATTTTTGACCTCGCCGCGAATCGTTGTGTCCGTCTCCTTGATAGCCGTGATTTTCGAAGGCTGAGGGCTTTTCTTGTCGGCTGCGGGTTTTACTGCGACAGGGACTGTATACGTTTTTTCCTTTGCAGGATCATAGATGGAGAATGTAACCGTATCGCCCTTTTGAAACAGCGAGGTATCGAGGTAGGAAAAGTAATGGTAGGTGGAACGTTCTTGTCCCGTTGCTGTGACGGTAGCGAGGAGCGTTTCGCCATTTTTGATCGTAATGGTCAACCAACTGTACGGCGCCGACATGAAAAAGAACTTGCTGTTTTCGTAGAGCTCCGGATGGTAGGGGCGGTCCTGCGGGACAGTCACGTTGAATTCTTTGGTATCGCTCGCATCTCCTCTGGTGATGGTGGCTCTCAACGTGACGTTTTCCTCTTTTTCGGTGGAAGGATAGACATTGCCAGTCGTGGTGATGACATCGGGATTGCTCGACCACCAGCTGATCGTGGAGCCGAAATCGTCCGTTGTCGGCATGTTCGTTTGTGACAGACTCCAGGAAAGCTTTTCTTTCGAGCGGGCGACCGTCTCGGCAACGGCAAACACGCGGACTTCCACCGGATCGCTTTCCAGGCGGCCGGGAATTTCACTGGTGAGGGTCAAGATATCGCCGGCGTGGAGACTGCCGGGTGGAAGCGTCAGGGAAAAGAAATCAAATCCCGTATCCCCCGGAAGCGAAACGGCTCGTCCGACCACTTCGGCCTCTCTCTTTACCGTAATGATGGTATAACCTGAGACTTTCCCCGCCACTTTTCCGCTCAGGTCATCCAGGTAGCTTAGATCGTAGGGGAGATCGGTTGTTTTCTCGTTGGTTACAGCCTGTACGACCGTATCGTAGGTGACCCGTTCACTGGGGATGGGAGACTGGATATCGACGGTCAGTGTATCTCCTGCTTGAAATAAGGAGGTATCCAGAGGGACGTCATACAGATAGGAGCCATGGTAGGAAAGGGAGTGACTCGTCGCCTGGCCTACCAGCACGTCCGCTTTCTTTATCGTGACGGTATAGTACGACATCGGCAAAAAACCGATCCTGACACTGTGCGAATTCTCGTAGATCGTAACAGGACTGCCTGCTGCCCCGGCAAGACTTCCTCCTCCGCCCAGCGACAACGCCAACAATAAGAGGCTTACGCAAACCTGAATAAACTTCTTCCTTGTCCACATTCGCTTTCACCCTCCTAACGATTTACAAGTCCTTGATAGAGTTCGGGTAGACAGTCTTAAGTACCTTCCTTTTTCTGTAAAATTCACAATTCGGGTAACGAAGCATGTGTCCGAGCCTGAAATGGCTTTTGGCAGCTGAAACCTTTTCCTTTCCCCAGCGTCTGAATAAGAGCAAGATGGAGACTCCACAGGGAGGAGACAGCGCTATGAAAAGACGCATTATCACGGCCTGCACGGCTCTATTGCTCGGCACAGGCGCTTGGATGCCGGCCGCACAGGCAGCCTCGTTTTCATCCATTCAGCCTTATTTGACCGACTACAAATACGGATTTACCGATGGTGCCAAGCTCGTTTCCAAGCCGGTGTACGACGAGTTCAGCCGCTATTCGAACTACACGATCGTGACGAAGGCTGGCAAACAGGGCATTCTGGACAACAAGACCGGGAAAGAAATCACTCCGGCCATCTGGGACAACATCCAGCTGCCCAGTCCGGGCAAGATCGCCATCGTCCAAAAAGGCGGATGGTCTCAATATGTGGATCTGACGAACGGCAAGCTGTCCGCGAAGTTTGCGGGTGCCCATACGTACTACCTGTCAGCGGCGCATGATACGGTGATCAACATGGTCGGACAGACCTCCATGCTTCTGGATCCGTCCGGAAAGGAGCTGATCAAGCCTTTTGCCGGCAAGCTTTCCTTCGTGGAGCTCGTGAATCCCCAAGACGCGGACAATCCGGATGCCAATCCCGTGCGTTATCCGTTGGCGAGCGTAGGCAAGCAGATTACGCTGTACGATCCCGCGACATTCGCTCCGAAGTTTACGCTCAAAAACGCCGAGCTGATTCCAAATGAAGGCGGACCGAAGACGGCCTATCTCAAAGTCAGGTCCGGCGGCAAGGAAGGGCTCGTCGACGTTTCGGGGAAAAACGTGCTTGCCCCGAATTACAAAGCCTTGTACTTCTGGAACAACGGCTTCGTCCGTGTGGAGGGGCCAAAGGGCGCCGGTCTGTGGAAAGACGGCCGGATGCTGGCTGAGCCGCAATTCGCCGGCGTAGAGATCCTGGGCAACGAAAAAGATGTCTATCTGACCATGGACAAAGACACCGTCACTTACTACTCGATATCCAAACGGACCTCTCACACGCTGCGGAAAGGGGCGCAGTACTTGCGCGACGGCTACGTGCTGGGACAGGATACCCAGACAGGACTGTACGGCATCGTTGAAATCGGCGGTAAGACGGTCGTGCCGTTTGCGTACCCGAAAGTGGAGGGGCCGCCAGCCGCACAGGTGCTGGTTCGCGCCGATGGAAAGAAAGGACTCATTCCCGGCTGGAACAAGCCGATGCGCGAGCCGGAATTTTGGTTCGATTCCTACACCACCTTGGGCTCGTACAGCATGCTGAGCATAAAGGACGGCAATCGGATCGGCCTGTATTCGGAATCCAAAGGTCTAATTTTCCCGCCGCAGGAAAATACCGTCATCTCCTACGATTCCAGCACGAACCAGGTGCTCGTCAGGACGGCGGACGGGAAAACGACGGCGTACGGCTTTGACGGAGAAATCAAAGGGGACAGCGCGCCGCCGAGAGAGGAAGTTCTGTCTGAGCGTCTCAAGAGCACCGGAACCCCCGGAACCGGGTATGTTCTCGTGGACCGGCAGACGGGGGAGACCATCAGCAAGGCGTACCGCAGCATCTATATGGAGCGTGGAGGCTCCAAGCTGATCGTTGCGATAGGCGCGAAGGTAGCTGATCTGTATTCGGAGACAGGCGAGCTTTTGACAAAAGACATTCAAATTCCTCAGGTGCCGGACTCTCCTTACCAACCGTCTGTTTCCTTTGCCACGATCGACAACGTGACGTATACGGCAGGGGTCAAAGCGGATTCGGATAAAGTGGCGTTGATCCAGATTGCCGGCGGTCAAATACAGCCGGTGACGGATTTCGCCTATGAAACGGTCACCGCGAGAAACACGTCTGGAAAACTGTTTTTCATGCTGAGCCGTCCAGACGGATCCTACGATGTGTGGGCCAAATTGAACGGCCAGATGGCACGGCAGCTGGAAGGGATCAGCGAGCTCGTTGCCCAGGAGGGCCTGGACCGGTTGTTCGTCCGGCAAGGCATAGGCTGGGACGTCTATACCTCCGAAGGGAAACGAGTCACAAATGGGGGGTACCGCTCGCTGAATTATTTGGATACAGGCGACGGAAAGCCGGGTGCGATCGCGTACCAGGATGCGAGGACAGGCTTGTACGGGCTGCTGGGTGTCGGCGGAAACGTCCTGACCGGACCCAACTACGAGAACATCTACCTGAGCAAGAGCGTTTTCCCGCAGATCTGGAACGATGCGGGTCAGCCTCCTTACCTGTTCACGGCGAGGCAGCAAATCGGCTACCTCGGTCAAGACGGGAAAGAGCTGTTCCACACGGCATTCCTCACCAAAAGCCCGGTCTTGACGTACCGGCCTATGACAGTGCAGGCGTTTCCCGCCTACCAGTCTTTGGTCCGGCAAAACGCCTTGGAACTGATCGCTCTCGACAAGCCGTACAGTTGGCAGGTCGGCATCGACAGCAAGCGGCAGTTTTTCGCGAACCTGGCCCTCTATCTCGGCTTGCCGAAGGAAGCGGGCAAAGAGGAAGTGCTGGCCTATCTCGTGTCCAAAGGCATCATCAAGGAGGATGCAAATCGCACAATCATGAGTGAAAACGACTTGTACGCCTTGTGCTACTACATGGAGACGGGGCAGGCGAGCCAAATGACTTCCCTTGATCTCCTTCGCTGGGCGAACAGCAGAGGACTGGTGAGGGGGAAAAATCCGGAGCCAATCATGGACCTGTATGCTTACTACCATGAGCTGTTTTTCCGGGAGCTGCTGCACACGCCAGCCGGAAAGAAGGCGGCCCAACCGAAAAAGCTGTCTGCCGCTGCACTCACACCAGCCCAGAAGCAAATGCTGACCTCCATGATTCTGGTGGGAGGGAAGCCGGTAGAACAGCTCCCGTTGCCGCTGCCGCAGGATACGATGGCAAAAGCGCTCCAGACCTTGACAGATCAGTACAACAAGCAGGCAAAGCAACTGCTCGCGGCTTACCTGGCTCAAAACTAGCGACGGCAAAAAGGCGCAACTTCCATGAGAAATTCATGGTCGTTACGCCTTTTTCAATGGTCTTTGCGTGAAGTCCTGTTCAAAATGAGGGCCAGAAACGACCCATGAGGACGTAAAAGAGCACGGCCAGGACAGCCGTGCCGATCAGGCACAGGACGAGCCCAAGAAGCGACACCTGATCCAGCTTGTACGCGACGAGAAAAAAGACGGTAAAGGCGAGATAGGCAATCAAGGTCGTGAGTTCCAATTGATTCATCATGGTTCACCTCATAAATCAGCCCCCTTCCGGATGAAAAGGGGGCTGGCGAAAGTTTGTTTCTAGGGCTCCCAGGGTCTGCGCGTCCCAAGCAAGTCAGCCAGGTGCTTGCTGCGGGTCCGCCTTTGCTTTCGCGCTTCTGCCCGCTCGGGAGCGCTGTCGTGCAGAAAAATCTCTTCCTTCGTCTCCGGGATGACTTTCGGTACCATGGTTGGCTTGCCGTCTTCCCCCAGCGCAACAAAGGTCAAAAACGAGGTGGCGCAAACCGTCCGCTCACCCGTCAGCAGGTCTTCTGCGACGATTTTGACGAAAATTTCCATCGAGGTCTTGTGCGTCCAGGTAACGAAGGCTTCGAGCGACACTTCGTGGTCGACCGGGATCGGATGCAGGAAGTCGACGGAATCCGTGGAAGCGGTCACGACAGGTCCGCGGGCCAGCTTCATGGCCGAGACCGAAGCGACGTCATCGATGTAGGACATCAGCTTGCCCCCGAATAGCGTATTGTGATTGTTCGTGTCCGGGGGAAGGACGTGACTTGCCTTGAATGTGCGCGTCTCCCGAACAAAGCGTTCTGCTGTCATGTGGAGAGGACCCCTTTTCGATAGCGTTTTCCTCGTGATTGGATGATCTTGCTAGTTTTCATTGTTCCACAAACCCTTTTCCCTAATCAAGTCAAAAAGGGATTTCCGTGCTAAGATGAAAAGAAAAACGAGGGCGTGATCAGATGGCGGAATGCGTGCTGAGGGAACTGAATCTTGCAGATCTGGGGGGAGATTTCCTGAGCGGCTTTCATCGGAGGCAAGAAACCCGCCGCGTCTGGTATATCGAAGACGGAGAGTGGAAGCAAAAGGACGACTTTTTCATAGATGAATGGGATGGACAAAAGAAGCAGCTGGTCATTGAAGACCTGAAGAATTGCGTGCGTACGGGCGGCAGCGTGGTAGGGGCCTACGATGCGGGAATGCTGATCGGGTTTGCCAATGTCGAAGGGACGCTCTTCGGCAGCAAGGGCCAATATCTCGAGCTTCCGTACATACACATATCCAGCGAGCATAGAGGTAAGGGGATCGGCAAGAAGCTGTTTGCTTCCTGCTGCCGGCTGGCCAGGGAAAAAGGAGCGAAAAAGCTGTACATCGCTGCCCACCCGTCTGTCGAAACCCAGCAGTTTTACCGCTCCGTAGGCTGCGTCCTGGCAGCTGAAATCAACCCGAGGATTTATGAAAAGGAGCCGCTGGACATCCAGCTGGAGCGGGTGCTGTAGCTAGGGACGCAAAAACCCCTCTCCGACGAGGTGTTATGGAGAGGGGGGAACTGCGCAATGGTCAGGCGATGCCCATGATTTTTTGGGCTTCCCGCAAACCGGTCAAATACGCGCCGTGGACGCTGGCGCAGTTGTCGGGATTGGTCGCTTCTCCCGCGAAAAACAGCCGGTTGTTCACGCTCTCCCCCAGGATGCGCATGTCTTCTCCGGACGTCACAGCAGAATGGTAGGAATAGGAGCCGCGGGCAAACGGATCAGATGCCCAGCGCGTCGATTTGCTGGCAGTCGGATGCGGGATGCTGTCGCCGTATTGCCGGACGAGCGCAGCCATGGCATGCTCCGTAATTTGTTCGTCGCTCCATTTTTCCAGCTCCGCGGCTGCCTGGGCCGTGAAGGAGGCGAGCAGTACAGGTTGCCCCGTAAATTTGTGCAGGTTTACATATTCTTGTGCATCTCCCGAAGGTGACTCCAGGCGGATGGTGTCGGCATCCTGCTCCCAAAACACATGCGGGAAGTGGAGGTACAGCTTGTTCATCAAGCCCGTATCCAGCCGATCGATGGCTTCCTGCTTGCGTAGGGGAAGCTCGGGTGAAAATGCGACGCTTCCGCTTTTCAACACTCCGAGCGGGAGGGTGATGACGGCGTACTTGGCGTTGAACACATCGCTGTAAGTGGCGATTCTCACGCCGTTGTCATCGTGGGAGACACCGTGGACGATCTGATTTTGGCGGATGTCCAGCTGAGAGAGCCAATCGCGGTACGTATAGTCCAAGCCTTTGGCGGGGTCGGCTTTCCCAAGGGCGTAGGTCTGTGCCAAGAACGGAGCGGGACTCCCGTAATGAATGCCATGCAGCCAGGAAGCGCCAAGCTCGGTAGGAGTGCCGCCCTCGTATTCCGTCCAGATCCGCCCGCCGATCCGGTCGCGGGCCTCGAGGACGATCACGCTGTAGCCGTTCTTTCGCAAAGCATCTGCGGCTGCCAGGCCGGAAATGCCCGCCCCCACTACAATCACGTCGGCTGATTTGGTCTGCTTGGGCGAAGACGCCGCTTGTGCTGTCTGAATCGGCAGCACGCGAGCGGCGTCTCTCCAGAGCATGCCGGAAACAGTGGCAACGACGCCGGTTTTGATAAAAGAGCGTCTGCTTACTTTGAGACCCATTACCCAATCTCCTCTCCGAATCTATCAAAATGTGTAACGGTAGCCGCTTCGGCAATCTATCCGGCACAGGCATCACGATCTACGTTATCTACTCCAGTTATACCATAGTCATCCATTCGTCTACCATATCCTTTCAGAGAGATGATTGACTACGAGAATCCGATTCCATAGAATGAGAAATGAAAAACTTGCCATATGTACATATCTGTTTTTGTGAGGAGCTACATGATTGCCACCGTTCCTGTTTGTGCAGACGATGACCTCTTCTTATTCCAACTGTTCGCCTCTACCCGAGAAGACGAAATCGCATCTTGGGGATTCGATCAAAAGACGGCTGAACAGTTTTTTCGCATGCAATGGATGGCGCAAACGCAATCGTACCGATTGCTGTATCCCGGTGCGGATCATCAGATCATCGCGGTCGATCAGGTCAAGGCCGGTCGGCTCATCCTCGATCGGACGGACTCTGCCATTCACGTGGTAGATGTATCCCTTTTGCCCGCGTTTCGCAGCCAAGGCATCGGCACCGGCATCTTGCGGCAGTTGCAGCAGGAGGCGGTTCAACAAAAAAAGACCTTATCCTTGAGCGTACATGTATCCAACCCAGCCAAGCGATTGTATGACAGGCTGGGTTTTTCGGTGGTCTCGGGAGATGGGGTGTACGTGCGCATGCAGTGGTCCTGAGACCAATTGCGCTTCCAACAATGAAACGGGGAGGGATTTGCAAATGGCAGAGGCGTATATCGGTGAAATCCGCCTGTTCGCGGGGAATTACGCTCCGCCTGGATGGGCGTTGTGCGACGGGAGACTCATTCCGATTGCTCAAAATACTGAGCTGTTCTCTTTGATTGGGACCAACTATGGCGGTGACGGGGTAAATACGTTTGCCCTGCCTGATCTGCGCGGGAGAATTCCGGTCGGGACGGGGAATTTGAACAACGGCACCCCTTACCTGCTAGGCTCGAGGGGGGGAGTCGAGCGCGTGACATTGACTCTGAACCAGATTCCCAACCATACCCATACGATCGCGGCGGAATCCGCATCAGGTGCAGATACGCCAGTGGGCAATACTTGGGCTGTGCAGCCGCAGACTTCTTATTCGAAGTCGCTCGACTCTCTGGTCGACATGAGCGTAGAAGCCATAGCGAGCGCTGGCGGAAACCAGCCTCACGACAATATGATGCCATCCCTCGGGCTCAGCTTCATGATTGCATTGGTGGGGATTTTTCCACCGAGGGACTAGTTTTTTCAAATGGAATCACATGGATGAAATGGGGGAATCCGCATGGAACCGTTCATCGGGGAAATTCGCTTATTCGCAGGTACCTACGCTCCAAAAGGCTGGGCACTTTGCAATGGGCAGCTCATGCCTTTACAGCAAAATACGGCCTTGTTCTCCATTCTCGGCTTAGCGTACGGCGGTGACGGCAAAACCACTTTTGCCCTTCCGAATCTTCAAGGGCGAGCGCCCGTCCACCCCAGCCCCACTGTCGTTCTCGGGCAATTCGGCGGGGAGGAAGCGCACACGTTGACGTGGTCGGAGATGCCGACGCACACCCATCCTGCTTCCGTATCCTCACAGGAGGCGCAGCAAGTTTCGCCGAAAGGCAGCGTATGGGCAGCCAAGGAAAACAGCTACGCTCCAGTCGATGACAAAATCATGAACCTCGCCATGTCACCGGCGGCTTTGACATCGGCAGGCGGGGGACAGGCGCATGAAAACCGGCAGCCTTATCTCGCCATGAATTTTTGTATCGCGTTGCAAGGGGTTTTTCCACCCCGAGGCGAAGGGGCGAGTCTGGTGGAGGGGTACCTTGGTGAAATCCGAATGTTTGGGGGGAATTTCGCCCCGAGCGGGTGGGCTTTATGCAATGGACAAACGTTGCCGATCGAATCGTACGCCGCCCTCTATTCGATCATCGGGCCCAGGTACGGCGGGGATGGGGTGAGGAACTTCGCTTTGCCGGATCTGCAAGGTCGAGCTCCCATGCACTGGGGACAAGGAAGCGGTCTATCCCCAAGAGAGCTTGGCCAGCAGGTCGGCTCCGAGAGTGTCAGTCTCAAGGAAATCGAGATGCCAGCCCATCGCCATACAGCACGGGCTGCCGATCAGGTCGGAAGCACGAACTCCCCGGAAAATGCCGTCTGGGCGCAAGCACCCAAGCAAGGAAAGTTCGTCAAGCGGGAAACCCCGCTCTACCAGGGTTCGCCGGAATCAGGCAAACAGATGAACGTCCTGGCGCTGTCCAATGCAGGATCCGGTACGCCTCATAACAACCGACAGCCGTATCTTGCGGTGAATTTTATCATCTGCTTGGATGGGCAATTCCCCCCAAGGGAATGAATGGACGCAAAGATTCATGAAGAATGGAGGGATTCCATATGGACAGGCCTCTGCTTCATCGAGAGCTCATCCGCCGGCTGCGAAAGAGCTGCTGGATGATGCTCGCATGCTTGCTCCTGCTTTCCGTCGCTTTCCCTTTCCCGCAGCCGGCAAGGGCAGCCGCGGCATCATGGACCGAGGAAACCGGGCTACCGACGAAAAATGTCTTGCAGACCGTTCGCTACGGCGGAGGGGAGTGGCTTGTTGCAGGAGCATCCGCGACGGTCATCGTTTCCGAAGATGGCACCAATTGGGAGAGAGAAGAACCTGCAGGTGCTTCGAACGAATGGACCGATGCCGTCCACGACGGTCAGCACTGGCTGTTGGTCGGGAGCGGCGGGAAGATTTACCGTTCTGCAGGAAAGACGGCAGCGAGCGGCTGGAGCTCTCAAACCTCGAATACAGATCATGACCTATACGGCATCGCGTATGATGGCCAAGGTACCTATGTCGCAGTGGGCAATGGCATCTTGCTCTCGTCAGCAGACGGCATCGAGTGGGACGAGCAAATTTTCCCCGGAGACGCCGGAGAAACGCTGTTTGGTGTGGCCTATGGCAACGGACAATTCGTGACAGTCGGCTCTTCCGGCAGCCTGTACACCTCGGCAAACGGGATGGTCTGGAGTGAAAAAAATATGTCGAGCAGTCCGCTTTACGGAGTCCATTACGGAAACGGAAAATTCGTGGCGACTGGCTCCAGCTCGATCTATTCATCCACAGACGCGAGCTCCTGGTCCGCAGCCACGGGAACGGTTACAGGAGAGATTTACACCGTCGCGTACGGAAACGGAAAATACGTGGCTGCAGGGGGAAAAGGCAAACTGCTGGTCTCCCCGGATGCAGAAAATTGGACGGACGAGGAATCGTCGGGCACTTCTGACGACTTGTACAGCATCGGCTACTCGGCCGAGCAAAGACAGCTGGTCACGGTCGGCGGAGGGGACACAGCGGTTCTGCTCACACAGGAAGAGCCTTCGGAAAAGCTGAAACGACTCGTTCTCAGCACGGGAAGCTTGTCGCCGGATTTTTCTGCGAGTGTGTTCAATTATACGGTCAGTGTCCCGGAAACGACGACCAGCATGACGATGACGCCGTCTACCCAGGAAAAAAAGGCGACCATGGTCCTGAGGGAAAACGAAAAGAGTACGCCGTTAGCCAACGGAACGCCAAGCAGTGCCATTTCCATCGGCCCGGGCAGCACGACGGTGCAGATCGAAGTGACATCGAGTACCGGCGTCAAAGCCGTCTATCAAATTGTCGTTAACCGTGGCGAACCGGGCACACCTCCCGAACTCACGCTGACGAACAGCGGGATCGCGGAGAACCAACCGCTTCTGACCGAAATCGGCACCCTGCAGACGAAAGGGCCGAACCCGGGAGCGACGTACACTTACTCGCTGGCCGCCGGGGATACGGACAGCTTCGTAATCAGTGGAGATAAACTGCTGTCCAACAAGATTTTTGACCATGAGACGCAAAGGACGTACCAAATTACCGTGGTGGCGCATGATTCCGCCGGCTGGAGCAGCAATCAGGTCTTCACGATCACGATTCAGGATGTAGACGAGCCTCCTGTAGTGCGGAGCAGCAGCAAGAGCGGACAAGCAGGCGGGCCGATCAGTTTTGCGGAAAGCGATTTTGCCTCTGTTTTTGACGATCCGGAAAAAGCGGATCTGCAAAAGATACAGATCGTGCAGCTGCCTGAAAACGGCGTCTTGACGCTGAATGGCACTGCGGTCGTGCTCAATCAGGAAATACCGGCGGCAGACACGCCTTCACTGCTCTATACGCCAAACCTAGACTGGACAGGAAGCGACTCGTTTGCCTGGAAGGGGTATGACGGTACGAGCTATTCGGATCAGGCCGCCGAATTTTCGCTCGCCATTTCCCAGGGGAACGTGCTGCCAACGGTAAAGGACTTCGCCAAGACCGGGGTGGTGGATCAGCCTATTGCCTTTACCGCGCAGGATTTCGTGAGCGCGTTTGTCGATGCGGATCCAGGTGATTCTTTGAAGCAGGTCCAGATTGCCAGCCTGCCTGCTTCGGGCAGCCTGCAGTTGGATGGAGGTCCGGTGACGTCCGGGCAGGTCATCCCGGCATCCGACCTGTCGAAGTTGAGCTATGTGCCGGAGAGCGGTTGGAGCGGCACTGTCGATTTCCAATGGAAAGGCCACGACGGCACAGGCTATTCCGCGGCAGCGGCGGTGGTCACGATCAACATCAAGAAAACGGTAGGCAACCGGCCGCCTACAGTTGTTGACAAGTCGTTGACCGGGGCGGAGGATACATCTCTGCACTTTGCCGAGAGCGACTTTGTCTACCGCGATGAAGACGGGGATGGTTTGCAGACCGTACGGATCGAAAGCTTGCCGGCACATGGGAAGCTGACGCTGGATGGGAGGGACGTGGCAGCGGCAGAAGAGATTCCGGTCGCCGGCTTGTCCAGCTTGTCCAGGCTGCTCTTTACACCTGATCCCAACTGGAATGGCCGTACCTCCTTTTTCTGGAATGGCTCAGATGGACAGGCGTACGCCACCGTACCGGCCCGAATTTCTATGACCATCACTCCTGTGAACGATCCGCCGGTGGCACGTGACGTGACATTGCGACTGACGCAAAACCAGGTGAAGCAGGGCTGGCTTGACGCGAGCGATGTGGACGGAGACGCGCTCACATACACCTTGGCGAGTTCTCCTGCCAAGGGTACTGTCAGGATCGACTCCGCGACCGGTCAGTTTACGTTTACGCCGACTCGAAATGCGACCGGAAGCGATTCTTTCACATATGTGGCAAATGATGGCGCTTTGGATTCCAACAGGGCCACGGTGAGAGTGACGATTTCGGCAGTCGTCGTACCACCTCAGCCGGTGTATCCGCCGACGATCAGCGCGATCTCTGATCAGACCATCGAGCAGGGCGGGCATACCGAAGACGTGGCATTCCAGGTAAGCGACTTCGACGACGATCCGCGTACGTTGGCGGTCACCGCGTATTCCGACAACCAAACGCTCATCCCGAATGAGGGAATCGAGCTCGGCGGCAGCGGAGCCAACCGGACGATACGGGTGACACCGGCAGCGGGCGAGCATGGCACCGCGGCGATTACCGTTGTGGTCAGTGACGGGAAGTACAGCGCGAGCGAAACCTTCCGCGTCACGGTGACAGAAGTCAATCATCCGCCAAGGGCGTTGAACGGCTTCTTGCTGGCGGAGAAGGCGGAGCTGGCAAAAGGCGTGCTGCAAGCCAAGGATGAGGACGGGGATCCACTGACGTTCGAGTTGGTTCGCCAGGCGAGCAAAGGGAAGGTCACCCTGACCAACGCCGAGACGGGCGCGTACACCTACACGCCCAAAAAGGGAAGCTCCACGATCAGCGAGGACAGCTTTACGTTTAAGGTGAACGACGGAAAAGCGGACTCCAACGTGGCCACCGTCACGATCAGCCGCAAAGCGAGCAACGATGCAACGCTGGCGTCCTTGCGCGTATCCGAAGGCAAGCTCTCTCCATCCTTCAACTACTGGCGCACCAGCTACGCGGTCAAAGTGGCCGAGGAAGTGAACAGCATTCGTGTGACGCCGACGACGTCACACGCTGCAGCCAGTGTGACGGTAAATGGAGAGGAAGTGGAGAGCGGCGCATCCAGCGGTCCTATCGCGCTCAAGCCGGGAACCAACGACATCAAGGTGATCGTCACCGCCCAAAATGGCGCCCGAAAAACGTACAAGCTGACCGTGGAGAAAGCGTACAAGCCGATCACCAAGATCGAGCTGGAGAAGCACAAGCTGACCATGACGGAGGGAGACGATCCCGTCACGCTTGCTGTGCGAGTAGAGCCCGAGCAGGACACCGAAAATCTGCTCGTCTGGAAATCGAGCAGGACCTCTGTCGTGACGGTCGACAAGATGGGCACGCTCGTCGCCCGACAGAGCGGGACCGCGACCATCACTGTATCGAGTCTGGACGGCAAAGTAAGAGACAAGGCGGTCGTCAAAGTAGAAGCTGGCAAAATCGTCGAGCTGACCGCTGATACGCGGATGTTCGTCATGAGGCCGAAAGACACCGAGGAGATTCGCATCTTTGCCTTATATGCCCAAGGCACGAAGCGCGATGTGACCGAAGAAGCGCGTTGGTCGTCGAAGAACCGGAGAGTCGCTTCCGCGTCCAAAGGAAAAATCGTCGCCAATGGGCAAGGCTCCACTCTGCTCACTGCAACATTCAACGATGCTTCCGTCTCCTTCCTCGTCAACGTGTACGATCAGCCATGGGTCGATGAACGGGAAGTGGAGGTAGCACTCGAGGAGTCTGCGGACGGTGTGGAATTGCGGATCAACGGAAAGCTGCCGGACGAGGAAAAGCTCTCCGTCCAAGTGCAGATCGGCAAGAAGAGCGAAGACGCCGACATGGATGACGATGGCCGTTCGTTCTCCTTTGCCCGTCTGTTCGACGAGAGGGCTGATTTGCCCCGGCAAGTGCAGCTCGTCGTAAATGCGGATGGCTCGAGGAAAAAGGAACAGATCATCACCCTCCCCATCCAGCTGTTTGATGAGGGCAGCGTGAGTGTCAAAAAGCTAAGCCGTAGGGATGATGGAAACGAATCGAGCTTTCGCATGACAGGGGATCTGTATGACGATACCGCGGTCATGAAAGTAGAGCTCATGCACGATGATGAGGTCATCGCGGCAGGAACGATCAAACGCGGCAAATTCGATATTCCTTCATTCGCGTACGATGGCGGGGAGCTCGTGTTGCGGGCCACTTCTTACACGGGGTATGCGCAAGAGTGGGTAGTGGACATGGACGACGAATAAAAACGAAGGGCAGTCCTGAAATGGCAGGGCTGCCCTTTGCATGAGACATGATTTGTAGCGAACGGGCCCACCTCACATGCTCAGGTGGGCCCGCCATCATATGCTAGCTGACTTAGTCTTCGTCTTCATCTTCGTCTTCGTCAAATTCCCTCAGTTCGCGAAGAGCCTCCCTGAGAGCGCGAATCGCCCTTTCAATGGCGCGTTCCAATTCCCGAATTTCTTCGTTTTCACGCCTGTGCCTGTTTCCCATAAGAATCCCCTCCTTTGCCAAAGCTAGCGACGAACAAGGTGTACAAACAGAACTTGTTCTATCGCTAAGACATTGTTATGTAAAAAGTTGTCCGCCCGTGCGATGTCAGGGACAAGATTGGGTAATCGAGAGGAAATTTTGATGGATCCGTTTAGAAGGCAAGAGGGTCGGTATCATAGAGAAAGGGTAAAACGATCACGCTAGGAGAAAGAAGAGGGGGAAACAAGAGCCCTGATGTAGAAATCGGAAGGAGCAGGAGAAGGAAACACGCTTGTGGGAGGTCGTCGTCGTATGTGTGGCAGGTTTACGTTAACCGTCTCATTGGAAGCATTGATGGAGTATTACCGCATTGAAGACCCTGCATTGATCGAGCATACCGCCCGCTTCAATGTCAGCCCCTCTCAGATGGTGATCGCAGTGGTGCATGACGGGCAAAAAAACCGGATAGGAAAGCTGAAATGGGGCTTGGTCCCTTCCTGGGCGAAGGATGAAAAAACGGCTATCACCAATGCGAGAGCGGAGTCCTTGCTGCAAAAGCCCGCTTTCCGCGTCCCGTTTGAACGCAAGAGGTGCATCATCCCGGCAGACAGTTTTTATGAGTGGAAAAAAACAGAGACGGGCAAACAACCGATGCGAATCATGCTCACCTCGCAAAAGCTGTTTAGCTTGGCCGGCTTGTACGATACGTGGATATCGCCCGACGGTCGGAAGGTGAGCAGCTGTACAATCATCACCACTTCCCCGAATTCGCTGATGGCCGGAATTCACGACCGGATGCCGGTCATCCTGCACCCCGAGGACGAAGCCGTCTGGCTGAACCGCAGCCTCCAGGATCCGAAGCCGCTGTTACGTCTCCTTCGCCCTTTCCCGGCAGAGGAGATGAAAGCATACCCGGTTTCGCCGCTGGTGGGAAATGCCAAGAATGACGTTCCAGCGTGCATCGAAGAAGTAAAAGCGTCTGGCTAGCCGGCAAAAACCGAGCCCACCCAAGAGCATGTCCGCTCCAGGTGGGCGCAGGGTTGTTACTCTGCCCTAAGGCTCACTCTTTAAGGATTCGATCCAGTCCGCATAACACGTGTCACAAAGAAGCTCCTCGCGATCCTGTTTGCCTTGGAAAAAAAAGATTTGGTGGACGCTGTCAGTTTCGTGTTCACAGTAATAACAGCGATATTTCCCCAAGTCAGTCCCTCCTTGAAGAGTATTCAAGAGTAACGGTACATATCTTCTCCATTCTTGCCGGAGAATAACAGTCCGAAATCCTAAAATCGGACCCGTTCGGGACGAAAAAAGACGATCAGATCTGTTTTACAAACAAGACCCGATCGTTTCCTTTTCCATCGTAGTTGGAGGAGACGGGGATTCCGTCCACTACATGATCGCCTTTTTCGATCTCGAATCCCATCCTCGTGTGGAAGGCAATCGAGGTTTTGTTTACGGGAGAGGTAATGCAGCGAACCGTATGGCAGCCTTTTGACTTGGCTGTTGCAAAAAAGTGGCGATACAGCTCCGCGCCCATTCCTTCCTTTCGTTTGTCGGGATGGACCCCCACAAAATGGATATACGCCTCTCCGGGGAAGGTCTGAGACAAAAAGCCGATGAGAAATCCGACCATCTCCCCGTTCTCTTCCACGATAAAACTGCTTGGTTGAAAATGGACAAAAAACAGCTTGGGCAGCATGTCTGACATTTGCCGTCCTCCCCACCAATCGTTGAGGACAGCGATCACGCTGGTGTAATCGTGTTCCTGGACATTCCGGATGTGATGCATAGGTACCTCCTCAGCTTTGACAAAACATCAATACGTTGCCGTCGGGATCGTGATGTGGAACCCATGGCCGTTTTCGATCCCGGTGAGAAAAGCAATGAGGGGATAGCGTGAGTGAATCTGGTAAATAGATTCTGTACATTTCTATTATTTTCCTCCCACCCGAAGAGTACGCCGCGCCAAAGTGGGAAGCAGCACCTTCAGAAAAGGAGCGGCTATAGCGGGACAGCATTGATCTCATGAGCTACCCGTATGGCCGATTGGATCGCTCCCTGAATCCACCCGTGATAATCCGATGCGTGTTCCCCGGCAAAATGGACCCTGCCTTCCGGGCTACCAATGAACGGGCCGATTTCCGTTTCCTGAAAGGGCTTAAACAACGTAAAGGCCCCGGCCGCAAAGGGGTCCAGCACCCAGTTTTTCACGGCTCCCGTGACAAAAGTCTCGTATACGACGTCGCCGTGGATGTCAGCCATGTTCCGAAGCGCCATCCTGACTTGCTCTTCCTTCGACATGCTGACCCAGGGCAGCGCGTCATCCTCCCACACGTAGCTCGCCAATACGACTCCTCCTTGTTCTCCGTACCCATGACTGGGGTAGTACGAAAGGCGGTTGGGCAGGTCGGTGACGGTCTGGCCTCCGTACAACCCGTCTTCCTCCCAAAACCTGCGCGAAAACTGGATGGCGATTTTGGTGGAGGAAACATAGTGGAGCTGGCGGATCGCATTTCGCTTCTGGTAAGAGAACAGGTCGAAAGGTTCTACCTGGACGAACTGCAGTACTGTAAACGGAACGGTAATGATCGCGAGGTCTGCCGTTAACAAAAAAGGCTCCGAGGTGAGAGTCTGTTCCCCAAAGATCGTGACCTCTTTTCCGTGCTGCGTGATTTTAGTCATCCTGCAGTGGAAGGAAAGATCCTCTTGCAGCTGTGGGAGGAACGCGCGAGGCAGCTGGTCGAAGCCCCCTGAGATTTCGAAGAATCGGGTAGAGGGCGTGAAGAGGTTGAAGTCGCGCAAAATCTCCAGAAAGGAGAGCTCGGGGAATCCTTCAAAGCCCGACATTACATTGATCATTTCCACCGCTGTAGCGGACAAGGACGGGCCTGCCGGATTTTCGCGCATAAAGAGCTCCATGGAGTACTTGTCAAAATGTTTGACGACCGTGGGCCAATGCTTATCGGGGTTTTGTTTGACGAAATCCAGTACCGGCTTGACCGCAAGCAAGGCCAATTGGTCGGCCGTCTTGCCTCTTTCATGGGGAGCCAAAGGGAAGCGGAGTATGTCGGGATCCCGTTCGTAGATCCAGCGGCGCGTTTTCACTCCGTTTATATACAGCAGGTCGTTTGGGGTGAGGTTTTTGAACTCATTCAGAGGCAGGCGAAATTTCGAAATGTACTCCAATGTCAATCGGTGGGTACTGGGAATCCGCATCGCCCCTGCTTCGATGTACTGCCCGTCATAAAAAGGGGAACGAAGGGTGAAGACCCGGCCGCCAACCCGGTCGGAGGCTTCGAGTATCGTCACGTGATGCCCTGCGTCCTTTAGCAGAGAAGCGGAAACCAGGCCGGCCATACCCGCTCCGACGATGACGATTCGTTTGGGAGAGGACGTTTTGGGCAGCCCGTTTCGGATGATAGAAAGCATCGAGTCTGGAGAGAGTGTTGAAGGATTTTCCATTGCTGTAATCCCCTTGGTGGTTTTTGAACCCATCTTATTCGGAAAAGTGCCCAGGTGTGATAGTCAATGGGGAAAGGAGAGTGCAATCAGCCGGCATGCCTTTTCGCAGGTATAAAGATGCATTGACTCCGGAGTGTTGAATACTGTATTATGTATACACAAATAAAATCTAATTGAAAAACCTTTATGGTGGTAGGGTGAAGCATATGAATGATTTAAATCTCAGCCCCATTGTCAAAGAAGAAACCACAAAAGAACGCGTATACAAAGAGATCAAAGGGGCCATTTTGAGCGGTCGCATTTCTCCTGAGGAGATTTTCACAGAGGTGAAATTGGCGAACACGCTCAACACATCGCGTACGCCTGTGCGGGAATCGCTTCAGGATCTTTTGAAAGAAGGGCTGATCGTCGCCATTCCACGCAAGGGGCTTGCTGTCCGCAAAGTCACCTCGATCGAAGTGGAACAGGTTTTTTTGCTGCGCAAGTCGATTGAGAGTGAAGTGATCCAAAAGCTGATCAACCGCATCACGGACGAAGAGCTGCAGGTGCTGGAACAGATTTGCCTTGGACAGGAAGAAGCGATGAACAACCGCGATGAGGTCGCCTTTATTACACTCGATCAGGAATTCCACCTGACGATCACCCGTTTTGCCCATTACGAGCTGATTGAGCAAATCCTGCTCAATTTGCACAATCTTTGCACACTGATTGGCTTGCAAGCGGTGAAAAGGAAAAATCGGATGGTCGAAGTGCTGGCTGAGCACCGCCAAATTATCGGTGCCTTGCGGTCACAGGAGCCAACCGTAGCAGCGGAGGCGATTATCGGGCATCTGGCAAACACGAGAGATTCTCTTCGCGGCCTGGAGGATGCGTAAAGCGGGACGGGTCCTTCAGCTGTCTTGCAGCGACACACCTTTTCTTTTTTTTGAAGTATTTATGTATACATAACACATAATACACCATTCGTCGGCAGTCGATTCATGACAACTGGAGGAGGTGAACAGGCTCAAGAGCAAATCGGCTTCCAAAGCTTGCTTTTTTTCAATGTTGTGCAAACGCTTACGAATCGGGTTGACAAAGCGGAAAGCGATTTGGCGCAAAATCGGACAGATCTAGCAAGGAGATGAAGGGGGAAAAATTTAATGAGTAAGGTCATGCCAGAAACAAATGGAGAGAAGCAAGGGAGCGTGGCGAAACCAGCTTCCCGTGTACGTTGGTGGCTCGCGTTTCTATTTTTCTTGATCGGCCTGATTGCCTATATGGACCGTTCCAATATCTCCATCATTGCCAAGCCGATGATGGAAGACTTGTCGATGGACAAGATTCAGTTTGGACTATTGGCTTCCCTCTTTTCTCTCGGCTATGCGGTAACCCAGATTCCGGCGGGGATCCTCGCCGAACGTATCGGAGCACGCCGCACCGTATTTCTTTCCCTGATCTGGTGGTCTGTGTTTACGGGCTTGACCGCCATGGTAAAATCCCACGGCCTGCTCGCTGCGGTACGCTTTCTCTTCGGTGTCGGAGAGGGCCCCATGTATCCGGGAAACGCCGTCTTCAATACGTACTGGTTTCAAAAGTCTGAAAAAGGACGCGCGGCGAGTGCCTTGCTGGCTGGCTCCTATTTTGGTCCCGTCATTGCTCCTGTCCTTACTGTCGCCATTTTTCAAGCGTGGGGATGGCAATCGGTCTTTTACATTTTTGGAGCGATCGGGGTTGTCGTGGCCTTCGTCTGGTATTGGCTGGGGCGAGACAAACCGGAAGATCATCCGCTCGTCAACAAAGAAGAGCTGGAGTTGATTGTCAGGAACAGAACGGTTACCGAAAAGAAAAAACAGATTGCCCCGTGGGGGAAGTTCTTGAAAAATGGGCGCTTTTGGGCACTTGGCTTACAATACTTCGTCGTCCTTTATATCGTTACGTTCTTCCTTGTCTGGCTGCCTACCTATTTGATGGAGGCGAGACAATTCTCGCTTGAAAAGATGGGATTTGCCGCGAGTTTGCCATGGCTGGCCATCTTTATCACGGTTATGACGGGCGGCACACTTTCGGACTGGCTCGTGAAAAAGGGGAGATCCAAGATGGTCGCACGGGGATTCTTGGCGATCGGGGGACTTGCGGTCTTCGCGGTTACGATGTATTTAGCCGCGTACACGAGCACTCCTTGGCTAAATGTGCTCTGGCTGACATTTGCTCTGGGCTCTCTTGGCTTCCCTGTGGTCACCTCCTGGGCTGTTGCCGTTGATCTAGGGAATGAATATGCCGGCTCCGTATCCGGCTGGATGAATCTTTGGGGAAATATCGGCGCATTCTTGTCACCGCTCCTCTGCGGCTGGCTCGCGGAAACGATCGGCTGGGAAGGGGCGCTGGCAATCAGCATCGTCCCCATTCTTTTCGCGATTGCATTGTGGTTTGGAGTTCGCCCGGATCGATCGTTGACGTAAGCAAAAGAAAGAACGAAGCCCTCTCGTCGGAATGCGCGAGAGGGCTTTTGCTGGTTTTCCGCAATCGCAGACTGGCTTCGCTGTCAAAGAAACCGGCTGTATTTCGCCTGTTTTTTTAATTGATCCAGGTCTTGCTGAGATAGTGGCTTCTTCCCGATTGCGTGATCGAAGAGCTGTTTCATCGAGAAGTTTTTGATCTCCTCTTTGTCCTTTTCGGAGGCTAAGTCGGAGTCAAAAATAGAGGTTTGGGTGAAGCCTTTGAATAAATTTTTCATCGCGGCTCTTTGTTCTTCATTCATCAAACAACACCTCCTGATCCGTTATACGGAGGAAGCAAAGAAGAGTTCCAATTGTTTTGTCGCGGAAGCATTCCTTCACACGATAGGGGGATTTGTTCAGGTGGATTCCGGTTCGGGAACGATGCCACCCCCTATTAAAAACGTTTGGCGACTTCCTTAGCATGTGCAATTGCTTGTGCTTTAATAGCTGGAGCTTGCTTGGCTGATGCTGTTCCTTCAACAAAAATTGCCTCAATAGATTGAATCCCATAGAACTGTAAAACCTTATTCAGATAGCTGTATCCCATCTCTACTGGAGCGAGAGGACCCTCCGAATAGACGGAGCCGCTAGCTTGAATGTGCAAGGCTTTCTTGCCGGACAACAGACCGACAGGGCCATTTTTCGTATATTTGAAAGTCTTACCCGGAACTGAAGTCGCATCCGTGTATGCTTTCAAAACCGGTGGGATCGAGAAATTCCACATGGGAGAAACATACACGTACTTGTCAGCCTCCACGTATTGATCAACAATCGCCTCCAGACGTGCTACTTTTGATTTCTCAGCATCTGTCAGTTGATCGAAAGATGCCCCCGACCGAAGCTTTCCCCAACCACGTAAAACATCAGCATCAAATGGCGGAATATCTTCCTTGTACATATCCAAATGAACAACTTCATCTGTTGGATTTGCCTCACGGTACGCTTCCATAAATTCTTTGCCTACCGTGAGGCTAAAAGATTCCCGAGGATCAAGGGGATGTGCGGTGATGTACAATACGGTTGCCATGGATCAAAACTTCCCTTCTGCAATAATTCGAAATAAACTTTCTAGGATGATCATATCGTATATATTTTATTTGCGAAGTACGCACAAAAATGTGGTATAGTATTAAAAAAGGTACCGTAACGGAGGCCAACGCATGCAAAAGAACCCTGCCCAATGTCAGTTTGTTGTGGCGCTGGATTCGATCGTCGGCAAATGGAAGCCGATTATCCTGTATCACTTGCTTCAAGGCAAACCTTTGCGGTTCAATGAGCTAAGAAGATTGCTGCCCGATATCACGCAAAGGATGCTTACGCTCCATCTGCGCGAATTGGAGGAGGAAGAGATCGTCCAACGAGTCATTTATCCGCAAATCCCGCCGAAAGTGGAATACTCCATCACGGAATACGGCAAGAGCCTGTCTCCGGTTTTGGAAACCTTACATCAATGGGGAGTGGCCCATATCGAGCGAAAGCAGCTCAAAAAGGCGAAAAATGAACAAAAAGAAACGGACTAGCGTTCGACATTTACGCTAGTCCGTTTCATTCTGCACCGAGTCACAAAAGATTACGAGGCATGTCTGGCAACGAGACCTTTCCAGAAAACCTCGACAATCCGCCCCTTGTAAAACAAGGGTTTTTCCTTCCTTCTTTGCATCAATTTCTACCGATTATCCACTTTCTCCGGATACATGTCGTGATTCATCAGACGGTACTCCGCCATCTGCTCGTACTTTGTTCCCGGCTTGCCGTAGTTGCAGTACGGATCGATCGAAATGCCGCCGCGGGGGGTGAATTTGCCCCACACCTCGATGTATTTCGGGTCCATCAGCTTGATCAGGTCGTTCATGATCACGTTCACGCAGTCTTCGTGGAAGTCGCCGTGATTGCGGAAGGAGAACAGGTACAGCTTGAGCGATTTGCTCTCGACCATCTTGATGTCGGGAATGTAGCTGATGTAGATCGTCGCGAAGTCCGGCTGTCCCGTGATCGGGCACAGGCTGGTGAATTCCGGGCAGTTGAACTTGACGAAGTAATCGCGGTACGGATGCTTGTTGTCAAAGGACTCCAGCACGCCGGGATCGTATGTGGCCGGGTAGGTCGTGCCCTGGTTGCCCAGGAGCGTCAGGGAAGAAAGATCGCGTTCGTGGTGGTTTGCCATAGAAAAAACTCCTCGTTTCTGTTTTCGTTTGCAAGTTTGCCAGTTTGTCAGAGGTGCGTGGTGGCACGTCTTGTCGCTGCTCTCTCACACGCCGCGCTTGTTCCCCCAGACGAGGGCGTGCAGCTGCGGCAGGACTTTCACGTCATTCATGTCCGAAGCGGCCATTGCCTGATCGATCAGCCATTCGAACGTCTCCAGCAGTTTTTCCCGCAGCTCCTGCGTATCAGCCTCTGCGATGTCGGCATTGCCCGGCTGGAGGTAAAAAGGGATGCCCGGATAGCGGCGATGTATGCCGCGAGCATATTCGAAATCGGTCTGGTCGAAGACGACGACCTTCAGGCTGACGCCGGAGTGTCCGGACTCAAGCAGATTCCCGACGATCCGGTCCAGCGCTGCGTAGTCGGTCTGCATGCCGGAGCTGGGCGGCTTGGGAGAAAGCGTGATGTCGTCGATGCCGGCCAGCCAGTCCTGCCATTTGCTGCCCTGCGTCTCTACGGCGGAGCGGATGCCACGCTCTTTCAGCAGCTGTACGAGCTCCCCGATGCTCTCCAGCAGAGCGGGATTGCCTCCCGAGATCGTCACGTGCGAGAAGCGGTCTTTCCCAAGAAGGCTCAGCTCTTCCCAGATTTCCTCCGCGGTCATTTGCCTGATTTCATCCTTGGCGGAGCCGTCCCAGGTAAAGGCGGAGTCGCACCAGCTGCAGCGGTAGTCGCAGCCGGCGGTACGCACGAACATCGTCTTTTGTCCGATGACCATGCCCTCGCCCTGGATTGTCGGTCCGAAGATTTCCAATACGGGGATTCGGCTCATTCGTACATCCACTCCCGTCTCGCTTCGGCGTAGCTGGTCGGCGTCTCGAACAGCCGGACGAACTCCACGCGCGCGCCGTTGTATCGGTTGCGGTACGCCTCCGACTGCAGCTGCTTTTCCATCTGCTCAAACACCCAGACGACCATGTTTTCGGCCGTGGTGTTCATCGGAGGGAGCATTTCGTTCAGATAGCGGTGATCCAGATAGATTTCGATGTGCTCTTTCCAGATCTGCTTGATGTCGCCAAAGTCGATGACCAGGCCGATCTCGTCGGGGTGGCCGCTGATCCCGAACACGACCTTGTACGTATGGCCGTGTAGGTTTTTGCATTTGCCCTCGTAGGCGTGCAAATGGTGGGCGGCGTCAAACGTGAATTCCTTGCTGACGAGCACGCGCTTGTTGTGATAGCGAAGCTCGGATTTTTGGATGTGAGTCCCGAGCTGCTGCATGCGGTCGACGATGCGGAAGTCGAAGTTAGCGCTCATCGGGCATGCTCTCCTTGCATGTCTTTCTCGGAAAGGTAGGCGGTAAGTCCGGCTTTTCGCAGCAGGCAGGCCGGGCATTCGCCGCAGCCGTCCCCTTTGATGCCGTTGTAGCAGGTGAGGGTCTTCTCGCGGATATAAGCGAAGGCACCCAGCTCGTCCGCCAGCTTCCACGTTTCCGCCTTGTTAAGCCACATGAGCGGGGTGTGAATCACAAACGGATAGTCCATCGCCAGATTCAGCGTCACGTTCAGCGATTTGATGAACGAATCGCGGCAGTCGGGATAGCCGCTAAAGTCCGTTTCGCACACGCCTGTGACCAGATGGCGCGCCCCGCGCCGTTTGGCGAATATGCCGGCAAACGACAGGAACAGCAGGTTGCGTCCGTCGACAAACGTGGAAGGAAGCTGGCCTTCCTCATGGGTGATGTCAATGTCTGTGCGGGTGAGGGCATTGGGCGCCAGTTGATTCAAGAGGCTCATGTCCAATACCGTGTTTGCCACGCCGAGCTCCCGGGCGATTTCCTGTGCACATTCGATCTCCAGCTTGTGCCGTTGCCCGTAGTCAAACGTGATTGTTTCCACTTCGCCGAATTGCTGTTTCGCCCAGAACAGGCAGGTGGTGCTGTCCTGTCCACCGCTGAAAACAACGACGGCTTTTTCCTTTTTCATCGCTCTCCATCTCCTTTGAAATTGTAGGGGAAGAAAGAGAGTTCTTGAACTTTGCTCTGAAAAAAACAAAACAATACCGAAGGAAAGGTACTGCCTGTCACCTTAGTTTTTTATAGAGGGAGTTCGCGAACCTCTCCCATGCGGCTGCATGGATTTCGTATTCGGTTGGGCACATGCTGCTTGCGCCCTCAGACATTATACAACAAATCGGCTTGGCGTGGGCTGTCGGTATCTGGTTCCCGTACGAAAAGGTCCCTCGCCGACTCACGGCCGATTGACGGACGCCGGGCTCCCTGCTAGTATGGCGTTGCGTAGAGGTACCGATCATGCGGCGGAGATGATGAGAATGAACTGCAAGACATTGGTGGAAGAGTATCGCGGCGGTGTGCTGGAAAATGTCCATATGGGCATCGTGTGCGGGGTAAACGAGAGGGGCGAGGTCATCTATTCGTCGCCTGCCTGGCGAGCGGGATAGCGAAGCGGCGGCTCTTTCACAACTGCGCGGGCAAGCATCTCGGCTATCTCACCTTGTCCAAGGTGCGTGGCCTCTCTACCATCGATTACTTCGAGCCGGAGCATCCTTTGCAGCAAGAGGCGCTGGCGGCATTCGCCGATCTGGCCGACTACCCCGAGGAGCATATTCGGCTCGGGACAGACGGCTGCGGCTTTCCCGTCTTCGCGCTGCCGCTCAGACATTTGGCCATCGCGTACCTGAAGCTGGCGTGCCCGGATTTGATCGCGGATCTCGAGACGCGGGAGGCCGTCGTCAAACTGACGGGCTGGATGAGCGAAAACCCAGACATCGTGGCCAGCCGCCACTTCACCTGTACCGCTTTGCTGGAAGACCCGAACATCATCGCCAAAGGGGGAGCGATGGGGGTGTACGGCTTCGCTCTCAAAAAGGAAAGACTCGGCTTCTCGCTCAAGGTGATCGACGGCTCCGAGCAGGTGTGGCCTCTCGTCATCGCATCCATTCTGCAGCAGATCGGTTACGATCATGAGGAGACCATCCAGCGGCTGCAAGCACTGGTGCCGACAGAAATCAAAAACGACAACCAGCGGGTCGTGGGCGAGAGAAGAGCAGTGTTCGCCCTGGAAAGAAGATAGGCGCAAACCGTCTCATCATGGAATAGAACGGAGGAATAGTCATGATCGTAGAGGTAATCGCGACCTCGGTAGAAGATGCCAAACGGGCAGAGCAAGGGGGAGCCGATCGGCTGGAGCTGATCACCGGGATCTTGGAAGGGGGACTGACTCCGAGCTGGGGCTTGGCGGAAGCGGTCGTCAAAGCCGTTTCGATTCCCGTCAATGTCATGATTCGCCCGCATAGCCAATCGTTTTGCTACAATCAGGACGACTTGCGCGTAATGCGAGAGGATGTGCGGGTGATTCGCGAGATCGGGGCTGCCGGGATCGTCATCGGCATGCTCACGGAAGAGGGGACGATCGACCAGAGGGGACTGGAAATGCTGCTATCCGAAGCGGACGGGCTGGATGTCACCTTCCATCGGGCATTCGACGAAGCTGCCGATCATTTCGCAGCGCTTCAAGTTCTTCTGGGCTACCCGCAGGTGCGCCACCTGCTGACCTCGGGGGGACAAAAAAACGCGCTCGACGGGGCCGAGCGCATCGCCAGCCTGGTAGAGCGGACGAAGCACACGCAGCTGTCCATTCTGGCAGGCAGCGGCCTTACGCTGGACAACGTCGGCGGGCTGATCGCAAAGACAGGCGTGAAAGAAGTGCATGTCGGCACGGGAGTCCGCACAGGGGGACAAGCCCTTCAGTACGTAGATGTGGAAAAAGTACGGGAGTTGAAACAAAGGTTCCAACTGTAGATCTTGCGGGGTGTCATCCAAACGGGCCGGTCAGAAAAGTAGACCGGCTTGGTGTATGGAGTGAGCGATTCCCGTTAGTTCCATCCATGCTTCCGAGCATCCATTTTATTGCTCAGTGATGTACTTTACCACCTTAGCCGGATTGCCCGCGACAATCGTATGGGCTGGCACATCTTTCGTCACTACCGAACCGGCAGCTACAATCGAATTGTCCCCGATCGAAACGCCCGGCAAAATGACGGAATGGCCTCCAATCCACACATTCTTTCCGATCGTAACGGGTATGGCGTAGCCCGTTTTGTTTCGGTTCATAGGCTCAATCGAATGACCGGCCGTGTAGATCCCTACATTCGGTGCGATCATGCAGTCGTCGCCGATGCGTACTTCTGCCATATCCAATATGGTGCAGTTATAGCCAGCATAGAAGTTGCGGCCAACATGAATGTTGTAGCCCAAATCGCAATGGAAATTGTGCTCGATGCACACCCCTTCACCGACGCTGCCAAACAGCTCTTTCACCAATCGGTCTTTCTTTTCTGTATCCGCGGGATCCGACAGATTGAAGTCCATCACCAGCTTTTGAGCACGCAGGCTTTTCTCCCGAAGTTCATCCGTCCCTCGTTCGTAGAAGATCTTTTCTTTCTTTTTTTCGCTCATAGGTATCCCTCCTCAGCCATAGATTTACCTTTCGCAGTTTTATCTTATACGATGATACATGGCTGCGGTAAGGACTGTATGGCTGGGGAGTCCGTGGTTATACCGGATCGGCGCCAAACGGATGATCGATGATATATTTCCAACTGCCATCCGCCTGCCTTCGAACCACCTCCGAGGTATGTCCTTCCACTGTTGCGGGGTTTCCGTTCGCATCCACTGTCTCCAAAATATAGTGGGCCCGCAGGAGAGCGAGATCTTCGAATGGGATGCAATACATATTTTTCGAGACCAAGGTTCCCTCTTGTTTTAAAAAATCATGCAGCGTGGCTCGGAAGGCAGTTGTACCTTGTTCAAAGTCTCCACGCGGGTTGACGAGGATGCTTTCGGGTTCGTATAATGCCAACACTCGTTTCAAGTCTCTAGAATTGTAAGCATCCGCGAATGCGGCATTCATGTCCTGGGGGTGCATCACGGGACTTTTCAGTTGACTCATGGTATCTCCTCCCTTTGTATGATAAGGATATTCTTATCGTAGCGGTCGATTTGAACCAAGGGAAGTACGCACAATTAGCTGACTATGTCAGGAAAAGCTGACCATGGAGGGAATGGCAATGCCTTACCAGGATCAAACATACGGTTGTCCAGTAGAAGTAGGATTGCATATGGTAAGTGGGAAATGGAAGCCAAGAATCATGTACGTATTGCACGGAGGAACGAAGCGGTTCGGGGAGCTCCAACGCAGCATTCCCGAAGTATCCAGACACGTGCTGACGATGCAGCTTCGCGAGCTGGAGGGGGATGGGATCGTTCGAAGGATTGCCCACCCATCGGTGCCCCCGAAGGTGGAATATTCCCTGACGGATTTGGGGCGCAGCCTGGGAGCTTTGCTGGAGCCGTTTGCCGCGATTGGGGATCAGTATATTCAGTCGAGAAAAATAGCGGAAGAAAATGACGGCGATTGATTACATCGACATCGACGATCCAGAAAAAACAACGAGCAGATACACTCGTTGTTTTTTTGACGGGTACACCGATACGCTGCGGTCAGGATATGGACAGCGGCCTAGGTGTTCCCTGGCTTCCGGAGATTCCGACAATCTGTTGTTTTTGGAAAATTTGATTTTGTTTGACGGATGTTCATTTCAAATGGTAGGATGAAACTGAAAGAAAACGAAAGAAATCGAATGTAATCGAAACGTGAAAGTAACTACAGCAGACCGACAGACACTCATCCCAGGGAGGATTTCATTCATGTTGGCCACAGAGAGACACGGCAGGATCCTGGAGCATGTGCAGAAGAAAAAAACCGTAACAGTCGCCGAGCTGAGCAGGCTGCTTGACGTATCCGAGGTGACGGTTCGCAAGGACTTGATCAAGCTGGAGCAGGAAGGGCTGTTGTCACGCGTGCACGGAGGAGCGTCGGTTGCCCACTTCCTGCCGTTGGAGCGCAGCTTCACAGAAAAGCAGGGGGAGCGCGTAGAAGAGAAAGCGCGCATCGCGAGACAGGCTCTCGCCCATATCCAGCCGGGCGATACTCTGATCCTCGGGGCAGGGACGACGACGATGGAGCTCGCCAAGCTGCTCGGCCAGATCCCCGACCTCACCATCGTGACCAATGCGGTCAATATCGCGATGGAGCTGAACAGCCACGGAGCGCACCACGTCATTCTGATCGGAGGGGAGATGCGGGCAAAGTCTTTCGCGCTCGTAGGTCCGGTAGCGGAGGACAATCTGAAAAAGCTGTCCGTGTCCAAGTGCTTCATTGGCGCGGACGGGATACATGAGCATGACGGCTTATCCACGCTTTCCCTGGCCGAGGGCAAAGCAAACCGCATCATGATGGAACGCTCGCGCAAGGTGTACGTGCTCGCCGATCATACCAAATTTGGCGAGACGCATTTCAGCAGCTTCGCCGATTTGTCGGATGTGGACCGGATCGTTACGGACCGGCTGGATGAGCAGACGCTTGCCACGTTTCGCGAGCTGGGCGTGAAGATCGAACTGGCGGAGGGCCAGGAGGACAAGGAGTGATCCGGACATGTCATTGGTATCATCGACGGAAATGCTGAGAAAGGCGCGAAAGGAAGGGTACTGCGTAGGCGCGTTCAACGTGCATACGCTGGAAATGCTGCAGGCGGTGGTGGAAGCGGCGGAGGAAGCGCAGGCTCCCCTCATCCTCCAGACAACAGTCGGCACGGTAGGACACCTCGGGCCGGAATACATCGCAGCAATCGCGCGGGTCGCGGCCGGATCGGTTCGTGTCCCCATCGCCCTGCATCTGGATCACTGCCACGACTACGCGCTGATCGAGCGATGCATAGCGGCAGGCTACACGTCGGTCATGATCGACGCTTCCATGCGCCCTTTCGAGGAAAACGTGGAGCAGACCAAGCGGGTTGTCGAGCTCGCCCACCGTGCAGGTGTCAATGTGGAGGCCGAGCTGGGGAAGGTAGGGGGTGTCGAGGAGGAGCTGGCGGTAGACGAAGCGGACGCCGTGCTGGCCGATCCGGCGGAGTGCGAACGGTTTGCCGCGTTGACGGGAGTGGATACGCTGGCCCCCGCCATCGGGACGGCGCACGGCATGTACAAGGGCAAACCGAAAATCGCCTTCTCCCGGCTGGAGGAGATCGCGTCGAGGGTCGGGGTTCCGCTCGTGCTGCACGGCGGCTCCGGCATACCGGAAGAGCAGGTAAAGCGAGCCGTTTCGCTCGGCATGGCAAAAATGAATGTTGCGACCGAGCTGCGCATCGCCTTTTCCGGCGCGATCAGGCAGGTGTTCGGGGAAAACCCGGATGAAAACGATCCGCGGACGTACATGAAACGGGCCAAGCAAGCCGTAAAGGCAATTGCCCATGCGAAAATGGCGATGTGCGGCTGCGCAGGCAAGGCGGCTGGCCTTTGACAACCACATGGTGCCTGCCTGACAAGGTGCAGGCAATGAAAGGACGTTGGGACATGCGAGTCAATCTGGATGATGTGTCGGCAATGGAAGAATTGGATACGATCAAGGCGCTGCGCGATACGGACGAATACGGCAAACAGTTTTCAGAAGGATGGGAATTGTCCGCCACTTTTGATGTCTCCTCCATCGAGGCTCCCATCGAGGGCATCGTGGTGCTCGGGACCGGTGGCGGTTCGGCCGCGAGCGTCAACCTGCTCAAATCGTACTTGTTTGATGAGCTCAAGGTACCTCTCGTGCTCAACCAAGGCTACTCGATCCCTGCCTTTGTCGGGGACCGGACACTCGTCATCGTGGTCAGCCATTCGGGCAATACGGAAGAGGTGGTCAGCAGCTACGAGCAGGCGATCGCAGCACGGGCCAAGATCGCCGTCATCACAGCGGGGGGAAAAGTCCTGGAGATGGCCAGGCAAAACGGCCACCCCCATCTGCTCGTTCCAGGCGGGATGATGCCGCGCATTGCGCTAGGATATATTTTCCTGCCGATGCTCGCTCTTCTCGGCAAGCTGGGCTTGGCGGGAGACAAAGCGGAGGAGGTCGCGGAGACGATCGCGTTGTTTGCGGCCCTTCACCAGCAGTACGGATTGCAGACACCGCTTGCGGCCAATCCCGCCAAGCAAATCGCACGGGAAATGGACGGACTGACACCGGTCATCTACGGCACCTTGCCCTTTTTCGATGCACCCGCATGGCGGTGGAAAAACCAGTTGGGGGAAAACGGCAAGGTGATGGCGTTCTGGAACGCCATTCCCAGTCTGCACCACGATGAGGCAGTGGGCTGGGACGCACCGAGCGCCATGCTCAGAGGCTACCATTTCACGCTCATTCGCGACGCAGAGGACAGCGATAAGATGTGCAAGCGGGTGGAGATCAGCGCGGACATCCTGCGCGAGCGGGCCGGCGCCGTGCGGATCGTCCACTCCCAGGGAACGTCCCGGTTGGCCCGGCTCTTTTCCATCGTCTACCTCGCCGACTACGTTTCTTTGTATACGGCATTGATCCGGGGAGTCGATCCCACGCCTGTAGAGGTCATCAATCTGTTCAAGAGCAAGCTGGGACAGCCGCTTGTCCAGGTGCAGGTGCGCTAGGATGCTGGTGACAGTGACCTTGAATGCGGCGATCGACAAGACGTACCGGCTGTCGCGCTTTCTCCCTGGCCAGCTGCATCGCACGAAGGAGCAGCTCAGCCTGCCGGGGGGAAAGGGAATCAACGTGGCGCGGGTAGCCAAGTCGCTGGGGGCCGACGTGATTGCGACCGGGATTGTGGCGGGGCACAATGGGCGGTTCATCGCAGAAGGGTGCGCGCAGGCCGGAATCGCCCCGGCCTTCGTGGAAGCCGAAGGGGAATCGCGCTGCTGCCTCACCCTGCTGGATGACGAGACGAAAGCGGTGACGGAGGTGCTGGAGCAGGGCCCTACTGTCTCTGCAGCAGCCTTCGAGCAATTGTTTGACAAAGTGCGGCTGCTCGCCAGCCAAGCTGCTTTTGTCGCCTTTTCCGGCAGCTTGCCTGCCGGAGTCCCGGACGATGCGTATGCGACCTTGATCGATCAGGTCCGAAAGGCGGGGGCCCTACCTGTCCTGGATGCGAGCGGAAAGGCGCTTGCCTGTGGCCTAAGCGGCCGCCCCTATCTCGTAAAGCCCAATCGCGATGAGGCGGAAGCGCTGCTCGGCTATCCGCTGGAGAGCGAAGCTGCCGTGGACCAGGCGCTGCGGGAGATTCACGGGTTAGGAGCAGGGCATGTCTTGCTGTCGCTCGGCGAAGAGGGCGCGTGGTTCTCTACGGGAGCGGAGCGATGGCGTGTTCCGGCCTTTGTGCTGGAGGAAGTGGCCAACCCGGTCGGGTGCGGCGATGCGCTCCTGGCGGGGGTGCTTGCCGGCAGGCTCAAAGGTCTGGATTGGAAGGCTGCCGTCCGGCTCGGGATGGCGAGCGCCGGAGCAAACGCCCTCTCGATAGGGGCGGGAATGATCGACCCGGTTGTCGTGGAGCGGCTTCTGCACCAGGAGAGGTGAAGAGCGGCTTTCTCGCACCCATGGATAGATAGCTGTGGATGAAGCTGGAACAAGAGGAGGCTGGAGCATGCGGCATGTAATCGGCCTGGATGTAGGCGGGACGACGATGAAAGGAGCGGTGCTGGACGAGACGGGGCGCATTCTCGCTCGGGGCAGCAGGGAGACCCGGCTGCAAAACAATCTGCCGCTGTTGATCGAGAGGATGGCCGCGCTGATCGAGGAGCTGCAGCAGCGTGCGGCTGTCCCGGTGGAGGCTGTTGGCGTCGGATTTCCCGGACCGTTCGATGGTCCGAGAGGTTACTCCATCCACTCGCCCAATTTGAGCCTGCACGGGGTAGATGTGCGCTCTCCGCTGGAAAGGGCGGTGGGGCTGCCCCTTGCCTTCGAGAATGACCTGCGGACGGCGACGCTCGGGGAAGCCGTGTTTGGCGCCGGAAAAGGCGTCCGCCATATGGCGTTTGTTCCCATCGGGACGGGGATCGGACTCGGCAATGTGATCGACGGTCAGCTCATGCGCGGAGCGTTCGGGATTTCGGGAGAGCTGGGACACATATCCGTACCGGGAAATGAAGCCGTTTGCAATTGCGGAAAAGTCGGCTGCGTGGAGACGGTGGCGTCCGCTGAGGGGATCGTTCGCTTGGCGAAGGTGCGTTTGCAGAGGGCATTTGCAGAGATTCCCGAAGAAGCTCAAATGCTGCCTCTTGTGCAGATGACGGGCGGCGAGCTGGAGAAGCTGACGGCCTACGACGTAGCTGCGGCCGTCCTCAAAGGCGACCCGGTGGCAGCCGAGGCATGGAGAGAAGTGTGCGAAGTCACCGGTTGGGCGATCTCGCTGGTCATCAATCTCTTCAACCCCGAGCTCGTCGTGATTGGCGGTGGCGTATCCGAGGCGGGAGAGCTGCTGTTGGATCCTGTGAGGAAAAGCGCCTGGCAGCATGTCATGAAAGCGGGCCACGAGAAGACGAGAATTGTTCGGGCTTCTCTGGGCCCAGATGCGGGCATGCTCGGCGCAGGGGCACTCGCCCTGGGCGCAGACATCTGGAAAGGAAGCGGTGCGGCTTCTATGGCCGAATGGGATCGCGGGAGATGAGGCCGCTAAAAAAGAGAGAAAAGAAGTACGGCGCTTGTCCTGCCCGGCAAGCGCCTCGTTCGCATTGGGCCGCTCTCCTGCCCCCGCTTTCACTCGGTCAGCGATTGGTAAATCGTCGACGTATACTTGGTGATGGCCTCGTCGTAATCGGGATACGCGTATCCGAGACTGTCTGCCACCGCTTTCGAATACGTTCGAAACAACTCCTGACAAGCAAACAAAGACTGCCACATTTCCCCGTACCCATTTTGTGCATACGTGGAAAGCAGTGCCTCCCAATCTTCCGTTGGCAGGTAGCGGTCGATGAACTTGTAGTTTTTCCCCACACTGAAGGTGTATCCTTGCTCGGCCCCGATTTGCCACGCCATCATGCGCAGCAGGTTCGGCCGTGCGACTTCATGCAAGTGGTCGATCGCAAAAAGGATTTCCTTTCTCGCCAGCCCTTTTACGACGTACGTGGAAACCATCCAAAATTCGTTGCAGCAATCGTCGAATTCCCGGGCAGTCGGCTTTTTCACCCAGTAGCGGCTGTCATTTGCAATCACCTCTTGCGGGACGCGGGCATCCTTGTCGAGCAAGACCTGGACCAACCCGTCACTATTGGCGAAATAGTCCTGTACCTCTTCGACTGGAATCAATGTCAGATCCAGCTTGTTGCCGTCCTCAAACAGCAGGAGATAGGAGAACCAGTTGCCCAGCTCGGGTGGAAGAAGCTCCATGTCCTCGGGTTTTTGCATCATGAGGCGCTTGCCGAAAACATCCAGCCAGCGATCGTCTTGCTTGAAACGATCCATCTCCGTGACAAAGTAGGAGATGTCATAATCCTGGTACGCATCGCGGGGAATGTTCTTGTTGGTGCGAGACCCTTCGAGCGTCACCAAGCGGATTCGCTCGTCATTGCTGGCAAAATCCATAAACAGCTGCATCATTTCTCGTTCACTTCGCAATGCGGGATCCCCCCCCGTTTTCTGCTTCATCAAAGTAGAGCTACCCAGACAGCGGCTCCAAAAACAGATCGACTCTACGTTTACGACGGAAGGAGCAGGATTCCTGCCTCATCCGTCAGCAAAAAAAGGACGGGATCCAGCTTTCACGAAAATGATCAATGTTACCCCGGGAGGAGAGAGTCAACTCGAATGGCTGGTCTCCCTATTCTCTATTCAAGCTCTACCGTATCTCCCCGTTGGATATGCCCTCCTTCAAGTACCCTAGCATAAACGCCTATTCCCCCATTGTTGTACGTAACTGCAGAGCGCAGGATATCGGGATCCCTGGGTAAGTCTCCTTGAGGCAGGGTAGTCATGACGCAGCGGAGGGTAGGCTGAACAATTTGCAGGCGGACCTGATTTCCGATGCGCAGAGTTCTCCCCACCCACTTGTTTTCAACAAAACCCTCTTCATCGTGAGCATCAATCACGATGTTTGGCCGAAAACGACGGACCTCGACTCGACTCCCGGGAATGATGGATCGCAAATGATTGATGGTGGAAGTAGTAAGGATATGGAGCATGGATATATCAAAAAATGTTCCTTCCGGAGATGTTCCGGTGAAGACGGAGTTTTTGTTGGCGAGCTCCTCCATGTCAGGGATGTAGCCTTCAAATTGTACCGCTTGTTTGGAAGGAGTCATCAGCCTAACAGTGCGCTTTAAGCTCGCGGAGAGCCTGTCATTTACATCAGAGTCCGTACTGATCCGTGTAGAGCCGTCAGGAAAAGTAAATCGAACGGGCGGGGTCGGATGACCGAGAGCGGGAGGTTCCGTAAATGAAGCGCGATATTCGTAGATGGTTGGCCATTTTTGCGGATGCTTTGCGTTAGCCAGCTTTCCCGTCGAAGTATCCATGAGTGCGTATGCGCGGTCACCGAGAACGCCTTTTTCTGTAATGGTTGCTGCATTCATCTCTTCTCCCATCATAGACTTCACTGGGTATCTCCACGTTGAAACAAGTTTTGGCAGCAATCTCCTCACTCCTTTTTATGAATGGATGCACAAACGTACAAGAAATGCAGAGTCTCATCCACAATCTATTGCTGTCTACATCATAGATCACTGTCATGGTTTTTATGATGACAATGGATGAATGTAGAAAAATGATCCAAATCTTTTCGCGTGTTTTCCAGCAAGCGTAATGGCTCGCAAGGAACCAGAGCCATAGCATTCCCTCCTTGTGCAGTGGACTCGCCATCATTTCCCTCGGAGCAAAACGATTTATGCAGCATACCCGTCCAGGCACACCTCCAGGCAAAATGAGTCTGTCCATATCGTTTTCGAAATTGTATGATAAAACGATGCGGTACGAAATAAAGAAGGGTGGGGGAACGGATGGAAACAGTCAATCTCGCAGAGAAGTTTTCGCAGTTCGAGGAATGCTGGAGCCCGAAAATCGCAGGTGAGCTCAACGATTCGTACATCAAGCTGGCAAAGCTGCACGGAGAATTCGTCTGGCATCACCACGACGAAGAGGACGAGCTGTTTCTGGTCGTCAAAGGCAGACTGCTGATGCAGTTCCGCGATCGGGAGGTATGGGTGGAGGAAGGCGAGTTCATCGTCGTTCCCAAAGGTGTCGAGCATCGTCCCGTAGCGCCGGAGTTGTGCCAGGTCATGCTGATCGAACCCAAGAGTACCTTGAATACGGGAAATGTGACCAATGAACGGACGGTCACAGACCTCGAACGCATCTGACCGGGCGAGGAGGACGAGGTGATGGAGCGTTTGCGACAAAGGCTGAGCGACATCCTCGGAAAAGCCGAAGGAACGTGGGGAGTCGTGGTGGAGGACCTGGATCGCGGCGTCCGCTTTGAACATGGGGAGGAAGAAGTCTTTATCGCCGAGAGCGTCATCAAGGTGCCGATCATGGCGGCAGTGTACGCTGCCGCACAGCAAGGGCGCTTCTCCATGGACGACCGGATCGCTTTGCGAAGGGAAGACCGCGTCGGCGGTTCGGGAATGGTGTTCGCGCTGTCGCCGGGGCTCAGGCTGACGATCCGGGAATGGGTGACGCTGATGATCATCCAGAGCGACAATACGGCTACGAACGTCCTCATCGATCTGATCGGAAAAGAGCAGATCGACGCAACCATGCGCGAGCTGGGAATGAAAAGCAGCAAATACTCCCGCAAGCTGATGATCTACCCGGCAGACGTCGCGGAAAACAACACGATCACGCCCAAAGATGTGTCACGGATGCTTGGGGCCATTGCGACAGGAAGGGTTTTGTCGCATCAGGCCTGCGAGGAAATGATCGCGATCATGAAAAAACAGCAGTGGCGAAACGGTCTGCCGTCCATGCTGCCTGGGGGGCCAGTCGACGGCAGCACGCCAGGGGAGACAGACTGGGAGATCGCCTGCAAGTCAGGCTGGGACACGGGGCGGCAGCACGATGTCGGGGTCCTGTACGCCAAAGGACGGCGCTTTTCCATCGTCGCCCTGTCCAGGAACGTCAAGGCGGAGGCCGCGCTGCATGTCCTCGGCCGATTGGGGAAAGAAGTATACGAGTACGCCACACAAAAAGGTAGCCCTTGACATCAGGGCTACCTTATTTACATCACTTCCTGCAAATCCAGAGAGCTGGCCGGGACGACGCACACAAACTGGTTGGGAGCATCATGGTGGACATGTTCCTCGAGAACGCCCATTTTCACCAGAAATCGCAAGGAGGTGTATACCGTAGACAAGGTGATATTCGGCATGTCTGTCTTGAGGGCGTGATAGACGTCTTTGGCAGTGGTGGCGGTAAATGAATGCAGCATGTAGAGCAGGACTGCTCTTCGTTGAATGGTCAAACGCTTGCCCAAATGCTTTACCTGCTGAGTGAAACTTGAATGATGGCGTTCCAACACAGGTCACCTTCTTTTACGAGAACTGTCCGCGCAGTGGCGGCCGTTTGAGAATCGTACAAGCTCAATCTATTTATTAAAATTATTCTTATGTAATTATTATTATCGCTTCTTGCCATCCTGCCGTCAATCTTTTCTTTCGGCTTTCTGTCCCGTACTTGCCGGACCGGCTGACTGGTCTGCAGCTTCATTACCGGACTTTCCCCGGGTGCTCCGCAAACAGTCCGGATTCGAGGCGGTCCGCTTTGGGAAAACCAAGAAAGGGACGGCATCTACCGGCGGCAGGACAGGTTAGGAAGGGAAGGGGACCTTTGGAAAAAAAGGGTTTCTTTTTTGCCCAAAACATGGTAGTGTATGTGCGATTTTAGTTAAAGTGAAATAGTCAGGAGTGGAATACTGTGGCGCGAAAAAGACGTGCAGCCATCCAGTTGAACAGCCCGCAGCGCAAGGCGCTGGAGTACGCCATGCTTTTGATCGGATCGCTCGTGCTGGCTACCAGCTTCAATCTCTTTCTCAACCCGAACCAGATCGCCTCCGGAGGGGTCTCCGGCCTGTCGACCATCTTGCACAATCTGTTCGGGGTTTCGCCTGCCATAGTCCAATGGGCGTGCAACATTCCCCTGTTTTTGCTCGGGTTTAAAATAATGGAGCGGCATTACAGCGTGAAAGCGGCGTTGGGCTCCATCGTCCTTCCTCTTTGCGTCATGCTGACGAGTCACTTGCAGCCGCTTACGACCAACCCGCTTTTGGCCAGTATCTACGGAGGCATCGGGGTTGGGCTTGGGATCGGCATCGTGTTTCGCGGGAGAGGCTCTACCGGCGGGTTTTCGATCGCCTCGCAAATTTTGCACAAGTACACGGGGCTCAGCCTGGGACTGTGCGTAGCGGTCTTCGACGGACTGGTGATCCTGCTGGCGGGGATCGTCTTCGACCCGGAAAAGGCGCTCTACGCTCTGATCGCCCTGTTCGTCACCAGCAAGACCATCGACATCGTCCAGATGGGGGTCAATACGTCCAAGGTGGCGTATATCATCTCCAATGAAATCGAGACGCTGCGGGAAGCGATCCTGTACGATTTGGACCGGGGGCTAACGCTGCTCGACGCCGCAGGAGGATACACGGGTGACGAGCGCAAGGTGCTGATGGCGGTCGTCAGCCAGAGCGAAGTGAGCAAACTGAAAATCCTGGTACGCTCGATCGACCCGGACGCGTTCATTATTCTTTGTCCGGCGCAGGAAGTACTGGGAGAAGGCTTCCGAGCTGGATAACCCAAAGGGGGAAGTGGAAGGAAAGCTGCACTTCCCTTTTTTAATTAAAAATGAACTTTTCTATTGAAGAAGAAAAAATTTCATGTTATATTGAAATTCGTGAGGGGCGCCGTCGAAAAGCGGCCGCGAATCACAGGGAAAACGACACTTGCCGGTATAGCTCAATTGGTAGAGCACCTGACTTGTAATCAGGGGGTTGTGGGTTCAAGTCCTATTGCCGGCACCACTATCGATAAAAGAGCTGTATTCGCGATTTCTTTCTGAAGAGGAATGGCGAATGCAGCTCTTTTGTCATGTCGAAAAATGAAAATAAACAGAATATTGACAAAAATAATAGGCGGTTGTATTTTGAGTGTAGGAAAGCGTTTTCCTAATCAAGGGAAAGAGAGTGAACTACCATATCGGTCACGATCAAAGACATCGCGCACCTCGCCAACGTATCGATCGCCACCGTCTCCCGGGTCTTGAACAATTCCAAGCCCGTCCGTCCCGAGTTGCGGGAAAAGGTCTTGCGAGCGGTGGAAGAAACAGGGTTCCAGCCAAACGCCATCGCCAGGAGTTTGGTCAGCAAAGAAACACGCATCATCGGCGTCATGATCCCCGACATCTCCAACAACTTCTACTCCAATCTCCTCTACGGCATCGACAGCGTCATCAGCGAATTCGACTACAGCATGTTTCTTGCGATATCGGACGAAGCGGTCGAGAAGGAACGAAAGTATTTGCGGCTGTTCAAGGAAAAGCAGCTCGACGGCATCATTCTCTCCAGCATCCACTTTCTCGAAGGACATAGCCAGACTCTTCATGAAATCGAAGTGCCTGTGGTCGTGACCGGGCACGATCTGCACGGCTACCAGATCCCGACGGTCAACGTCAACAACGTGCAGGCCGCGTACGATGCCACTGCCTACCTGATCGGGCTCGGCCATCGACGTATCGCCTGCATCTCGGGCCCGCTGTGGGATCCGCCCTGCGGACTCGACCGGATGGGCGGTTACCGCAAGGCCATGAGGGCGCACGGTTTGCCGATCCCCGAAGGCTTCGTGGCCGAAGGGGATTTCACGGCCAAAAGCGCCTACGAGGCGGCCAAGCGGATCTTCGAGGAGCAGGAGCGGCCGACCGCTATTTTCGTCGCGACGGATCTCATGGCAGTCGGGGTCCTGAACTTCTTGCACGACGAAGGCATACGTGTGCCGGACGACGTATCCGTCATGGGCTTCGACAATCTGGAAATCGCCTCCCTGACCAGGCCGATGCTCACCACGGTGCACAACGATCCGTACATGTACGGCCGGGCGGCGGGAGAGCAGCTCCTCAAGCAATTGCGGGGCGAGACGGTGGAGCGGATGAGCACGGTTCCCCACGATCTCGTCATTCGGCAAAGCGTAAAAGCGCTGGTGTAAGACGGCAGCAAGATGTGTCACATAGCGGCCTCCTGCAGGCTGGAAAAAGGAGTGGGAAATGTGAAGCTTGGCGTATTTACCGTGTTGTTCGGAGAAAAGACGTTCGAAGAAATGCTGGACCATGTGCAGGCGGCAGGACTTGACGCAGTGGAAATCGGAACAGGCGGCTATCCCGGCAATGCCCACTGCAATCCGGATGAACTGCTGGAAAATCCGGAAAAGCTGCGCGCCTACAAAAAGGCGGTGGAGGATCGCGGCCTGATTATCAGCGCGCTCAGCTGCCACGGAAATCCGCTGACTCCGGACAAGGACTTTGCCCGAAGGTCCCACGAGACCTTCGTCAAGACGGTGCAATTGGCGGAGAGGCTGGAGGTCCCGGTCGTCAACTGCTTTTCCGGCACGGCAGGCGACCATGAAGGCGCCCAGTACCCGAACTGGCCGGTGGCTCCCTGGCCAAACGAATACCGGGACGTCCTCAAGTGGCAGTGGGAAAACAAGCTGGTGCCGTACTGGAAGGAGTGGGCAGCCTACGCCGTTTCCCATCGGGTAAAAGTCGCCCTGGAGCTGCACGGCGGCTTCCTCGTCCATACGCCGGGGACGCTGCTCAAGCTGCGTGAAGAGGTGGGAGAAGGTATCGGCGCCAACTTCGACCCGAGCCACATGTGGTGGCAAGGCATCGATCCGGTAGCCGCCATCAAAATCCTGGGAAAAGAAAAGGCCATTTACCACTTCCATGCAAAGGACACGTACATCGATCCGGACAAGGTCAATCTGTACGGACTGACCGACATGAATTCGTACGCGGATTTAAACGAGAGGGCATGGTACTTCCGGACGGTCGGCTACGGCCATGATCAGCAGACGTGGGCGAACATGATGAGCGCTCTGCGCATGAACGGCTACGATTACGTCGTCAGCATTGAGCACGAGGATGCCATCATGTCGATCGAGGAAGGCTTCCAGCGGGCCGTCCACAATTTGAGACAAGTCCTGATCAAAGACCCTGTGAACAATCTCTGGTGGGTATAGGAGGGAGAGCATGGCTGCCAAGCATACGTGGAACATCGGAATCATCGGGGCCGGGGGCATTTCCGAAGCGCATCTGGAGGCCATCCGGGAAGAGCCGCGGGCAGAAGTCGTCGCCATCGCCGACATCTCGGCGGAAGTGGCATCAAAACGCGCGGCCAGGCATACGATTCCACAAGTCTATGGGGATTTCCGGGAGCTGCTCGGGCAGCCGGATATCGATGCCGTCATCGTCTGCGTGCCCAACTACCTGCACGCCGAGGCGGCCAAGCTGGCGCTGGCCAGCGGCAAACACGTCCTGTGCGAAAAGCCGATGGCGATGAACGTCCGGCAGGCGGAGGGAATGATCGAAGCCGCGGACCGATCGGGCAAGGTTCTCATGGTGGCCCAAAACAACCGGTTTCGCAGCGATGCCATGTACGTCAAAGGACTTGTCGACGAGGGCAGGCTCGGACAAATCTACCACGCCAAAACAGGCTGGGTCAGACGAAACGGCATACCCGGTTGGGGGAGCTGGTTTACACAAAAAGAGCTGGCAGGCGGGGGACCGCTGATCGACATCGGCGTACACATGCTCGATCTGACCCTCTGGCTGCTCGGACATCCCAGGCCCACTTCGGTTCTCGGACAGACGTATGCCCAGTTCGGTCCTCGCAAAAAAGGGCTGTCCGAATGGGGCAGACGGGATGAAAACGGCCGCTTCGACGTGGAAGACATGGCGGTCGCGATGATTGCCTTTGAAAACGGCATGACGCTCACCCTGGATGCAAGCTGGGCATCCCATATCGAAGAGGAAAACGTTTTCCTCCATTTGTACGGGCAAGAAGGGGGAGCATCGCTCGACTTGCAGCAAGAGCGCTTCACGCTTTACCAGGATTGGAACGGGACACCCGCCACCACGAACATCCAGCCGGTTCGAACCAAAGAAAGGGTACGGCTGTTCCACAACTTCATCGATTCTCTGGAAGGCAAGGCCGCTCCGCTGTGCACGCCGGATCAGGCTCTGTACATCAACCGCCTGATTGAAGCGATCTACGCCTCGGCAAGGGCAGGGGAAGCGATCAAATTGTGACGGGGCCTCTCCCTTAGGAGATGTCCCCTGAAGTTCACCGATTAAGGGGGATTCGAAAATGAAAGTGTTGAAAGGGCTTACATCGATTGGCCTGACCTTGTCCATGGCACTCTCTCTGGCGGCGTGTTCCAGCGCCCCGCAGCAGTCCTCGCCCGCTCCCGCACAACCGGCGGCTCCAGCCAATGCACCCGCTCCCCAACCACAGACGTCCCCGCCCGCAGCCGAAAAAGTCAAACTGGTGTACGCCCGCGGAAAAGACTCGACCGATTCCACGAAAAAGCTGGTCGAAGCGTTCAAAGCCGCCCATCCGGACATTGACGTGGAAATCCGCGAGATGCCTTCGGACACCGGCCAGAGCCACGATCAATACGTCACCATGTTCAGCGCCCAGTCGTCCGAGATCGACGTGTTCGATCTGGATGTCATCTGGCCGGCCGAATTCGCCCAGGCCGGCTACCTCCTCCCTCTCGACCGCCTGATTGAACAGGATGGCATCGATACGAGCAAGTACATCAAAGGGGCGCTCGACGCAGGCAACTTCGGCGGACAGCAGTGGACCATGCCGAAATTCATCGATGCCGGCTTGCTGTTCTACCGCACAGACCTGGTGAAGGAAGCGCCGAAGACGTGGGACGACTTGATCAAGCAGGCAAAAGAGCTCGGAGGAAAAGGCGGCGCGAAGTTCGGCTACCTGATGCAGGCCAAGCAATACGAAGGACTGGTCTGCAATTTCGTGGAGTTCAGCGCGGCGTACGGCGGCAAGATCCTCGACGAGCAGGGCAACGTCGCCGTCAACAACCCGGGCACGATCAAAGGGCTGAAAAAAATGATGGAGATCGTCCAGTCCGATTTCGTCCCCAAAAACATCACGACCTTCACGGAAACCGAGTCGCACACGGCGTTCCTGGAGGGCCAGTCCCCCTTCGTCCGCAACTGGCCGTACCAGTACGCCATGGCCCAAGACAAGGCGCAGTCCAAGATTGTAGACAAAGTCGCGATCGCTCCGCTGCCTGCCGGAGACGCCGGTTCCGCTGCCGCGCTGGGCGGATGGATGGGCGGGATCAACAAGTTCACCAAGCATCCGAAAGAAGCCTGGGAATTCCTCAAGTTCATGACCGGACCCGAAGGACAAAAGCTGTCCGCGATACATGGCGGACTCGCTCCGACCTACCTGCCTTCCTACGATGACGCCGACGTGCAAAAAGCGAGCCCGCTGTTTGCCAACAAACAGTTCGTCGAAGGCGTGAGCGCAGCCGTATCCCGCCCGACCACGCCGATCTATCCGAAAATCTCCGAAGTCATCCAGATCGAAGTGTCCAAAGCGCTTGCGGGCCAGCAAACGGCGGAGCAAGCCGTGAAAAACATGGAGACCCAAATGAACGGGCTGATGAAAAAGTAGGAGCGCCTCTGATCATGGAGAGCACCTGGAGAAGCGGGAGGGAGGCTTCTTCGGGTGCGATCCGGGACGGCCATCGGCTGTCTGGTCAGGATCCGATTCGCTGCCCCTACATGCAAGGAAGAGGGTGAATGGATGAAGCGAACCTCGCTGTCGGAAAAGCAGATGGGCTACTTGTTGATTTTGCCTGCCATCGTCGTCATTCTCGTCATCGCCATCTGGCCCGTCGTGCGTTCCTTCTGGATCAGCCTGCACGACATCAGGCTCAATGACCCGACCAAGACCGAAGTCCACAATACGTACGGACTGGATATGGAGCGGTATGTAAGCACCCTCCCCAACCTGCTCCGTTACTTGAAAAAAGAGGCCGACGCGGCAAACGGACCAGGCAAGGATCAACTGCTCGCGCTGCGGCAGCAGGCGGAGCAGATGAACGCGATGCTGATGCAGTCCGGTGAAATCGCGGCGCGCTATCAGGCGATCGACCAGCTGCTGCTTGAGTTCAAGCCTGTCCCGAACGAAATGAAATACGTAGAGCTGTCCGACGGGCAAATCGATTCGGTGCGGACAACCCTGGACCGGATCGGGAAGGAGCTCGGCGAACTGGGCAGGCAAAAGCAACTGAGCAAGCCTGAAGGCGCTACGGGCGTGATCCAGGGGATCTCGGCGTCCGTCATCGAGCCGAACTACGTCGGCTTTGCCTTCTACAAGCAGTTTCTCACCGACGCCAGAATGTGGCAGGCGCTGTACAACACGCTGTTTTTTACGGTCGTTTCGGTCGCCGTGGAGCTGGTGCTCGGCCTTTGGATTGCGCTGCTGATCAACAAGCAGTTTTTCGGACGCGGGCTCGTGCGTGCGACCGTGCTGATTCCGTGGGCGATTCCGACGGTCATCTCCGCCATGATGTGGAAGTTTTTGTACGACGGGCAAAACGGCATTGTCGCCCACCTGTTTGAAGTGATGGGGCTGGTCTCGGACATGGGAGTTCTTTTGACGACCAAAGCGGGGGCGATGTTTTCGGTCATATTGGCGGACGTGTGGAAGACGACGCCGTTCATGGCATTGCTCTTGTTCGCAGGCCTGCAGACAATTCCGACCAGCCTGTACGAGGCGGCGCAGGTAGACGGGGCGAGCCGGATGCAGCAGTTTTTCCGCATCACGCTGCCGATGCTGCGGTCGACCTTGCTGGTAGCCTTGCTGTTTCGGACGCTCGATGCGTTTCGGGTATTTGATCTGATTTACGCGCTGACGGGAGGCGCCAATTCCACCGAGACGATTACCATTTTGGCCTACAAGACGATGTTTGCGCAGATGAGCTTTGGAGAAGGCTCGGCCCTCGCCGTGATCGTGTTTCTGTGCGTGGCGCTGATTTCCATCGGCTATATCAAAATATTGGGGGCCGACCTGCTGGGCGAAGGCGGCGGTAGGTAAGGAGGGAGTGTGACATGCAGAAGAAGGCGGGGCCTTTGTTTTACCTCTTTTTAGTCCTGTTTGTGCTGGTTGTGATGTTTCCGTTCATCTGGATCCTCATTGCGGCGCTGAAGCCGCCCAGCGAGCTGTTCGGCGAGCGTGCTTTCCATTTCCTCATCCAAAGCCCCAGCTTTGACAATTTTGTCAGGGTGTTCACGGAAAGGCCGTTCGCCCGCTATCTGTGGAATTCTACGGTTGTCGCTTCACTGACCACCTTGTATTCGATTGCGATCGCTTCGTTTGCGGCGTACGCGATCGCATGGCTGTCGTTTCGGGGGAAGGCGGTCATTTTGGGCGTGGTGCTCGCCGTTTCGATGTTCCCGCAGATCGCCACTATCTCGCCGATCTTCATGTTCATGCAGTCGATGGGTCTGACGAACAGCTACCTGGGCCTGATCATCCCGTATACGACCTTTGCGCTTCCGCTTGCGATCTGGAATTTGACCATCTTCTTCCGCAAGATTCCCATCGACCTGGGAGAGGCGGCCAAGGTGGACGGGGCTACGGTCTGGCAGACGATGACACGCGTGTTTTTTCCGCTGGCGATGCCGGGCGTGTTCACGACCGCGATCCTTGTCTTTATCGCTGCGTGGAACGAATTTTTGTTTGCCCTGACGCTGAACACGCAGGAGGCGATGAAGACCGTTCCGGTCGGGATCGTCATGTTTCAGGGGATGTTCACCGTCCCGTGGGGGGAAATTTCTGCGGCGTCCATCATTGTGACGGTTCCGTTGGTCGTCATGGTGCTCATTTTTCAGCGGCGCATCATTTCCGGCCTGACTTCCGGTGCGGTCAAAGAGTGAGAAAACAAATTCCGCGCGATGGATTTACAAATCTATAAAAGTAGATATATAATGTTCGGCATGGACCCTATGTTGATTTATAAAGCGTTGTCGAATGAAACGCGCAGTCAGATATTGCAATGGCTGAAGCACCCGGAGCAGTTTTTCGATGAGAAGCCGTATGTGCAGCAAGGGCTCAGCTTTCGCATCGGCGTGTGCGTAGGGGATATCCAGGCCAAAGCTGGACTTGCGCAGTCGGTGATCTCGAGCTACCTTGCTGCGATGCAAAAGGCCGGTCTGCTCGAGTCGGAGCGAATCGGAAAGTGGACGTACTATCGGCGGAATGAAAAGACGATCGCCCAGTTTGTCGAGTACGTTCAAAACCAATTATAAAGAGGGAGGGGGTCTTTTTTTTGTGATATTAAATCTATATTTATAGATATATGGATACATAAGGAGGCTTTCCACAACATGAAAAACGTTCATCCTCTGCTGATTTTCGTCCTGGCACTAGGCGTATTCGGCATCATCACGACGGAAATGGGAATCATCGGGGTTCTCCCGGAGGTCACGCAGCAGTTTCGCATTACGGCGGCGCAGGCCGGGTGGCTCGTCAGCATCTTTGCCCTTGTCGTTGCCGTTTCGGGTCCGTTCCTGACGTTGCTTGCATCCGGCATCAATCGCAAGACCATCCTGCTTTCCGCTGTTCTGCTTTTTGCGCTCTCCAACACAGTGTACGCCTTTGCCGAGAGTTTTGAGACCATGCTGATTTTCCGTATATTGCCCGCGCTTGCCCATCCGGTCTTTTTTTCGGTGGCACTCGTGGCCGCAGCCGAGCTCGTCCCGAGAGAACAAAGCGGCAAGGCGGTGACGAAGGTATTCGCCGGAATTACGGTCGGGTTTGCCTTTGGCGTTCCGCTGACCTCGTATCTCGCGAAGAGCGTTTCGCTTGAGGCCGCATTCCTTTTCGCCGCAGCGGTCAGCCTGATCGCATTCGCAGGGATCCTGTTCGGGCTGCCTTCCATGCCTGCCCGGGAAAAAAGAACGTACGGCCAGCAGCTCGGCATTCTGCGCAAGCCCCAGCTTTGGCTGCACATCGCGGCCGTCACGTTGATCTTTGCGGCGATGTTTTCGGTGTACAGCTACTTTGCCGAGTACCTGGGGCAGGTCGCACACATGAGCGGGGCATGGATCAGCGCCATGCTGATGGTCTTTGGCATCGTCATGATTTTCGGGAATTTCCTGTTCGGAGGGCTGCTGCAAAAAAGCGCCACCAGGACGATCGCCGCTTTCCCCTTGCTGTATGCGGTCATGTACGTGCTCGTCTACTGCCTGGGGACATCCCCCCTATCGATGGCCGTGCTGGCAGCAGTGTGGGGTGCGGTGCATTCCGGCGGACTGATTGTCAGCCAGACGTGGCTGATGGAGGAGGCGAAGGAAGCGCCGGAATTCGGCAACAGCCTGTTTGTCTCCTTTTCCAATCTGGGGATTACGGTCGGGGCGGCTGTCGGCGGCTGGTTTCTGACGCTGTGGGGCGTGCATCAGCTCGTTTGGAGCGGGGTGCTGTTCGCGCTGCTAGCATTCGTTTCGATTCTGGCCAAGCTTGTGAGAGGCAAGTCGCAGCAGAGCATCCTTCGAGGTGGGACGATAACCGAAAAGCATTGACAAAGAAAACAGCAGCGGAGCCGGGAGTTCGCATGCGGCTCTTTGGCTGTCGCTGCTTTGGCTTTGGTATGGGGCGATGCGAGAACCTTGGCAGCTGCTTTTCCGTGGGTCAAAGCGGGAACTTTGGCCGCGACTGTATTGTCGTTGGATCAATACGAGATCGCTGTCCGTCGTGCCGGGAAAGCCGATGGGCGGCCGTTGCCGTCAGCTTCCCGGATAAGCGGACACCAGTTTGCCGATGGCGGCCCGCCCCTCGGCGATGTCCGGGTGGAACTGAATGGTTGCCCGTCTTCGCACGCTGTCGACCTGCCGAATCGCTTCGTCCAGTTGTTCCTTCTCTGCCAGCACGCCCTTTGCACACGCCATCGACAGTCCGGCTACCGTGCCCTGGGCCATCGCTACCTTTGCGCTCTCGATGCCGGTGATATTGCCGGCTACGTAAAGGCCGGGGAGCGGGGTCTCCATGCGTTCGTTGTGAAGCGGAACATGCCCGCCCAGGGAAGGGATGTAGGCGAATGGGCAGCCCGCGACGGTAGCCAGTTCGGCGAGCGGACTCAAACCACCCGCGATGCAGACGAAATCGGCAGGGATGACTCGTTCCGACCCGGCGATGGGCTGGCCGTCCGGTGTGATCCGGGCGATTCTTACCCCTTCCACTTCGCTCGTCCCGACGATTTCGAGCGCGGCCATGCGGAGCTGGACAGGAATCCCCCACATGGACACGCCCTGTGACGGGTAAAGGCTCACTCCCAGGCGCTGCATCCAGCCGCTTTTCATCAAGGAGCTGCCGAAGCGGATGACAGGAGAAGGAGCCAGGTGAGCCACTCTCAGAATCGAGCGCATGACATCTGCGGGTACACCGGCATTCCCCGAGACGGGGGAGACGGGCGGCAGAACCATCCGGTCGACCTGGATGCCGGCAAGCTGAAGCTCTCGTGCGATGGCGACGGAGAGAATGTTCACCCCGATCACCACCCCGCGCTCGCCCACCCGCACTCGCTGCACATTGGTCATGACCTGGGCGGCTCCGATGGACATGACACCGGGCAAGGTCCAGCCCGGCACAGGGACGGCGGTCTCCGAAGCGCCGGTGGCGAGCAGGAGCATGGGCGCATGCAGCTCACCGGCGGTTGTCGAGACGATCCAGCCATCCGACGAGCGAGTCACATCGTAGACGGAAAGTCCGCAGCGCAGCTCCACGCCGGACGATTTTGCCTCGCTCTCCAGCCTGGCCGCTTCTTCGATCCCGTTCCACCATGTGCCGTCCGGCTCCTGGTGCAGCTGTCCAAGCAGCCGTCCCCCCGGGCGGTAAAACTCATCGAGGACATGCACGTGCAAGCCTTGCTTGGCGCAAGCGATAGCAGCTGCCAACCCTGCTGGCCCGGCGCCGATGACCAGGACATCGATCATCCTACGTGCCCTCCTTTCTTCAGGGGAGTGGGGAGGACCGTACCAGCTGAGACGTCCATCCCTTCCTGTACCAGCGTCATGCAGGCCCGAACGGTGGGGACGCCGTTGACATGCACACGGCATTCGTAGCAATGGCCGATATTGCAGTAAATGCCGCGTGGCGTTCCTTTTTCTTCATGTACTCGAAGCGTCCGGACACCGTTCGCGAGCAGCGCTGCCGCGATCGTCTCTCCCTCGTATGCGGTGTATGCTGTCCCGTTGAATCGGAAGCTCACGGGCTTGCCTGCGGTCCAGGAGCCCAGGACCGGGTGATGTACAATTCGCTGATTCATTTATTTTCGACCTCCGAGTGTTTGAAACGAAATGGGGCGCACAGGCGGCTGATACCCGAGCGGGATCGTATGCGCCGGTACGCGGCCGGTCACTTGTGCGATCACCTGATCCACCAGCATCCGACAGGTGCGCCCGCCGCAGCAGCCCATTCCCGCCCGCGTCCTCAGCTTTAGTTCCCGTGCGCTGCATTGGTAGGCTTCGGCTGTTTGCAACAGCTCGGCCAAGGTCACTTCCTCGCAGCGGCAGACGATCAATTGATGTGTGTCCAAGCGGTTGACCTCCTTTTGTGTGGTGCGGATGGAAAAATGCAAGTGTCGTGCCACGAAGGAGAATGAGAGTCCGGGGAGAATGGTAGATTCGGATGAGGCTGGCATAGAGATTGCTTTGTTGAAATGCCTGTTTGCAAACCACGTGCGAGGGGATGACAAAGATGGAGAAATTGAACAAGCTGCGACAGCGCTTTGATGCGGAAGGGATCGACGGACTGCTCGTGACAGGCGCCCAAAACCGTCGTTATTTGACCCAGTTTACCGGTACATACGGAGTTGTGCTCATCTCCCGGGATCAGGCCAAGCTGCTTACCGACTTCCGCTATACGGTTCAGGCGAAGGCACAGGCTACGGATTTCGAGATCGTCTTTTTGCCTGCGAAGGAGTCCGTTTATAGCGAAGTGGCAAGGCTTGCGGGAGAGATGGGAATCGCGAAGCTCGGCTTTGAAGAAGACCATCTGTCTGTTGCGGTGCACCGAAAGTACGCGGAAGCGGCCAAGGCGGAGCTGATCCCGACCGCCGGCGTGGTAGAAGGTCTGCGGATGATCAAGACGCCAGATGAACTGGCCAGGATCAAGACGGCCGCCCAGATCGCCGATGCCGCCTTTGCTCATATCCTTACGATTCTGCGGCCGGGCATGACCGAGCTGACGGTGTCCAACGAGCTGGAAATGTTCATGCGCAAGCAGGGAGCAACCGCATCGGCCTTCGATACGATCGTCGCTTCCGGGCATCGCTCCGCCTTGCCTCATGGAGTGGCAAGCACCAAGCAGATCGAAGCGGGCGATATGGTGACGATGGACTTCGGCGCCCTGTACGAGGGGTATCGCTCCGACATTACCCGTACCGTGGCGGTGGGAGAGCCGGCCGCCTCGTTGAAGGACATTTACGGGATCGTTCTCGAGGCCAGGAACCGCGCTGTGGCTGGGATTCGCCCCGGCATTACGGGAAAGGAGGCGGATGCTCTGGCGCGCGATTACATCACGAATAAAGGCTACGGGGAGCGGTTTGGCCACGGCATGGGACATGGAGTGGGCCTGGATATTCACGAAGAGCCGTTCATGTCCACGCGCTGCACGGCGACCATTCAGCCAGGCATGGTGCTGACGGTGGAACCGGGAATCTACATCCCGGACCTTGGTGGCGTGCGAATCGAAGACGACATCGTGGTAACGGAGGAAGGCAATGAAGTGCTGACCCATTCACCGCGCGATTTGATCATCCTGTAGACAAAAGCGAAGCGTAAAACCCTTGACGGATGCATGGCAGTCAAGGGTTATTTTTTTGGAGAGAAATGCATCCAATTCCTGTCCGGTATAAGGGAAAGCGGCTCCGCCAAAAGGGATGGCGTAGCCAGGTTTCTACTTGCACGGCTGTCTAGCTTTCAAGACACTAGACAGCATAGTGTAAAAGGATTGATACACCTGCTTCAAATATCGGCAGGTTTCGGTCTGCTCCGGTTTGGCACACCTCTTGCATTTTTCTGTAAATTGCGAAAGTTGCAAACGATAGAATGAGGGGTTGATCGCTTGAAAAAAAGTATCTTTGCGCTCATCGGCGGTATAGCCATGCTGGGAGCTGCCTTGGCCGGATGCGGAGGACAGCCGGCCGCCAAGCCCGCGGAGCAGCCACAAGGACAAGCGCAGCAGCAGGGAGCACCGCAGCCTGCCCCGGCAGAAAAGCCGAAAACGAAGCAAGTCTTGCGGTGGAATCTGCATTCCGAGCCGCCGAGCGCAGACCCGGGTCTGGCCGAGGACACGACATCGGCTGCGATTACGAAGGCACTCTTCGACGGACTGACGAGAATCGGACCCGACGGAAAACCGGCAGAAGCTGTCGCGGAGAAAATCGACGTATCAAAGGATCTGAAAACGTACACCTTCACCTTGCGCGATTCCAAGTGGAGCAATGGCGAGCCGGTTACCGCGCACGATTTCGAGTACGCCTGGAAGCGGGCGCTGGATCCGAAGACAGCCTCCAACTACGCCTACCAGCTCTACTACATCAAGAATGCGGAGAAAGCGAATAAAGGCCAGGGCTCGCTGGAAGACGTAGGGGTGAAAGCCATTGACGACAAGACGCTGCAAGTGGAACTGGAAAACCCGACTCCCTTCTTCCTGGAGTTGACCGCTTTCCAAACGTATTTCCCGGTAAATAAAAAGCTTATCGAGGCAAATCCGAACTGGGCATCAGACGCAAAGACGCATTTGGGCAACGGTCCATTCAAGATGGAAAAGTGGGAGCACAAGAGCAAGCTGGTACTCGTCAAAAACGACAACTATTGGGACAAGGACAGCGTGAAGCTGGACGAGATCGACTTCTCCATGGTCGAGGATGAAAACACCGAGCTGTCCATGTTTGAAAACGGGGAAATCGATTGGGCCGGTTCGCCGATGAGCACCCTGCCGATCGATGCGATGCCCGCCATGAAAGACAGCGGAAAGCTGCAGGTCAAGCCGGTGGGCGCTACGTACTGGTATAAATTCAATACAGAGAAACCTCCGTTCAACAATGTGAAAATCCGAAAAGCCTTTGCCTATTCCATCAATCGGCAAGCGCTGATCGACAATGTCCTGCAGGCCAATGAACAGCCAGCGATGGCCGCTGTGCCGCCGACGATGGCGCTGAGCCAGGACGGCTATTTCAAGGACAACGACCAGGAGACAGCCAAAAAGCTGCTGGCCGAAGGGCTTCAGGAGCTGGGAATGACCAAGCTGCCTCCAATCAAGCTCGTCTACAACACGTCGGATGTCCATAAAAAGATCGCGGAGGCCATTCAGGATCAATGGCGGAAAAATCTGGGGGCAGAAGTGAAGCTGGAAAACCAGGAGTGGAAAGTCTACCTCGAAACCCTGCACGAAGGGAACTACCAGGTAGGCCGCCTGGGCTGGTCGGGAGATTTCAACGATCCGATCAACTTCCTGGAGCTGTTCAAGGACAAGAACGGAGGAAACAACGACACGCGCTGGGAAAATCCGAGGTTCAAGGAGCTGCTGAACCAGTCGGCGACAGAGGGGGATGCGGAAAAGCGCAAGACGCTGCTGCGCGAAGCCGAACAAATCATGATGGACGAAATGCCGATCATGCCGATTTACTTCTATACACATACTTGGGTGAAAAACGACAAGGTCAAAGGTGTTTTCCAGGACGGCCTGGGCGCAATCGACTGGAAATGGGCGTCCATCGAATAATATTCATGCGGGGGGATGGGTATGAAAAAATGGAGAAGCGCGATTACGGCAGCATTGTTGGCACTTTCGCTTGCCGTGGCGGGTTGTGCGAATCAAGGACAGTCGTCGGGGACGGCTGGCGGGGATGAAATCCTGGTCGGGGTGCTCCTGCCTGTGACGGGCAACAACGCTACGGATGGAAAGGACATGCAGAACGCCATCGAGATGGCGGTCAAAAAGGTGAACGACAGCGGCGGGGTACTCGGGAAGAAGCTGAAAATCGAGGTGGCGGATGACGGATGCGATCCGCAAATGGCGACGACGGCGGCAAACAAGCTCGTCTCGCAAAACGTGGTGGCTGTCGTGGGAGGCTACTGCTCTGGTGCGACGCTGCCATCTTCCGGCGTCTTTAAAAATGCGAATATTCCGATGATAGTCCCTGCCGCCAACTCTGCCAAGCTGCCTGCCCAAGGCTATGACACCCTGTTTCTGATCAATGGCCTGACGCCAGACCAGGCCCAGACGGCTGCGGATTACATGGCAGCCAATCAGGCGAAAAAAGTCGCGCTGATTCACGACAACTCGGCCTATGCCAAAGACTTGGCCGATTTCGCCAAAGCGGCGGTCGAAAAGGCGGGCGGCTCCGTCGTGGCGTACGAAGCCATCAACCCCGAGGAAAAAGATTTCAGCGCCCTCGTCACCAAGCTGAAGGGAATCGGTCCGGATGCCACCTATTTCACTGGCTACTACGCGGCGGGAGGACTTTTGCTCAAGCAGTTCAGGCAAAAAGGAGTATCCGGCTTGTTCATGGTCGGCGACGGATCGTTTAGCGAAGACATCATCAAGATCGCCGGGACCGACAATGCGGAAGGGCTGCTGATCACCGCGACCCCGACAGCCGAGTTTATCGAAGGGGCGGAAGCGTTCACCAGCGAGTACAAGCAAACGTACAACAACCTGGCTCCCGGACCTTTCTCCGCGCTCAGCTACAACGCCGTCAACCTGCTTGCCGATGCACTGAAGCGCGCCAACTCCACCGACCACGATGCGCTGAAAAAAGCGATCAAGGAAACGAAAGACTTCAAAGCCCTCGGTCAGACGATCTCCTTCAACGCCCAGAACACCCTGGACACTTCCAACTTTGCGGTTCTGAAAGTGGCAGGCGGCAAGTTTTCGCTCGCCAAATAATCGCGAAAGGAAGGTGGACGCATGGACATTCTGGTTCAGACGCTGGCAGACGGTTTGGTGATCGGCGCTTTTTACAGCCTGATCGCTCTGGGCTATACCATGGTTTTTGGCATCATCAAATTGCTCAACTTCGCACATGGCGACCTGTACATGCTAGGGGCATTCGTCGGATACAGCCTGCTTAGTCTCATCAGCGGAAACGGCTCCGGCACCGGACTCATGGGCATCGCCGTCGTGCTGCTGCTCACGATGGCGATCGTCGGGGTGGTCGGGATGGGGATCGAGCGGGTGGCTTACCGGCCGTTGCTGCTCGCCCCCCGGCTGTCCATCCTGATTACGGCGATCGGCGTATCGCTCTTTTTGGAAAACGGCTCGATGATCGTGTGGGGAGCGCAGTACCAGGTATATCCGCTGCAGCTTTCCCATGACGGCTGGAACGTCTTCGGAGCCCAGATCACCTATACGCAGCTCGGTCTGGTGCTCATCTCCGCCCTCCTGATGCTCGGCTTGCATTTGTTCATTAACCGGACCTTGTACGGAAAAGCGATGCGTGCGATCGCCCACGACCAGACAGCCTGCCATCTCATGGGCATCAACGTCCACAGGGTGATCGGCCTGACCTTCTTCATCGGCGCTTCCCTGGCTGCCGGAGCGGGTACGATGGCAGGTGCGTACTACGGCACGGTCAATTTCATGATGGGCTTCATCATCGGGCTCAAAGCATTCACGGCGGCAGTGCTGGGAGGCATCGGCAGCATCCCGGGAGCGATGCTGGGCGGTCTGTTGCTCGGGCTGATGGAGACGGCAGGGACCTTTGTGTTTGGCGGCTCATGGAAGGATGTCGTCGCCTTTTCCCTCTTGATCCTGATCCTGGTGCTGAAACCGACCGGCATCATGGGCGAGAAAGTAACAGAGAGGATGTAGCGGATGAGACTCCCATCAAAAAAGCTCGGTATCCCCCTCTTGCTGGTCGCCCTTTGCCTGCTTCCCTTTTTGTCAAACAATTACTGGCTCGATGTCGCGACATTGGCCCTGTTTTACGTGGTGCTCGCCCAGGGCCTGAACGTCGTCGTCGGCTTTGCCGGGCTGCTGGACCTCGGCTACGCTGCTTTTTTCGCGGTAGGAGCGTATACGACGGGGATTTTGATGACCGTCTACCATTGGTCGTTCTGGTTGACCTTGCCGGTGGCCATGGTGTTTGCGGCGGTAGTGGGTGTCATCGTAGGAGCGCCTACTCTTCGGCTGCGCAGCGATTACCTGGCGATCGTCACGCTCGGCTTTGGAGAAATCATCCGCATCCTGGCGATCAATCTGAGCATCACCGGCTCCGCGTCCGGGATCTACGGCATTCCCCGTCCCTCCATCGGGGGGTATGTGCTGGGAGGGCAGCTGGATTTTTACTATTTGATCCTGATCGTAGCCGTGCTCGCCGTGCTTGCCGTCAGGAGGCTGGGGTCGTCGCGGCTGGGCAGGGCGTGGATGTACATTCGGGAAGACGAGGATGCGGCAGAGGCGATGGGGATCAATCGCATCAACATGAAGCTGCTTGCGTACTCGATCGGGGCGGTGATCGGGAGCATGGCGGGCTCCATTTTCGCCGTCAAGATGAGCGCCATCGCTCCGCTCAGCTTTAGCTTTACACAGTCGATTATGATATTGCTCGCGGTCGTTCTTGGCGGACTCGGCAGCATCCCTGGCGTGGTGCTGGGAGCGGTGCTCGTCATCGCGCTGCCCGAGCTGCTGCGCTCCGTGGAGGATTGGCGCTATGTGATCTTCGGCGCCGCGCTGGTCGCCATGATGCTGTTCCGTCCCCAAGGCTTGTGGCCTGCCAGCTACGAAAGGGTCAAGGCCTCCGGGCGCAAGGGACAGAGGGCGCGAAAGGGGGACGAAGTCGATGTCGAAGTCGGCCTTGACACTCACAAATATAACGCTTAAGTTCGGCGGCTTGACGGCGGTGAGCGATTTGAGCTTTGCTGTCGAGGAGGGCTCCATCACCAGCGTCATCGGGCCGAACGGTGCGGGGAAAACCTCCGTATTTAACATGGTAACGGGCTTCTACCGGCCGACCGCCGGACAAATCCTGCTGGACGACGAAAACCTCGTGGGCAAAAAGCCGAGCCAGATCACTCGATTGGGGATGGCCCGCACGTTTCAGAACCTGCGGCTGTTTCCCAATCTGACGGTACTGGACAACGTCAAGTCGGGCATGCACAGCCGCACCAGTCAGGCGGTGTGGGGAGCGCTGTGGCGGACGCGGGCCCAAAGGCAGGAAGAACAGCTGATCGAAGAGACGGCTATGGCTTGTCTGCAGTTCGTCGGCATCAGCGAATACGCCCAGCGCATCGCCAAACATTTGCCGTACGGGGCACAGCGCTACCTGGAGATCGCCAGGGCGCTGGCGACGAAGCCGCGCGTGCTGCTTTTGGATGAGCCGGCTGCAGGATTGAACTACGAGGAGAAAGAAAACCTCATCGCCCTGATCCGGCGCATCCGCGATGTCTACCTGCTGACGGTAGTCATCATCGAGCACGACATGGGCCTGATCAAGAAAATCTCGGATCGGGTCATCGTGCTCGACTACGGACAAAAAATCGCCGAGGGATCGCCTCAAGACGTCCTGAACGATCCCCGTGTGGTTGAGGCTTACCTCGGGAAGGAGGAGGTCGGATGAGCGCCCTCCTGACGATCCATGACGTGCATTCGTTTTACGGGAAGATCGAGGCGCTGAAAGGGATCAGCCTCGAGGTGCGACAGGGAGAGATTGTCGCTTTGCTAGGAAGCAACGGAGCCGGGAAAAGCACGACGCTCAAAACCATCTCCGGACTCGTTTCCCCCGGGGGCGGCGACATCCGCCTGGAGGGGAACAGCCTCGTCGGCAAGTCCCCCCATCAGATCGTGGAGGCAGGCGTCGTTCACGTGCCGGAAGGACGCCGCATCTTCGCCGGCCTGACCGTCCGCGAAAATCTGGAGCTGGGCGGATTCACACAGAGAAAAGACAGGGCGTTTATCGCGGAAGGAATCGAACGGGCCTTTACCTTGTTTCCCAGGTTGAGGGAGCGCAGCGGACAGCTCGGGGGCACACTCAGCGGCGGGGAACAGCAAATGCTGGCGATCTGCCGGGGTCTCATGGCCCGCCCCAAGCTCCTGATGCTGGATGAACCGTCTATGGGGCTCGCCCCGATCATTGTGCAAGAGATCATGCAAATCATAAAGGAAATCAACCAGCAAGGAACGACGGTCCTTTTGATCGAACAAAACGCCAAGGCCGCTTTGCGCCTGGCCCACCGAGGCTACGTGCTCGAGACGGGACGGATCGTCATGGAAAATACGGCGGAAGTGCTCCGCAGCGACGAGTCCATCGTAAAAGCGTACCTGGGTGCGTAGGAGCGTGGAAGGCTGCACGTCCATCAGACAAAGGAGGAATCAACCATGGAATGGGTCCGCATTTTGTCAGAGGCGCTGCCCCCCAGAAGGGGAAGCCACCGTCGCATCGTCTATCGGCGTCTTTTCTCGTTTTTTTTCCGAAAGTAGGGGTAGTGAAGTGAGAAAAAGCAGCCTGGAGGAGGCTGCTTTTTTGCTACTTATTCAACTTGTTATAAAGCGTCGCCCGGGAAATCCCGAGCCGCTTGGCCGCGGCCTGCTTGTTTCCGTTCTCCAGCTCGATCGCCCGCAAAATGACGCGGCGTTCATGCGCCTCGAGCTCCGCTTGCAGCGAAATCAGCTCGCCCGGCAATGGAGGCGGCGAGGGCTTATGCCCGCCTTGCAGGGAATACGGCAAGTCTTCTTCCTTGATCGTCCCGTCGGTCGCAAACACCACCAGACGCTCGATGGCGTTTCTCAGCTCGCGGATATTGCCGGGCCAGTCGTATTGCAGCAAATTTTGCATGACGTTCTGCGAAATGGCATGAATGGGACGATTGTAGCGTAAAGAAAATTCGTAGAGGAAAAAATGCGCCAGTTCGATCGTATCCTCGATGCGCTCTCGCAGCGGAGGAATTTTCAAGGTCACCACATTGATGCGGTAGAACAGGTCCTCGCGAAACTTTCCTTCCTTCACCAGTTCCTCGAGATTTTTATTCGTGGCGGCGACGATGCGGAAGTCGGCTTCGATCTGCCTCGTGCCGCCTACGGGATAGTATTTTTTCTCCTGCAGCACGCGCAGCAGCTTCACCTGCATGTCCAGCGGCATTTCTCCGACCTCATCCAGAAACAGTGTCCCCCCGCGCGCCAGCTCGATCATCCCTTTTTTCCCTTTTTGATCCGCACCGGAAAAAGCCCCTTTTTCATAGCCGAACAGCTCGCTCTCGAACAGCGTCGGCGAAATCGCTCCGCAGTTGATGGCGATAAACGGGGCGTCCGGACCTTCCCGCACGTCGTGCACCGCTTTGGCGAACAGCTCCTTCCCGACACCGCTTTCCCCCAGGATCAGGACAGTGGCTTGGGTTGCCTTCAGCTTTTGAATCATTCCTTTGATCTGGCGAATCGCCTGACTGGTTCCCTTGATCGGCTGGAAGGGGTCGGCTGCAGGGCTCATTCGGGCCATTTCCTGCTGCAAATGAAGCACTTTCTTGTTGACGTTGAGCAGCTCCTGATTGAGCCGCACCTGGCTCGTAATGTCCGTTTCGGCGGCCACTGCTCCGATGATCTTGTCGTGCAGGTAAATGGGGTTTGTATTGATCAGGACGACCAGGTCTTCGCGAGGCTGGTGCTGGTGACGGTAGACGGACTGTCCGGTGGTGAGCGATTTGAGCGTCTCCAGCATGTCGAGCGGGAAAAAGTCGGTGATGGGATGGCTGAGCACGTCTTTGCTTCTCAAGGAAAAGATGCGCTCCGCTCCCTCTGTCCAGACTACGATCTTTGTCTCTTCATCGATGACGGAAATGGAGGCGTCCATCGTTTTGATCATCGTCTGAAAGTAGGCCTCGAGCACTTCATACGAGGAAAAAACGGCGTTCAGCACGGTGCTTCGGTCCAGATAGCCTGTCGGATGACCCGCAGCATTCATGACCAGCAGTGCGTGATGCGCTGTCAGGAGTGGAACCGCCTGCGCCAGGGGAGTGTCCTGTGAGATCGCGACAGTCGGCTCCCAGGGCCAATCGGACAGCAGCGTCCGGTTCTCTGCCGTCAGACGGGCTGCGGGGGCGGCGTGCCAGCGGCTGTCCGCCTGTACAAAAACAAACAGATTGTCCTTCGCATCCACGAACGCCAACTCATCCAATTGGCAGACGCAAAAGTTTGACTGCATGATTTTCGCGATATCAGGCAATTGATGCTTCAACCTGCTCACCCTTTTCGGAGTGTATAAAATCATCAACACTTTCTTGCTTATTATACATAGCGCGATTGAATTGTAAAAGAATTTAGACAAAGGAGGAGGGAAATCAGCAAAATCCGGTTGGCATGCGCTTTGCAATTACGAAAAGTGGAAGGTCCATAATCATTTTCGAGGAGAATCAGCCATGACGGTACCTACGCAATCCCATGCCGAGATCGCCGTAATCGGAGGCGGCATTATCGGAGGAGCGATCGCCTATTACGCAGCCAAGTCCGGCCTTGACGTCGTGGTGCTGGAGAAAGGAGAGCTGGCTGCGGGGACATCCTCCCGCTGCGACGGCAACATCCTGGCGATCGACAAGGACCCCGGCTTCGACAGCCAGATGTCGCTGAAAAGCCAAATGCTGGTGGAGGAGCTGAGCCGTGAGCTCGAGCATTCGTTCGAGTACCGGGCACCGGGGAGCATACTCGTCTGTGAGACAGAGGCGGAGATGGAAGCGGCCGAGGAGTGGGTGAGGCGGCAAAAGGAAGCGGGGCTGCCGTTTCGCATGCTGGACCGCGCCGACATCCGGCAGGAGTCCCCTTATTTTGCGGACGATCTGCTTGGCGGGCTCGAATGCGCGACGGACTCGACCGTCAACCCGTACCTGCTCACCTTCGCCCTGTTCGAAGGGGCCAAAAAGCATGGCGCACGGATCAGGCAGCGTACAGAGGTCAAGACAGTGAGGCGAGATCAGGCGACTGGTACGTTTCATCTGGAGACGGACTCGGGCAGCTTCACCGCGAAGCAAGTCGTCAATGCGGCTGGTGTATGGGCCCCGCTGGTAGGGCAAATGGTCGGCGTCGATATTCCCATTCATCCACGCAAGGGCCACTTGATCGTCGCATCCCGGCAGAAGCCTGTCGGGCTGCGCAAGGTCATGGAGTTTGGCTATCTCATTTCCAAGTTCGGCGGTCAGCGCCAGGTGGACGAAGAAACGGAGAAATACGGTGTGGCGCTGGTGTTCGAACCGACGGAAAGCCAAAACTTCCTGATCGGATCCAGCCGTCAGTTCGTCGGATTCGATACCAAAGTCGACCTTAATGTCGTGCGCTGCATGGCCAGACGAGCTCTGCGCTACTACCCGAAGATTGCCGATTTTGCGGTGATCCGGACGTACTGCGGGCTGCGGCCATGGACGGAGGATCACTTGCCGATCGTCTCCCGCGTGGAGGAAGTCCCCGGCTACTTCATCGCGGCCGGGCATGAGGGAGACGGCATCAGCCTCGCAGCGGTCACAGGCAAGCTCGTGTCGGAAATGCTGCACGGGAAAAGCGACACCATCATCCCGACCGAGCCGCTCCGCCACGACAGGTTTACTCAGAAAGGGGTGTTGCATCGATGAAAGCGAGCCGGGTCTTTAGCACGGTGGATACGCATACCGGCGGAAATCCGACGCGGACCGTCATTAGCGGACTGCCGAAGCTCGAGGGCAAGACGATGGCGGAAAAAATGCTGCACATGAAAGAAGAGTACGACTGGATTCGCACCTTGCTCATGTATGAGCCGCGGGGACACGACGTGATGTCAGGGGCCTTGCTGGTCGAGCCGTGCCATCCCGAAGCGGACGTAGGGGTCATCTACATCGAGACGGGCGGCTACCTGCCGATGTGCGGGCACGATACGATCGGGCTTTGCACTACGCTTGTCGAGACCGGGATGATCCCCGTTTCGGAGCCGGTCACCAAGCTCAAGCTGGATACGCCGGCCGGGCTGGTGGAAGTGGAGATTCGCGTCGAGTCCGGTCGGGCACAACAGGTTTCCTTTCGCAATATTCCCGCGTTTTTGTACCGGCAAGATGTGACGGTCCAAGTCGAGGGATTGGGCGCCGTCACGTGCGACATCGCTTACGGAGGCAATTTTTACGCGATCACGGACGCGGGAAAGCTCGGTCTGGAGCTGCTTCCCTCGAAAGCGTCCGCCATTGTCGACACCGCCGTTCGCATCCGCAAGGCGGTCAATCAAGCCATCGAGGTCGTACATCCGCAGAAAGACTTCATACGAGGGCTCACGCATGTGGAGTTTTTTACCGCGCCCAGCCACCCGGATGCCGACGTGAAAAACACGGTCGTCGTCCCGCCCGGTGCATCGACCGCTCGCCCTGCGGCACGGGCACGTCGGCAAAGCTGGCGACGCTGTACGCCAAAGGGGAAATCGGCATCGGCGAGCCTTTCGTGCATGAGAGCATCGTTGGCTCCTTGTTCACGGGAAAGGTGCTGGAGGCGACCGAGGAGGGCGGACTGCCTGCGGTCGTGACCGAAATCGCGGGCAGTGCCTGGCTGATGGGCAAGCATACGATCTTTTACCATCCGGACGATGAGCTGGCAGCAGGCTTCCTGCTGATCCCGCCGTCGACCGACCATTAAAACCATCCGATTTGGAGAGGAGCATGCACAATGACGAAGTTTGCAGGTGTTTATGTGGCGATTGTCACTCCGTTTACGAACGACTACGAGGTCGATTACAAGCGTCTCACCGAGCTGTGCGAATGGCTCATTCAGGAGGGCGTAGACGGTCTCGTGCCGTCCGGCTCCCTCGGGGAATACGCGACGATGACGGCGGAGGAGCGGGCCAAGGTGATTCAGACGGTCATCACCGCAGCAAAAGGGCGCGTCCCGGTCGTCGTCGGCTCTGCCGCTCCGTCTACGCGCCAGGCAGTGGAATGGGTGCAGTTTTCCAAAGACGCGGGGGCGGCTGGGGTGATGGCTTTGCCGCCGATCAACTACAAGCCGCTCTTGCCTGAGGTATTCGCCCACTACGAAGCGCTGAATACGGTAGGGCTGCCGATTATCGCCTACAACAACCCGCACGACTACAAAATCGACCTGACTCCGGACATCCTGGCCGAGCTGGCCAAGCTGGAAAACGTCGTCGCTGTCAAGGAGTTCTCCGGCGATGTCCGCCGCATGCAGGATATTTTGGCCCAAACGGATCTGGAAGTCATGGTTGGCGTGGACGATCTGGTCATGGAAGGCGCGCTGATCGGCGCTACCGGTTGGATTGCGGGTGTACCGAACGCGTTGCCGAAAGAAGGCGTGGAAATCTTCCGGCTGGCCCGGGCCGGAAAGCTGGAAGAGGCGCAAGCGCTCTATCGCCGCCTTTTGCCGCTGTTCCACTACGATGCGAGTCCACAGCTGGTACAGTCCATCAAATACATGATGGAGCTGGCAGGCTTCCCCGTAGGTCCGACCCGTCCGCCGCGCCTCCCGCTGCCGCAAGACTACTATGCCGGGATAAAAAAGGCGTTTGACAACGCGGTTGGTACAGCCGCCGGAAAATAAGGAGGACGGGCAGCGATGCAAAGCAAAAACTGGATCGGCGGCGAATGGATCACGCCGTCCGGCAGCGAAATGACGGTGCAAAACCCATCCCGTACGGCGGAAGAGATCGGGATCGTGCATTTTTCCGACCGCTCCCACGTATTGGCGGCCGAACAAGCGGCTCGCGATGCGCAGAAACAGTGGGCTCAGATGACTGGCGCCGCACGCGGGGAGATTTTGTACCAAATGGCCGCTGCACTCGAATCCCACGCAGATGAGCTGGCACGGCTGGCGAGCCGGGAGATGGGCAAGCAGATCGGCGAAATGCGCGGGGAAGTGGCGCGAGGAGTGAGCCTGCTGCGCTACTACGCGGGAGAGGGCATGCGGGCGAACGGAAACGTCATTCCCTCCGCTGACACCAATGTCCTGCAATTCACCCGGCGCGTGCCGCTCGGTGTCGTGGCGGTGATTACGCCTTGGAATTTTCCGGTGGCGATTCCGATCTGGAAAATCGCCCCTGCCCTGATTCTCGGCAACAGCGTGATCTGGAAGCCCGCAGAGAATAGCTCCTTGACCGCGACGCGGCTCGCAGAGCTGTTTGCCGAAACCAGGCTCCCCGCTGGCGTGCTAAACCTCGTGATCGGGCGAGGCAAAGAAGTCGGTGCGGCGCTCACGGAGGAAGCCGCCGTCGATGCCGTCAGCTTTACGGGCTCGTCCGCTACGGGAAGGCAGGTCGCCATCGCTTGCGCCGGACGAAACATCAAATACCAGACGGAGATGGGCGGGAAAAACGCCGCGGTCGTCCTGGCCGATGCCGACCTCGACAAGACCGTGCCGATCCTTCTCAGCGGGGCGTTCAAATCCGCTGGGCAAAAGTGTACGGCGACCAGCCGGATCATCGCAGAAAAGGCGATCTACGAGAAGCTGGCGGAGAGGCTCCAACAAGCCATCTCCTCGTGCCTGGCGGGGGATGCCCTCGATCCCGCGGCTTACCTGGGGCCGGTCGCATCGGTGGAGCAGTATGAAAAAGTGAACAAGTACATGGGGGTGGCAAACGAAGAGGCTAGGCTCGTCGCCCAAAGCCCTGCGACAGACATAGCGGAGCAAGGGTATTTCATCCGCCCGACGATCGTCGAGGGAGTGGAAGCGTCTCATCCGCTGGTGCAACAGGAAGTGTTTGGTCCGCTGGCCGTCATGCTTCCTGCCGATGATTTCACAGAGGCCGTCGAGCTGTGCAATCAGACGGTGTACGGTCTGAGCGCCTCGCTGTTCACGCGGGATCTGGCAAAGGCCCATCTCTTTTTGGAGAGGGCGCAGGCGGGCATGGTCCGGGTCAACCAGGAGACGGCGGGTGTGGAATACCAGGCTCCGTTCGGCGGTATGAAGCAGTCCAGCTCCCATACCCGCGAGCAGGGACAGGCCGCTTTGGAGTTTTACAGCGAGGTCAAGACGTGCGCGATCAAGTATGCCTGGTAGCCAAGAGATAGAAGGGAGGGGGAGAATGGCATGAAGATCAACCAGCTGTTTACAACCATCGACTCGCACACCGGAGGAGAGCCGCTGCGCATCATTACAGGCGGCATCCCTCCGCTGAAGGGTGAGACGATTCTCGAGAAACGAAAGTACTTTCGCGAGGAGCTGGATGACATCCGGCGTGTGCTCATGTACGAACCGAGGGGCCATCACGGCATGTACGGCTGCGTGATGACTGCCCCCGTGAGCACGGATGCGGCGTTCGGTGTGCTGTTCATGCACAACGAAGGATACAGCACCATGTGCGGCCACGGCATCATCGCGGTTGTCACGGCTGCATACGAAACAGGACTATTGAAGGCGGAAGACGTCCAGGACGGCCTCGTCATCGACAGTCCTGCCGGCCGCATCCGGGCGCAGGCGCGGGTGGAAGACGACCAGGTGAAGTCCGTCACGTTTGAAAACGTCCCTTCTTTCGTGTTTGCCCAGGATGTCCCAATCGAGTGGGGGGATCGCTCTTTTGTTGTCGACGTCGCCTTCGGTGGAGCCTTTTACGCCGTCGTGCAGGCGAAAGATTTGGGCGTGCAGGTGGAAATCGAACAATTGCCCCAGCTCCAGGAGTGGGGAGCCCGGATCAAGGAGCAGCTCGAATCAAAGCTCACGGTCGTCCACCCGCTGGAACCCGAGCTCACCGGCATTTACGGAGTCATCATTTCCGACGAGCCGAAAAAGCCGACCTCGCACCTGCGCAATGTCACCATATTTGCAGACAAACAAATCGACCGCTCCCCCTGCGGCACAGGCACGGCTGCACGACTTGCCACATTGTTTGCCCGGGGACAGCTGGCAGCCGGGGAGCCGTTCGTCCACGAAGGAATCGTCAACAGCCAATTCGTCGGCACCGTAACCGCCACCACCCAGGTAGGCAAATATGAGGCGATCATCCCGACAATCGAAGGCAAGGCCTTCATCACCGGCCTCCACCAATTCGTCGTCGACCCGACCGATCCACTGAAAGACGGTTTTCTGCTGCGTTGATGGTAGGAAGAGAAGTGAGCAGAGAGCAGAGGTAAAGGCAAAGGCTGCGCGATTTGTGCAGCCTTTTTTGATTCGTGTTCTGAATGGGGAGTACGTTGCTGCAATGAGCGGAGCGATTCTGTTAGCCCGTACACTAAGAGCCCGGGATTTAGATGCTAGTACTTGCCCGGAAGCCGTGGTTTCCCGATCAGATCAGAGGGTGGGGCACGCGGTTCAATACGAAAGAAAGCGGGAAAATCGAGGAGCGGAAAAAGTGGAACACGCTTGAGCGGCCACCCATGAGAAAGCTCTCTGAGATCACAACTTTGGCCGCCGTTCCACTTTTGGAGCGGAGCCGGCCAGGAAAGACCCCCGAGCAGTGTCCGTACTAACCTGGAGCGTTTTCCCCTTTTTCCGCCCCCGGCACGAGAGTGTGGCAGAAGAAAACCACGAAGCGAAGCCCTCGCACTCTTCCCGACACTTCTGTCACAATAATGCCATGTGTTCAGGCATCTGCATGCAACCGACACTTCTGTTATAATGTCGTGGACAGGCAATAATTAGAATCAAGGAGTTGATTTCGCTTGGGTACTGCGTTGTTGAAAGCGCATGTCGGAAGCTGGGAGCTCGCCTTTGTCCTCTTGATCGTCGGGTACATCCTGTATCGCGCCGGCAAAACCACAGTGGCAAAAGTTCTTCACATGCTGCTTAGGCTCATGATGGTCATCATTCTCGTTACCGGCTTGTGGATGCTGTTCCAATTCCATACCAGCGATGTGTATTACTATGTAAAAGGACTGCTCGCCATCGTATCGTTCGGCCTCATCGAAATGACGATGGGCAAAGCACGCAGGAATGAAGGCAGCATCGGCTTTTTCATCGGGGCGCTCATCGTAATGGTCGCCGTCATCATGCTCGGATATCGCGTGTTTGGGTAAGGAAAAACGGAACGAGGCAGAGGCCTCCGCTCACTGATTTGGTGGGCGGGGGCCTCTTTTTGTACATGGGACAGAAGCGGATAAGCCCGATTTGGAGGGATTTACAGCGCTTGGGGGATGTGGGTACATAACGTAAAGGCAAGAGGTGAGTTTACATGGCCTACCCTGCAGACAACCAGTTCATCCCCTTTTCTCTTGGCGGAGTACCGTTCGGCGATGTGCCCAACGATGAGTCTCCGGGAAGTGCGGACATCGTCGGCGATGCGACGTTTCCGGCGGTGTTTCTGGCCTACGACGGCACTACCCTGTACTTTCGGATGCGCGTCAACGAAGACCCCCGGAATTCCCAAAAGACAGGGTTTCAGAACTTTGCCTGGGGATATCTGATCAACACAAACGGTGTAGCAGGAACGTACCAGTGGATGCTCGGCGTACAAGGACTGCGCAACCGGATTGCCTTGATACAGAATACGATAGTCCAAGCCAACTCCTGGAACGACCCAGCCGAAGGGACCGATGGAAACGGTACGCCGAACTGGCAGTCGCCGATTATCAACTTTGATACGGCGCGGGTAAGGCTGACGGGCGACGGTTCCAATTTCGGCGGAACGCCGGATTATTTCATCGACCTGGTGATGCCGGCAGCGGCATTCCTTTCCACTTTGTCGATCAATACATTGACTTCGCTGCGCTTCATCCCGTTTTCTTCTGCGAACGACAACAACTACAACAAGGATTCGCTGCGGGCGAGCGAAGGCTTTGCCTTTACAGCGGCCTTCAGCAATCCCGGTACGGTTGCGGTCAGCGACGTCCGTGCGGGTCTGGCAATCGACAAGCAGCTGACAGGAGGGCCTGGCAACGTCACGACGGGCCAGGTCTCCCAGTGGACAGGAAGCATCGTCGTGTCAAATCCGGGGAAAAGCCAGGCAAACAATGTGGTGGTAAACGATCTGATCGAGCTCGACCAAATCACGGCTATTACCGTGAACAGCGCGAGTACCGGGTCGGTTGTCTACAATCCGCTGACAAAGGTCCTCAGCTGGACACTCGGCAATGTGGCGGCAGGTGCGACAGCAACGCTAGCGTTTACCGTGAGCGGCATCTACACCAATTCTTCCGGAGGGACTCGAAGCCTCGACACGGCTATGGTCTCCGGATTGGACAGCTTTTCGGGAGGAAAGATCGCGCCGGTCCAAGACCAGATTTTCCTGAACGTCATTGCGTCAGGAAGTATCGCGGGGGTCGTCCTCGATCAAGCGACGAATTTTCCGCTGGCCGGTGCCACGGCGGAGCTGTTCGACAGCAGTCTCGCTCTTGTGGGAACGACCACCTCCAATGCCGATGGGGCCTATTCCTTTGCGGGGCTGACTCCGGCTACCTACTCCTTGGCGGTGTCGCTTCCCACCTATGACCAAAAGATTCAAATCGCGACGGTGTCTTTGGGCCAAACCACCCATGCGACCGTCCTGCTGTCTCCGACCCCGGGGAGTATAGCGGGAACGGTGACAATTCAGGGAGCGGCCCCTATCGCGGGTGCATTAGTCAAGCTGGTTAACGGCGCGGGTGTCACGGTCTCGCAGGTGGCGACCGGGGCTTCCGGGACGTACCAGTTCGCTGGCATAGCGCCCGGAGCCTATACGGTAACGGTCAGTGCGGATGCGTGCCAATCGAATTCTGCTGCAGTCAATGTCGGCAAAGCCCAATCAACGACGCACGATGTCGTGCTGCAGCCGTTGCCTGCCCAACTGTCCGGAGCCGTGACCGGACCCGGCAACGTCCCGGTCGTTGGCGCACTTGTAGAAGTCCTCAGCCAATCGGGAATGCCGGTGACGGAAGCTGCGACGGATGGCACAGGGGCCTACCTGTTGAACAAGCTGACGGCGGGGGTGTATCAAGTGCGGGCAAGCGCCGCTGGGTTCTCCGCTCAGTACGCAGGCGTCTCACTGGTCCCTGGGGATGCGAAAATTCTTTCGTTTCGCTTGTCTGCTCTCCCAGGGACGGTCAGCGGAACCGTCACGGACGGGGAGACATCTGCGGATCTGGCATTCGCCAGCGTCAAGGTTGTAACGACCGGTGGTGTAATAGTAGGCAGTACCTTGACGGACATCAATGGGGAGTACACCCTTTCCTCTATTCCCCCAGGTTCTTATGCGCTAGTAGTTGTTGCACAAGGATACGCCAGTAAAACGGTAGGAATCCAGGTATCTGCGGGAGGCACGACTCAGGCTGACCTGGCGCTGGAATTTTTGGCAGGAGTTTTGAGCGGAACGATGACGGACACCGCGATGAATCCGATCGCGAATGGGACGGTGACGGTTTCCAAGGGGGCGGTTCCGATTGCCCATGCCTTGACGGATGCAGCGGGCGGCTTTTCTTTTCCCCATCTTGCACCGGATTCCTACTTGGTAACGGCCAACGCTGATACGTTTGCTACCGTGACTCTGGGGGCTACCATCTATCCGATGCAGATGACGATTTTGAGCATGGTCCTTCTTTCTACGGCGGGGGCGTTGGCGGGGCAGGTCGTAGACAGCTCCGGCCAGCCCATCCAGGGAGCGCTTGTGACTGTCCGGGAAAATGTGCCCGGAGGTCCAGTCGCGGCGAGTGTGCTGACGGACGGCAACGGGCAATACGGAGTGCCGGGGTTGCTGCCGCAATCGTATGCGGTCATGGTTTCTGCCGCCGATAAAGCGACCTACGTGACAGCAGCCGTGATCCAATCCGGAGCAACGACGACATTGAATGCCCAGCTGGCCGATTTGCCCGGATCCATTTTCGGCACGATCCTCGATGCAACGAACGGTCTGCCGATCACAGGGGCGAATGTGGAGGTGAGTGTCCTCAACAGCGCTGGAGCGGTAGTTGCGTCCACATACAGCGATCTGTCGGGCAACTACGTCATTTCCGGGCTTTCGCCTGGCAGCTATACCGTGTCGGTAAGCGCTGCGGATTACCGAAGCGGCAGCGCAACGGCAGCTGTTTCGGCAAATGCGGCCACGACCGTTTCCCTATCCTTGTTCCCCAGTCCCGGCGAGATTCAAGGGCGTATCTTGGCACAAGGAACATCGGCGCCAATTGCGGGGGCGCAAGTGAATGTTCTGGACGCCAACGGCTCGCTTGTAGACACCGCCAGGACGGACAGCCAAGGGAATTTTCAGATGTCCGGGCTGGGAGCCGGCCATTACACGGTCATCGGTTCTGCCGGCGGCTACCAGTCCAATCGCACGGGCGCCAACGTTTTGGCCGATACGACCACCTCGGTAGAGAGCTTGCTTGCCATGGAGTTCGGGACGATCAAGGGTGTGATCGCTCCTGCGGTTCCGGGTACCGTCGTGCGAATTTTCGATATCCAAAATATCCTCATCGCTTCTCAATTGACCGGGGAGGACGGGACGTTTTCGCTTGCGGGAGTAGCACCCGAAACTTATGTAGTGACGGCTGCTGCGGCCGGTTATTCTGTCCAGTCGGTGGGTACGGTCGTCTCCGCCGGCGGAACGTCTTACGTGTCGCTGAGCATGACCCCCGACCCTGCTATGATCGCGGGGACGGTACGAGACACCGGACTTACGCCAATCAGCAATGCGATCATCCGCGTATTGGACGCAGGCGAAACGACATTGGGGTTTGGCTATACAGATGCATCTGGTGCGTATACGATCGGCAATCTCCCTGCGGGGACCTTTACCGTGACGGCGACGGCGCCAGGGTTTTCAAATGGAATGGTCGGGGTGACCCTCGCACCGGGGGAAAGCGAGACGGGCCTTGGCTTCGTCCTCACAGCCAATCCGGGGGGAATCAGCGGTCAAATTGCAGATGCCTCCGCCCCGGGTACCCCGCTCGTCGGCGCGTCCATCCTCGTTCGCTCTGTCAGCGCCGGAAATGTTGCAGCCTCGACCCATACAGATATGTTTGGCAATTTCGTGATCAATCATCTTGTGCCAGGAGCCTATACGGTGGCAGCTAGCGCCCCCGGTTATGCGGCAAGAACGATTGGCGTCAATGTGGTTAGCGGAGATACGACAGACGCAAGCAGCGTTCTGTTTCCCCTGCCCGGAGCTGTCGCGGGTGTCATCGTAAACGGACAGGGGACTCCTGTCACCGGGAGCAATCTAAACGTCAAGCTGCTGGATAATGCCCAAGTAGTCCTGCAAAGCCTGCTGGCAAGCGCAGATGGCACGTTTTCCTTCGGCAATGTAGCTCCCGGAACGTATACGGTACTGGGAAACGCCCCCGGGTACGGAGCCGGGAGCGTCGGAGTGACAGTAACGGCGAATGCCGTCGCCAGCGCTACGGTCGTCCTGAAGGATCTTCCTGCTGTCCTGTCCGGACTCGTGATGAATCAGGCAACGGGTATGGGGATCCCCGGCAGCAAAGTGCTTGTGACTGATGTGCGGGGCTTGCTGATTACCCAAGTGCTTACGGACGGTCTAGGGACATTCCAAATCGAGAATCTGCCTCCCCAAGTGATCAATGTCACGGTCTCTGCTCCCTATTTTTCGTCTGCCTCCCAGTCGGTGCTCCTGCAAGCGGGGCAAACGTCCAACTTCCAGCAAACATTGACAGCAGATCCGGGCAGCCTGTCCGGCACCGTTACCGACCAAAATACAGGCTTGCCCATCCCAGGTGCTACCGTGATTGTGTACGACAGCACACGAGCGCCGGTCGTCTCGGTAGTGACGGATCCGTACGGGAATTATTCGGTGAGCCATCTGGCCCCTGGCGTGTACACGGTGAATACGAGTGCAGCAGGATTCGGGAGCGATGCAGCGGGTGCCGAAATACAGGCAGGGAGCTCTTCTGTCCTAAGCTTTGCCCTGGTCGGATTGCCGGGGAGCATTGCCGGCACGGTACGGGATGAAAGCTCTGGACTGCCAATCCCGGGAGCGGTCATAACGGTCAGGCAAGGAAGCCCTTCGGGTACGATCATGACGATTCTCGTGGCGAATGATCAAGGCAGCTATTCAACCGGCGGTCTGAGTGCGGGAAGCTACACGCTGATCGCCACTGCCGCTGAGTATGCGGCCGAGGCTTCCACGACGCTGGTTGGTCAGGGAGCTGCGACCGTGCTGGATTTCTCTCTGCCGCCTTTGCCGTCCGGCGTTTCGGGCGAGGTCAGTGACGCATGGGTCAGCACTCCCTTGCCAAACTCGCTGGTCCGTCTTCTCGACGACAACAGCACCATTCTTTTTTCTTCCCAGACGGATGCACAGGGCAGGTACATGATCGACGGATTTCAGGCTGGGAATTACACCTTGCTTGTCCGCCAAGCAGATTACCAACGCCAGAACGTCTCTTTTGCGGTGGAGGCGGGGGCGACCGCGATGGTAGATGTCCAGCTGATCCCCGACCCGGGAACACTCCGGGGGACAGTCTTGGATGCGTTTGACGGAACACCGCTGGTAGGAGTCGACGTGATTGTCTACTTTCCGTCCACCAACAATTTGCTGGCGCGGACCATCACGGACGGACTGGGGCATTTTGTGATCGAAGGATTGGCTCCGCTGACCTACACGCTGTCGATCAGCACGGACCGTTACGCGACGCAAGTAGTGGGAGCGACGATCTTTTCGGTTACCACCACGGTCATCGCAGTGGGCCTTCCACCCAACCCGGCTACGGTCACGGGACGCGTGCAAACTGACGCAGGGACTTCCATCCCCAATGCGTCCGTGCAGGTAAAAGATTCGCACGGGACACTGTTCGGGAGCGCAGTCACCGACGATCTCGGCAACTATTCGATAGGCAATCTCCCGCCGGGCACCTACATCGTCCGTGCGATGGAAAGCGGCTTCGCTGCAGCCATGCAGACCGTGACCGTCGGGGCAGGACAGACGGTCGCGGGACTCACGCTGACGATGGCTGCGCTGCCGGGAAGCCTGGCCGGATCGGTCATCGATCAGGTGACCGGACTTTCCATCTCGGGAGCTGCGGTAGCCATTCAGCTCTATGCCAACGGTCAATTCGTCTCCAATACGGTTACGAATAACGAAGGGCAATTCCTTGTCGCCGGTCTGCCGGAAGGAATGTACAACGTCATCGCCAGCGCGGATGGTTACGGGACCACCTACCGTACGGTTTCCGTACTCGGCGGCCAGACTGCTACTAAAACGGTAGGGATGCTGCCGCTGGCTGGGGACATCTCGGGGAGCGTGCTGCTTCCTGACGGGGCCCAGGCGCAAGGCAACAACATTCAGCTCGCCTTGTTCGATGCAAACCGTGTGCGCCTGCAGAACATCCTGGCGCAGCCGGACGGCACGTTCCGTTTTGTCAACGTAGCTCCAGGTACGTACACGGTCCAAGGGATGATACCCGGGATCGGGATGGGAAGCGCCCAAGCCGTCGTGCTGGCCGATCAGACGACGTTTATCACCATTCGCCTGTCTGCGACGGGGAGCATCACAGGAGCCGTTCGCTCGTCGGCCACAGGATTGCCCATTGCGGGAGCGGTCGTGCGTGTGCAAGCAAGACAGTCGCCGGTAGGGATCGTGGCGACCGTGCAAACGGACGGCCAGGGGCGGTATATCGTCCCCGATCTTGCCCCAGGCAGCTATCTGGTCGTCGTCAGTGCCCCCGGCTATGCAGCAGAAGCTGCTGTGGCAACTGTCGAGACAGGAGCGACTACCGTGCTGGATTTTCTTTTGCGGGTTCAGCTTGCTGTTGGCTACGTACGAGTAAGATCCTGTTAGGGAAACAACCGGAAGAGTACAAAATGGAGAAAAACTCCACTACCAATAAAATATGTGGTGGATTACTCCTTTTTGTGTATAATGGCTGTAGGAAAACTACAGCCTTTTTGATATGGGAGGGAAAACGGATGGCCGGACGACAGGAGGAAGGATTGGACGCTTTGTCCGGAGCGGGCGTAAAAACGAATACCCTGCTGGAAATTCAAAGCTTGCTGCCTTCCTTTACCAAGTCGGAGCAAAAAGTGGCGCAGATCGTGCTCGCCCAGACGGAAAGCGTCATTTACTCCTCCGTCATCGACTTGGCGGAAAAGGCGGAGGTAGGCGAGACGACGGTTCTGCGCTTCTGCCGGAAGATCGGATTTCGCGGTTATCAGGAGTTCAAGCTCGCGCTGGCGCAAGAGCTGGTGAATCCGGTGAAAAACCTGCACGGAGAAGTCGGCGAAGACGATTCGCTTGGAATCATCGCGCAGAAGGTGACGGCGACAAATCGCCAAGCCATCGAAGATACAAATGCACTGTTCGAGATGGACACGCTGGAGCGCTGTATCGAGCTATTGCGGACTGCCGGAACGATTCACTTTTACGGCGTGGGCACTTCGGCGGTGACGGCACAGGATGCCAAGTACACCTGCCTGCGCATCGGGCTGCGGGTCGATGCGTTCACCGAGTCTCACCTGCAGGCGATGGCGGCGGCGACGCTCGGCCCCGGAGATGTGGCAGTAGGATTGTCCGTCTCGGGCAGCACGAAAGATACGATCGACTCGTTGAAAGTGGCGAAAGAGGCGGGGGCTACCGCTATTTGCGTGACGCATTACCGCCGCTCGCCGATCACCAACGTGGCGGACATCACCTTGCTGACGGCGGCGCAGGAAGGGCCTCTGCAAGGCGGGTCGCTGGCAGCCAAAATGGCGCAATTGCACGTACTCGATGTCATTTTCACGGCCATCGCGATGCGCAACAAAGAAAAAGCGTTGATGTACAAGGAACGGACGGCCAAAGCTGTCCTGGAGCGAAAATATTAACAGGAGTGAAACGTTGGATGAAGCTTGTGATCGCAAAAGACTACGACGAGATGAGCAAGCAGGCAGCACGGCTGCTCGCGGATGAGGTCACCCGCAATCCGGAGACGGTACTGGGGCTGGCGACAGGTGGGACCCCGGTCGGCATGTATCGGGAGCTGGTCGAGCTCTGCAGGACGGAAGGGATCGATTTTTCGCGCGCGACCAGCTTTAATCTGGATGAGTATGTCGGCTTGCCTGGCCATCATCCGCAAAGCTACCGGACGTACATGGAGCAAAACCTGTTCTCCCACATCAATCTCCCGGCAGACCAAACCAACATACCGCGGGGGGATGCAGCCGATCTCGCAGCCGAATGTCAGCGGTACGAGCAAGCCATCGCCGCGGCAGGCGGTATCGACATCCAGGTGCTGGGCATCGGCAACAACGGTCATATCGGCTTCAACGAGCCGGGATCCGGGCAAGAGACGACGACCCGTGTGGTTCAGCTCACAGAGAGCACCATTCAGGCGAACGCCCGCTTTTTCGATACAATCGATGAAGTGCCGACCCAGGCCGTTTCCATGGGGATTCGCACCATTCTCGGCGCGAAAAAAATCGTACTGCTGGCAAGCGGCGAGGCCAAAGCGGAGGCAGTGCGCCGCATGATCGAGGGAGAAATGACGGCGGATGTGCCGGCGTCGCTTTTGCAGCAGCATCCCGACGTCACCGTGATCGTGGACGAGGAAGCAGCGTCGAGGCTGTCGGCGAAAACGCGAGCTTAGCCATGCGAAAAGGGAAAGAACGCTTGTTCACCAATCTGTTCCGAATATCAGTCAGCTCCTTATGCTATACTGGGAATGTTGCCAAGGGGATAACCAGATTTTTCAAAGGAGCTGATTTCAGGTGAGCGCAAACGAAGCGTTGCTTACATTGGAAGGTTGGTATACGTACCACAATTTCCGCACCATCAACTGGGAAAAATGGAGAGCGGCATCCGAGCAGGAGCGCCAGGCGGCGTTGGACGAGCTGAACGCCCTGATTCGCACGTGGGAAGCGAATGAAGCGGAGAAGCAAGGCAGCACAGCCATCTATTCCATTCTGGGCCACAAGGCCGACCTGGTGTTCATGTTCCTGCGCCCGACCATGCAGGAGCTCGATGAGATCAAGACGGCGTTCAACAAGACTCGCTTTGCTACATATACACAAGCTCCGTACTCCTACGTGTCTGTCGTAGAGCTGAGCAATTACGTAAACAATCCGGGCGAAGATCCGAAGGCCAACCCGCACGTGCGTGAACGCCTGTATCCGATCCTGCCGAAGTGGGAGCACATCTGCTTCTACCCGATGAACAAAAAACGCGAGCTGCAGGACAACTGGTACATGCTGACGATGCAGGAGCGCCAGGAAATGATGCGCTCCCACGGCATGATCGGCCGCAAGTACGCCGGCAAGGTCAAACAAATCATCGGCGGCTCCGTCGGCTTCGACGATTGGGAGTGGGGCGTCACCCTGTTTGCCAACGATCCGCTGGAATTCAAGCACATCGTGTATGAAATGCGCTTTGACGAAGTGAGCGCCCGCTTCGGCGAGTTCGGCAATTTCCTGGTGGGAAATGTGCTGAATGTCGAGTCGCTCGGAAAAATGCTCGAAGTATAACGAAAGAAACGAGAAGGTCTGCCCGCAGCCAACTGTTGCGGGCAGATCTTTTTTGTTTTTTCCAAATTAATGGTAAAATGGGGAATGTATACAAAGTTTGGAAAAGGAGATGTTTTTGTGAGGAAAGAAACCCCCGCGTGGAAAATGGCTGCGGGAATGTCGCTTGCGCTTGTTTTGACGCCGACGCTCGGGATTCCGTTGCCTGCTGCACCCCCTGTTGCATACGCCGCCGAGTCGGCTTCTCCTCATGTCACGAAGGAGCAAGCGATCGGGCTCGCCCAAAAGTGGATCGCGATTCCGCAAGACTACAAGCAAGAAGACGCTATGTTTCTCGACGCGGAGCGTGAGCGCTTCTTCGGCCAGTCCAGCTGGCAGATCACGTGGCAGGATAAAAAGGACGAGAGCGGGATCTATGTCCGAATCGATGCAGCAACCGGAGAATTGCTCCAATATTCGCGTTACGATTCTTCGGCCAAGGCCACATCGCCGTCCGCATCGATCAGCCAGGAGAAGGCGCTGGAAGTGGCGACGGATTTTTTGCAGCGGGTCACCAGCGCGGACGAACGAAAAGAGCTGGCCAAGCCCAATCAATACGGCCCTCTACGATTCTATTCTACCGATATTTCGGAGCATGCGTTTACGTTTACGAGAGTAGAAAACGGGCTGCCGTTTCTGGAAAACGGTTTTCAAGTAGTCGTCGACCGCTCGGGAGAAGTTAGCTCGTTCACCCGGGAGTGGACCAAAGGCGAACTGCCTGAGCCCACAAGCGTGTTGCCTGTGGAACAGGCGGAAAAGCTGCTGGCGGAAAAAGCGGGTCCCTCCCTCCTCTACAAGGAGCTGTCCAGCATGACCGGAGCCTATGATCAGGACAGCGGAAAGTACAAGCTGGTCTACGAATACAGCCCAAGGGATCCCCAGTTCGTGGACGCCGTTTCAGGCGCTGTTGTCAACGCTCTGGGCCAACTTGCGGAAAGCAAGGGCGTGCAGCCGCTGGGTACGACGGTCTCCCCGCAGGACGACAGCCGGACGCGGGTGACCAAAGAGCAGGCCCAGCAAATCGCCGAACAGCTGATCAAAAAACTGCCCGGCGAATACCGTTCGGAAGGCAGCCGGGGCGGAGGAGGCAGGTCGGGCCCTGGCGGGATCGAGGTTCGCAACTGGAAGTTTGATTTTACGCCTCTTCATACCAAAGGCAAGCCAGGAGATACGGTGCAGGTGCGGATCGACGATCGCGGGCAACTGGACGAGTTCAGCACCAGCGAGCGGGCTCGGTTCCGGGAGGACGGCGCAAAAATCGAGAAAGCCGTGTCCTGGAAGGAGGCAGAGGCAAGCGCAGCAGCTCTGGTGAAGAATCTTTTATCGGACCGTCTGGGTGAAATCTACTTGCTGGATCAACAGCCTTCGGATGAGGATCTGCAGAATCAATTGGAGCGCGGCAGGGCATACGAGATTCGGTTTGGATGGATAAAGGACGGCGTGCCGATCGAAGACGCGGAGTTTTTCGTGCAGGTCAATCCGCAGTCGGGAGAGGCGGAGCTGTTGGAAGTGCGTCCGGAAGACCGGACGTATCTCGCCGGGGACAAGCGGAAAGCGATCGACGCTTCGGCCGCCAAGAAAGCCGAGCGACAGCAGAAATCAGTGATGCTGACGTACTACACGCCGCAACAGCGCCACGTACAGATGCCCGCAGCTAACCAAAAGGTCATGCTGGTGTATCGCTATGTTGGCGACCAAGGAGTCGTGGATGGGCTGACCGGCGAATGGATCAGCTTCAAGCAGGAGCAAAAAAAGCAGCGGCCCGGCGATATTGCCGACCACCCGCAGCAGGAAGCTCTGGAGTTCGCCCAGCGCATGGGCTTGCTGACGGCGGAAGGAGGCAGCCTCGAGCCTGACAAGCAGGTGACACGAGGCGAACTGGCGCAGATGCTGGCCCGGATGACCAACCGTATCGAGTTTCATTCCTCTCACGTCTCCAGCTCGGATGACGAGGGAGAAAATCCCTTCCCGTTTGCGGATGTCGATGACAAGCATCCGCAGTTCGCCGCCATCTACAAGGCGGTCCAGTATGGACTGATCCCCAAGGAAGGATCGCGCTTTGAACCGGACAAGGCCGTCACGCGCGCGCAGGCGGCAGACATGTTCGCCAGACTGCTCGGTTACGGGGATCTGCTGGATAAGCCGGGGATTTTCGTATCGCCCTATTCCGATGTCGCGAAAAAGGATACCCCGGCCGTCACGATTCTCCATTCCCTCGGGCTTTTGCCCGGTGAGCAAAGCCAATCGTTCCATCCGAACGATCCAGTGACCAGGGCGGAAGCCGCTCAGTTGATGAAAGCGGTGCTGGAGCACAGGCAATCGAAAAAATAGAGGAGGCAGTATGAAGGAGAGCTGCCAGACGCAAAGCTGGTCATTCCGGAAAAAACGGCACGTGAAACGCTGGAAAAAGGCATGGAGCCCTCCCTCTCCTATCTGGGGAAGGACGACGGGAAAGGGAATCGGGAATACAGGCTGGTGTATCTTTACGCCGAAACCGATCCGCAATTTGTCGACGCGATTTCAGGGAAACAACCCGCTCGAACTGGTCTACTATCAGCCGCCCGGTACTGACGAAAAGACGTTGGGGGATTTTCCGCCAAGACTCATATACCGTCTCGGGGACTACGGGGTGGTCGACGCCCACACCGGCGAATGGGTGAAATTCGACTAGCGTTGAAAGGCGGTACCTTTTCCGTCCATGACCTGATTTCTCTCAAACGAAAAAGGTGAACGGGGGCAGGCCCGAGAAGTAAAAGGAGAGGCAATCCCAAAGTTTCGCACGTGAAAAGGAGCTACCGTCATGTCCACTCCCATCAAACCGAATGCGTTTATCGGCTCTTCGAGAGAAGCCATGGACCTGGCAAGCGCCATCCACGCTCAAGTCAGCCGCTTTGTCCAAGTCACCCCTTGGTACGCAGGAGTATTTGATCCGAACGAATATACGATGGAAGCATTGGAGCGGCAGCTTGACCTTCACGACTTTGGCATCTTCGTCTTTGCACCCGATGATGTCGCTCTGCATAGAGGAAAGTATGTGTTCATCACACGCGACAACACGCAGTTCGAGATGGGGCTTTTCTGGGGAAAGCTGCGGCGCCAGCGCGTGTTTGCCGTGATTCCTCGCGAGGTGAGAGAACGGGATGATCTGATCCCCGACCACACCGTTTCGGATTATCACCTGCTATCGGACCTTCACGGCTTGACGCTCCTGACCTACGAGCACAGGTCCGACCAAAACGCCGAGGCGGCGGTAGCGGTGGCATGCCGGCAAATCGCCCGGAAGGTTCAGGAGCTGGGCTGCTTTCAGGATCCGCGAAAGCTCTTGGAGCAAAAGGAGCTGGAGCTTTTGCAGAAACAAAGTATCCTGCATTTCTTTTGGGAATATAATCGCAATGTCACGGTGACGAATGCGCAGGAGAAGTACAGTGCCTTGAGCGAAGCCGTGCGAAACTCGATCATCCCTCCGGAGCGTTATCGCGTGACGGGCGCTGCCTTTTGGCAAAAGCGGGGGAACGACGGGATCGGGCAAGTGGGAGGCAATATAGGGAGAGGCCGCTTTTTTCCGTTCCAGCCGGCCTCGCCGAAAGCGGAGGAACAACAGAAGATTTACGTCCTGGACGTGTTTCTCAGCGGAAAATGGACATTTTTTAAACGGCAGGAACTTGCTCACGTATATGTGCTATGCTATCCTTTAGGGTACAATCACGTACTCTCCGTGCACTTTTCGGGACAGCAGCCGCTGGAAAACGCCGACTTGACCAGGATTGTGGAGGAAAATATCGACTTGCTTCGAACCATAAACTATCTCATTGGAGGGGATTCCGTATGACTCGCAAAAGCAGAATGATGGGGCGTTATGGAACCGCTGCCGGTGTATACAAGGTCAGCCGACAAGTCCGAAAAGCTGCTGGAGAATCGGAGAGCAGCCTGGCGGCTATTGCAGGGAGCAGATCGCCGGGGGCGGAATTGTTCGTGGGCCCTTCCGTCGAAGGGACCGACAAAGAGTACTGGAAAGTGCTGAGCGGTGACGTCGACGGTGGAAAGCCGTCATTCGCGTAAGGCAGAAAATCGAGCCATCGACATCCCCTTCTGGAAGGGCAGCAAAGCATGCCGCCGTTTTGAAAGGGGATTTTCTTTTGTCAAGAATCTCCATTTGGGTTACGATGTTCCAGGGAGGTGTTCGTTTGAAAAGCATAAAACCAGGTCGCGGCCCTTCGGCGATGAGTGCGGCGGGAAGTGTGGCCGCCATTGTGTTCGGCATTTTCTGGACCTTCATCGCGTTTTCCATCACGCGCGAGGCTCCGTTTCCGATCGGCTTCCTATTCCCGGCTTTCGGGATTCTCTTCGTCGGCATGGGAATCTTTCAGGCTATCTACCATTTGAAAAACGCGACGTCCAAGCAGCGGATGTCCCTGTACGACATTACCGATTCGCGGGAGGAAGCAGATCCGCTGAACCTGCGATTCGGGGAAGCGGCGGCCGCCCGCACGGAAGAGGAGAGACAGGGTGCCAAGGCGTTTTGCCCGTATTGCGGGGAAGCGCTCAAAGAGGACTACCAGTACTGCCCGGCGTGCGGAAAAAAGCTGTGATCGCTCGACCAAGCGGATGCCCGATGAAGCGGCATCCGCTTTCTTTCTTGTAACAAAGTCTTAACTTTGGTTCCTTGGCGCTTTTTGGTACATTGGTAAAGGTAATGAAACAGGAACCTATTTTTTTCAACGTGGAGGAGAGCAGGATTGAGGTTTCTTTCGTTAAAAATCGGCTATCGCACGCTCAAGACGGCTATCGGAACAGCCATAGCCATCTTGCTCGCCCAGCAATTTGATCTGATGTTTCCGGCTTCCGCAGGGATCATCACCATCCTGTGCATCCAAGTCACGGTAAAGAAGTCGTTTCGCACTGCCGGCAACCGCATCCTGGCCAGCCTGCTGGGACTCGGCATCGGGATGGCGCTGTTTTCTCTTTTAGGCTATTCTCCGCTCGCTATCATGCTGGCGATTCTCGTTTTTATGCCGCTGGCGGTACGCTTTGGCATTCAGGAAGGCTTTATCACGAGCATGGTCGTCATGATGCACCTGTACTCGTCGCAAAGAATGGATCTGCCGCTGGTCTTGAACGAGCTGGCGCTGCTCGTGGTCGGGGTAGGGGTGGCGCTGGTCGTCAATCTGTACATGCCCAGCCTGGACAAGGAGCTCAAATCCATGCAGGAGCAGGTCGAAAAGCAATTCAGCAAGATATTGCGGGAGTTGTCCTATTATTTGCGGCACGGCGAGAGCGACTGGGAAGGGCGGGAAATGATCGAGACGCCCGGGCTGCTCGGCAAGGCCATCGAGCTGGCGTCGCGCTCCGTCGACAACCGCCTGGGAAAACGGGAGGAAGACTCCTACTACCAATACTTCGTGATGCGGGAAAAACAATTTGAACTGCTGGAGCGGATGATGCCGATCATCTCCACGCTCGATATACAGGTCCCACAAGGCCACCAGATCGCCGACTTTTTGGAAAAGCTCGCAGACTCGGTGCATCCCGGGAACACCGCCTACCGCTTCCTGGATCAGCTGCGCGTCATGCGCCATGAGATCAGGGACACGGGCCTGCCGACTTCGCGGGAGGAGTTCGAGACGCGGGCTTCGCTGTTCGTTTTGCTTCGCGAGATCGAGCGCTACCTGTTTATCAAGCACGAACTGGGCAAAAACGAGGGCGAGCATCCCCAAAAACAATCGGCTTCGGCGAAATAGACAAACCAGAACGACTGTCCATCGGGCAGTCGTTTTTTGTACAGATAGGAATTGATAACATTCCTATCCAGTATAAGGGCAACATAGCGAGACTTCGAACACAGTGAGATAGCAAGACTTGTGCCCTTTGGGTACCGCGGCTATACCTAAAGGCATGGCGTAGCCAGGTTTTCCAAGTGCGGCGGACCAACAGACACGCGTCGCTTCCACGGTTTATCCAAAATGATGCAGAATACCCAATTCAGATGAGAGCAAATAGTTTGACTATTGTCGAGTGGGCAGGTATAATTTGGATAACTTTGTTAGTAAACTTAACTAACTGACAGGGTGGTGAATGACGAGGCGTGCGTGTTCCTAGAAAAACAGGCAACGGCAAGCGGGTAAAAAACCTGAACAAGGAAGAGGTACTGCAGCAGGTGATCCAGCACGGGCAAATATCCCGCGCCGACATCGCCAAACAGACGCAGCTCAGCCGCCCGTGTGTTTCCGCGCTGGTCGACGAGATGATCCAGGAAGGGCTGCTGTGCGAGGTAGGCATGGGAGACTCCAAAGGCGGGCGAAAGCCGATCTTGCTGGAGTACAACTATCAGGCGTACGCCATAGCCGGAGCAGTCTTTGACGGCTCGACGCTGGAGATGGCGGTCGCGGACCTGAGAGGCGAGTTTTTGGCTCGCTGCAGCAAGCGTTTGGCGCAGCCGGAATGCGGGGAAACCGTCATCGAGGACTTGGCTGCGGGCCTGGACCGGCTCCTCGCCGAGAGCGGCATATCCCGCGACAGGCTGCTTGGCATCGGGGTTGGCCTCCAAGGGGTCACGCAGCGCAACAGCGGGACGGTCAGTTTTTCCCCGAGCACGGGATGGATGGGGTCGCCGATTCAGCAGACCATCGAAGCACGCCTGGGAGTGCCCGTCATCATCGACAACGACGTGAATATGATGACACTGGGCGAGTACGTCCGCGGTGTGGGCGTCGGACATTCGCACGTCGTCTACATGTACGTAGGGACCGGGATCGGCTCGGGCATCATCCTGGACGGACAGTTTTACCGGGGGAGCAGAGAGGCGGCCGGAGAAATCGGCTTCATGATGATCGGACCCGTACATAATCGCACGAGAAAGGCGTCCGGGGTATTCGAGACACACTATTCCGCCCCTGGAATCAAGGAGCAGGCCAAGGGATTTCTCTCCGACCTTCAGGAAGGGTCGAGTGTCATACAGGAGCTCATCCGCCATGCCCGGCAGCAAAACGCCGAGCGCAGATGCTGCTGGAAAACGTGTACCGTCATTGGGCGTACGGGATGGCCAACATCGTCAGCGTATTGAACCCGGAGCTTTTGATCCTGAGCGGGGAGATGGTCCATGTCGACGAAGAAGGGGTGAAGCGGATTCACGAATGGCTGAGCGAGTGGGTGCCGGAAGTGCCTAGCCTCGAAAAGGCGAGCCTTGGCGAGCAGGCGGGGCTGATCGGTGCCGTGCACAGCGTCCTGGAAGCGTTTCCGTCCACGAGACTGCTGGAAAAAGTGTGAGAAGAAAAGAGGGGGAGTCAATTTTGAAAAAGACCAACAGCAAGCTGAAAAAATGGATGCAGGGCGTATTCGCGGGTTCCTTGGCCCTGACGGTAGCTGCATGCTCGGGAGGAGGCCAGGAAGCGAAGCCGGCAGATCAAGGCAATGGCGGCGGACAAGGGTCAAGCCAGCCGGCATCGACACCGGCCCCATCCGGAGAAAAGCAAAAGCTCGTGATTTACACTGCGCGCGATAAAAACATCTTCGAGGTCGTGCTGCCGAAGTTCAACGAAAAGTATCCGAATATCGAGGTGGAAACGCTGGAGATGGGCGCACAGCAAATCCTGGAGCGCGTCCGCGCGGAAAAGGCCAACCCGCAGGCGGATTTCTGGTGGGGCGGTACGCAGTCTGCGCTGAGCACAGCAGCGGACGAAGGGCTTCTGGAGCCGTACAAACCGACGTTTGCCGACAAGGTGCCGGATCTGTACAAGGACGCGCAGGATCGCTGGTACGGCGAAATGCTGCTCCCTGAAGTCATCATGTACAACTCGCAGGCGCTCAAAAAAGAAGAAGTGCCGCAAGATTGGGACGAATTGATCGATCCGAAATACAAGGACAAGATCGTCATTCGCAACGTCCTGCCTTCCGGAACGATGCGGACCATTTACTCGGCTATGATTTACCGCCAAGGCGCGGATACCCCGGAAAAAGGCTACGACTGGCTGACGAAGCTGGACGCCAACACGAAGGAGTACACGCAGGACCCGACCAACCTGTACCTCAAGCTGGACCGTCAGGAAGGCGTGATCTCCCTGTGGAACCTGCAAGACGTTCTCCTGCAGAGCAAAAAGAACAACCACCCGTACGACTTCGTCTATCCGAAGAGCGGAGCGCCGATTCTCGTCGACGGAGTGGCACTCGTAAAAGGCGCGAAAAACCTGGATGCCGCGAAGCAGTTCATGGAGTTCCTCATGAGTCCGGAAATGGCTTCCACGCTGGCGAAGGAACGCTTCCAGTTCCCGGCGCGCACCGACATCAGCAAGGACGACCTGCCTGATTTCATGAAAAACCTGGAGCTCAAGCCGCTGGATCTCGACTGGAGCGTCATGGCTGCGAAGGAAAAGGAATGGATGCAGCATTGGGATGAAAACATCAAGGGCAAAGGAAAGAAGTGACAGGAAAGCTAGACGGGAAGGACTGGTCCTTTCCGTCTAGTCACTTCTGCCTCCTCGCCACGACTCGCCATGAAGGAGGAAACAAAATCGGATGAGCAGCGTAACACTGGACCATGTATATAAGCGTTTCGGCAACGCAAAAGGAGTAGAAGACGTACACATTCACATCGAATCCGGCGAATTTTTCACGTTTCTCGGCCCAAGCGGCTGCGGCAAGACGACGACCTTGCGGATGATCGCGGGCTTTTACTATCCGACGGAAGGCCACATCCGCTTCGGCGATCAGGAGGTCACGTCGGTTCCTCCTCACAAGCGGAATACCGGGATGGTTTTTCAGAACTACGCCTTGTTTCCGCACATGACAGTCTTTGAAAATATCGCCTTCGGGCTGCAGGTCCGCAAAGTATCCAAGTCGGAGACGAAGGAGCGCGTGGAGCGCGTAATGAAGCTGGTCCGTCTGGAAGGGTACGGCGATCGCAGGATCGACCAGCTCTCCGGAGGGCAGCAGCAACGGGTGGCGTTGGCGCGGGCGCTGGTCATCGAGCCGCAGATTCTGCTGTTGGATGAGCCGCTGTCCAACCTGGACGCCAAGCTGCGGGAGGAGACGCGCTTTGAGATCAAACGGCTCCAGCTCGAGCTGGGGATCACGACGATCTACGTGACCCATGATCAGGCGGAAGCCATGTCCATGTCGGACCGGATCATGGTGATGCAAAGCGGCGAGGTCCAGCAGATCGGCACGCCGCACGACATTTACCACCGGCCGGTGAACCGGTTTGTCGCCTCTTTCATCGGCGAGACCAACCTGTGGGAAGGTACCGTAGCCGGTATCGAAGGGGATGAGGTGCAAGTGCGGGCCGCATCCGGACACGTCCTCAGTGGCCTCAGGCAAAACGCTTCGCCGCAGGCAAGGCTGACGGTCGGCGAAAAGGTGACGCTGTCCATCCGGCCGGAATCGATCATGGAAAGCGCGGCAGTCGAAGGAACGAATGTCGTCAGCGGCTCCGTCGTACTGGCAGAGTTCACCGGGGCGTGCGTCAACTACGTGACGAGCATTGGCGACGAGCAGCTGCGCAGCATGTCCATCAACCTGGGCAGGCCCGTCAAGCAGCGCGGCGAAACGATCGCCCTGCACATTCCGAAAGAGAGCATTTACTTTGCTGGATAAAGGAGGGAGAAGCGATTGAAAGCAGAATTGCAGCAAGCGCCGGCAGCAGTCAGACGAAAGTCCATTACGGCTTCGCCTTCCTTCGTCTACGTGCTCGTTTCGCCACTCTTTTTGATTTTGCTGGCGTATGTCATTTATCCGCTGTTTGAAACGTTCGTCGCCAGCATCAAGGTCGACGAGGCTATCACCTGGAAAAACTATGCGCGCTTCTTCAGTCTCGAGCATACGGCCAACCTGGAGGCGCTGTGGACCAGCATCTACATCTCCGTCCTGAGCGTCATCACGTGCGGGATCGTTGGCGTGGCGATGGCGTTCCTGCTGGAGCGCTACGAATTCCCGGGGCGGAAAATCCTGTCGGTCCTCGCACTCGTGCCCATGGCCTTGCCGCCGCTGATCGGAGTGCTGTCCTTTACGTTTTTGTACGGGGAGAGCGGCATTTTCCCGCGCGCCCTCAAGGAGCTGCTGGGACTGGCCCAGGTGCCCTTTTCACTCAAAGGAATCTGGGGAGTCGTGGTCGTTCACACGTTTACGATGTACACCTACTTTTTCATGACGGCGACTGCCGCTATCAAGGGGCTGGATCCTTCGCTGGAGGAGGCAGCGGCGAGTCTTGGAGCCAATCGCTTTACGATCTGGCGCCGAATCATTTTGCCGATGCTGACCCCGGCGATGGTGGCGTCGTCCCTGCTTGTATTCATGATCGCCATGGCGTCGTACACCGCGCCGCTGATCTTCGGCATCGACCGGACCATGACCATGCAGATCTATCTGTCCCGCACGAATGGCGACCTCGACATGGCGGCGACGCAATCGACGATTCTCTCGATTGTCTCGGTCCTGTTTCTCCTGATCATGCGCTGGTATCAGGGCGCACGCAACTACCAGAACCTGAGCAAGGGCGTCAGCGTGCACCGCACGGAGATCAAGAGCAAGGCCGGGCGTTACATCGCGATGGTTCTGTCGTTTGTCGGCATCGTCATCCTGATGCTGCCGATTCTCGTGCTGGTCCTCATCTCGTTCTCGGTGGACGGGACCTGGACCGTGCAAATCCTGCCTCCGCAGTACACGCTGGATCACTACCTCGACCTGTTCACGGACAGCAAGACGTGGCGGCCAATCGCCAACAGCTTGCAGCTCTCCGCGATCGCGTCGGTGGGGATCGTCCTGTTCGGCGTGGCGGCGGCGTATGCGATGGTTCGCCTCAAATTCCGCGGCAAGACGCTGTTGGATGTGCTGATCATGCTGCCGTGGGCGTTGCCCGGAACGGTCGTAGCGGTAAACCTGATCGCCGCTTTCAGCACACCGACCGTCTTCAGCTTTGGACAGGTACTGATCGGGACGTTCTGGATTATCCCGCTCGCCTACTTCGTTCGGCATTTGCCGCTCGTATTTCGTTCCACATCCGCCACACTGATGCAGATGGACCCGTCCGTCGAGGAAGCGGCGCGCAATCTGGGAGCATCGTGGTGGTACAGCTTCCGCCGGGTGGTCTTTCCGATGGCATTGGGCGGCATTCTGGCTGGTACGCTTTTGGCTTTTGTCCAGTGCATCGGGGAGTTCGTCGCCTCGATCCTGATCTTTACGCCGCGGACGACGCCGCTCTCGGTGGCGGTTTTCCAGAAGATGTACAATTTCGAGTTTGGAACCGCGTGCGCCTATGGTGTCCTGCAGATTCTGGTCATCATCATCGTGCTGTTCATCTCCAGAAAACTGACCGGCGACGGAGCAGGAACCGCCGTGTAGCCACGCATTTCGGTAAAGGAGGAGCCTTTTCGTGGGGAGCAGTGACGCAATCAGCAGGCAGGAGGGCGGCGGGCAGACGAAAGTGCCGGTCCCTCCAATCCCTGTGTCTACCCGGACTTTGCACGGCGAGCATGGGCTGATCGATCTGTGGACGGCGATCAAGCCGCTGGCCACCATCGCGAGCGCCATGAATACCGGGGCACACCCGGATGACGAGCACAGCGCGATGCTCGCTTATTTGGCGCTGGGACGAGGCGTGTACACGTCCAGCATTATCGCGACAAGAGGGGAAGGCGGACAGAACGAGATCGGCTGCGAGCAGGGCAGCGCGCTCGGCATCATTCGGACGAGGGAGCTGGAGGAGGCGTCGATCATGAGCAATGTGACGCTCGGCATCCTGAGCGAGGAGCTCGACGACCCGATCCATGACTTCGGCTTTTCCAAATGCGCGCAAGAGACGTTTCGCAAATGGGGAGAAGAGATCGTCTACGAGCGGCTCATCCGCAAAATCAGGGAGCTGCGTCCGGATGTCGTCGTGGCGGCCTTTGAAAACGAGCCGACCACGCACGGGCATCATCGGGCGATCACCCTGCTGACCCAGCGGGCATTTCACGATGCCGCCAATCCCGAGATTTTCCCGCAGCATGCCGACCGGGGACTATTGCCCTGGCAGATCAAAAAGCTGTACGTGCCTGTCATGGACAACGAGGATTACCACGTAGCCGTACCCGTGGGGGAATACGATCAGACGTACGGGGCTTCCTATGTGCAGCTCGGCGAACGCTCGCGCTTCATGCACAAGTCGCAGGGGATGGGAGTCCACTACGATGAAGGACCTACCTACAACTACTACCGGCTGGACGCGACCGTGGTGCCCGCGCAGGAAAAGGAGCGCGATTTCTTCAGCGGACTGCCGTACAGCTTTGCCGACCTGGCCGAGCAAGTGGCGGCCAAGGGCGGGGCGGAGGTCGCAGAAGCGCTGCACAGGCTGCAGGATGCAGCTGACGATGTGATCTCGGCGTATCCGCGCTTCGCCGAAGTGGCGAGGCGCGTGCACCGGATGAAAGCCTTGCTTCAGTCGGCGCAGCAGGAAGTGGCCATAGCGTCGCTGGACCGGGAGACCAAGGCGGATTTGCTGTACCGCCTGGGCATCAAGGACGCGCAGTTGAACAGAGCGAGCGCGGAGGCTCTCTCTCTGGTGGTGAAAATCAAACCGGAGACAGGCGAATGGGTCGGGGGACAGACGACGACCGTGACGGTTACCGCCTACAACGGCGGAGCGATTGAAGTCGAGCACGTCCAGCTTCGGCTGCGCGTGCCGCGCGGCTGGATCGCCAAGCCGCTGACGCCGACCGCATTCCCCCGCGTCTCCTACAACCAGACGGTCTGCACGGTGTACGAGGTATCTGTCCCCGCCGATGCGGAGCTGTATCATCCGTATATGCCGCCTGTGCTGGAAGTGGAAGTGCAGTATTTCGCCTTCGATACGGCCAGCACGATCCGGGTGGAGCCGGAAGCCCGCGTGGCCGTGCTCCCACCGTACGCGCTGACTCTGACGCCAGCCGACGTGGTGCTCAATACGCTGCACACAAACGAGACGATCCCGGTGCGTCTGACCGTGAAGCAATACCGGTCGGGAACGTCGACAGCCAAAGTCTCCCTGACCGTCCCCGACGGCTGGAAGGTGCAGCCGGATGTCGTCGAGCTGCCATTTTCGTTCCGGGGGGAAACCAAGACGGTCGCTTTTACCGTTCAGACGACCGCAAAGGTGCAAAACGGAAAGTACCAAATTCGCGCCAGCGTAGTGGGAGGGGAAGGAGCTGCCGAATGGGGCCGCGATGTCCAGGTGATCGAATATCCGCATATCGGACGCACGTATCTGATCCGCAGCGCGGAGCTGAACGTCCAGGCATTCGACCTGGCGATTCCGGAAAAGCAGCGGGTCGGCTACGTCTCCAGCGGTTTCGATAAGATCGACCAGTACTTGCGGTCCGTAGGCGTCAATTGCGTGAATATCGACGCAAGCGAGATCCAAAGCGGCGATCTCTCCAGATACGACACGATTGTCCTGGGGATTCGCGCCTATGCGTTTCGGCGGGAATTGATCGACAGCAATCTGCGTCTGCTGCAGTACGTCGAAAACGGAGGCAATCTGGTGGTTCAATACCACAAGCCGGAGGACAAATGGAAGCCGCATCTGGCGCCTTATCCGATCTTCATCGGGGAGTCGCTGATCGACTGGCGGGTGACGAATGAGCAATCGCCGGTGCGGGTGCTGGCACCCGAGCATCCGATCTTCCATGAGCCCAATCGGATTACCGCCGCCGACTGGGACGGCTGGGTGCAGGAGCGGTCGATCTACAATCCTTCCCGCTGGGGCAGCGAGTACACCGAGCTGATCGCGACCAGCGATCCGGGTGAACCGGAGTTTCGCGGGATCTTCCTCACCGCCCGCTACGGAAAAGGCACCTACACATACAGCTCGCTCGCCTGGTTCCGGGAAATTCCTCATTTGGTACCGGGAGCGTTCCGGCTGTTCGTCAACATGATCAGCCAGAAATAGCGTCTTCATGAACTGCGCCATCTTCTTTGGGTCAATCCATGGCGACAGCAGGAAATACTAGCCGTAGATGCCGTGATTGATATAGACATCAATCCAAGTAGGGAATGGAGGAAGGTTCATTGAGAAAGGGGAAACTAGCCAAGCTGTACACTCTCACCACTGCAGCAGCGCTCGCCTGCAGCCTGATTCTGCCGGCGGCGCCACAGACTGCCCACGCCGACCGGGGTGTCGTCGATCTGTGGAAAGCGATCAAGCCGCTGACCACGATCGCCAGCGCCATGAATACCGGTGCCCACCCAGACGACGAGCACAGCGCCATGCTCGCGTACTTGTCGCTGGGAAGAGGCGTGGATACGTCCAGCATCATTGCCAACCGCGGAGAAGGGGGCCAAAACGAGATCGGCAGCGAGCTGGGCAACGCGCTCGGGATCATCCGGACGCGCGAATTGCAGGAGGCTTCCAAAATCACGAACATCCATCTGGAGAACCTCAGCGAGAAGATCAACGACCCTATTTTTGACTTCGGTTTTTCCAAAAGTCCTGACGAGACTCTGGAAAAATGGGGAGAGGACGTAGCGTACGAGCGGCTCATCCGCAAAATCCGCACGCTGCGGCCAGATGTAGTGGTTCCCTCATTTCTCAACGAGCCTTCGACGCACGGGCATCATCGGGCAATCAACGTGATTACGGTTCGGGCGTTCAAAGACGCCGCCGACCCGACCGTGTTTCCCGAACAGCTGAAAGAAGGCCTGACGCCGTGGCAAGTGAAGAAGCTGTATTTGCCTGCTAACGAAAAAGATTACACCGTCAGCGTACCGGTCGGCACGTACGACGAGATCTACGGTGCATCGTACGTGCAGCTGGGAGAAGAATCCCGCTTCATGCACAAGAGCCAGGGGATGGGGCGAGTGTATGACGAGGGGCCGAGCTTCAACTACTACAAGCTCGACCAGGCCGTCGTGCCGATCAAGAAGAAGGAGACGGACTTTTTCGACGGCATCGCCTACACCTTTGCCGACCTGGCGAAAGAGGTAGCCGGACAGTCGGGAGGCGACAAAGTCGCGAGCGATCTGCAAAAGCTGCAAAAGGACGCCGATGAAGTCATCTCCGCCTATCCGCGCTTCGAAGCGGTGGCGAAAGAAGTCCACGAGATGCTGGCAGACGTGGAAAAGTCGGTCCGTGACGTGCAATCTTCCCATCTTCCTGCCGAAGCCAAGACCGACGTGCTGCACCGCCTCGGCGTGAAGCAGGCGCAGTTGAACAAAGCCAGCGCGGAATCGCTGTCGCTCGTGACGAAGGTGAAGCCGGAGACGGGCGAGCTGGTCGCCGGTCAGACGACGAAGGTGACGGTCACGGCGTACAACGGCGGCCAATCCAAGCTGGGCAAGGTGAATCTCAAGCTGAACGTGCCGAGCGGCTGGAAGGCGACACCCCAAGGCCCTGCCAGCTTTGACCAGCTCGGCTACAACCAGACGGTAAAGACGACCTACACCGTTTCGGTGCCGGCTGACGCTCGCCTGTTTGAGCCGTACGCAGCGCCATCGCTCTCGGCGGACATCTCATACAGCTACGCCGGGTCGACGGCGACGAGCCACGCCGTACCGAGCGATGCCGTGGCGGTATTGCCGCCGTTTGCCTTGTCGCTCAGCCCTGGCGCCACCGTCTTGAACACCTTGAAGCCGGGAGATCCGATTCCGGTCAAAGTCACGGTGAAAAACTACAATCCGGGAGCGGCTAAGGCTAGCGTTTCGCTGGACGTGCCGAAAGGGTGGAGCGCGGAGCCGGCAGCGGCGTCGCTTGACTTTGCGGCAAAAGGAGAAACCAAGTCGGTCGCCTTTACAGTCAAAGCGGCATCGTCCGTGAGGCCCGACTCCTACAAGGTGACGGCAGTTGCGACAGGCGGGGGCAAAGAGAGCCGCCACGGAGCGCAGGTCATCCGCTACCCGCACATCGGCACGACCTACTTCATCCAGCCTGCGGAGCTGGCGATCAAGGCTTTTGACCTCCAAGTGCCGGAGGGCCTGAAGGTCGGCTACGTCTCCAGCGGCTTTGACAACATCGATCAGTACTTGCAGCAGCTGGGCGTAAATGTGACGAATCTGACAGCGAAAGACATCGAGTCCGGCGATTTGAGCCAGTACGACACGATCGTCCTCGGCATTCGCGCGTACGGTTTCCGTCCCGAACTGATCCCGAGCAATGCGCGCTTGCTCAAATACGTGGAAAACGGCGGCAATCTGGTGGTCCAATACCACAAGCCGGAAGACAAGTGGAAGCCGGAACTGGCTCCGTACCCGATCAAGATCGGGGAGCCGCTGATCCAGTGGCGGGTCACGGATGAGAATTCCAAAGTGACGATGCTCGCACCCGACCATCCGATCTTCAACACACCAAACAAGATCACGGAGCAGGACTGGAGCAACTGGATTCAGGATCGCTCCGCCTACAACCCCGCACAGTGGGGCAAGGAGTACACCGAGCTGATTTCCAACGGCGATCCCGGGGAGGACGAATTTACCGGCACATTCCTGACCGCCAAGTACGGAAAGGGAACGTACACGTACAGCTCCCTGGTCTGGTACCGTGAAATTCCGGCCCTGGTGCCCGGCGCGATCCGGCTGTTTGTAAACATGGTCAGCCTGCATCAATGACGAAGAGGAAGTAGCCGCTTATCGTCATTCGAAATGAAACCAAAGCACGGGTTCTTTAACACGAGCCCGAAACGAATCGAAGGCACGGGTTCTTTCCGCGAAAGGGAGAGGGGCGCAGGTACCAAGCCTCTTTCCCTCGGGAAGAGCCGCAAGTCTTATCGCAGTAACAGCAGTAGCAAAAGAACCGGCAGGGAAGGAGATGCAAGTCAGATGGATTACAGAGAACGCATTTTTCAGCAGGAGGGAGAGCGCTTCCCGGGAAAAACGTATGTCGAGGCGGTGCTTGCCCCTGCTTTTCACGAAGCGAAGCATCATCTCCTCGAGCCGATGATGGCCATCAACAAGGCGCATCTGATCATGCTGCGCGAACAGGAGCTGCTCACGGAGGAGGAAGCCAAGGCGATCGCCCGCGCGCTCGTCGGCATCGAGATGGAAGAGCTGCGCCGCTCCGCTTATACCGGGCAGTTTGAGGATTTGTTCTTTCAGGTAGAGAGCCGTCTGTTGGAGCTTGCCCCCGATGTGGCGGGCAATCTGCATCTGGCGCGCAGCCGCAACGACATGGGCATCGCCATTTACCGGATGGTGCTGCGCGACAAACTGCTCGTGACATTGGAATCAGCCCTCTATCTGAAAGAGCATTTGCTCCTCTTTGCACAAGAGCACGCGGAGACGGTGATGATCGGGTATACCCATACGCAGCAGGCGCAACCTACGACGATGGCTCACTACATCATGGCGGCATGCGACCTCCTCAGCCGCGACATCCAGCGGCTGATCAGCGCCTACCGGACGTGCAACCGCAGTCCGATGGGGGCGGCGGCGCTGACGACTTCAGGCTTCTCTATCAGCCGGGAGCGGATGCGGCAGCTGCTCGGCTTTGACGAGTTGGTGGAGAATTCGTACGATGCCGTCTGCGGAGCGGACTATCTGGGCGAGGCAGCGACTGCCGTGCAGCTGGCGGCCATCAACCTGGGACGTACCGTGCAAGACATGCTTCTCTGGTGCACGCAGGAATTTGCCGCGCTGAAGGTGGCGAGCCCGTACGTGCAAATCAGCTCGATCATGCCGCAAAAGCGCAACCCGGTTTCCTTCGAGCACATGCGCTCGCTGCTGTCCAGCAGCGCGGGAAATGCGGCGGCGGTCCTGACGATGATGCACAACACGCCGTTTGGCGACATCGTGGACACGGAGGACGACATGCAGCCGTACGTGTGGAAGAGCTTGTCCGTGCTAGAGCAGATGTACCGGCTGATGGCGTGCGTCGTCGGGACGATGGAAGTGAACAAGGAAGGACTGCTGGAGCGGGCGAAAGGAAGCTTTGCTACGGTGACGGAGCTGGCGGATACGATCGTGCGCACGGACCGGCTGTCGTTCCGCAATTCCCATCACATCGTGAGCCGCGTCGTCAAGGAAGCGATGGCTGCCGGACTGCGGGCCGATCAGATCGATCTCGGGCTGGTAAACAAGGCGGCCCGGGAAGTCATCGGCAGGGAGCTGGCATTGACAGCGGAGGAGCTGCGTCTCGCGCTGGATCCGGTGCATTTCGTCCGCATCCGCAAGCTGCCCGGAGGACCAAATGCCGAGGAGATCACTCGCATGATCGAGAAGCGCACCACGTCCCTGCAAGAGCAGACAGCGAAGCTGAAAGCGGAGAAAACGGCCCGTGAGCAGATGTGGAAGCAGCTGGATACTATCGTAGCCGAATGGAGTGTGGGGTAATGGCGGCTGTGCGGATTCCTCTCCTGGCAGTGGACGGAGGGGGCACCAAGTGCTTGGCCGTGCTGGTGGACCGATCCGGGCAGGAAGTCGGCACAGGGCGTTCCGGCTCGTGCAATTATCAAGGGATCGGGGAGGAAGCGGCATCTCGGGAGCTGCTGCAAGCGATTCTGCAAGCACAGCAGGATGCTCTCGCCCGCGGAGCGCTCGCACTGCCCCAGGGACATTCGCAGGCGGAGGAGCTGGAGTGGGAGGTCGAGTGCGCCGTCTTCGGAATCGCCGGACTGGACACGGAGCACGATCGCGAGGTCATCACAGGGTTCGTTCATCACGTCCTCGCGCAGCTGCGCATCCGCGTCCGTCATTTGATCATTGAAAACGACGGCTTTGCCGCCCTGCTCGGCGCTACCGGAGGAAAGCCAGGCATTCTGGTGATCGCGGGCACCGGCTCCATCGCATTTGGGGTAAACGAGGCGCAGGAAACGGCCCGGGCAGGCGGTTGGGGCCACCGGGTGGGTGACGAGGGCAGCGGGTACTGGATCGGGAAGCGGGCAATCACGGCCGTGCTGAAAGCGGCAGACAGCCGGGGCGAGCCAACCGTACTGACTGACCTGCTGCTGCCGTATCTCGGCCTTGCCCGCGTGGATGAGCTGTTCAATTGGACGTACGGTCCGCTCTATTCCGTCGACAAGGTAGGCGAGCTGTCGGTGCTGGTGAGTGAAGCGGCGGATCGGGGCGATGCAGTAGCGACGGAAATCCTGCAGGCTGCGGGGGAGGAGCTGTTTTTTGCTGCCCGCGCGGTAATTGATCGACTGGGGCTGAAGAACAAACCGTTCCGGATGATTTTGCAGGGAGGCGTCCTGCAGAACGACGGCCGGGTGCGCGCGATCGTCGAACAGCGAGTTCGCGGCTTTGCTGCACAGGTGGTTAGCGAAAACGCCCAGAACGACCCGATTTACGGCGTGATCGCAAAAGGGCTGGCATATTTGGAGAGCCAAGCGGATTAGGGAGGGACTCTCCTGCCTGAAAACGAAACCACATCCTCTCGCCCCCGTATAAGATGGAAAGAGGGAGGAGGGATTTTGTGGCGAGTATGCTCCAGTGGCTGTTTTCCAGAAAGAAGAGCCTGATTTACACGGCTTTCGGAAGCGAGAACTACTTCCGTGTGGTGTACAAACTGCAAGCCGCAGGCGTGTCGTTTCGGACCCGGACACCCACTCTTCACCGACAGCACACAAACGGTTTTCCCTTCTTGCCGCGCACAGACAATATCCAATATGACATCTACGTCGCCAAGGAGGACGAATACAAAGCCCAAATGGCCATACACGGGAAGCCGGTTTGAATAGAACCGAATGGGTAACCAAACACAACGGATCGCTGCCGGCATCTGTTGTGTTTCTTTCTGTTTCCGAATATCGAGCACATTTTTGCCCTTTGGAGAATAAAAAAGGAAAATCCGAGACCTGAAACCGAAGTTTTTTTCGTTTCCAAAAAGAAAGCGGTAAAGCAAAGAACTCGAAGGACACCCATTATTTGGTGGTCGGAAACTGAATCCGCAGATCCCGCCGACAGAAGGGCAGGCCTTGATATCTGTGGGTTTTCCAGAGGGCTGGGGAATGTTTCTCATTTGTAACCGGCACAGGATATCATGAAGGAAAGTTGTCGTATTTTTGAATAGCATATAATAGCAAATATTTTATTCTACCCATAATAGTGTTACACTATATATCAGGTTATTATTCATCCCGGAAAAGGTGTGTGACTGGGTCGCACCCTGGCTTTGTTATGGGCCGGCTGGAGCGCCTCCATCTTTTCTTCAAATATCAGGCGAGGTAGGACGGTAAAAATGAGTAGCAAACAAACCAAAACAGACGTTATCTTAATTGGTGCCGGAATCATGAGCGCGACTTTGGGAACATTGCTGAAAGAATTGGTACCGGACTGGAAGATTACTGTGTTTGAGAAGCTCGCAAGCGCAGGAGAGGAAAGCTCGAACGAATGGAACAACGCGGGAACGGGGCACTCCGCACTGTGCGAGCTGAATTACACTGTCGAAAAACCGGACGGATCCATTGATATCAGCAAAGCAGTCAAAATCAATGAACAGTTCCAGGAATCCAGACAGTTTTGGTCTTATCTGGTAAACAGCAACCTGATCCGGAATCCAGAGGACTTTATCAGACCATTGCCTCATTTGAGTTTAGTGCAGGGTGAAAAAAATGTAGAGTTTTTGAAAAAGCGTTTTGAAGCGCTGTCAAACAATCCTCTGTTCCACGGGATGGAATTCTCCGAAGACCCGCGCAAGCTGGCGGAATGGATTCCGTTGATCATGAACGGCCGCAACGACAATGAACCGATCGCGGCAACGAAGATCGACACGGGAACCGATGTGAACTTCGGCGCGTTGACACGCATGCTGTTCGACCACTTGCAGCGCAAAAACGTCGAGATCAACTACAACCATCAGGTGGACGACATCAAACGCACAAGCGACGGCTCGTGGGACTTGAAAGTGCGAAACGTCCAGAGTGGCTTGGTCGAACACCACCAAGCAAAATTCGTCTTTATCGGCGGCGGTGGAGGAAGTCTGCCCTTGCTGCAAAAATCCGGCATTCCTGAAGGAAAACATATTGGAGGATTCCCGGTAAGCGGCCTGTTCATGGTGTGCAAGAATCCGGAAGTAGTAGCTCAGCATCACGCAAAAGTTTACGGAAAAGCAAAGGTCGGGGCTCCTCCAATGTCTGTTCCGCATCTTGACACCAGATATATCGATGGTAAAAAATCGTTGCTCTTTGGACCATTCGCCGGCTTCTCGCCCAAGTTTTTAAAGACCGGCTCCATGTTTGACTTGCTCGGTTCCGTAAAACCGGACAACGTCCTGACGATGCTGGCAGCAGGCGCAAAGAACGTTCCATTGACCAAGTACCTGATCCAGCAAGTGATGTTGTCGAAAGAACAGCGCATGGAAGAGCTGCGTGAGTTTATCCCGAACGCCAAGAGCGAGGATTGGGATATAGTAGTAGCTGGACAACGCGTGCAAGTCATCAAGGATACGGCTGCAGGCGGCAAAGGAACGCTGCAATTCGGTACAGAAGTGATCTGTGCCGCGGATGGCTCGATCTCTGCATTGCTCGGGGCTTCTCCGGGGGCTTCTACCGCCGTTTCCGTCATGCTTGACTTGCTGTCGAGATGCTTCCCGCAACAAATCCAGGAGTGGGAGCCGAAAATCAAGGAAATGATTCCTTCTTACGGCGTGTCGCTCGTGAAAAACCCAGAGCTGATCCGTGAGATCGATGTACAAACTTCGCGGGCGCTTGGTCTGAGCAGTGAGCTGGCTCTTGTTTAGCTGACCGTAAAAAAGAAGAGAAAGAAAGGAAGCGGTTTTTGTCCCTGATACTCAAAGGGTTCGAGGCCGCTTCCTTTTGCATGCCATTTTTGCAGTTGGCGAAGCCAGCGTCATCGTCCTTCAATTTTTTGTGCAGGATCCGTTTCTCCTTTTCGTCTTGAGATTGATGACAGGGATTGCTCTCGGAGGAGATTATTCTGTGGGGACTACGCTGCTGGTGGAGTTTGTCCCCAAGAAATACAAAGGGGCATTGATTTCCTCCTTAAGCGTCGTTTGGACGGTTGGTTACGTGGTTTCCATTCTGGTCGGGACATTCCTTGGCAAGCTTCGGTGCAGATGCGTGGAGGTGGATGCTGGTCAGTACCGCGATCCCAGCAGTAATCGTCCTTTTGCTGCGACAGGGTACTCCGGAGTCCCCGCGATGGCTCATTCAAAAAGGGAGGAGAGAAGAAGCATGGACCATCTTTAGGGCATTGTTCTTCGTCTGCCTGGTCATTCCATACTTTGCGATCTCCACATTTCATCTGCCCGTAACATTTTGCGGCTCCCGATCGTCTCATTTATACCATTTCATTGAGGGAAATTTGAATGATGGAAAGCAAACGAAAAGGGCAGCCGGATACGGAACCGGAAATCATGCTGGTGGTCTGAGGACTGGCGGATCGGTAAGTTCCTCCTGCAACCCGGAACAAAAACATAATGCCGCGCGAACCAGCGAAATGGTTTCCGAATCCGATGCAGGAAGCCAAGCATCCTTGGATTCGTTAGATCACCATAAATAAAGAAGGAGCGGCCTAACCCCATTCAGTTGAATGGAAACCGTTGTTTAGGAAGAAAGCGCGTGGAGCAATGTGCTGAATTCTCAGCCACGCCAACAACGTTTGCACTTCAGTAAATTTTGACAAATCAAGTGTAAGAGTGGTAGATTCTATTTATACGAATACTTTCATGTGGGCGGGCCTATGAGAAAAAAATTGCAAATTTACATATCGTCTACTTTCAGCGACCTTATTGAGGAAAGACATACCGCTGTCGAAGCCGTACTTCAAGCCGGTCATATCCCTGCTGGAATCGAGCAGTTTTTCAAGGAAAGTCCAATGAAAATCAGGAAGAGATGGATCGACGAGTCCGATGTATATATCCTGATTCTCGGAGGATTCTATGGTTTAACGCTTCCCGACGAATCCAAGAGCTATACGCATTGGGAATACGAGTATGCCGGAGAAGCGGGCAAACCCAGATTTGCTTTTGTTGTCACCGATGAAGCATTGAGACAAAAGCCATACGATTTCACAGCAATTGAACACTATCAGAAGTTTCAAGAGTTTAAGCAATCGGTGATGGAACAAGTCCCTATCTATTATGTTGAAGATGTACGGCACATTAAAATGGTACTTCGCGATCAACTGCCGGTGTATGCAGCAAGAGATGATTTGTCTGGCTGGGTTTCCGGCAAGGATGTCCCGGACGTTCAAAAGCTGTTGGAAGAGAATGCAAGATTGAAGGCGGAGTTGGCGAAAAAGGAATGAAAGAGGGGCTGGCACAACCAGCCTCTTTTTTCCGTCTTCCTTCGATTCTCCTTTCACGACAAAGAGCGTCAAGTGGCGGGACACCGGTATGGGATGAAAGAAAGCGATGCGATAGAGGTGAGACAAGCCCGAGATCGAGGACCGAATCGCTTCGGGCAAGAAAAAAAGCATGCGTAGCAGCATGCTTTTTTTCTTATTTGGCAAGCAACCGGGGAATGAAGAAAAGCGGATAAAGCAGGAGATACAGATTCGGTAGCCACCAGGAAAGGTCAAAATCCAGTCGGATCGCCCAGAAAGCAATCGCCTGAAGGCCGGAGCAGAAGGTGAGGATCAGAGAAATGAGCGCCATCTGTTTCCACGCCCCGTTCTGCTTTCCGTACAAATACAAACTGAACAAGCCAGTGAGCGAGATCAAGATGTCAAGCGGCAGGAAGGACCAGTTCCAAGCGCTGAGAATCGGGTTTTCGTAGTCTTTGAACAAATACGGTGCCGGTATGAGATGCAGCAAGGTCACCAGCCAGTACACGATGAACCCGATATCGGTCATCAAGAAAAACACGCGAAGTACTCCCAACGAAGATCGCCCTCCCATTATGATCCTTTGGTAATACGAAGGAGGAGGGGATTCGTTTCACACACTGGGAGTCATGAGCGATAGGGAATGGGGCGTCCATCGGCTGGACGCCCTTTTTGTCAGATCTGCGTGCTGCATGAATCCGGATGCTTGCCAACAACTCTCCAACCATTTGCGGATAACTGGAAAAGGTATCTGACCACCTTGCCATCGGTATCTTCAATCGCAACCAATAAACCGTCAGGCCTGGGCAATATCTGGAGGATTTCGCTATCTGGGACAAGGCTGTTGGCGAAAGGGGTCAAGATCGGGACCAGCATATTTTCCAGCCACAGTCTCTCGCGGTACCAACGCGGGGCGGGAATGGGCGGAGGATATCCGGTGAGAGGTGCCCCGATTTCCATTGCCAGCTGGCCGGGATTGTTTGAGAGTGTGCGTTTGGTGCCGATGGCTGCAACGAAACGAAGGCAAAATTCAATGGTAGTCATCACTTCATCGTAGTGCAACGTGCCGTTTGCATAACGAATTTCCACTGTTTTGTGGTCAAACCACGCGGCAAGATTGATGCCGCAGCGATGGGACTGGGGACGCCCTCTGCGCAGAAGAGCTGCTTCCCCTGGGGCCGAAATAAATCGATCCCGCATCTCCGGTGTGACAGGGGGGCAGTATACCAGCCGATCCTCACTCGTTTGCAACAAGTATTTCACGGAATCTTGATGCAGCAAGGCAGCCTCGATAAAATCGGGAATCGCCTCTTCTCCCCAAAACTCCAACCCAACGTGGACATGAAGTCCGCAATTCCAGTTTGCCCTGGCCCCTGTTGCAAGGAGCCTTCGCAACATTTCGCGGATTTGTGCCCGATCCTTCCACTGAATGGGGGGAGTTTGCAGCTCGCCGCCGGATTCTTCCCCGGTATCATCCATTTGCCGTTCATCGAAAGCCATCGTCCAGCCGGGCAATAGCTCCACACTCTCGGGTTTACCACCAACAAATTCTATCTCGATTCCAAAACGAAGGTCTTTCCAATCCATTAGTAAAGGCTTCATGATTCGCCGTCCTCCCCAGTGCTTAGATGGTCATCGAAACCAGATGTCTGGACGGGGAGCAGGCGGAGCTCGGGATTAACGGGGGATTTTTTCTCTTGGCAAGGCGGATCCCTCCTGATCAAGTTTTGCAATATGTGGAAATTATAAGCGAAAGGCAAAACCAATGCCACTCCGGAACTTTCTTTTTCCACTTAGCTATATCGCTTTTCTGCGTTCACGGTGAGTTGAAACACATCTTTTCGACTGTAATGGCCGACGACATCGAAATCAAAATGACCACGGGTGATGTCGTCCAAATCCAACGTCGCATACAGAATCTCTTCTTTTCCGAAAACGGGCTCCACCAAAAACTGCCCCAGCGGATTGACGATGCAGCTTCCTCCGCGCGTGATTTCGTCAGGCATGTTTCGCATTTCCTCTGTTTCCAGCAAATCCTCTTCATACATCTCCTTCGTGCAATACTGATTGCAGGACAAAACAAAGCAACGGCCCTCTACGGCAATATGACGCATGGAAGCAAACCAGGTGTCCCGCGAATCGGCGGTAGGCGCAATATAGATCTGGACCCCTTTTTCGTACAGGGCAGCGCGGGCCAGAGGCATGTAGTTTTCCCAGCAAATCAATGAACCGATTTTGCCATAGGGCGTTTCAAAAACAGGGAGGGTGCTGCCGTCCCCTTCCCCCCAAATGAGACGTTCGCTGCCTGTCGGTTTGAGTTTTCGGTGTTTTCCCAACAGGCTGCCATCGGGGCCGAAGAACAACGCAGTGCAATAGAGAGTGCCCCCGCTCGTTTCCCGGTCGCGCTCAATGACGCCGATGACTGCGTAGGCACCTGCTTTTTTTACGGCTTCCCCGAGCTGGTCTGTCTCCGGTCCGGGTATAGGGATGGCATTTTTGGCGTAACGTAAAAAATCATTGCGCCCGCTGTCCGATCGGTTTCCCACTACAGCGCCAAAGCTCATCCCGCGTGGATATGCCGGTATGAACGCCTCGGGAAAAACGATCAGGTTAGCCCCTTGTTCCCCGGCCTCTTGGATCAGCTTGACGGCCTTGTCGATACATTTCGCTTTATTCATAACAATGGAGCCTGCCTGAACGACTGCCACCTTGCATGTTGTCATCCGAAATCTCCTCCTTTTTCTAAAATGGTAGGAGAAATCGTCTGTCTTGTGAAATATAGGATCAGCATAGTCATTATGCCAAACATGTATAATGGGGAATTTGGATGAATCTACGAGACTTCGAAGTTTTTAAAACGATCGTGGAAAGTGGAAGCTTTTCGAAGGCAAGCGAGCGGCTTTATATCGCGCAGCCGTCCTTGTCAAAAACGATTCAAAGGATGGAGAAATCGCTTGGCGTCACTCTTTTTGAGCGCTCGAACCGAATTAATCGTTTGACCGAAGAAGGTCGGATTGTCTATGAGAAGGCGATCGCCGTGCTCCAGCAGATGAAAGAGCTGCAATACCAGCTGCAAGACAGCAACGAACACGTGCAAGGACACGTAAAAGTCGGGCTGCCACAAATCATAGGGACCTTTTTCTTTCCGAAAGTGGCGAAAGCTTTATCCAAGAAGCACCCGGGGGTCTCGCTGGAAATCGTCGAGGAAGGGGGACTTGGAGTAGAGCGGCTGGTGGAAAAGGGGGAAGTCGATGTCGCTTTTGTCGTGATTCCCGCGAGAAGCAAGGAGCTGGAAGAACGGCTGATCTTTGAAGCGCCGTTTGTCGCCTGCTTGCCGAGCGAGCACTTTCTGAAAGACGAACGTCAGATTGCGCTGGCGCAGCTTGCACAGGAGGACTGGATCCTGTTCGATCCCACGTTTGCCTTGCGTCAAGTGGTCCTTGAAAGCTGCCGCAGGGAGCGGTTCGTACCGAATATCGCCTATAGCACGACCCAGTGGGATCTGCTGCTGGCGTTGGTTCGCGAAGGGCTGGGAGTGGCGATTGTTCCCCGTCCGCTGATCGAAATGGGAGGACAGGGTCTCATCGTAAAAGAGATCGGCAGTCAGTACATCCCCTGGAAAATCGGTGTCGTCGTGAAGAAAAACGCTTATCAGGCGCAAGCGTTGCTGGCTTTTTTGAAGATGGTGACGGATGTGTACGAATGAATAGCAAAATGCCGGTCGAGAAAAGTCACAGCGGAGCAAGACTGGCCAGCGGGTCTGTCGACTGGTTGGTTTGGATGGAGAATGGAGGAAGCTACGGGATAAGCACTTGAAAATAGGCAGCTGCAGTCTGGAACTTCTTTCGCGAGTCCCTGGCTGACGCTGCCTTTTTGATTCCGGAACAGATGTGAACCGAAAGAATGAGGAAAGAGGAGAACCGAACAGCCCCCTCCGTGTGTCTTACTAGTAGAGAATCCAAACAGGATGTGAAGCCAATGAGAGAATCAAGCAATCCATGCGACGAAGAGCTTGCCTGCGGCGGAGATGTGGAAGCTTTTGCGAGGCTGGTCAAGACACACAAGCAGAGCATGTACCGGGTCGCCCGTTCTATTTTGCGGTCCGAAAACGAATGCCTGGATGCTGCACAGGAAGCCATCTGGAAAGCGTACCACTCCCTGTCTTCCTTGCGTGAGCCTCGGCTGTTCAAGTCGTGGCTGATGCGAATCCTCGTCAACGAATGCCACCGTCTGGCCCGCAAAACAAGCAAGCTGGTACTGTTGGACGATTGGCAGGAGCAAGTGTCGCCGTACCGCTTCGAAGAGAATGTCGAACTGCAAGAAGCCGTTCAGTGTTTGGAGGAAGAACTGAGACTCTGCATCGTTCTTTACTATTTGGAAGATATGGCGATTAAAGAGATGGCAATCGTACTCGGTTTACCGGAAGGGACGATCAAATCAAGGTTGAGCCGGGCGAGGAAAAAGTTGGCCGCCTATTTCGCCCCGGAGTCTGCAGAACGGAGGACAGGTCATGAATGAATCGCAGATGGATAAAGAGCTCCGCCAATTTGCCAAGAATGCGATTGTGGATGTTCCGGCTCGATTTTCCGCCGGAATCGATCACGTGTTGGACTCGCTACCCCCTCAGCCAATGCGAAAGAATCGATCCACGCGAAAAAATTACTGGCTGATGCCAGTCGCTTGTCTCTTTTTGGGAGTGTTCCTGTTGATCGGCACGGGCTTTGTTTCGCCGACCATGGCCCACATGCTGAGGAATTTGCCTTTTGTGGGCTCGATTATCGGATTTATCGGGGATTCGGGGATCAGGGAAGCGAATCAGCAAGGGCTGGCTACAAGACTGGAGCAAATGGCGACGGACCAAGGAATAACGGTAGCCCTCAAGGAAGCGTATTACGATCGCCTCAACCTCTCCGTCGGCTTTACCGTTACGTTCCCGCCGAACGAAACAAGGTACCCGCATATCGAAAAAGTAAGTTACAGCCTGGGGGGGCAGACGATCACCAGGACCTTTACGGAAGAACAGGCCAAGAACAGCTACTTGCTGCATTGGCGCCACGCAGAAGGAAACACGTACTACGGAACCTTCCAGCCGTTTTTTACGGAACCATTGCCGGAAGAACTTCCGCTGAAATTGAAGCTGGAGAAAATGGGAGGCGTAGAGGGGGAATGGCAGTTTGACATTCCGCTTTCCCGAAAGCCTGCAGACGAGTTTACGAAGGTGACAGAGCCAAAGGTCTCGGGTCAATCCGGAGACTACACGATCTCGGTCAAACAAGTGATCCGAGCCCCTAGTGCTACGAGAATCGTTTTTGGGGTACAGGCGGAAAAGGACTCCTTATCGTTGACCGAGGACGACAAGGTGAACCAGATCATGATGCTTTCAAATGACATTCGCGTCTTTGATTCAAAAGGCGTTCCGCTCTCCAGCATTACGGACGAAAAGGGAAACAGAGGAGGGGGCATCATCGGCGTTACCCAGTTCTCGAAGGACTTTCACCCCATCTCGCCTGAATCTCGCTCGATCACGATCGTAGTGGACCGGCAATTGCGCTTCGAAATCCCCCTCGACTGACTCTAAACCCGGCAAGCGGAGCGTTCCCGTCCTAGGCGGGCCGATGGCGATTTGTATATAATGGATGGGAACAAGCTCATTTTTGGAAAAGGGAGAAGGAGGAAGACATGACGATACAGGAAGCACTGAAAAATAGAAGAGCGGTACGCAATTACCTTCCGCGTGAGGTCGAGACGGAAAAGATCAAGGCACTGCTCGATTGTGCTGTACTCGCACCGAATGACCGGCTGCGTCAGCCTTGGCATTTTTACGTCATCCGGGGAGAAGCAAAGGCGCGCTACGAAGAGATCGCCCGGGAGTTTTTAGCGGAGCGCTTTCCCACCAAGCCCCATCTGGTTCAGGAATCGCTGGCCGTCCTGGAAAAGACGCCGCTCGTCATCGTAGCGACGGCCGACATCATCCCGGGGGACGAAGCGTCGTCGGAAGATAACGAATATGCGGTATGCTGCGCCATTCACTCAATGTGGCTGGCTGCGGGCGAGCTGGGCCTGGGCATGGTATGGCGCACACGGGGGATCGGCCTGGTGCGGGACGAACGGCTGCTGCAGTTCCTCGGTTCGCCGGAGAACCAAAAAGTGGTCGGTACCTTGTTCATCGGCTATCCGGAGGCGGATGTCCCGCCGACAGCACGGGCTTCCGCAGACAGCAAGACCACCTGGCTGTAAGAAGGTATCAGCATACGACCCCCTTTCCATTCCTGGTGAGGGGGATATTTATGGAAAGACAAGCGTCTGCCTGTGATTTTCAAGATGACGCCGCACGCGTAGCCAACCGGGTTGGATCGACCGACTGTTGGAGCAGAGAGGATACGAAGCGCATTCACCTGCGAGCGTACAGACGGTTCGCCTTGGCAGAGATCGAACTGCCCGTACCCGCAAGTCCGGATCGAGGAAAGGTGCACGGATGAATGGATCGACGCTTTTTGCAGGCTTTCCGGGAAGGATGAGCAAGAAAAGAAGACGATGTCGCAAACGCTGCGTAACATCATCCCATCCTCCTGTTACGGAGCGCTGTATTGCGACGGGGAGGTGGTCGCTTGCGAGTACATCGGCCTATTCGATATTGTGACGGGACCATCGCAGCGCAGGCGGGGATTCGCCGGGTAGCTGGTGCAAAGTCTTTTGCGGTGGGGGACGGAGCGCGGTGCCAAGCATTCCTGTTTGCAAGTCATGCAGGACAACGCACCTGCGCTCCGACTGTATGAAAAACTGGGGTACAAGGAAGTTTATTCGTACTGGTACCGGATCCGGCCTATGTCCACCTGATGTCTTCCGGCGAGTAGACAGGGAGCCGGATCGGCAAGGCTGCTGCTTCGGTGCCAGCTGCAACGAGGCGCAGCTGCGTGGACAGCGGATTTCGCGCATACAGTCCCGCGTCGAATTGCAGCCCGGTCTCTTTGGCGATCGTCTCGAGCGGCACCTGGTAGGTCACCAGCCGCCTGTACTCGCATTGGTCTCTGGATCGCTCGGGGCTTTGCCGGATGAGGAACGAGACGGACGCGACCTGATCCTGTTTGTCGAGATACAAGGCAGTTTTCCAAAAGCCGAATGGCACCCGGACCCCGCAGCCGGCTTCGCCATGCACCCCGCAGTATTCCTCATCGTCGTCCTTGTGGATCGGACCGGTGAGGATGATCAGCCGCGGTGCTGTGTTCCACTTTTGCAAGACCCAATCCTCCAGGCAGTTCCAGACTCCCGTGTTGAACTCGTGGTGCTGCAGGGCGATATTGGCGTAGCAAAACGAGTCGTAATTGGCATCTTGGGCTTCCCGCCGATCTCCCCAGCAAATGTCTCTTCTGCGGGTGAGATGGCCTCGGTCGTAATCGTTGTCTGCGTAATATTCAGGTCCGACCTGGTTCTCCACGCCGATCCGTTCGTCGAAATGCCACGCCGAGTTGTTGCGCGGGATATCGACAGCCCGACTGACGTCCACACAGGCTGCGGAAAAAACGGCGAAGCGGGTGCGGCGATTCATGACGATGGAAAAATGCGTGAAGTCGAATACGTGCCCGTTGTCCAGTGCTTCCTGACTGATGCGCCCCTGCAGCGTTGGCAGCGGGATGGGATGCTTTTCACTGAGAAAAAAAGGATCGTAGCCCATCATGAGTCCTCTCCTCCTTCGGAAAATAGCCTGTCTCCACGCGCGAATCCTATTTAGAATATTCAGTTGTAGTTGCATTATACTAGAAGGGCAAAGCCGGGCCTAATGCCGGACGTACTATACGTCATGAGGTAAAAAAGCCCATACGCGAAGAAGAGAGGCAAGATGAAAATTGCCAGCGGACATGCCTGGCGAAGCAAACGATCGGCAGCGTGGCAAACCTGCAGTCCGACGTGGCGGCGCAATTCCAGTCGTTGAATCAGTACGCTTTCGACTGGCTGCAAAACGCCCGTGAAAAATACGTCGTGAAAGGTCTTCGGCAAAGTCTTCGAGAAGTACATCCACAACTGAACAAACGGCTGAAAGAGCCCCTTCCGCAAGCAAACGCATATAGGGTTGCGGAGGGGCTCTTTTTTATTTCTTTTGAATGACCGTCGTCCCCAGTATGGGGCCCGGTTGATCAAGAGAGGGCTATTGCTGGCAAGCCTTTCATGTATAGCCTCCATACAAACGTGCTTATGGTAAAATAGGTATGAATTTCCACTCTTTTCAAAAACAGGGGTGATCGTCTTGAAAGCATGGCTGTTTTCTTTAGCGGGTGCCTTGCTATTGGCGACCGTCGGCTACGGCGGCTATTTGGTGGGAGCCGGCAATCAAGCCGTACTGGATGCAAAGGAAATCGCACAGGGGCGTAAAGCCGTGGCGGATTTGTCGGCTGAAGTCGAGCGGCTGAACAGGCAGGTCGGCGCGCTGCCCAAGGCGGTGGCGACCGAGAAGCAGGATATGCCGCCTGCCTTGAAAGATCAGGATCATCTTCGGAAGATGTTCAACGCAACGGATGATAAAGGCGTCGGCGGTATCGAGTTCGATCTCGAAGGACAACCTGGCAGCCATGATTACAAGGCGGTTGTGGAGGCATTTGTGGAAACACGGCTCCAAAAAGAAATGCGCAGCATGATCACGGTCAGCCGTTCCGTCAATCCGCGCGTCGTGCTGGTCACGACGGCAGACGGCGCCGCTCTTGAGATTTCCATGAAAAAATGGAACAACCGCGGACAGATTTGGAGCGTAACGGGGTATAACGAGCTGCATCCGCAGGGAGAACCGGCACCAGACGGACGCTATCGTGTTTTGCAGGTGGCGGATGCTCCCGCCGACGTTCAGGAATGGGCGGGCAAATGGGAGGCCAAATCGGTGTGGGTGAAAGAAAGCTTGCCGAGGGGAGAAAAAACGTACCTCCTCCTAAAGTCAACGGACAGCCCTACCGATTCCGTCGAAGTGGAGGAGATTCGGTTTGGAGCGGAGGAGCTGTTCGTCACGTACCAGACGTTTGAGTACGGGGAGACTGCAGACCCTGCGCTGATCAACGACCGGCTGCTGATCGAGGTGGACCACAACGCAGCGCAAGGCGTGACCTTTCACGAATCGTATCATGTTGGAGAATAGGGCCGTCGCCCGGCAATGAAATAACCGCCTCCTAAAAGGAGACGGTATTCATCGAGCCCGTTAGTTTTAGGGTGTTACCGATAATCACGTGCGACGCATCTACCTCCGAAATGAAGTTAGAAGCTACAACTGTGAACGGTTTCCCTTACTCACCTGGGTGTCGTGTAAATCATCCATGGCACATCGCCTCCTGAAAGACTAAAGCCTGTTTGAAACACACACCACCGGGCTCGATGATAGTAGTATGGCTCCCTTCGCAATTCTTATGCGAGTTTTCTTGCGCCATCGAAAGCGCCAATACCAAGCAGCAGCATGCCGTTGGCGGAGGAAAAGGGTCTGTTGCTTTCAACAAAAGCGCCAAGAGCAACCAGAAGGCAAAGGGGAAGAAAAAAAGGAGCATCCGGAAACACGCAAACGCGAAAACCAGGAGACAGGGGATGCGGAAGCGTCGTGCCAAATGATGCGACAGGTGGATGAAAAAGAGCCAGGCTCCTTACGGGAGTTTGGCTCTTTTGGCTGTATACCAAGTGAATCCAATGTTCACAGATCTCCTCTGTTTACTGTATCCCGCGTATCCTGCAGGACCTGCTCCATGTACACCTGATCGTACTTCCCCGGCTTCTGGGGAGTCTTCCTTTTGGAGCGCCGCGAGAAGAATTCGTATGCTACCCCGAACAGCAATATCCCGCCGATGGCAATCCCGGCAAACATCCACAACGTCATCCTGACGCCTCCTTTTAGGGAGAAAGTGTTTTCTACTCGGACATTCGTGCAGAGATTTTTCGTCTATTCTTTAGCGGGCGCGAGCAAATCGCGCAGCGCCGTTTCCAAATCCGTATGGGCAAAGGAAAATCCGCTTTCGAGCAGCTTCGCGGGGACACAGTTGCGTCCCGTAAGTGCGAGGCCAGGATCTGTCCGCATGACGAGATAGGCGCCCAGCCAGACGAAAGGAGCGGGCGTAGGCGGGGCCCAGCCCTTGTTCAGCACGCTGCGCAGGGTTGCCATGAACTCGCGGTTGGTCACCGGCCGCGGCCCTGTGGCGTTCAGGACGCCGCTAATCTTTTCATTCTCGATTGTGAACAGAAACATCTCGTTCAAGTCGTCGATATGCAGCCAGCTGATGTACTGTCTGCCACTCCCGACAGTTCCTCCCAAGCCCATGGACGCGAGCTTGGCGAGCGGCTCGAGTGCGCCGCCGTTTTTCCCCAAGGCGAAGCCGATGCGCAGCATGACTTTCCTCGTCTGAGGCAGCTCCCGCGCAAAAAAGGCCTCCTCCCACAGCTGGCAGACACGAACCGAAAATCCTGTGCCGTGCGGAGCCTGTTCGTCGCACTCCTGCTCGGTATCCCCAAAAATGGCGAGCGAACCCGCCTGAATAAAGGCTTGGGGAGGATGCTCGGAGGCCAGCACGGCATCGGTCAGGACACGAACAGAGTCCAACCGGGAGCGAACGATCTCTTCCCTGTTTTTTTGCGTATACATGCAGTTTACGCTTTTTCCGGTAAAGTTGACGAGGGCGTAGCTCCCGTCGATCTCTTGCGCCCAATCGCCGAGCGTGGCCCCGTCCCACTGCACGTAGCGAATGGATGGACCGCTCCGGGAAGCGCTGCGTGTCAAGATCACCACTTCAAAGCCCATGTTTGCCAGATGCTCGGCCAAGGCCTTTCCGAGGAAGCCGGAGCCGCCGGCCAGTACGATTTTTTTGCCCACCCTATCATCCCCTCCTTCGTCCCACGCTGTTGCTTTGGATTGATCCGGGATTCCCGAGATCTATTGTACTGGAACAAACAGGAAATGGGTAGGGTACTTTCCGGGTGTTCCGCCCTTGGCAGGTGGGTATTGCATCCTGAAAGACAGAAGAGGCAAACTTGAACCATTGGCGATGGGGAAAGAAGGCGAATTTTGTCGAGAAATTGTTCAGATTGCAATGATAAAATACCAAAGATTCATGCTTGGTCCCATTTATCGAATTTGGATGATAACGAATGCGAAATCGGATACATCGTGATGGCACGGGGAACACGCTGCTTAGAAACGGTTCCGATTTATGTGAATGAACAAGCACGGTACAAAGGGAGAGGAACATGCAAGAAATGCAAACCATGACGGCTCGAAATCTTGCGGTTTTATCGTCGATTCAAAGCCATTTGGCCATGATTATGTTCAACACCCGAGGAGAGGTTATTTGGGCGAATCAACAATTCGCTTCTGCCATGGGATATGAGGCAGATGAAATGGTCGGGCTTCATCATAGCAGGTTTTGCTTGCCTGATTATGTGTCGAGTAAAGCGTATGTGAACTTGTGGAACGGTTTGCGTGAGGGGAAAGCTTCTCAGGAAAAGATCGTGCGGGTTTCGAAGGATGGGCGAAGACTGACACTGGAAGCAACGTATATGCCTGTTATGGAGAATGGCAACGTGGAAGCGGTCGTCAAGATCGCGACGGATATCACGAAACGAGAAACGGTTTTTCAGCAAAGCACGGAAGAGTTGATGGCAATGGTTGAAGAGATGACTGCCAGCACCGATCATGTATTGGGAGCCTCGAAACTGATTGTAAGCCATATGACCAAGCTGAATACGGAAGCGGAAGCGGTAACGGATCAGGTAAAAAGTATCCAATCCGTGACAAGCATTGTCAAAGAAATTGCAGCACAATCCCATTTGCTAGGTTTGAATGCCGCTATCGAGGCTGCTCGAGCCGGTGAACATGGCCGCGGGTTCGAGGTTGTCGCGAATGAGGTGAGGAAGATGGCAAGCTCCAGCAAGGAATCAGCGGAAGACATTTCAGGTCAATTGACGGATATAGCAAAATCCGTCTCCTTGATGATGCGGAGCATGGAAGAAATCAACGAGCAAATCTCGAAAAATTCGAGAGCGATTGAAGAATTGAAAGCGGCCTATAATCAAATCGCGACGACTACCAAACAATTGGCATCCTCGATTTAAAACGAAACGGACATCGATTGACGGGGGATATGCGGGTGGGCTGAAAGTAGCGGCAAGGCGTTTGGCTCAACGTGCAGGACAAAGCTTTAGATGGAGAGAAAAAGTAAGGATAGAAAGATATTTGCAAGCGAGGGAGGAAGGAGCATGAAAACAATTGGCCTGATCGGCGGGATGAGCTGGGAATCCTCCCACGTCTATTACCGGTTAGTAAACGAGGCAGTCAGAGATCGTTTGGGCGGTCTGCATTCGGCGAAGTGCATCTTGTATTCCGTCGACTTCGCCGAGATCGAGGAGCTGCAGCATGCGGGGAAATGGGAGGAAGCGGGCGAGCATATGGCGAAAGCGGCGAGAAGTCTGGAAGCGGCGGGCGCCGACCTGATCGTGCTGTGCACCAACACGATGCACAAGCTGGCTTCTTCCATTACTTCGGCGACCGCCCTGCCCTTCGTGCACATCGCGGATGCGACAGCGGCGAAAATCAAGGCGGACGGTCATCAGCGAGTGGGGCTCTTGGCTACACGATTTACGATGGAGCAAGATTTTTACACAGGACGATTGCGAGAAGCGCACGGACTGGACGTGCTGATCCCGGATGAACAGGGGAGGCAGGCTGTTCATACGATCATCTACGAGGAGCTGTGCCGGGGCATCGTTCGCGAGGAATCGAAGCGGGAGTACCAGGAGATCATTGCCGCGCTGATCCGGGAGGGAGCAGAGGCGATCATCCTCGGCTGCACGGAAATCGGGCTGCTCATCACCCAAGCGGACTGTCCGGTGCCAGTGTACGATACGACCGAGATTCACGCCATCGCTGCGGTGGAAGCCGCCTTGCAAAAGCAGCGGCAATAGCATAGAGAGAGGAGAGCGCCGATAGCAGTTGGCGCTCTTTTTTTGCAGTTTGCGCCCCGATCTCCTATTGACCTTTACACTAGTGTCAGCCTTTACAGTTGGGAGGAAACGTACTGCCGAACAAAGAAAGGGGCGCAAAGAAACTGATGGAGAAAGAGAAAGAATTGTTTGGACACCAGGACGCCGACCTGGAAAACAACCTGACAGCCGTTTCCGTCATCGGACTGGGGAATATGGGGGTGGCTTTGGCAGGTGCATTCCTGAAAGCGGGTTATCCGACCACGGTCTGGAACCGATCTAGCGGGAGGGCAGAAGGTCTGGTTGCAAAAGGCGCGTCTCCCGCTCATACGCTTGCATCTGCCATAGCGGCAAGCGAGGTCATCGTTGTTTGTGTATCTACTTACGACGTCATGGATGATCTGCTCAATCCGTTGACGGCTGAACTGAAAGGCAAGGTGCTGGTCAACCTGACTACGGGGACGCCGGAGGGGGCTCGCAGAACTGCAGAGTGGGCGGCCGAGCATGGGATTAACTATTTGGATGGGGCCATTATGGCGATCCCGCCGATGATCGGGACACCGGATGCCTTGATCTTCTACGGGGGCGAAAAGGCGGTCTTCGATGCACACGAACCGCTTCTGAAGCAGTTGGGTGGGCACACGACCTATCTGAGCGCCGATACCGGGGTTCCCTTGCTGTACGATCTGGCCCTTCTCACCATGATGTATGGCGCCTGGTACAGCTATTTCCATGCCATAGCCTTGCTTTCCACGGCCAACGTGTCGGCGACGGAATTTCTGCCGTATGTGACGAACTGGCTGCAGCATTTGATCGTACCATTGCTTGCGGACCCGAATACCGCACGCGCCTTGGACGAAGGCGACTATTCAACGGACGTATCCAACATGCTGGTCAATCAGCTCGCGCTCGACAACATCGTCCGTTCCAGCAGAGAGCTGGGGATTTCTCCCGACTGGCTGGTCCCGATCCAAGCCATCGCCAAGAAAAAGGTAGAGGAAGGGCATGGTGCTGATGCCTTTTCGCGCGTTTTCGATGAGCTGAAGAAAAACGGTGGACTTGTTCATGGGAAGTAACACCGCATCGAAACGCAATCCGGTGACGGTCCTTGGCATGGGGCCAATGGGGCAGCAGCTGGAATGGAGCACGTCATTCAGGCATTGAAGAACAATGGTATAGACGTCAGTGTGCTGAGCGTGGCAAAAGCGATTGCACAGCTGGCGATCGACGCGGGATATGGAAACGAGGGCTTTCCCCGCCAGGCAGAGCTTCTCCGAACAACGCCGATGTAACAAAAGAGAAATTCCGGTCATCCAACAGACCGGGATTTCATTTTTGAACTGGCTTCGGATGGGCTTGCTGTGTGGATGCGTTTTTCCACTGTCTTCTGAATCTGTCGTTCCAACCGCTCTTTCAGCACTTCCATCGCCTCTATCTGCCGATTGACCTGGTCGAGCTTCTCCTGGTACATCCCGAGCATCTCTGGGCAAAACGCATAGTCGTCCGGACCGTTGTCCTCGCATTGCAGAATTTCCTCGATTTGCTCCGTGGTCAGCCCCAGACCCAGGTACAGTTGAATGATCCGAATCCGTTCGATGGCCGATGGATCGAATACACGATAGTCGTTTTCCAGACGTACGGATGATAGCAGGTTTTTCTTTTCGTAATGTCGGATGGATCTGGCGCTTGCGCCGGTGATCTTTGACAATTCACTGATTCTCAAGGAAATGACCCTCCCCGTTTGTGAATGAACCCAGACTTATTGTAAGGCAGGATGGAAAATTTCGGAACAGCCAGAAATGCGCAAACTGCCTTTGGCAACAGCAAAAAGCCCCGTTCCCTCAGAAAGGAGGGGAACGGAGCAGGGTGTACCGCAATGCAAGCCGTTATTCAGCCGCCAGGTAGTCCAGGACGATGCCGATGAACAGCTTTCCGATGTTCAGCATGGAGCGCTCGTCTACATCGAATTTGGGATGGTGGTGCGGATAGACGGCGTTCAGCTCAGGATTGCCGCCGCCTACGAAGAAGAAGGCGCCCGGCTTGTGCTGGAGATAGTAGGCGAAGTCCTCGCTGCCCATTCCATACTCGTGGCTGAGCACGCTCTCCTCGCCGAACAGGGCTTTCGCCACCTTTTTCACGCGGAGCGCGTCCTCTTCGTGATTCCAGGTAGCCGGATAGCCCGGCGTCAGGGTAAATTTTGCAGTGCCTCCCGCCTGTTCGGCTGTGGTCCGGGTGATCAATTCGATTTCCTGTCTGATTTTTTCCCGCACATCCTCCTCGAACGTGCGAATCGTCCCTTTCAGGTGGACTTTGTCCTGGATGACGTTGTACGTCTCTCCGCCGCCAACGAACGAGCTGACGGTCAGAACCGTCCGGTATTTGGTGTCGATGCGCCGGCTGATGATCTGCTGCAAGTTCATGACGAGCTGGCTGCCCGCGACGATCGGATCGACGGTCGCATGGGGCATAGCACCGTGTCCGCCTTTCCCGTACAGCTCGATGTCAAACGAATCGCAGGCAGAGGTCACATAGCCGATGCCTGTGCCGACCGTGCCCAAGGGAGCCTGGGAAGCGACGTGCGCGCCGTATACGGCATCGACCCCTTCCAGACAGCCGTCCTCGATCATCGGCTTGGCTCCGCCGGGAATGACTTCTTCGGCGAACTGGTGCAGGAAGACTACATTGCCGGCGAGCTCGTCTTTCACTTCGGAAAGGACGGTAGCCACGCCGAGCAGGGCGGCCGTGTGAATGTCGTGCCCGCAGGCGTGCATGACACCTGGGATGCGGGATTTGTACGGTACTTCCTTCTCATCCTGGATCGGCAGCGCGTCGAAGTCGGCCCGCAGTGCCACGGTTTTGCCCGGCTTCCCACCCCGCAGCGTGGCCACAACTCCACGGCCGCCTACGCCTGTACGGACTTCCAGCCCGAGCTTTGTCAGGTACTCGGCGATTTTCCGCGGCGTATCCACCTCCTGAAAAGACAGCTCGGGGTACATGTGCATATCGCGACGAAGGGTAACCAGTTCGGGATAGAGTGCTTCCAAGTTGGCAAATAGTGTGCTGTGCATGTTGATTCGCTCCTTTTCGAGATAGGCTTATTTGCAGGGACTTACCCGGCGGGAGTAGCGGCGGGCTGGGCCGCAGTCTTTCTCTCCGACGGCCAGGTCATGGCTGCGATGGCGCAGACGACCATGAGTGAGACGAGAATCCAGAGAGCGGCGGTGTAGGAACCTCCAAATGCCTTGACGGTCATCCCGATCAAGAGCGGGGCGACGAAGCCGGCTGCTTGTCCTCCGAAGTTGACGATCCCCATCGCAGTGCCGATGACCTCCTGGGAGAAGCGCTTCAACGGCTGCAAGCCGACCGCGATGACGATGAAGGTGCCAGTGATTCCGCTCAAAGTCTCGTACAGCACGACCATTCCGACGGACGGGGCGTTGAACATCAGGTAGATGAACAGCCCGGTGAGCAAGGCGCACACCGCAACAAAACCTTTCTCCCTGCCGGCCATCCAGCGGTCCAGCAGCACGCCGCCTGCGAGCATCGCGAGGAAGCTGGTGACGGAAGGAATAGTCGACAGCGCCCCCATGGACACCAGGTCGAGATGGCGCACCTTGACGAGATACGTAGGCATCCAGCTCGCCATTCCCCAGGTCACGAAGTAAATTCCGAACGACGTGAGCAAGAGACTCCACAGCAAGGGCATTTTGAGCAGCGTCTTCAAGGGAACCTTGGTTTGCTGGCTCTTGCTGGCCGCTGCGTCCCGAACAGGCGACTTGAGGTAAATCAGGCAGAGCACCGCGACGACCATCCCTGTCACTCCAATGGCAAAAAACAGGCTTCTCCAGCCGAGCCAGACGATGACGCCGGAGGCCAGCACAGGCGTAATCGCTTTGCCGATGACGCTTGCCGACAACAGAGTCGACTGGGCGCGGCCCCTCTGCTCCTTGGGAAAATGCTCCGAGATCAGCACGGCGCTGGAAGGTGAGAACGGCGCTTCTCCCAAACCGAACAAGAACCGAATGAGGATCAGGGAGACGAGAGACCAGGCAGAGCCTGTCAACGCGGTGAAAATGGACCATAAAAACAGGGAAATCGTCAGGATCTTGGCTGCGCCAAACTTGTCGGCGAGCCAGCCTCCCGGAATCTGCATCAAGGCGTAGCCGGCAAAGAAGCTGGAGAGGATCAGCCCTTGGGACGTCGGATCGAGGGAGAACTCGTCCACGATGGGGATGACCGCGACGTTGATGACCATCCGGTCCAAATTGCCGATCAGCCACGCGATGAAGAGCATGGACAAAACGATGTACTTCTGGCGCTCTTCCGCCGTTCGTGTCATGGAATCACTTCCTTTGTAGGGAAAATGGCAAATTCTATTATGGAAAATTATAAGAATAATGAAAATTGTATTTCAATGTTTGTTTCTGTACAATTGTTGGATTGTTGGTGTAGGTTTTTCTACCGTATTAGAGGGGGAACAGATATTGTCAGCCGAAGTGACCAAGCAGCTTCAGACGTATTTGCAGGAAAAGGGGGAAGGCTGGGCCGGGCACATCTGGGAGCGCAAGCCCCATCATCGGGAGTTTCGACACGTGGGACGGATCGGCAATCCGAAAGCAGCGGGCCGCAAAATCGCTCCGGTCCCGAAGCAGGAGCAGCCCGGCAGATCGACTCCTTATGCAGTCACCCCCGGTGAGCAGGGGACAGCGATCGGGTTTGCCTACCCGCAAGGCTACCAGGTGGTCGTCGTCCTCAGGGAAACGGCCTGCGAGCTTGCGGCAGCGGACTTGCGCTACCTGCATCTGCTGTTCTATCAGCTCTACTGGTCAGGCATCGTGCAGGAGCGGGAAAACGAGCTGGCCAAAATGGTCGGCGGCATCCGCGCAATCACTTCTGCGCTCGATTTGGACAAGCTCTTGCAAGAGATCCTGGACAATGCGATCGAGGTCATCCCGGCAGCGGACACAGGGATCCTCGCGATGTACGACCCGCAAACGGACAGACTCGTCAATCGGGCAGCCGTGGGCCTGAACGACAATGTCCTGCGCTACCGGCTGAAGGTCGGGGAGGCCATCGTCGGCAAGACGTTCGCGGACGGGCAGCCGCGGATCTACTTTACCCGCGAGGAGATCGCCCGGGCGATGAACAACATCGACCGAGAAAACCTCCAGTACCTGCTGTCGTCCTATGACTTTTCCCATGTGAAAGGGATTATTTCGACTCCGATTTCCGTCGGCGACAAGCCGATCGGGGCGATGATCATTCACCAGAACCACACGGAGGGGACGCTCACCGAGAGGGACGTCCATTTGCTCAAGGGCTTCGCCGGACAGGCCGCCGTCGTCATCGAAAACGCGCGGCTGTTCGCAGAGCTGAAAGGGCAAAACCAATACCTGTCCAAGCGCAATGAAGTGCACGAGACGTTGACGCGCCTGTCTTTGGAAAACAAAGGGATGGAGGCAATCGTCGCCGCACTGGACAAGATCATCGGCGTGCCGCTCGTGTTCGTCGACTTTCTGGAGGGAAACTGGTACTCGCGCAAGCAGGGGTCGCCCCCTCTGTTTTCCATGGACGAAATCTCGCGGTTGTTTGCCCGGCGGCACTCTCCGGTCGTCGTACGCATGTCCGGCCAGGAGCAGCGGGAATACCACGTGACACCGATCGTCGTCGGCCATGTGTTTCTCGGCTGTCTGATCGCCGTCCTGGACAAACCGCTGGAGGAGCTGGGCAAAATCGCGCTGGAGCAGGGCGGAGCGGTACTCGCGCTGGAACTGGTGAAAAAGCAGTCGCTCACCGATGTCTACTACAAGAAAACGCACGAGTTTTTCCGGGAGCTGGTCGAGAGCAAGGAGCCGGATCTGCTGCAGCTGGGCGGGGAGGAATGGGGGCTGCGGCTGGAGGACCACATGATCGTCTTCCTCTTCTCCTTTCGCCACACCCAGGATCTCAGGCAGCTGGAAGCAGAGGTGCACCGCCTCATCGCCCGGATCAAAAAGAGGCTCGGGACTTGCAGGCATCTCCTGTTCGGCTATCACAACAAAGTGACCCTGCTCGCGATGCTGTCCACGCGGGAGGAGATCGACAAGCTCTGTCAGCGTGTCTCGGACGAGGTGGCAGAGTGGGAGGAAGGCGAAGGTTTGCCGCTGTGCGCGGGGGCAGGCACGGCGGGGCAGGGGATCCGTACGATCGCAAAGAGCCACGACGAAGCCGGGAAAGCCCTCCAGTACCTGGCAGAGCGCAAGCATAGGGGCCTTCTGCGCTACGAGGATCTGGGAATCAACCGACTCTTTTTGCACCAGCCCACCGAGGAGATGGTGGCATTCCTGGACGAGATGTTCAGGCCGCTGCAGACCCAGAAGGCGAAGCAAAACGATCTGGAACGCACCTTGCTCCGCTATATCGCCACAGGCAGCTCGGCGATCCGGACGGCCGAACTGCTGCACATCCACATCAATACGCTGTACAAACGGCTGAAAAAAATCGAGCAGCTGCTGAATCTCTCCCTGGAGAAGCCGGAGGATGTCCTGAAAATTCAGCTAGCCTGCCATTTGCGGGAGACGTTCGTCAACCAGCGCAAGAAAGAATAGGGAAACGCAAAGAAAAACAAACGAAATGCACAGAAAAACATTTCTTTAACGGTTCATTCACACTCCCTTAATATTCCCCCCGTAAGATGGGACGTAAGAACAGGAAATGAACATTTCCCACAGAGGAGAGATTCTCATGAAAAAGTGGCAGTATCCGTTTCTTGCGTCCATCTTGTCGATCGGAGTTCTGGCAGGCTGTGGACAGGCGCCACAATCCCAAACAAACACACAGAAAGCCACGGCGGCTGCACCATCCGGAGAGATCACCGTCTATACAGCCCTGGAAGACGATCAGATCAAAACGTACCTGGACTCTTTCCACGCAAAATACCCGGAAGTGAAAGTCAACATTGTCCGCGACTCGACCGGAATCATCACGGCCAAGCTGCTGGCGGAGAAAGACAACCCGCAGGCGGACGTCGTCTGGGGGACCGCGGCTACCAGCCTGCTCGTCCTCGATCAGCAGGGCATGCTGGAAGGCTACTCGCCCAAAGGCATCGAGAAGGTATCAGCCGAGTTCAAGGACGACAAGGAGCCAGCCCACTGGGTCGGGATTGATGCGTGGGAAACCGCTTTTGCCGTGAACACCAAAGAACTGGAAAAGCGCGGCTTGCCCATCCCGCGTTCCTACGAAGACCTGGCGAAGACCGAATACAAAGGCATGATCGTCATGCCGAATCCCGCGTCCTCTGGAACGGGGCTGTTGACGATCAACGGCGTCATGCAGTTGAAAGGCGAAACGGACGGCTGGCCGTATCTGGACAAGCTGCACGAAAATATGGCCATCTACACGCACTCCGGCTCCAAGCCGGCGAAAATGGCGGCGTCAGGCGAATATCCGATCGGGATCTCCTTCGGTTACCGTGCCATTGCGGAAAAGAAAAAAGGAGCGCCGCTTGAAGTCGTCTTTCCGAAAGAAGGCTCCGGCTGGGACGTCGAAGCCAATGCCTTGATGAAAAAAGCGCAGATCAAGCCCGAAGCGAAGCTGTTTCTTGACTGGGCCATCTCCGACGAGGCGATGAAAGCCTATGGCCAGAACTTCGCCATCGTCAGCGTGAAACAGGAGGGAGCCCCTCTTCCGGAAGGGTACTCCGTAGATCCGCTTAGGCAGCTCGTGCCGCTTGATTTGAAAAAGGCTGCCGAGAATCGTGAGAAATTGCTCGCCGAGTGGGAAAAACGGTACGCGACCAAGAGTGAGCCCAAGTAAGCAGCGAGGAGAAACGGCATCATGACACAATCGTATGTTTCGATTCAAGGGGTAAGCAAGCGCTTCGGCCTGTTTTCGGCACTAACCCACATCTCGATCGACATCGCCAAAAACGAGTTCGTCTGCTTGCTTGGCCCCAGCGGCTGCGGCAAGACGACGCTGCTGCGGATGATCGCGGGGCTGGAGCAGCCGACGACGGGACGGATGATGATAGGGAACAGGGAGATCACTTCCCTGCCGCCCTCGCAGCGAAATATCGCAATGATGTTCCAGTCTTACGCGCTTTTCCCGAATTTGACTGCGGCTCAAAACATCGCGTTTGGCCTCGAGCAGAAAAAGCTGTCCAGGCGGGAAATCGCCGCGAAGGTGGAGGAAGCACTTGAGATGGTCGACCTGTCGCATGCCGCCGACAAATATCCCTCCCAGCTCTCCGGGGGTCAACAGCAGCGCATTGCGCTCGCTCGCGCCATTTCTCTTTCGCCGGACGTCTTGCTGCTGGACGAGCCTCTCTCTGCGCTGGATGCCAAAGTGCGGCAAAAGCTGCGGCTGGAAATTCGCAGGCTGCATGAAACGTTCGGAATGACGACGGTGATGGTCACGCACGACCAGGATGAGGCGCTGACGATGGCAGACAAAATCGTCGTGATGAACCACGGGGAAGTCATGCAGGTCGGGACGCCGCAGGCCATCTACAACCGGCCTGCGACGCCGTTCGTCGCGGATTTCATCGGCGCAATCAACTTCATCCGTAGAGGAAGCAGCGATCCGGCATCGTCTGGCGGCGGCGAGCTCTTTGCCATTCGCCCGGAAAATTTGCGCCTCCTGACGCAAGAATCGGACGATGGCATCGGCGCAACGGTTCGGGAAATCGAATTTCGCGGAGCGTTCTACCGTCTCTATCTGGATTGGCTGGACGGCGGGCGTAAGGATGAACGACTGCTCCTCGATTTGCCGGCAGGCGAGGCGAGCAAGCTGGACATCCGAAGGGAGCAAAAGGTGTGGCTGGAGCTGCCCGCAGATCACCTGCTCCGCTTTGAACGCGACGAAGCAGCTGCCGCAACGGAACAGGGGTGGTGCCCATGAAAGCATCCGTGATCAAGGGAGGGAAGGATACGCTGCAAAAAGGGCTGATTGCGCTTGTAGTGGCCGCCCTTCTGACGAGCGTGCTGCTGCCGCTGATACAGCTCTTTTCCAGAGCTTTCTACGACCGCACCGGTCACTTCGTCGGATTTGGCAACTTCGCGGCGTACTTCTCCACACCGGCTCTGTCTCAATCCCTGACGAATACGCTTTTCGTCGCGGGGATTACGACAGCCGCGGCGGTCACGCTCGCCTTTTTGTTCGCTTATGCCATGACGCGCAGCGGAATCCGCGGAAAGCGGGCGTTTCGGGCGGTGGCGCTCCTGCCGCTGTTTGCTCCGACGATGATGCACGGGATCGCGTTGACCTATCTGTTTGGCAATCAGGGGCTGGTCACGACGGGAATCTTCGGTTTGCTGCCATTCTCGTGGGACATCGATCTGTACGGTCCTGTAGGCATTATCCTGGCGGAGGTCGTCTACGTCCTTCCGCAGGCGTACCTGATTCTGGCGGTTTCTCTGGCTTTTGCGGATTATCAGCTGTACGAGGCTGCCGATACGCTGGGAGCAGGCGCGATTCGGAAATTTTGGACGGTGACGGTTCCGAGCGTCAAATACGGGATTGTCAGTGCGTGCTTCGTCACCTTTACGCTGGCATTTACGGATTTCGGCGCGCCCAAGGTGGTCGGGGGGCAATATTCGGTCCTCGCGACTGACATTTACAAGCAAGTGATCGGACAGCAAAACATGACAATGGGGGCGACGGTAGGACTGCTGCTGATTCTCCCGGCGCTGGCCGCGTTCATCGTGGACCGCATCGTCGAACGCAAGCAGCACGCGGCAGTCACGGCCAAGTCCAAGCCATACCGCATAAAGGAAAACAAAGCTCGCGATACCTTTTTCTTCATCCTCTGCCTGGCTGTGAGCGGTTTTCTTCTGCTGCTCATGGCGGCGGTGGTGCTCGCTTCCTTCGTCAAGGTGTGGCCGTACAACCTCGGATTCGGATGGCAGCACTACGATTTTTCCCATGTGGCCGGAGAGGGGGCGGGTCCGCTATGGAACAGCGTACTCGTCTCGCTGCTGACAGCCATCCTGGGCACTGCCGCCACGTTCACTGCGGCTTATGTGATCGAAAAAACGAAGGCGTGGAAGGGGCTGCGGCAAGCCGGGTACTTCCTGTCCATCCTGCCCTTGGCCTTGCCGGGTCTGGTCATCGGCCTTTCCTACATTTTCTTTTTCAACGATCCGCAAAACCCGTTTCACGGCCTGTATGGCACGATCTGGATTCTCATCCTCGCCAATGTCGTACATTTCTTCGCGGTCGCGTTCATCACGGCAACGTCGGCTTTGAAAAAGCTGGATCCGGAGTTTGAGCTGGCTGCGGAGTCGATGGGCATCCCACAGGCCAAAGTGTTTTGGCGGGTCACCGTGCCGGTCTGTGCGCCTGCCATCATGGAAATGGCCGTTTACTTTTTCATCAATTCGCTGGTGACGGTCTCGGCGGTAGTGTTTCTGTACGCGGCGGATTTCAAGCTCGCTGCCGTCTCCATCGTGAACATGGACGACGCCGGCGATGTCGCGCCCGCAGCCGCTATGTCGGTATTGATCGTCTGTCTGAACATCGTCGCCCGCACAGGAGCGGAATGGGCTATAGCAGCCATTCGCAAGCGCGCTGCCTGGGCGGGCCAGGAAAAGGAGAAGGTGGCGTAAATGATTCGAGCAGTTGTTTTGGATTGGGCAGGGACCATGGTGGATTACGGATGCTTCGCTCCCCTGGCTGTTTTTTTGCAGGTATTCGAAAAGCGCGGGATCGAGCTGACGGTCGAGGAAGCACGCGAGCCGATGGGGATGCTGAAGCGGGATCACATCCGGGCGTTGCTTGACATGGACCGGGTGGCGGCGCTCTGGCAGGAAAAGTACGGACGCATGCCGGACGAACGCGATGTGGAAGAGCTGTACGCGGATTTCGAGCCGCTGCTGATGGAGACGCTGCACGAGTACGCGACGCCGGTGCCGGGAGCGGTCGATCTCGCCAACCGCCTTCGTGCCAAAGGCATCAAGATCGGCTCCACCACGGGCTATACGCGCCAGATGATGGACGTCGTGGCAGCAGCAAGCGAGGAGCAAGGCTACGCGCCGGACGTGCTGGTGACGCCGAGCGATGTCCCGGCTGGCCGGCCTTATCCGTGGATGTGTTTCCAAAATGCGATGCAGCTGGACTGCTATCCGCTGAGCGCCATGGTGAAGGTCGGCGATACCGCGAGCGACATGAAAGAAGGCCGGAATGCTGGCATGTGGACCGTCGGGGTATTGAAAGGCGGGAGCGAGCTGGGACTGTCCCAGGAGGAAGTAAGACTGCTTCCCCAGGAAGTGCTTCATGAAAAAATCTCGCGCGCCGCAGAGAGACTGCGGGAGGCAGGCGCGCACTACGTCATCGAGGAAATCGGACGGCTCGATGAAGCGCTGGCGAAAATAGAGAAGCGGCTGGAAGCGGGAGAGAGGCCGTAAGCTGCAGCCAGAAGGCAACAGGAGAAGAGAGGAATGGGACAGATGACGAATTTCACCGAGAGGGCGGCTGCGAGGGAAAATCCGTATTTGCTGCTCACCCCGGGGCCGCTGACGACCTCGAGCGGGGTAAGGGAGGCGATGCTGCGGGACTGGTGCACGTGGGACCGGGATTACAATCAGCTCGTAGAGACGATCAGGAACAAGCTGGTTCGGCTGGCGACGGCCAGCTTCGAGGACTATACGGCTGTACTTATGCAAGGCAGCGGCACGTTCTGTGTGGAAGCGGTGTTGAGCAGCGCCGTTCCGTCAGACGGCAAGCTGCTCGTCCTGACCAACGGGGCCTACGGTGACCGGATGGTGCAGATAGCCCGCGTCCATGGGATTGCGACCGAAGTGATCGATTTCGGGGAGCTCGCTCCGGTGTCGGCAGCACCTGTCGCCGCGATGCTGGAAAAAGATCCGGCGATCACCCACGTCGCGGTTGTCCACTCAGAGACGACGACGGGGATGCTCAATCCGATTGGGGGCATCGGCGAGGTGGCCGAACGCTTCGGCAAGACCTTTATCGTGGACGCCATGAGCAGCTTCGGCGGCATCCCGATGGACGTAAAGGAGCTGCGCATCGACTACCTCATTTCCAGCGCAAACAAGTGCATCCAGGGCGTGCCCGGTTTCGGCTTCGTCATCGCCAAAACGGACGAGCTGCGCAAGTGCAAGGGCCAGGCCCGAACGCTGTCGCTGGATCTGTACGACCAATGGGAGACGATGGAGGAGAGAAACGGAAAGTGGCGCTACACGTCTCCGACGCATGTGGTGCACGCCTTCCACCAGGCTTTGGCGGAGCTGGAGGAGGAGGGCGGCATTGCCAAGCGCCACGAGCGCTACTTACGGAACCAGCAGATTTTGGAGGACGGAATGGTACGCCTCGGCTACCGCCCCTTGCTGCCGAAGGCTTTTCAATCGCCATTCATTACGTCGTTCCATTACCCGGACGGCGGGGCATTTTCCTTTGCGGCGTTTTACGAGCGGTTGAAACAGGCGGGGTTCGTCATCTACCCCGGGAAAATTTCGCAGGCGGACACGTTTCGCATCGGCAATATCGGCGAGGTGTACCCCGAGGACGTGGAGCGGCTGCTGTCGGCGGTGGAAAAAAGCCGTTTCTAGCAGCGCGCATTTTCTGAAAAAACAACGAAAAACAGATAAAACAACGGATTTTCTCTTGCGAAATAGGGAGCGATACCTCTACAATTCAAAGTAAGAAATGAACGGCAGAACAATAGGGGGACCCACGTCGTGTCTTTGTTCGGGGAAGAGCGCAAACAGATTATCTTGCAATTGGTGAACGCAAACGGCAAGGTGCGGACCAACGAGCTGGTGGAGAAGCTGCAGGTATCTTCCGAGTCGATCCGCAGGTATTTGGAAGAGCTGGAAATGGAAAAGAAGCTCAAGCGCGTGTACGGAGGAGCGGTCAAGCTGAATCTGGATCGGACAGAGCCGTCCCATCTGAGCCGCGAAGTCATGCGTGCCGAGGAGAAAAAACGGATTGGCCGGGCTGCCGCAGAGATGGTCCAGGACAACGATACCATCGTCATTGACGAGGGGACGACTCCGCTGCAAATGATCCACTTTTTGTCCACCAAAAAGGATTTGACTATCCTGACCTGTTCGATTACGGCTCTGAACATGCTGATCGAGTATCAAAACGGCGGTTTGCTGTCGGCCGAAGTGTACTTTCTCGGCGGGAAGGTCAACGCCAAGCATCACCGGGTAGGCGGCCCGTTCGCCGACCAGATGATGAAAGACTTTTTCGTGGACAAGGCGTTCCTCTCCGTGGACGGCCTCCTCGTCCATAAAGGGCTGACGTGCTACGACCCGGAACGCGCCGTCCTGGCCAGACGCTTCATCGAAAACGCCAACGAGAGCATTGTCATGGCAGATCACTCCAAAATCGGCATCAGTACGCTGTGCAAAGTCGCGGAGCTGAAGGAAATCGACATCGTCATCAGCGACTCGACTCCTCCCGATGACTGGACCAAGGAATTGCAGGCTCACAATGTCACATGGCTGGTCGCCGAATAACCGGACCGGACGCTTCCCGAGGGAGGCGCCGGTTTTTTTGCGAGATTTTCACAAGCCGATCGGAACGAGGAGGTCAATCCCTGGTCGTCGCGTCTTCCTCATGCACCGTCGCTGTTCGTTGCGTAGGTACTTTACTCTGCCGCAACTCCTCCCGAACAACCGGACAGTGCTATAATGGAGCCAAGGTACATACAGGGAGAGATGCACATGATCGACAGTCTGGACCATTTTGTCTTGACGGTTCGGGATATCGAGGCGACCATCGGCTTCTACGAACGCGTTCTGCGGATGCAGGCGGTCACCTTCGGAAACGGCCGCCGGGCGCTTGCGTACGGCCGGCAAAAAATCAATCTGCATCAGGCCGGCCATGAATTCGAACCAAAGGCGCAGCATCCCGTCCCGGGATCTGCTGACCTTTGCTTTCTCACGTCGATGCCGCTGGATGAGGTCGTCGCCCACATCCACTCTTGCGGAGAGGAGATTGTCGAGGGACCGATCCGGCGGACGGGTGCGACCGGACCGATCCTCTCCGTCTATTTGCGCGATCCGGACGGCAATCTCATCGAAGTCTCCAATCCGATCGAGCAGGAGGAACAGGAGCTTTCCGATCCGACCGTCGCCCGTATACGGGGTCTGCTAGGCAAAAGGGAGCCCGCCGTCATGGGCGACGAACGGTACGGTTCGTTCAGCGTTCTTTTGCCGCTGGTACACATGGAAGATGGGCGCCTGGGGATTTTGTTCGAGAAACGGGCGAGCACGATGCGGCGTCAGGCGGGAGAGGTCTGTTTTCCGGGAGGGCGCTCGGAGGAAGGTGATGAATCGCGCTGGGCTACGGCGCGGCGCGAGACGAGCGAAGAGCTGGGGCTTTCCCTTGAGTGCATCCGCTACATCGGCGCGTTGGACATCTTGCTGGGGCCGGGAAGGGGGAGCATTTTTCCGTTCGTCGGCTATTTGGACAGCATCCGGGACATGCAGCCCAATCCGGATGAAGTAGGCGAGGTGTTCATCATCCCGCTGGATACGCTGCTGTCCATGCAGCCCTCCGTTCATTGCACGTCGACCTTCCTGCAGCCCGAGGAGGATTTTCCTTTTCACCTGATCCCCGGAGGCAAGCGCTACCCGTGGCGATCCGGTACGGTGGAGCACTTGTTTTACGAAGTGGAGGGGCGTGTGATCTGGGGAATGACGGCACGGGTGCTGGCGCATTTTCTCGATCTGGTTCGCCGGGAGCAAAAATAGCATCTACCAAACAAGGGAGTGGGATGGAACATGTGGAAGGACAATCCGATCACAGCTCGATTGCAGATACAATGGCCCATTATTCAAGCGGGGATGGCCGGCGGTCCGACGACTGTGGAACTGGTTGCCGCTGTTTCCGCTGCCGGCGGTCTCGGCACCCTGGGCGCGGCGTATATGAGCCCGGGGCAGATCCGCGATGCGATCCGGGCGATCCGGGAGCTGACCGACAAGCCGTTTGGGATCAACCTTTTCATCCCGGAGCCATTTGACGCGAGCCAGCCCGTCGCTGCTCCTGTGGCCAAGGTGATGAACGAGTTCCGGGAGCAGCTTGGCATTCCTGCGGATCCCGTGGTGACTCGCTATACGGAGCCGTTTGAGGAGCAGATGGCCGTTGTGGTGGAGGAGAAGGTGCCCGTCTTCAGCTTTACGTTTGGCGTGCTTGAGCAGCGCTGGCTGGAGGAGCTGAAGCGTCTGGGCACGACGGTGATCGGTACGGCTACGACGGTACGGGAGGCTGTGGCGCTGGAAGCGAGCGGGGTCGACATGGTGACGGCGCAGGGCAGCGAGGCGGGAGGACACCGCGGTTCCTTTTTGCCGGATTCCCCCAGCAATCTCGTAGGTACGATGGCGCTGGTTCCGCAGATCGTCGATCGGGTAAAGATCCCCGTGATTGCTGCGGGAGGAATCATGGACGGTCGGGGAATTGCCGCAGCGTTTGCATTGGGCGCCGGGGCCGTACAGCTGGGAACCGCCTTTTTGACCTGCGGGGAGAGCGGAGCCCATCCAGAGCACAAGCGCGCTATCCGGGAAGCGAGCGACGAGGGGACCGTGATCACCCGCGCCTTTTCCGGCAAATCGGCCAGAGGGATCGAGAACGAATTCATGAGGCGTTTGGATCCGCACGACAGCGAGCTGCCGCCGTACCCTGTCCAGAACGCCCTTACTCGGGACATCCGCTCGGCAGCCGCCAAGCAGGGAAAAGGCGAGTACTTGTCCATGTGGGCAGGCCAGGCCGCTTCGCTCAGCAGGGAAGTCAGCGCGGGAGAGCTCGTGCGGCAGCTGGTAGCAGAGACCGAACGGGTATGCCGCGGCATGTGCTAGGAGGAGAGGACCATGAGCCAATGGAAGATCGGCAGGCTTGGCGAGGAAGACCGCATGTGGCTGCCGGAGTTTTTTGCGGAGCACTGGGGCGGCCAGGTGATGGTGTACGGAGCGCGAAACCAGCAGTTCAATTGTGGAGAATTGCCTGGGTTTGCCGCCTGGGAGGATGGCCGCGTGGTCGGGCTTCTTACTTACTGTGACGCGGCGGGGGAGCGGCAAATCGTGTCCCTGGACAGCTTGCGGGAAGGGCTCGGCATCGGCACCGCTTTGATGAAGGCGGCGGAGGAAGAGGCGCGCCAGAACCAGGTGACCCGCATCTGGCTGCTGACGACCAATGACAATCTGAACGCGCTGCGCTTCTACCAAAAGCGCGGGTACGAGCTCGCCTGCGTCCACCGCCGTGCAGTCGATATGGCGAGGAAGGCGAAGCCGTCCATTCCTCTGGTCGGTGAGGACGGGATTCCGCTGCGCGATGAGCTGGAGCTGGAAAAACGACTGGAGGAATAGCGAAGAGGCAGCGAATGGCTGGGAGCTGTACACAGGCAGGTAACGGAGGGAATCAACATGAATCAAGCAATTGCCTTGAAAGGGACGGCTATTGTGGACGGGCAGGCGATCGAAAACGCACTGGTCGTCGCAGTGGACGGATCGATCCAGTACGCGGGCGACGCAGATGCGTATACGGGAAGCTTGCCTGAAGAGATCATCGAAGCAGGCGACGGATGGATCTGCCCGGGCTTTGTCGATATGCACATGCACGGCATCGAAGGTCACGATACGATGGACGGCACGCCCGAATCGCTTCAGTCCATCTCACGCGCATTGACGCGATTTGGGGTCACGGCTTTTTTGGCGACGACCATGACGGCTCCATACGCGCAGCTGGAGACCGTGCTGCAAAACATCGCCCGAAACAGCCGGGCAGGACTGCCGGGTGCAGAGGTCGCCGGCATCCACCTGGAAGGGCCGTGGATCAATCCGCGCTATAAAGGAGCACAAAAAGAAGAAAATATTGCCTTGCCAAAGCTGGAGGAAGTACGACGGCTGTACGAGCTGGCAGACGGCTTGATCAAAGTCGTCACGATCGCGCCCGAGCAGCCGGAAGCGCTTGAGGCGATCGCCTGGCTGAAGGAGCGAGGCGTCGTCGTATCGGCCGGGCACACGGGTGCGACCTTTGCCCAGGCGGCAGACGCGGTCGATGCCGGCGTTCGCCATTTCACTCACTGCTTCAATGCCATGACCGGCCTGCATCATCGCGAGCCCGGCGTGGTGGGAGCCGCGATGTACCACGAGCAGCTGAGCACGGAGCTGATCGCGGACGGCATCCATGTGCACCCGGCCGTCATGAAAATACTGTACCGGGTGAAATCGGCGGGCAAGCTCGCGCTGGTCAGCGACTCCATGCGCGCGGCTGCTTTGGGGGACGGGTCCTACGATCTGGGCGGCCAGGAAGTGCACGTCCACGGAGCGGAAGCCAAGCTCGCAGACGGGACGCTGGCAGGGAGCATCTTGACCTTGAACCGAGCCGTGGGCAACATGGTGACCTTGAGCGGCGTGCCCGTGCCGGAAGCTGTGGAGATGGCCTCTCTCACTCCGGCGACGATCCTCGGCATCGCTGATCGCAAAGGCCGTCTGGCAGCAGGCTTTGATGCGGACATCGTCGTGCTTGGCAAAGATTTTACGGTGCAGTCGACCTTTGTGGCCGGGAAGGAAGTTTATCGCGCCGGACAGGCTTGAACAGGCAGGAAGAAAAAACAAGGCAGTCTAAACGGCGACGTTTAGGCTGCCTTTTTGCTTGGGTCCATTTGCCGCGGTAGAATCCCCTCCAGCAATTTCTTTTACACGAACCGAACAGAAAGCCTTGACAGATTTTTTTCTGCGGGAGTATAGTGAAATCAAACATGGAACCGGTTACACATGAATGACGTCCTCGATCATTCACTTTTTTGGGAGGATGTGTAACCGGTTACACATAAGAGAGTCGGTGAAACAGGCATGGCGACTATTCGGGACGTAGCCAAGCTGGCGGGGGTCTCCGTAGCTACGGTATCACGGGTCCTCAACAAAAACGGATACGTCAACAAGGATACAGAGCAAAAGGTCGCGAGGGCGATCGAACAGCTCAACTACGAGCCGAATGCGGTGGCGCGAGGGCTGGCGGGGAAGCAGACAGGGACGATCGCCCTCATCCTGCCCGATATCGCCAACCCGTTTTTTCCCGAGATCGCCAGGGGCGTGGAAGACGTCGCGAAGCAGCACGGCTTTACGGTCATCCTGTGCAACTCGGACGATCAGGGACAAAAGGAACGCTCGTACATCGAGATGCTGCGAAAAAAATACATCGACGGCATCATCTTCGCGTCCAACACGCTGGGCCAGGACGACGTCGAGCAGATGCATCGGAACAACATCCCGCTCGTGGTGCTGGACCGGGCGCCGACTAGGCAATCGTGCAGCGTCATCCGCTCCCGCAACTACGAGGGAGCCAAGCTGGCTGTCCGGCACCTTCTCGAGCTCGGCTGCAAAAAGATCGCCCATATCTACGGGCCTCAGGAGCTGATTACCGCCAAAAAGCGGATGCTCGGCTACGAAGAGTCGGTGCTCCACTTTCCGTGGTACACGCCCAGCCTGATGGTGCCGGGGCACTTCCGGATGGACGGCGGGCTGGCGGCTGTAAAAGAGCTGTTTGCCAAGCATCCCGACGTGGACGGAATCTTTTGCGGCAATGACCTGATGGCAATCGGCGCGCTGAAAGGGCTCTACCAGATGGGCGTGCGCGTTCCGGAAGACGTGGCGTTGATCGGCTTTGACGGCATCAGCCTGACGGAAATTACCCAGCCGGAGCTGTCCACGGTCGCGCAGCCGAACTATGACATGGGCTCTCTGGCCGCCAAAGTCCTGATCGAGAAGATCGAATCAGGCGTCACGGAAGCCAGGCTGTACGAATTGGACGTGGAATTGATCGTCCGGGATTCCACGAGACGGTAAAAGGAGAGAGAACACGTGAAAAAAACGCCACAGGTTGTCGTTATCGGCAGTTTGAATATGGATCTCGTCGTCGAGGCGGATCGTCCGCCGCAAATGGGCGAGACCGTTCAAGGAAATCAGGTCCACTTTATCCCGGGGGGAAAGGGCGCCAACCAGGCCGTAGCTTCGGCCCGTCTGGGAGCGAAAACAGCGATGCTTGGCGCGGTTGGCGGCGATGCCTTCGGCGGAGAGCTGCTGTCTGCGCTGAAGCAGGAAGGCATCGACATGGAAGCGGTCAAAACCTTGGCGGACATCCACACCGGCATCGCCTCGATCGTGCTGTCCCAGGGAGACAACCAGATCATCTTCGTCGCCGGGGCCAACGGGCAGGTCACACCGGCCGACATCGACCTCTTTGAACAGAAGATCGCCCAGGCTGACGTCGTCCTCCTGCAGCTGGAAATCCCGCTGGAGACGGTAGTGTACGCCGCTGCCAAGGCGAAGGAGCTGGGCAAGACCGTCGTCCTCAACCCGGCACCGGCTCGCGTACTGCCGGACGAGCTCTTGCGGAATGTGGATGTGCTCATCCCAAACGAGTCCGAGCTCTACCTGCTGGCCCAGACCGGAGCAGATGCGAAGCTGGAAGAGGCGATGACAGCCTTGCTGCAAAAAGGGGTAGGCACCGTCGTGACGACGTTGGGCTCCAAAGGGGCCGCTTATCTGACGGCGCAAGGCGAATCCGGCTCAGTCCCATGCCACCGGGTGACCGTGGTCGACACGACAGGTGCGGGAGATTCCTTCAATGCCGGATTTTCCTACGCGCTGGCCAGCGGAGCCGCAGTAGGCGATGCAGTGGCATTCGCAACCAAAGTGGCAGCGCTTGCCGTAACCAAGCTCGGCGCGCAAGCAGGCATGCCGACCCTCGCACAAGTTGAGGAATTCACCGCAGAGTAGGGGGAGCATCATGAAAAAACTAGGCATTTTGAATAGCGAAATCTCGTCGGTCATCAGCCGGCTGGGACATACGGACCGGATCGTCATTTGCGACGCCGGCCTGCCGATTCCGGATCAGGTGACCCGCATCGATCTGGCTGTCGTTCCCGGGCTGCCCTCGTTTTTTGACGTGCTGGAAGCGGTTTTGACCGAGATGCAGGTCGAACGGGCGATATTCGCCGATGAGCTGAAGACGGCTCAGCCCGCGGCGCTGGCCCGCCTGGAAGGGACATTGGCGGGAGCGGATCTGTCCAGCGTCGGTCACGAAGAGTTCAAAGAGCTGACGAAAGAAGCCAAAGCCATCATTCGCACGGGCGAGTGCACGCCCTATGCGAATGTGATCCTGCAAGCAGGCGTGACGTTCTAAAAACGCATAGCGAAGGGAGGGAGAGTACATGTCAGCATTCCTATTGGAGATGAAAGGAATCAGCAAGTCGTTCCCGGGGGTCAAGGTGCTGAGCGATGTCCAGCTGAACCTGAAGGGCGGCGAGCTGGTCGCCTTGATGGGGGAGAATGGAGCAGGCAAATCCACGCTGATGAAAATCCTCGGGGGCATTTACGAGCGGGATGCGGGAACGATCGTCGTCAAAGGCGAGGTGCAGGAGAAAATGACGCCTGACATCGCTGCCAGCCGCGGGATTGCGATCATCCACCAGGAGTTGAACCTGATTCCGCATCTGACCGTCATGGAAAACATTTTTCTGGGCCGCGAGTATACGTACGGCAAGTCGGGGTTCGTCAACTGGGGCAGGATGCGGAAGGAGACGAAGCGCTGGCTGGACCAGCTGGCGATCAGCCTTGATCCCGATACGCCGGTCGGCGAGTTGTCCGTCGGGCAGCAGCAGATGATCGAGATCGCGAAAGCGCTTTCGATGCAGGCAGACATTCTCGTTTTGGACGAGCCGACAGCGGCCTTGACCAATCGGGAAATCGACGCCCTGTTCGAAGTAATCGCGTCGCTCAAGGAAAAGGGCGTCGGCATGATCTACATCTCGCACCGGATGGAGGAAATTTTCCAGGTGAGCGACCGGATCACGGTGCTTCGCGATGGCCAATACGTGGGAACGGTCGAGACCGCTCATACCGATATGGATGAACTGGTGAAAATGATGGTCGGCCGCGAAATCACCGACCGCTTCCCGAAAGCAGACGTCAAGTGGGGCGAAGAGCGGCTGCGCGTCGAGCATTTGAGCGTCAAAGGCAAGCTGTCGGACATCTCGTTTACCGTGAAAAGCGGCGAGATCGTCGGAGTGGCCGGCCTGATGGGCGCGGGGCGCACGGAGATGGCCAAAGCGCTGTTCGGTCTGGAGAAGGTACGGGAAGGGCAAATTTACGTGGACGGAAAGCCCATTCGTGTCACGAAGCCGATCGACGCCATCTCGGCCGGGATCGCCCTCGTGACGGAGGACCGCAAAGAGGAAGGGCTGGTTCTTTCGCTCTCGGTGCGGGAAAACATCTCCTTGCCCAATCTGGAGAAAGTCTCGTCGCTGGGCGTCATGCAGCCAGGCAAGGAGCAGGCGCTGGCAGACGACGCGATTTCCCGCCTGTTCATCAAGACGGCTGGCGGGGAGCAGATCGTGGGATCGCTGTCCGGCGGGAATCAGCAAAAGGTCGTCATCGGCAAATGGCTGGCGACCCGACCGAAAATCCTGATCTTGGACGAGCCGACGCGCGGGGTGGACATCGGCGCGAAAAAGGAAATTTACGACATCATGAATCGACTCGCGCAGGAAGGGGTGGCCATCCTGATGATCTCATCGGAGCTGCCGGAGGTACTGGGAATGAGCGACCGCGTGCTGGTGATGCACGAAGGCCGCATCACCGGTGAGTTTACCCGCGAGGAAGCTACACAGGAATTGATTATGTATGCGGCGACGGGAGGGACTAGCCATGCGGTTTAAAGTTTTGCAGAAAATGGGCCCGCTTCTCGGGCTCGCCTTGATCGTCATCGTCCTGTCCATCATCAACAGCGACTTCTTGACCATCAGCAATATTTTCAACGTGTTACGCCAAATTTCTATCAACGCGCTGATAGCCTTCGGGATGACCTTCGTCATTCTTACTGGCGGGATCGACCTGTCTGTCGGCTCCATGCTGGCCCTCTCCAGCGCCATTACGGCCGGGTTGATGACCGGGGGCATGGACACCTGGCTCGCCGTCTTGATCGGCCTGCTCGCCGGTGTGGTCATGGGGGCGATCAACGGCGTGATTGTCGCGAAAGGAAAAGTTGCTCCGTTTATCGGGACTTTGGCGACGATGACCGTTTTCCGCGGACTGACCCTCGTCTACACCGAGGGAAGACCGATTACCGGACTCAACCAGGACTTCGCCTTGCTGGGGAAAGGGTTCTTCCTGGAAATTCCGATGCCGGTCATCTGGATGCTCGTTTCTTTTGCCATTCTCTATTTCATCTTGCGCCATACGACTTTCGGGCGGCATGTATACGCGCTCGGTAGCAACGAGGAAGCGACCAAGCTGTCGGGCATCAGCACAGGCAAGGTAAAAGTGCTGGTCTATTCGATCAGCGGTCTGTTCGCGGCACTCAGCGGGATCATCCTTACTTCCCGCCTGAACTCGGCCCAACCAACTGCAGGGACATCCTATGAGCTCGACGCGATCGCCGCAGTAGTTCTTGGCGGCACGAGCCTGTCCGGCGGGCGCGGCTGGATCGTCGGTACCTTGATTGGTGCGATGATCATCGGTGTGTTAGATAACGGTCTCAATCTGATGAACGTCTCCTCTTTCTACCAGTCGGTAGTCAAAGGGGCAGTCATTCTCATCGCAGTACTCTTGGACCGGTCTAAAGCAAATAAATAAAAACAGAGCAGAAATTAAGGAGGATGGAATCGCATGAAAAAGGTTTGGAAAATGGTGCTGGCTTCTTCGCTGGCGCTGGGGGTACTGGCAGGCTGTTCGACTTCTTCGAGTCTGGAAAACAAGGCGCCTGAGCAATCGGCAGGCAACGCAGGTGGAAACGCAGGCGGCAAAGTGACGATCGGCCTGGCTGTCTCCACATTGAATAACCCGTTCTTCGTCTCCTTGAAAGAAGGGGCGGAAAAAGCTGCAAAAGAAGCGGGCGCAGAGCTGCTCGTCGTAGACGCGCAGGATGACACCGCGAAACAAATCAGCGGCGTAGAGGACCTGATCCAGAAAAAAGTAAGTGTCATCATGATCAACCCGACCGACAGCGCGGCCATCGTGACGGCGGTGGAAGCAGCGAACAAGGCCAACATCCCGGTCATTACCGTTGACCGCGCGGCTGAAGGCGGAAAAGTGGTTTCCCACATCGCATCCGACAACGCAAAAGGCGGCAAAATGGCAGGCGACTTCATCCTGGAAAAACTCGGCGGCAAAGGCAACATCGTCGAGCTGCAAGGGATCGCGGGCACTTCCGCAGCGCGCGACCGCGGAAAAGGCTTCCACGAAGCTGTCGACAACAAAGATGGCGTAAAAGTGGTGGCTTCCCAGCCGGCTGACTTCGACCGTGCAAAAGGTCTGTCCGTCATGGAAAACATCCTGCAAGGAAACAAAGACATCCAGGCTGTATTCGCCCACAACGACGAAATGGCCCTGGGTGCGCTGCAAGCCATCGAAGCGGCAGGCAAAGACATCCTCGTCGTCGGCTTCGACGCTACGGACGATGCTGTCAAAGCTGTGAACGACGGAAAAATGGGCGCAACCGTCGCCCAAAAACCTGCTGCGATCGGGGAAACAGCTGTACAAACAGCACTGAAAGTCGCCAAAGGCGAGCAAGTCGATGCCAACATTCCGGTTGATCTGGAACTGGTGACGAAGAAGTAAGCTTGTTGGAAAGCAAATAGAAGAGCATGATTGAAAATACAGCCTCCGCTTGAGTCGTTCAAGCGGAGGTTTTTTACTGTGTGCACGGCCATCACGCGGCTGCTTAGGCAACCGGCAGGCAGCCTGCTTTATGGCTCGGCCCAGTCCTCTGTATAAAATCGGATAATGTAACCATAATATAACAGCCTGTTTGATTTCAAAACGTACAGAGGAGCAGAAGACGATGAAAAACAAACGATGGCTGGCGATTCTGTTAACTTTTGCGCTTATATTTACCATGACGTCCGAAATAGGATCCGTGCAAGCGAAGGAGGGCGGGAAGAAGGATCCGGTTTGCCTAAGTCCCAAAATGGTGCAGCTGAAAACGGATATGCAGAAGGTTTGGATCGACCATACCATATGGACCAGAAGCTATATTGTCAGCGCCATATCGAACCGTGCAGATCAAAAGGACGTATTGGACCGGCTTTTGCGGAACCAGCAGGACATCGGGAATGTGATCAAGCCTTATTACGGGGAAGCCGCCGGCAATAAGCTGGCTGATCTTCTGAGAGAGCATATTCTCATCGCAGGGAAAATTGTGGCGGCTGCCAAAGCGGGCAATCAGGCGGATGTGAAAAAGCTGGAGGCGGATTGGCATAGAAACGCCGACGATATCGCCAAATTTTTAAGCGCAGCAAATCCGAACTGGCCGTTTAAAACCCTGCAAGATATGCTGTATACCCACCTTCAGCTCATTACGGAAATTGTCGTTGCCTGCCTCAAAGGAGACTGGAAAGCGGATATTGCCGCAACCGACAAAAACGAGATCCATATGATTCATTTGGCGGACATCCTGACAGACGGCATCGTCAAACAGTTTCCGGAAAAATTTTAAGCGAAGGCAGGGGCGATCCTTTCAAGCTCCGCTGCGAGCCTTCCCGGTCTTCATAAAAGAAGAGGGAAGGCTTCTTCTTTTAGGAGAATGGAAGCGGATGGAACCCAGTTGCAGCTACTCTGCCCCCAGCTCCTTCCACAAGGGAATGGGAGCACATGCTAGCTGTTTTGCAAATATTCGAGAATATCGTCGTACAAGCCGCTTTGATTGGCGTAGGTCGCGTAGTTTTTCGCCGTGTTGAGCCACTCGATGGTAGAGGGCTTGACGACTCGCAGCGCATTGATCAGGTCATCCGTCGTGACGGGAACGATTTTTCCGGTCGCCATGGCCCTCTTGATCGCGCTCTCGCTGGCAATGTCGCAGACCGCCTTCAGATCGGCCCCGGAGTAGCGATTCGTCTGATGGGCGATGGATTGGTAATCGATCGCTTCCGCCGGTTTGCCTTTCATGTGCAGCTGGAGAATTTCCGTACGCGCTTCGAGATCGGGAGGCGGAATGAAGAGAATGCGGTCGAAGCGGCCCGGCCTGCGCAGCGCCGAGTCTACGAACCACGGGGTATTGGTCGCGCCGATGACGAGCAGGTTGCGATTGTTGTTTTGTGTGCTGTCCATCTCGACCAGCAGCTGGTTGGTCAAGATCCGGCTGGTGCTGTTCTGCATGTTGTGACGGTTGCCGCCAATAGCGTCGATTTCGTCGATAAATACGACAGAGGGCGTACGCAGGCGGGCCTTTTCAAAGATCTCGTGCAAATTCTTTTCGCTTTCCCCGATGTACATGTCGAGGATATCGGTAATGGCCATGGTGGTAAAATGGGCCTGACATTCGCCGGCCGTCGCCTTGGCGATGAATGTCTTCCCGCAGCCGGGAGGGCCGTATAGCAAGATCCCGCCTCCTGCGCTTTTGCCGTACGCTTGGAACAGCTCGGGATTCTGCATGGGAAAAATGATGTTGACCCGGATGTTTTCCTTTACACGCTCCATGCCGCCGATATCCGCAAACGTGATCGTGGGGCGGACGAACGTGTCGTGGCGCCGATGTGCATCCAGCTCGACCACCTTTAATTTGACCTTGCCGTTGTCCGTTACGGTGAGGAGCTCCTAATGGTAGTCTTCCTCGGCCAAGTCGGGGTCCGGACCGATCGCCTCCTGATACGACCGGAGAGCCTCTTCATAGTCTCCAGCGGCGTAGCGGCATTTGGAGAGCACGAAGAGTCCGTAAGCCCAGGGCGGCTCGTTTTCCAGCAAATCCAGTGCCGTCTCGTGCCATTCCAGCTCCAGCTTCCTCGTAGCGCTCCATAGCATCCAGGATCGTGCCCATAAAGGCGTGGTAGGTCGGATTTTCTGCGTCCAGTTCCAGGAGCCTTCCGGCAATTTCCCGCGCTTCCTCATTCCTTTTCAATTTGCGGTATGTACGACCGAGATAATAGAGGGCAGTCAGGTTGTTTGGATCGATGCTGAGCGCTGCCTTTACCGTTTCCAGCACCACTCGGTCTTCTCCAGGTCGTATAAAACTTCGATTTGTTTTTCCAGCTTGTAGAGACTTTTTTCCTGCAAGCTATCTGCTTCCGCCACTCTATCCCTCCTTTCCCCCATCTGTTTTCTCTAGCGAACCGGTTCTCCCGATTCGCCTATTTTTTGATTATCGGATAAATAATGGAAAATAGTAACAGCTCGTTGCGAAAAAAAAAGAAGCCTCTCGTCTCCGTACGTCTTCGCGGGGAGGAAAGGCTTGTGGCAATGCGTATTATTCGGCTTCCTTTTTCTTCAGCAAATCCAGCACCCATTCGCACCAGAGGATGTCTTCTTTCATCCGGCGGCGCCCCCAGGACAATAGAATATAGTCGCTAAAGGCAGGGTGATCCGGATGGTCGGGCTTTCCGTCCAGCTGCTGCTCCATTTCCGACATGATGTGCTCGTACATTTGCATTTGCTCCTGGCAGTGTTCGATCCTCTCCATGAACAGGTCGCGTGCTTTCTGATCGTCCGTGAGCTGCAGGCAGTACGCTTTCAATACGAGCTCGTCCCGGACGACCGGCTCGGCTGTCGGTTCTGCGAGCCACAGTTTCAGCGCAATTTCTCCTTTTTCCGTAATGGAATACACTTTTTTATCCGGCCGATCTGTCTGGTGAACACGGGTGAACTCCATGTACCCTTCTTGTTCCAGTTTGGCGAGAAGCGGGTAAATCTGACTGTGTTTGGCTTGCCAATAAGGTTGGAGCTGGAGCATCAAATCATAGCCGGAACTGGGTGTCCGGGCCACCAGCCCAAGAAGTCCATACGCGAGTGTATTCAATGGAAAAGGCCCCCTGACGTTCTGTCTCTCAAGACTATTATAGGAAGGGACAAGTAGCGAAGCAATACTCAGCATGACAGTACGTTTCCTAACGATTTCCTCTTGAAAGTCAAAGATGGTCAAACTATAATAAAGACATCGAAAGGTCAATGAAGGTCAAACGTAATGAGCGCCCGGCCTTTCGGGATGGCATCTCTATTTTTACCCATCCGCAGGGGCGCTACTCCAATTCATTCAATCGCTGTATAGGGGGTAAGAGTTTATGCAGTGTGAAGTATGCAAAGAACGCAACGCGACCGTGTTTTTGAATATACAAGTGCAAGGCAAACAGCAAAAGCATTATCTGTGCCATGAATGCCATTCCAAGCTTTCGAACAAAATCGGGATTGGCATGAATTTCGGCCCGTTCTCTTCGTTTTCCGGGCTGGATGACTTCCTGCAAGGGTTCGCGAAAGGCTCCATGAATCCGGGGGCACAGGCAGGCCCCACAGCTCCTGCCGCCGACCGTGGAGGCATCCTGGACGGCCTGGGACGCAATCTGAACGATGCGGCACGCGCCGGCCTGATCGATCCGGTTATCGGACGGGACAAAGAGATCGACCGCGTGATCGAGATCCTGAACCGCCGCGGCAAAAACAATCCGGTCCTGATCGGGGAGCCGGGGGTAGGGAAAACGGCGATTGCCGAAGGACTGGCCCTTCGCATCGTGGAAGGCAGTGTGCCGTCCAAGCTGAAGGACAAAATCGTGTATACGCTCGACGTGGCGTCGCTTGTCGCGGGCACCGGCATTCGCGGCCAGTTTGAAGAGAAAATGAAACAGGTCATCGCGGAGCTGCAAAGACGCAAAAACGTCATTCTGTTCATTGACGAGCTTCACCTGCTTGTCGGAGCGGGATCGGCCGAGGGCTCCATGGACGCAGGAAACATTCTGAAGCCTGCGTTGGCCCGCGGCGAGCTGCAGGTCATCGGGGCAACCACCTTGAAGGAATACCGCGTCATCGAGAAGGACGCGGCTCTGGAGCGCCGTTTCCAGCCGGTTATGGTCAAAGAGCCTACCGCCGAGGAAGCGATCATGATCTTGCAAGGGCTGCGTCCGAAGTACGAAGCGTACCACCAAGTGTCGTACCCGGACGAGGTAATCGCGGCTTGCGTGGAATACTCGCACCGTTACATCCAGGACCGCTTCCTGCCTGACAAGGCCATCGACCTGATGGACGAAGCGGGCTCCAAGATCAACCTCCGTGCGGTTACCGGGGACAAGGAGGAGCTGCAGGCGCGATTGAAGCAGATCGCCGCGCAAAAACAGGAGGCGACCCAGGCTGAGGACTACGAGCGTGCGGCCCAGCTGCGCGATGAAGAAGCAGGCATTCTCGAGCGGCTGGATAGGCTGGACAGCGAAGAAGCGCGCGCGGTCGTCCGCGTCGAGGACATTCAGGAAATCATCGAACAGAAGACAGGTATCCCGGTGAAAAAGCTGCAGCGGGACGAGCAGGCGAAAATGAAGCATCTCGCCGAGCATTTGCAGCAAAAGGTCATCGGCCAGACGGAGGCAGTCACACAGGTCGCCAAGGCGATCCGCCGCAGCCGCGCAGGTCTGAAGCCAAAGCACAGACCAATTGCTTCCTTCCTGTTCGTCGGTCCGACCGGCGTAGGGAAAACGGAGCTGACACGCGCATTGGCCGAGGAGCTGTTCGGCACACGCGACTCGATGATTCGTCTGGACATGAGCGAATACATGGAGAAGCATTCCGTCTCCAAACTGATCGGTTCTCCGCCAGGGTATGTCGGCCACGAGGAAGCCGGACAATTGACCGAGCGTGTCCGCCGCAATCCGTACAGCATCATCCTGCTGGATGAGATCGAGAAGGCACACCCGGACGTACAGCATATGTTCCTGCAAATCCTGGAGGACGGCCGACTGACCGACAGCCAAGGGCGCACCGTCACTTTCAAGGATAGCGTCATCATCGCGACGAGCAATGCGGGTGTGAGCGAGCGGAAAATTTCCGTCGGCTTCGGCGCCAAAGAACCCGAGCAAACGACTGTTCTCGATTCGCTGGGCGCTTATTTCCGACCAGAGTTTCTCAATCGTTTTGACGGGATCATCGCCTTCAACCATCTGCAAAAGGAAGACCTGGTGAAAATCGTGGATGTACTCATGCAGGATGTTATCGGCAGCCTGAAAGAGCAAGGCATGGAGCTGAGCATCACCGGCGAAGCGAAAGCGCTGCTGGCCGAAAAAGGATACCATCCGGCTTTCGGGGCAAGACCGCTGCGCCGGGTCATCCAGCAACACGTCGAAGACGGCATCGCCGATCTGCTCATGGACGAGGAAGAGGTCAAACGAATCCGTGTCGAAGTTGTCGACGATGCGATTCACGTGTCCAAGGAAGCCTAATAGAAGACACAGAGCCACAACCTTTGAAGAGGATTCGCGCATTAGCGAATCCTCTTTTTTTCTGCCCGTTGACACGAGTTTTCCCGAAGCCGGCCAGACCGAATGATCATCCTCCAGCGAGACGCCGCCTGCCCAAACTGTATCGGAACAGTTCGTCGATTTTCGCATGGAAGGGAGGGTGCCGGCCCTTTATGATAGAGGAAGGACTTCTGGTAAAGTTTGTCTGATCTGTCGAGAGGAGAATTCACGTATGTCCCAAACCAAGCAAGCCGTTGTCGCAGCGATTCTCAATGCCGTCATCGTCGGCCTGTCGTTCATTTTCGTAAAGATGGCGCTGACCGTCGCCGATCCGGTCGATACGCTGGCGCACCGTTTTACTTTGTCGTTTGTTGCGGCCTTGATTCCCGTTTTATCCGGCTGGGTGCGGCTTTCGATCAGGCCGAGAGAAATGGGGGCGCTTCTGCCGCTCGCAGTTCTGTATCCTGCGCTATTTTTTGCGCTGCAAGCGTTCGGCCTTCTTTATACGACTTCGTCCGAGGCAGGGATCATTCAGGCGACCGTTCCGATCTTTACGCTGCTCTTGGCCAGCTGGTTTTTAAAGGAGACGTCGTCTTGGCTGCAAAAAGCATCTACCCTGTTGTCCGTGGCGGGCGTCGTGTTTATTTTTCTCATGAAGGGCGCTTCGTTCGGGGGAAACGCCCTCGGGACCGTTCTGATCCTTCTGTCGGCCCTGTCCATGTCCGGTTACAGCGTGCTGGCGAGAAGGCTTACGAGGTCGTTTCATTTTATTGACATGACATTTGCGGTCGCGCTCATCGGATTTTTGTTCTTCAACGTCTGGGCAGTCGCCCGTCACCTGGCGGACGGCACGTGGGGGCAGTTTTTTGAACCGTTTCAGCATCCGCGCTTCGTCGTCTCGATTTTGTTCCTCGGCATTTTATCGTCGCTCGTCACTTCGTTTCTGAACAATTTCGCGCTGGCGAAGATGGAGGCGTCCAGGCTGAGCGTCCTGGGCAATTTGTCGACGCTGGTCACCGTTGTGGCGGGAGTAGTGTTTCTGCAAGAGAGCCTGGCTTACTACCATGTGGTTGGAGCGGTCTTGATCGTGGCAGGGGTAATCGGGACGAACTACTTCGGTATGAAATCGGGGAAACGGAAAGCCGAGGAGGCTTCTGGATCGATATAAGAAAAGACGCATAAAAAAGCCGGGCCTATCGTCATGCGACTGCCCGGCTGCTTTTGTACGGAAGTCCGCCTTTGGATCGAGGAAAAATTGAAGCGAGTACGGGTGAAACTGTTTACAAAACCGAACATATTCGATATAGTAACCTAGATTGCTATGAGTATTATGACATATGGTGAGATGACCGAATGAAAACTATCATACAGCTGGATACAATCGAAAAAAGATTCGCCGAGGCCGTCGTAGTCCCGCCGCTTTCCCTTTCCATCGAAGAAGGGGAGTTTTTGACGTTGCTCGGTCCGAGCGGCTGCGGCAAGACAACCCTTTTGCGGATGATCGCCGGCTTCGAGGAACCGACGGCAGGGGACATTTTCCTGGACGGCAAACCGCTGGGGAGCGTGCCTCCCTATCAGCGCGACATGAACATGGTGTTTCAGCAGTATGCGCTGTTTCCGCACATGAATGTGGAGCAGAACATCCTGTTCGGGCTGAAAATGAAGAAAGTGAACGCAGCCGAGCAGAAGCGGCGGCTGGAAGAAGTGCTGGGGTACGTCCAATTGACGGAGCTGAGAAAGCGCACGCCGAAGCAGCTGTCCGGCGGCCAGCAGCAACGGGTGGCCATCGCCCGCGCCATCGTCAACAACCCGCGCGTGCTGCTGTTGGACGAGCCTCTCGGAGCGCTTGACTACCAATTGCGAAAAAGCTTGCAGCTCGAGCTAAAAAACTTGCAGAAAAACCTGGGAATTACGTTTATTTACGTAACGCATGACCAGGAAGAGGCGATGGCGATGTCAGATCGGATCGCCGTCATGAACAAGGGCCGGATCGAGCAGATCGCCTCGCCGGCAGAGATTTACAACAAGCCGCAGACGCTGTTTGTCGCGACCTTCATCGGGGAGAACAACATTTTTCGCCAAGGCGACACCTGCAGCGCCGTGCGTCCGGAGAAGATCAAATTGTATCGGACCGACTCCGATGCCACCGAGCACCGCTGCACGGGGACGATTACCGATGCGGTATTCCTGGGCAACCTGCGGAAGGTGTTTATCCGTCTGGACGGACAGGATATGACGGTCATGGCCCACCAATATGCGGGCAACGGCCTCGACTGGCAGGTGGACGACCGCGTGGCGATCGGCTGGTCACAGGCAGACGAGGTGATTTTGCCTTGCTAAACAAAAAGCCGGTCAAAATCCTTGCGCTTCCGGCCCTTGTGTGGCTCTTTGCGCTCTTCGTCGTGCCGATGCTGCTGATCGCTGTCCTTTCCTTTTTAAAAAGAGGAACGTACGGACAAGTTGTCTACGAGTTTACGATGAACAACTACATTCGCATTCTCGATCCATTGTACGGGCAAATCTTTTGGGATACGCTCGTCGTCGCGGTGCTGACCACGGTCCTGTCGATCTTGTTCGGTTATCCGCTAGCCTACTACATTTCCCGCCTGGATCGGTCGGTGCAGCAAATCTGGCTGCTTCTTGTGATGATCCCGTTCTGGATCAACTTTCTGGTCCGTTCGTACGCCTGGGTGATCATCCTGCGATCCCAGGGGGTCGTCAACACGATTCTGGAGTCGCTCGGCCTCATTACGGAGCCGCTTCCGCTCCTGTACAATTCCGGTTCGGTGCTGCTGGGGATGGTCTACACGCTCGTACCGTTTATGGTATTGCCGATCTATGTTTCGCTGGAGCAGATGGATCGCCGCAAGCTCGAAGCCGCTTACGACCTGGGTGCTACGCCGTGGAAAGCGTTTTGGCACGTGACGCTGCCGATGACGAAGTCCGGAGTCGTGACAGGATCCATTCTCGTCTTTGTCTCGTCGATCGGGATGTTCGTCGTGCCGGACGTGATGGGAGGAGCGAAGTCCGCCCTGATCGGAAACGTGATCCAGAACCAGTTCTTGTCGGCGCGTGACTGGCCGTTTGGCTCTGCCTTGTCCATCGTGCTGATGCTCCTGTCCATGCTGCTCATTCTCCTGTACTTCCGGGCTACGAAAGCCAGCGAGACGAAGGAGGGAGCCGCATGAAAACATGGCGCAGACACACGCTGACCGGGTACTCCTGGCTCATGCTGGTCTTTCTGTATTTGCCGATCGCCATCCTGATGATCTACTCGTTCAACGACTCGCGAATCAATGCCGTCTGGAGCGGGTTTACATGGAAATGGTACCTTTCGTTATTCGACAACAGGCAAGTCATGCAGGCGCTGGGCAACAGCCTCAGCATCGGAATCATCAGCAGCGTGCTGGCGACCGTCCTCGGTACGGCGGCTTCGCTGGCGGTCAAGCATTACTCCGCGCGCTGGAGGACGGTAGTAAACGGCCTCGTCTACTTGCCGATCGTCATCCCCGAAATCATGATGGGGCTGGCGCTGCTGGTCCTGTTCAGCCAGATTCACATGGAGCTGGGCAAGGCTACGCTGATCATGGCGCACGTCACGTTCAGCATGCCGTACGTGATGGTCATCATATCGGCACGGCTCGCCGATATGGGCAAGGAGCTCGAGGAAGCGGCCCAGGACCTGGGCGCCACTCCGTGGGAGACGCTCCGCTACGTGACACTCCCGCTGATCATGCCGGGGGTCGTGGCAGGCTTTCTCATGTCCTTTACCTTGTCGCTGGATGACTTCATCATTTCGTTCTTTGTGGCAGGGCCCAATTCGACGACGTTGCCGCTCTACATTTACGGCCTGGTCAAACGCGGCGTTTCGCCCGAGGTAAACGCTCTGTCTACTCTGCTGATTGCGAGCACCGTGCTGCTCGTGGTCGTCGCCGAGCTGTTCCGACGCAAGGATTCAAAAACTATCACATACTGATTTGGAGGTTGAGAGGAGAAAATGAAACGATTGAAGTCCCTCATGATCGGCGCTCTGTCCGCCGCACTCGCAGTTACGGTCGTAGGCTGTTCGTCTTCCTCGTCCGAGCAGAAGGAAGAGCAAGTGCTCAATATCTACAGCTGGGCCGACAACTTTGATCCGGATGTGATCAAAGACTTTGAACAAAAGTACAACGTCAAGGTCAACTACGACGTATACGGCAGCAACGAGGAAATGCTGGCGAAGATTCAGGCGGGCGCATCCGGCTACGACCTGATCCAGCCGTCCGACTACATGGTCGCGACGATGATCAAGCTGGGTCTGCTGGAAGAGCTGAACAAGGAAAACATTCCGAACATGAAAAACATGGTGTCCACGTTTACGACACCTCCGTTTGACCCGGACAACAAGCACTCCGTCGTCTATACGTGGGGCATTACGGGAATCGCCTACAACAAGAAGTTCGTGAAAGAGCCGCCTACGAGCTGGGCTGACTTGTGGAACGAAAAGTACAAGGACCGCGTGATTCTCCTGAACGACCCGCGCGAGGTCATGGGCATGGCGCTGATCAAGAACGGCTTCTCCAACAGCACTACGGACAAGGGCCAGCTGGAAAAGGCGTTCGGCGACCTCAAGACGCTCGTGCCGGGCGTCGTCGCGTTCGATACCGACAACATCAAGCAAAAGATGATCGCCGAAGAAGCATGGATCGGTACTGTCTGGTCCGGTGACGCCGCGTTCATCCACGCGCAAAATCCGGATGTCGAATACGTCATTCCGAAAGAAGGCGCTACGATCTGGGCAGACACTCTGGCCATCCCGAAAGGCGCCAAGCATAAGGAATTGGCGGAGAAGTTCATCGACTACCTGATGGACCCGCAGGTCAGCGTGAAAAACTACGAGTCCATCGGTTACAGCAACCCGAACGAGAAAGCATACCCGCTTCACAGCGAAGAATACCGCGCCAACAAAATGATCTTCCTCGACAAAGCCGACATCGACCGCGCCGAGTGGCTGGTAGACGTGGGGGACACCTTGCAGGAATACGACCGCTACTGGACAGAAATGAAGAGCGGCCGATAAAGGAAAACGAGACTGGACGATACTCCAGTCTCGTTTTTTTATTGGTATAGGCGGAAGCAGCGAGGGGAATGGCTGCCTCAGACCGGTGTTTCAGATATGCTCCAGTCGAATCAGGCCCTTAGGATTTCATCAGCTGCTCTCGATCTGTCGTAAGCGGCGGTTGTTCGAGCCATTGGCGTTCCACCATGATATCGTACGTATCTTTGGCGAACGCCATCACATCCGTGATGATTTTGGCGTAGTGAGAGCTGAGGTCGGCTCGCATCGTCACCGACAGGGCATGCGATATCAAAAGGATGTCTACCGAGTTCAATACGTTGATCATTGACATGATGAACTTGTCGGAGAAGGGGGAAACGGTGGATGCCGTGACTTCCATGCTGATGGGTACCGTTCCGAGCAGCTCCTCCTCCATCAGCAGACTGTTGAATAACTCGATTTGTTGTTCGCTGATTTTTTTGCCTCTGAGGATTATATTTTTCAATTTTTTATCTTCCATTACCTGTGCAAACCCGAGCGTGAGAATAACGGAAAAGTAGTTGCGCTCGATATTGAAGAATATTTCGGACAACTCTATGGCATTGAGAGGTCGTTTCAGTCCAATGATCCCGTCAATGAAGGAGGCTTTCTGGACGAACTCGATTTTATTCGGGTAGTTCATTTTCGGCGGGCGGTCATAAATGCCTTTTTCCAGCATCATTCGCACGGCTTTGCCGAACATCTCGGTAGACGTATGTATGCATTCAGTGAAGAAATCTAACACATCGAGACGAACGTTATTGGAAGCAGTAAACGCATAGTTAATCATTCCCAACCGATTCATCATGTAGATAAAACTCAGGGTAAATGTGTCGTGAAAAAGCGGAGGGGCAGTTAGATTCACATCGGCTTCTGAAAACCCTGCCGGTATCGGAAAATTTTCAGCAAGAAAAAATTTTTTGATCTTGTTTATGCGTTCTTGCGAGATCTTGAGCGCTTCTTCCGCCAACGGAACAATCTGCCCATCCTGAAGATGATGCAGTAAGTAGGTAAGGAAACATACCGCCATGCCTTCCTGGAAATAAACGCCCCAAAGTCCCCCGATTTCCGTACAGCTTAATTCGATATTGGTTGGCTTTACCTGAGGTTTCTGAAATGACATAGACTCCCTCCGCTGCACTTTGCTCTCTTCAAGATGTAGTATCTTGGTTGTTTCATTTCTTATTCACATACGGCTTTTGCACGGTAGTGAAGAATGAATGAATATCCCCCTTCATAAAAAGACACGATAATCTTGAAACCAACTGGTAAAATCAGGGTGATGATATGGATAACTTTAGAAATCAATTTCGCAACAGACGATACTTGGCGTACGTCAGCTTATTGGGAACGACGCAACTGCATAAGCGCAATCCCATTACAGTAGCCTGTTGGTCCATGGCTTTTCCGGGCTTTGGACATTTGCTCTTGAATAAATATTTGCGTGGATATGCGCTGGTTCTGTGGGAGTTCTTTATTAACCAGAAAATCCATTTGAATCTAGCTTTGATTTATACATTGAACGGTCAATTCCAGGCAGCCAGAGAGGTACTGGATCCCAGATTCATGTCGCTTTATATCCCTGTTTATTTATTTGCCATTTATGATAGTTATCGTTCGACCGTCGATATGAACAAGATTTATCTTCTGGCACAAAGGGAAGAAGGACGCTTTACGGTGTTTAACATCGGAGCGCTCGAGATCAATTACCTCGATAAACGCAAACCATGGATAGCGGTTGCATGGTCCATGGGAGTCCCCAGCATTGGCCAACTGTACCTGCACCGTATTATTTTGGCTGTCTTTATTCTTATCAGTACGATTGTCATCGTATGGCAATCCAATCTGATCCTGGCGGTGCACTATCTAATCCTGGGGGATGTGGCCGCCTCTTCATCGGTCCTCGATCAGCAATGGTTATTGTATTTTCCCTCTTATTATTTCTTTACCATTTATGATGCCTATACGAGCACCGTTGAAAATAACAAACTGTTTGATGAGGCTCAAAGACAATTCCTTGTAGAAAATTACCAGCCTGTGGGGCATCTCATCACCATAGGAGATCAATGACGATGCAAATATTTGCTACATTTGAGTATTCAACCTTTGTTGAAATAGCCATTACAGAGCTCGAGGAAAAGGGAATCTCATCCATTTACGCAGTACCGCTTGATTTGCGCAAAAAAGAACCGAGACTTCTTGACAGTATCCATCGGGCGGATGGGCTGTCATTTATCGATAAAGGCATGATTTTTGCCTTTATGTTTGCTACCATCGGTGCCAGCAAAGGGTTCGTGTGGCAAGGAGGGCCCATTATCTGGGGAGTTGTCGGTGCGATTCTAGGCTTTCTTATAGGAGTGTCCCTGAGCTGGTTCATTTACCTTTTGAAACGAAACAAAAAGCAGCTTCAACTGAAAAAAGGGAAGAAGGGAGAAGTCATCCTAATTGTTACGTGTGAGGACAGTCAGGCATCAGTTGTAGAAGATATACTCTGGGACCATAAAGCTCTAGGTCTGGCTAGAACTCGATAAGAGACCAGCCGGCCGCGCACGATCCTACAATTCTTCCTTCGCAGCATGATTAAACATCTCTTTCGAAATCCGGATGAATTCGGAAACAGCCACTGTTTCATGGGTATCTTTACGACGAATGAAAAGTGTTGGTGTTTTAGTGAATTTCTCCGAGATTTTATGGATCCGCAAGTTGTATTGAAGCGTAGCTCTTTCCACTACGGAAACGGGTAAAAGAGAGACCCCGAGGCCTGCCTGAACACATCCAATGATTCCGTCAATCGTTCCGAATTCCATAATCTTGGCAGGTATAATCCCTTCCCAATGCAACCAATCCTCAAGCTTTCTGCGGTAAGAGCAACCGGGTCTAAATACCAGCAAAACGAAATTTCGAATATCCTCCCATGTATCCATAGAGGGAAACCGTCCACTAGATACCAGCACAAGTTCCTCAGTCCCGACCTCTGTACTTTCCAAGTCAACGTTTTCAACGGGTGCGGCCACAAAAGCTCCATCCAATTCATACTTCAACACCAGATTGACGAGTTCATCCGTCGAGCCCGTTCGCAGCGACAAATCAACGTCCGGGAAGGCGCTGTGATACTCAGCCAGAATAGAAGGCAGCCGAATTGCCGCCGTGGTTTCCAGAGATCCAATTCGCAATGGCCCGCGTGGGATCGAGTGATCTGTCAAGACCCGTTCTGCCTCTTGTGCAAGAAAGAGAATTTTTTCCGCGTAGGATTTAAGCACTTCTCCGGAGGTTGTGAGGCGAACCCCCTGCCTCTGGCGATGAAACAGTTCTGTTTTCAGTTCGCTTTCGAGCTGCTGGATACGAATGCTGATGCTCGATTGTACGTATTCCAATTTTTCGGCTGCCCGAGTAATACTTCCTTCGCTTGCGACGGCCAAAAAAATCTGCAAGTCTCGGATGTCCATCGTGATCCCTCCGCCAACAGGTATTGTATTTTTTAATGCCAAGCATTGTTTTACTTCATTTTACTCAATATTTGAGTGAAGGTACAATGGAAGGAAACAAGGGGAGGATACGCAGGCTTCGCTACCCAACCGCATGAATTTTTCCATTGAACTATGGAATCAAAGGAGGGTCTAAAATGCTTGAGACTGCAGTAACAAACAAACTGAAAATTCGTTACCCCATTTTCCAGGCACCAATGGCAGGGGGGCCTACTACTCCTGAATTGGTAGCAGCCGTTTCTAATGCCGGGGGTTTAGGCAACCTGGGGGCAGGATACCTGGCACCGGAACAACTTCGCACGGCGATCCAAGAAATCCGAAAACAAACAGATCGGCCATTTGGAGTCAACTTGTTTGTACCGGAGGAACCTACGGAATCCGAAGAAACGATCACCCGCATGACAGACTTCCTCAATTTTTATCGGGAAGAACTGGGCATTCCCAAAAATCCATTGATTCAAACGTCTTCCGAGTCGTTTGAAGAACAGGTGCAAGTATTGCTGGACGAGAAAGTTCCTGTATGTAGTTTCACCTTTGGAATCCCCCCGCAAGACGTGATCCGGGCAATAAAGCAGAATGGAACAGTAGTTATCGGCACGGCAACAACAGTTGAAGAAGCGAAACGATGGGAAGCTGCCGGTGCAGACGCTGTTGTGGCACAAGGAAGTGAAGCTGGTGGACATCGAGGTACATTCCTTAAGAGCGTATCCCAATCTCTGATTGGCACCATGGCTCTTGTTCCGCAAGTTGCCGATCATGTGTCGATACCTGTCATCGCATCTGGAGGCATCATGGATGGGCGAGGGCTCGTGGCAAGCCTTGTATTGGGTGCATCTGCTGTACAAATGGGGACTGCCTTTCTCGCGTGCCCAGAAAGCGGAGCCCATGCAGCATACAAACAGAAGATCCTTTTGGAAACTGAGGACGCTACCGGAATTACATCCGCATACTCAGGGAAAGCCGCGAGGGGAATCCAAACTGCATTCATGAATGACATGGAGCATTATACCGGAGATATCCCCGGATATCCCATTCAGAATGCGATGACAAGGGACATACGTCATGCTGCTGCAAAGGCCAACAACCCTGAATACATGTCTCTTTGGGCAGGACAAGGCCTGAGGTTGGCTAGCGATCGCACAGCCGCCAAGATTGTGGAACAGACCATGAAACAAGCAAGAACAGAAGTGAAAAGGATTGCTCTTCATGGAATGAATGACGACTGATGCGGAGAAAGTACGTAATGCAACCAGAAGGTAACCAGATAGAAAAGAGAGTAAAGCCTATTTGAGAATGTTGGTGATTTTCCATGGAAAGTGCTCCGAAAGCGGCGCAGCGGATGAAGGTTTCCGGCTTTGGACTCATTCAGAAACGGGAAGCCAGTGCGTATTCAAAACAGCTTACCAGCGAAGATGATTTATTCAAGGTGTGGCACCTTGGCATCCCTGATATGGAATGTGGTGAGTGGGAGCTTCAACTCGACGGTCTGGTTGAGAAAACAACGAAGTTGAGCCTGAATGAGCTGAGAGAATTCCCGCAAACATCCGTTATGGCGTTTCATGAGTGCGCTGGTAATCCCCTAAACCCTAGAGTGCCACAAAGAAGAGTCGGCAACGTTGTGTGGACAGGGGTAAAACTAGGGGATCTATTGAGATTTCCTTCGTCGAGGTGTCTACAGACGGTGGAGAAACTTGGAAGGAAGCCAGCGTAGAGCCGCGCAGTAACATGGAGTGGCAGCGATTCAGCTATAGATGGTGTCCAAAATCAGTGGGGGAATATATGGTTTTGGCTCGAGCCTTTGACGTCAAAGGAAACAGTCAACCGCTACAGCAACGGCGCAACCAAGTGTCGCGAGTATTGATCTTTGTTCAGCAAAGCACAAAGCTTTGCATGGAAAAGTACGAACAACTTTCCTATTCTACAAATGAAGGAAAAGAAGGAGAATGAGTTATGCCATTACTGCGTTTTGACCTTATAAAAGGGCGCGACAAGGAAAGCCTGAAAAAACTGTTGGATGTGGCACATGCAGCTGTCGTAGAGGCCTTTGAGGTTCCCGAGCGGGATCGTTACCAAATTGTACACGAGCATCCAGCGGATCACCTGGTTATAGAGGATACGGGGTTAGGATTTAACCGTACCCATAATCTTGTCGTTCTGTCCATCATCAGTAAATCGCGGCCAAAGGAGAAAAAACAAAAGCTCTATGCCTTGCTCGCCGACAGACTAGAAACGGAATGTGGAATCGCACCCACTGATTTACTGGTATCCATCGTTGAAAACAGTGACGCTGATTGGAGTTTTGGTTTGGGTGAGGCGCAATTTTTAACCGGTAAGCTGTAGGGGTGGAGACTGTTTAGTAAAATGCGACGTAATAGAGTAAAAAGGGAATTAGGGTCAAAATAAAAAGAGCTATAAATATTTTGTTTCGCAGGATTTTTTTCATGAAACTCCGCCTTAGTGATTCAAGATGCCTTATTCAAATCTATCATCTTCATACCAATCAATACCTCGATTGATTGCTGCTTGATCGGTTGGGTCATCAAAATAACTCTCAAACCATTCCAAGCGTGCAGAACCCACCAAAATCTGTACGATCCGGGGTCAGTAATCGTTCGATTAGATATTAAGGAGGAGAAAGGCTTAATCAGCGCCTCTCGTCAAGAAAATAATTATAGGGAATATGACGAACAGGTTATCGAATCCATTCATTCCATCCAACTTTATTTGAAATTAGGACTGACAACGGATCAAATTAGAGAAGTAATATTCTATAAAGACCAAAGTAAAGGGATAGACTGAGCAGTGGCATTAAACTGATGTGTTGATAGTCAATGAGCCGTCTGCAACTTTGCTATTCGATTTTCTTATGAAACTCCTTTCAAGACTGCGATGAATCTAAACCGACTACTGTTTTCTAAGTTCAAAAATGACCGGAATTCCATTAAGCAAGATAAGGAATTCCGGTCTATTGCTTTGTTATCACTTAACGATAGACACCAGAGCGAAGCCAACGAGACGCCCTGAAAGCCCGCCGAAGCCAAAAGCTGTCCAGGAAAAAGGGAAAAAGAGAAGATATTACGGATGCCGGCGAACTTGTGGCAAGGCTCAAGTGCCATGCCGGTAAGTGTTGAAGCCGCCTTCAACAATTCGTCACAGCAGATAGCCCCTTTGAGCCATATGGACATTTCCGCAAGTCTGATAGGATAAATTCTGTGGAAAAGCTACGGAACCGAAGTGGATGGTGATGGACATGAAACGATACCTGGCCATGCTGTGGCTCTGCTTGTTCCTCGTGCTCGGCGCGGCGGGACAGTCCGTGCAGGCCCACGCCGGGTTGATGGGTAGCAGCCCCAAAGACGGCGAAGTGCTGCCGGCAAGTCCGGGGCAAATTTCCATGCGCTTCACCGAGACGCTGGAGCCCGACCTGGTGTCGGTTCGCCTGTTTAACAACGAAGGCGATGAGATCCAGTTGGAACGACCCACGCTGCAGCCCGGAGATGCTTCCCAGGTGAACGCCCGGCTTCCGGATTTGCGGGAAGGCACATACGTGGCGATTGTCTCTGTCGTTTCCGAGGACGGACATCCGGTTGAAGAACGCGTGACCTTCTCGATCGGGCATAAGAGCGCGACCGTGGTGGACCCGACGCAAAAACAGCCCGACAACACGTACTTGATCGTGTACCGATATCTGACGCAAGGCATATTTTTGCTGGGCGGGGGCTTGTACTTGCTCGCCTGGAGAGCACAGCGCCACGGATTGCCTGCGTTTTCCGAGCTGCTTGGTATCATGAGGCCGATCGGCTGGGGCCTCGCCCTCGTAGGCTTGGTGTTCCTCTGGTTTCTGTACGACGAGTCGCTTGCGGCCGTGTCTTTGACCGACATGCTTTGGGAAGGCAGCTGGCAAGTGCTGGCGCAGTCTCCGTTCGCGGTCATGCTGCTCGTGTCGCTCGTCCTGTTGATCCTGCTGGCGATTCCGAACATGATCGAGGGCTGGTACGTCGCGATTTGGCTTACGTTGCTCGGGACGCAGGCATTTGGCGGTCATGCGTGGGGAATTACCCCGGTGTGGCTGGCCATCGGGCTCAGGATCCTGCATGTGCTCACCGTCTCCATCTGGATGGGAGCCCTGGCATATTTGCTGCTCGTGTACAGACGCACGGAATGGAAAAATGAGCAGTTTAAAGCGTTCTTCCTGAGGACAGTGGCAATTGCGGCTTCACTGGCCGTGCTTACCGGGGTCGCCATGCTGCTTGTGCAGACGGATGCTGTCAGCGTTTTGAGCAGCGCTCTCACCTGGAGCTACCTGCTGTACGCCAAAATAGCAGCGGTCTGCGGGATGCTGATCGTCGCCTGGCGCCAAACACGTCGCTGGAGAAAGCAAAACACGCTGCAACCCGCCTTGCTGCGCTGGGAGCTTCTCCTGGGCGTCGTGGCAATCCTGGCGGGGCTGTGGATGAGCCAGACCTCGTATCCGACGGAAATACAGCAATCGATACAATCAGTAGGGGGTTTTTTACGATGAAGGTTGGCAAATGGATGAGCAGTGTACTGATGGCAGGGGCGATTCTGACGCTTGCCTCTGCAGCACAGGCTCACGTAAACGTCTATCCGAAAGAATCGACGACGGGAGCCTACGAGAAATACACGGTCCGTGTTCCTGTGGAGAAAGACGTGAAAACAACCAAGGTCAAACTGGAGTTTCCGGCCGAGGTAAAAGTCAGTACGGTACAGCCGATCCCAGGCTGGTCCTACGAGTTTGAGAAAGACAAGGATGGACGCAATACCGCGCTGGTCTGGACAGCAACCAACGGAGGCATTGGCCCGCACGAATTCGCGGAATTCGCCTTTGTCGGCGCCAACCCGAAAGAGCCGGGGGCTTTGTCCTGGAAAGCGTATCAGACCTATGCGGACGGAGAAGTGGTGGAGTGGACCGGAGCAGCCGATTCCCAGACGCCTGCCTCCGTAACCACGATCAAAGCCGGTGCCAGCGGCGACGCAGGTCACGATCACGGGCAAGCGGCAGCACCGGCAGAGGAAACCGCCAGCTCGACGGGAGGAAGCAACACCGTGCCGCTGGTTTTGTCCGGTTTGGCTCTGCTGATCTCGATCGTGAGCCTGTTCCGCAAAAAAGCCTAATCAAGAACCAGACGCGCAGACGGGAGCTCTGCGCGTTTTTTCGTGAGCGGAGAAGTCGGGCACTTTCGTCAAGGAAAACAATTTCTCTAGCCAGGATTTTCAAAATCTATATAATATAGCTAATGACTCTTGGAGGTGTATACTCATGCCAAAATTTTTAACGGCTGCATTCCACACACGACAGAAAGACAAATCGAGCGGCAGGAAGACACGCTCGCTTTTGTGCCGGTAGGTAGTCGGGGAAAAGCCGGTCCGGCAAACCGAATGCCGGCAATAAAAGGGAACGTGTCCGTCTGCCGGGAAAAGGCGGATCGAAGTTCCTATGAAAATGAATGCGAAAAATGTGTATCTGATCATGAGATTTCTGTCGGCGTTGGCCGATTCGACGATGTTTACGACTTATGCCGTTTTTTATATTGCGGCTTTGGGGCTGTCCCCTTTGGAGCTGCTGGTGGTAGGCACGGTGCTGGAGCTCACGGTGGTCCTGTTTGAAGGGATTACCGGGGTCGTGGCCGACACGTACAGCAGGCGCCTGTCCATCATCGTGGGGATGTTCGTCCTCGGCTTCGGTTTTGCGCTTCAAGGCGTGATGGGGGCCTTGCAAGTGGCGGTACCCCTGCTCCCCATGTTCGGGTGGGTCCTTCTCGCGCAGGTGTTTTTTGGGCTCGGGCACACGTTCGTCAGCGGTGCAGATACGGCGTGGATCGCGGATGAGGCGGGGGAAGAGTCTCTGGGCAGCCTGTTTATGCAAGCGAAGCGTGTTTCCCTGGTGGCTACGTTGACAGGCATCGTCCTGAGTGTAGGGTTGTCCACGCTAGGCCCGCAGCTTCCTTACCTCATCGGCGGGTTGATCTACCTTGGGCTGGGGACATTTCTGACAGTTTTCATGAAGGAAACAAGGTTTGTACCCCGCAAGCGGGAAAGGGGTGCGTCGCAATGGCGGGAGATGAAGGAGACATGGCTGTCAGGAGCGCAAGTGGTTCGCTCCCAGCCGATCCTTTTGCTGATCCTGCTCGTGACGCTGCTGAGCGGGGCCGCTTCGGAAGGGTATGACCGGCTGCGGGAAGCCCATTTGATTACGGATGTCGGATTTCCGCAAGCGGTTCCCTTTTCGATGGCTGTCTGGTTCGGGGGCATTGCGGCATTGACCGCTTTTCTCGGCATCTTCGCCGTCCGCTTCACCGAGAAGAGACTGGACGTAAACAACGAGCGGCTCGTCATGGCGGGGATGTTCATCCTCACGAGCCTGCGGGTCGCTGCGGTGTTGACCTTCGCTTTGTCCCCGAACTTTTGGTGGGCACTGGCGTCCCTGCTCCTGGTCGGGGTGATCGAAGCCGTCAGCAGCCCGCTGTACGATACGTGGTTGAACATGAACATCCCGAGCGGCGTGCGGGCTACGGTTCTTTCCATGCTGAGCCAATCCAATGCGCTGGGGCAGACGGCGGGAGGCCCGATCGTGGGCTGGATCGGGAATCGGCTGTCCATTCGGGCCTCTCTGACCGTAGCGGCCGTATTGCTGCTCCCGATCGCCGGTGTGTTCGGCAGGGCATTGCGAAAACGGTAAAACCTTGTGGCAGATATGAAGAAAGGCATGTGCTCTTTTTGGGCCATGCCTTTTTTGTATTGATAGGAATGCAACCGCGGCTCCGCCAAAAGGCATGACGTAGCCAGGTTCTCTCATTCCCATTTCCATGCGAACAAACTTGCGAACATATGTTCCGAGTGATAAGATATTCGTACAGACGAAATGGCGGTGACTACTGATGATTCGAGAACTTAGCAAATATTGGGAGCGTCAGCAGGTCTTCGAGATGATCTACTTGGGCAAAAACGGCGAGACCAGCAGGCGCATCGTCCGGATCCTCGAGCTAGACGCTGCGGGCCAGCGGTTCAAGGCCTACTGTTACGCACGCAAAGCCTGCCGGGTGTTCGCCGTTGAAAATGTACTGGCAGTAGCGCCGGTGCGCAAGCGGACGGCAGGCTAGGCGACTGCTCTTCCCCAGAAATGACAGTCGCTTCCATCCCGGATCTGTAGCACATGGTATACTGGGAAGGACAGGCGCAATAGAGGGGGAGGAATTTATGGAAACGATCATCGTCGTTGCATTCGTGTTCATCATACTGCTGGTGATTCTGGCTTCGAACGCCAAAAGGGGCGGCCGCGGCCGGTCGAACTCCTCGTCTTCCGACAGCAGTCCGATCTATTACGCGGACAGCGATCATCGCCGCGACGATTCGGACGGTTGGGGGCATGGTCACGGACACGGACACGGGCATGGCCACAGCCACAGCCATAGCCACAGCGATGGCGGTTATGACGGCGGCGGCTCTGACGGCGGAGGTGGAGACGGCGGCGGAGGCGGGGGAGACTGACCCTGTTGCATCGTCCCCGTTTCATGGTACAATATCTGGGAAATCACATACCAAACCTGAATGGATCGGTTTGAAAAGGAGAGATGTAATATGGCAAGCACAAAATGGGTAGAGATTGTCGCAATCGGGGTCACAGGAATCCTCCTTTCAAGCGAACACTGATACCGTTCATGATTTGGGGATTCGACTGTGACTGGTTTTGGCTGGAGAACAGCCAGGGAACATAACCATTTGCAGGGGGAATCCGTTCGTGAATCAAAGCACACAACAAACATTGCAAAATTTGGGCTGGAATGAGACTTTTGCCCATCATTTCGCCCCATATGCCGAACAGGGATTTAGCGTGGGACGCATCACGCTGGAACATAAAAGGATGTACCGCCTTCTGAGCGAGCATGGCGAGCTCTTGGGCGAAGTGACGGGTAAGCTGCGCTACGAAGCGACGGGCCGTGAGGATTATCCGGCCGTCGGGGACTGGGTCGTAATCAGTCCGCGCGCAGCGGAAAAGAAGGCGACGATCCATGCGCTGCTGCCGCGCAAGAGCAAGTTTTCCCGCAAGGCAGCTGGTGAGACAGTAGAAGAACAGATCGTGGCAGCCAATGTCGATACCGTCTTTTTGGTCAATGCCTTGAACAACGACTTCAACATTCGCAGGATGGAGCGCTATTTGATCCTCGCGTGGGAGAGCGGCGCTTCCCCTGTCATCGTGCTGAGCAAGGCCGATTTGTGCGACGATTTGGCAACCAGGCTGCGTGAAGTCGAATCGGTAGCCATCGGAGTGCCCGTGCACGTCGTCAGCGCCGAGCGCGATGAAGGGCTGGAGCAGCTTGCGCCGTATTTGGGAGCAGGTCAGACGGTGGCACTCATGGGCTCCTCCGGGGTAGGAAAGTCCACGCTGATCAACAAGCTGAGCGGCATGGACATGCAGCGAGTGAGCGAAGTGCGCGAAGGGGATGATCGCGGGCGGCACACGACGACGCACCGGGAGCTGTTTCTTTTGCCGAGCGGCGCCTTGATGATCGACACGCCCGGCATGCGGGAGCTGCAGCTGTGGGAAGCAGACGAAGGGTTCCGCGGGGCATTCGACGATATCGAGTCGATCGCGCAGTCATGCCGGTTCAATGATTGCCAGCATATGCGGGAGCCGGGATGCGCCGTGCGCGAAGCGATTGCCGACGGAACGCTGGAACAGGCCCGCTTTGACAGCTATCTCAAGCTGCAGCGAGAGCTTGCCCATCTGGCGCGCAAGGAAGACGCGAAGCTGCAGGCAGCCGAGAAGGATAAATGGAAAAAAATCAACATGCAAATGCGGCAGCGAAAGCCGAAGCGATAAAGGAAGGCCCTCGACTGGATCGGGGGCTTTTTCCTGTTTTTTCGGACGCTGGAAGGTTCCCTGGCTTTCAAAAATTTACGCTTGCCCCGTGGCCGCCAGATATGATAGATTGGTCAATATCCAAAAAGCATAACGCAGGCTCGTATAATTTTGGGAATAAGGCCCAACAGTTTCTACCGGGTGACCGTAAATCGCCTGACTACGAGTGAGAGAGCGCCTGCGTACCTTTTGTTTGCCTCGGGAAAGAGCGCAAGCAGACAGGTTCGTTTGCGTGTTTGCGCGGGTGAGACTCGTGCGCTGGCCTCGGGAAAATCAAGCCCAGAGGGACAGATTTCACTTGGAGTTGGTAGTTTCGTTCATGCCAGCCCGAAGATCTGTTCTCTCTGGGCTTCCTTTGTTTTCCAAAAGGCAACAGCACCGCCTGTACAAGCTTTATCGTTTCTGTTTTCAAGCGCCAAAAGGCTGCTTCATACATGGAGGGGGAAGCTAGATGAGAGAACTGCAAGAGCGCATCGTCCGAGACGGCAAGGTATTGTCGGAAACCGTACTGAAAGTGGACGCCTTTTTGAATCACCAGGTGGATCCGCAGTTGACGATGAAGATCGGGGAGCGTTTTGCCGAGCTGTTTCGCGACCAGAACGTGACCAAGGTCGTCACGATCGAAGCGAGCGGCATCCACTTTGCGATGGCGACCGCCTTTGCGCTTGGCGTGCCGTTCATTTACGCCAAGAAGAAAAAAGCGGTCACGTTGACGGAGGAAGTGTATGCGGCACCCGTTCACTCCTTTACCCGGCAGGAAACCTACCAGATCAGCGTGTCCAAGCAATATTTGCATGCGGACGACCGCGTGCTGATCGTCGACGATTTCCTGGCGACAGGAGCGGCTTTGGTCGGTCTCACCCAGATCATGAAGGATGCGGGAGCGCACCTCGTCGGCATCGGAGCCGTCATCGAGAAGAGCTTCCAGGAAGGCCGCGGGCTGCTGGAAAAAGAAGGCGTGCGCATCGAGTCATTGGCCCGCATCAAGTCCATGTCTCCGAGCGGAATCGAGTTCATGGAGCCTGCAGCGATCCGCGCGTAACGAAATCAGCGATCATCCGTTTCGCAGTCGCTCATTTACGATCAGGCGTTGACAGAGGTTTTCATCATACCGGAAAAGAGGAGAGAGATTAACGCTTATGCTATCCAAACAAAAAGTCGTTACACTGGGCTTGCAGCACGTTCTGGCCATGTATGCGGGTGCAGTCGTAGTGCCGTTGATCATCGGGGGTGCGCTGCATCTTACCCCGATGCAAATCGCTTATCTGATCGCTGCCGACTTGTTCACTTCCGGCATCGCCACGCTTTTGCAAGTTCTCGGCACGCGCTACACAGGGATTCGCCTCCCGGTCGTGCTCGGCTGTACGTTTACGGCGGTCGGCCCGATCATCGCCATCGCCTCGTCCACCAACCTCGCGACAGCGTACGGGGCCATCATCCTGTCCGGGATCTTCGTCGTGCTGGCGGCTCCGCTCTTCGGCAAGCTGCTGCGCTTTTTCCCGACGGTCGTTCAAGGTTCGGTCGTTACGATCATCGGTCTCTCTCTTATTCCAGTCGCTATGAACAATGCGGCCGGCGGTCAAGGGATGCCTGACTTCGGTCAGCCGCACAACCTGCTTCTCGCATTGGGAACTCTCGTTATCATTTTGCTTATCAATCGCTTTTTTACCGGATTCGTTCGCGCTATTTCTGTCCTCATCGGTTTGTTTGCCGGTACCGTCGTCGCTTACTTCATGGGGATGGTCAGCTTCGCCAATGTGGCTACTGCCTCCTGGTTCAGCGTTGTCGAGCCGTTTTACTTCGGCGCTCCCCAGTTCAGCATCGTCGCCGTCCTGACGATGATTCTGGTAAACATCATCAGCATGGCCGAGTCGACAGGGGTTTACTTTGCCCTCGGGAAAGTGACGAACAAAGAGGTCAGCAAAGAGGACGTCGTCAAAGGCTTGCGCGGCGAAGGGGTCGCGATCGTGCTGGGCGGCTTGTTCAATGCCTTCCCGTATACGGCGTTCTCGCAAAACGTCGGCCTGGTCAGCCTGACAGGCATCAAATCCCGCGATGTCATGATCGGAGCAGGCGGCATTCTGGTTGTCCTCGGCCTTTTGCCAAAGCTTGCTTCTCTGACTACCGTCATCCCGAATGCGGTGTTGGGCGGTGCGATGATTGCGATGTTCGGCATGGTAGTGGCTTCCGGCATCAACATCCTTTCGCACGTCGATCTTCGCCAAAACGAAAACCTGTTGATCGCTGCCTGCAGTATCGCGGTAGGATTGGGCTCCGCCGCAGTTCCAAGCATGTTCGACCAACTGCCGACGCTGGCGAAGATGCTGCTGCAAAACGGGATCGTGACCGGTTCCCTGACCGCTGTCATCCTGAATATCGTGCTGGTGCACACCAATAAAAAGATGGTGCAGCCGGTGCCGAGCAGCGCTGTGCAGGAAGCGTCCTGAGGTAAAGTGATTGCGCAAAGCCGTCTGGCTCTCGTTTGGGAGCTGGGCGGCTTTTTTTGTACAGACAGGGATTTGTAAAATTCCACCGCGGCTTCGCCAAAAGGCATGGCGGAGCCAGGTTTTCTAATTGTGCAAAAAAAGGCGGCCTGTACGTGTTGCAGGTGTCCAACGTTTTCGGCCAAGTCCGACATACGATGGCTATGTGGAGGAATCCAAAGAAAGGAAGGGATCCCATGGCTACCTTTCGGGAAGCGTTGCGGGCCAAGCAGCAGTTGGTCAAAAAGTGGAAGAGCATGCCGGGAGTCGTCGGCATCGGTGTGGGATACAAGAATCGACGAAACAAAAAAGACGGCGCCTGTGTCGTCATGTATACGGCGGATGCGAGCGCGACCGTGGCGAAGCAGTGTCCGGGCAGCGTGGCGGTCAAGAAGAGCAAGGCAGCCGGGCACGTCTCTGTCCCGGTGAGGACGGTTGTCTCCGGGCGGTGCTGTTGTCATCCAGTCGCTCGTCCTGCAGCGGGAGGAGGGACCTTTCGCCGGAGGATTCGCCCTGTCATAGCGGGGTACAGCGTCGGTTATCCGCGGGTGTCCGGGACAGCAGGCCTCATTGTAGCACAGGCAGCACGGCGAGCGCGGCGTTTTTTGCTGAGCAACAACCATGTGCTGAATCGCAACAATTCCAGCGACTACACGGAGACGATCCAGCCTGGCGGGGCGGACGGCGGGCGCTCCGGCATCAGTCGAATCGGACGGCTGTACCGGTATATCCGCTTGCGAAAAAATGCGGCGAACTACATGGATGCGGCCCTCTCGATCCCGACCTCGAACAGGCTTCTCGCCCCCAGGTATGCGACTGTGGGCACCGTCCGGGGGCATGTCCGCGGGTATGCGGTAGGGGCACGCTTCAAGAAAGTGGGGCGGACGAGCGGGCGAGTGAGCGGGGTCGTGGAATCGATTCATACGGATATCAATGTAGATTATGGCGGTCTCGGAGGACTGGGCACCATTCGATTCCGCAACCAGACGGTCGTGCGGGGGCAGACGGCCGTATCGTTGCCAGGTGACTCTGGCTCCGTATGGCTGACGTCGGCCAATTACGCCGCCGCTGTGAATTTCGCGGGCTCCGCTGACGGCAGGCTGTCGATCGCGTTTCCTGTCCACTGGGCGATGCAGGCGTTTGGCATCCGCGTAGCCCGTGCGAATGGCGGTCTTGGGCGGGTAGCAAGCATGGCAGGCTCCAAGCGGCTCGGATATACGCGGCCATTGTCGGCCGCTCAGCTGCGCCGGATCGTAATAAAAAGCGCTGCCGTGAGGAAACGGTCCGCACGGAAGAGGAAAAAAACGTAGAGGAACAAGAAGCAAGACCTATTCGTCAAGGAATAGGTCTTTTGCTTCTACAGCGGCTTTGCCAAAAGACATGGCGTCGTGTTTTTCTAAATCTGTCGAATCACCCGAGCGTTCAGACAGTTACGAATTCGGAAAAAAGATCATATGGTCTTTTTCCTGCCGGTAATAGGCGAGGCGGTCTTCCAGCGTGCCGGTGTGCAGCTCGAACTTGTGGCCGTCGGGATCCGTGAAGTAGATGGAGCGCTTGTCGCGGACGTCGCGTTCCCTGCCCGGCAGAATGTGGACATCGTGCTTGCGCAGGTGGGTGAGCCAGGCGTCAAACTCGTCCTCCCCGATGGAAAAAGCCAAATGTGTGTACGAGTGCCGGATCTCCTCACGGGGAATGTCCCGCTCTTCGTTCAAGGCCAGCCAATAACCGCTCAGGTCGAAATAAGCGAGCGTTCTCCCGCGCACCAGCGGTTTTGCTCCCAGGACGTCCCGATAGAAATGAAACGACTTGTCCAGATCGGACACTGAATACAGCAGATGATTGATGCCGGATGGCTTCAGCATCATGAACCCTCCTCGCGCAGCCCCTATCGTGGCCCAGTTGTATGGAATACGCCCATTGTAAGCGAGATGGGGAGGTATTTCCAGCGAGACAGGTTTCCCCATACAAAAAAGCAGGCAAATCCGTAACGGTTCGCCTGCCGGTATGTCTTTCCCCTACTTGGAAGCTTGCTGTTGCTGCTGTTGTTGCTGCATCTGCATGGCGGACTGCACCTGCGACACCATAGTTTGGGCCTGGGCGATTTCCTGGGAAGCCTGTTTGAGCGCTTCCTCCGCTAATTGGGGATTGGCGGCCGACTGCTGGATGGCTTGGCTGATCATCGTCTTGGCGAGCTCCGTGGAAACTTCGGCCTTTTTCAGGGAATCCGTGTTGATTTGACTAGGCATTCGCGTTGCTTCCTCCTTGAATGGAATATAACAGACCACCGTATTACTTTGTCCGCTTTCCTCCTCGGATATGTATGCGGGACGATCGCCCAACCCCTTATGCTTGGCGCTGCATACCCATGGTAAGAGGGAGGGATGCCGGATGAAAAAGACATGGGTGCAGACGGTGAGGAGGGCGGAGCAAGCGTTTTGGACGATCGTGTTCTCCGCGGAAAAGCAAGTCGGCAACAGGGGCGTCATACTGCCTCCTCGCTTTCAATCGCTGGCAAGCATTCGCCGTTTTCTTGCGCGAAACATGTCTCCTTGTCTTGCCAAACGGGTGATCGGCAACCTGGATTTGCGCCGCATCCACGGCAAGCTGGCAGTGCCTGTAGGCAATGGAATCGGGGCGCCGCCCATCGTCAAATCGCAAGTACTGTCCCGGTGCGGACCGAATGTCACATTGGCTGTATGGTTTGCATTCGACCCGAGCGATCGTTTTTTTCGCGTCTATCAGCTGCGGAGAAAAACGAACGGGAAGTGGATCGTGGTTGGGCGGCATCCGCTGGACTATCCGTTCAGCCTGCCTGGGCGGGAGAGGACCCCGCTTCGGGGTTGCTGCAGACGTTGTGGGTAAAAAATTGTAAAAATATCCCTGCTATTGCGTTACAATGGAAGGGACTGGTGGGCCATAGGGAAAATCTGATCGTCTGAAAAACTGCTGGAGCCCATCAGCATCGTATTCCAGCAGTTTTTTGCTACATAGGAAAGCAGAGGAGAGGAAGAGTTGGAGAACGGATGGGTAGAGAAACAAGCGGCAAGCTCCACCTGGAAATCGAGGCTGAAACGGGGGAAATCGATTGTTTGGTGGGTGCTTGTCATTCTGTTTTGCTATGCGCTTTACATGATTGTAGCCAATATTGCCGTTCACAAGCTGGGGATGAGAGAGGAGCTGATCCGCTTTGGCGAGACCTTGGTTGAAACGCACTACACCGGGCTCAAGGCAGACAAATCCGGTAAGGAGTTTCAACTCACACCTTGGCTGACGCAAAAGGCGACACTGACATTGTACAAGCAATCGGGGAGTGGGATCTCGTCGTCGGGACGGTCGAGCTGACAAAGCCCTTGCTGGGGGAGCTGCGCTACGAGCTCCACTATGAGCCCACGGATTTGCACGATCGCCAGGGTACGTTCAAGTTCGTGCTGGCACCCGACCTGCTGGGGAGGTCTCCTTTCCCCCATAAAGAAGAACAGGATGGCGTATGGGACCAGCTCAGGCATATCGAGGACGGATACGTCGCGGAGATGTCCTTTGCCACCATGACAGCGCAGAAACCGGAGGCGTTGGTGGCGCTGTTGAAAAAATACGACGTCCACGTTGTGCAGATGCCTGTGTACGCGGGCGAGCTGAAAACGTTCAAGACTTCCGCTGCATCTAGCGGCGATCTCACCTGGGTGCCCCATCTGAGCTTGCGTCCGGCGGTGTTTTACGAAGAAGACCGGGTCACCTCCATGCAAATCTACATGGACGACGAAGAGTCGGCGAAAATGGCTGCCAGCGGGATCATCGCGGATCTGGAATGGCTGCAAAGCCGCAAGACCAATCCATTTGTGAGGGAAGATGCACCGCGGCTGGACTACCTCAAACAGAACGGCGTCAAGGTTTACGGGGCCGTCGTGACCGGTCCGGTGAGAGAGCTGGAAAAACTGCGCAACGAGCCGTTGTTCCACGATTTTGATTTGGGACGAATCGAGGTGTGGAATTGGTAGCAGCCTGCCGGGGGAAACTATTCTTCCCGGAGGTGAGCGGCGATGAAGAGGCGGCAAAAGGCAATGCTGATCCTGACTGTATTGCTCGTCTGGAACCTGGCTGTATCCAACCAATCGTGGGCAGCGGAGAAAAAGGAGCCGCTTCGACAGGAGCGGCTCGAGCGGCTGGAGCGGGCTGCCGGCTTTATCCTGCGTCAGCAGGATGAGCACGGAGCCATCGTGGAATCCGGCTACATCAATACAGATTCCAACATGCTGTACGCCATGATGGGCCTGATCAGCGCCTATGATCTGACCAGGAACCCTGCGTACCTTCGTGCGGTGGAGCGGGGGATGCGTTGGCTCATGCGGGTACAGACTCCTGAGGGAGATTGGCACCTGTCTTACAAGCGGGCGGGAGAGGGGTATGTCCCGGCGGTACCTGGCAGCTACAGGCAGTTCAGCGCGATACGCGGAATCGATACGACGATGGCGCTGTTCATTTACGTAGCGCGGGAGGTAGACAGACGTACGGACAAGCCCGAGCTGCGGCAGCAGCTGCGTGGGGCGGCCAAGCGCGCGTACCGGTTTTTGGTTCGGTACAATCTGGATCCGGCGGACGGACTTTACTGGAGCTCGTATCAGCTGGCAAAGGAGAGCCGTGCCCGTTCGATCCGCGATTATGGGCTGTACAAGGTGAAATATGCGGCGGACAATGCGGAGACCTACGCGGGTTTGGTGGCAGCGGCAGCGCTGTTTCCCGAATCGCCTGCAGAAAGACAAGCGGAGAAGCTGAAAAGCAGCTTCGCGGGTTTTTTTGACCCGGACAGAAGGCTGTATGCCGTCATGCTCGACGGCAAGGGCAAGCAATCTCTTCGGCCCTCCTATGCAAGATGGTTCGCCAACGGATGGTCGGCCTGTCTCATTCCCGATACGCCGATGTTTTCGTTGGCCTTGCGCGAGATGTCCGGGAAGATCAATAAGGAGGGAGCGTTTCCGCAGTGGGAAGGTGCGTACACGCTGTCCACCCTGTCTTATTTGCTGGGCTTGCAGGCGCATTCTCTCACAGATGCGGGCAAGGAGGCGGCAGAGCGGCATTTGTTTGCGATGCAGCAAGACAATGGGGGGGTGGCGGATTCGTCTGAGTCCACCAGCACCTATGTAAATGTCGCCGGGATGTTCATCCTGTACCTGGCAAGGGAAATGCAGAGGTGAGCCGAGCTGCGAAAGGAAAATTCGGTCTTGATTTTGGGCACATACGTCGTTATAATAGATAAGTGTTAACGGGTTATTGCAAATTTTGTCGAATGTGCCCTTAGCTCAGCTGGATAGAGCGTTTGACTACGAATCAAAAGGTCGGGAGTTCGAATCTCTCAGGGCACGCCATTTCATCCCTGCAAGCATGCCGAAGATTCATTGTGGAGAATCGGTTGCTCATCGGGATCGATCTGACAATGCAGTGATCGGGAAGTGGCTCAGCTTGGTAGAGCGCTTGGTTCGGGACCAAGAGGTCGCAGGTTCAAATCCTGTCTTCCCGACCAGTCCATCCCTCTTTCGTGGCGGGATGTTGACAAAATATGTGCCGGTATGGCGGAATTGGCAGACGCGCGCGACTCAAAATCGTGAGGGAAACCGTGGGGGTTCAAGTCCCTCTACCGGCACCAGCATTCTATACATATCGTTTTTGTTTCAAGGTGGGAAACAGCGTGAAAAACCTGTTTCTCACTTTTTTCATACAGATAGGAATTTATAAAATTCCTATCCAGTATAAGGGCAACATAGCGAGACTTCGAACACAGTGAGATAGCAAGACTTGTGCCCTTTGGGTACCGCGGCTCCGCCAAAAGGCATGGCGTAGCCAGGTTTTCTAATTTTCAGCCGCCTTGTACAATAAGAAGGGAACAAGGAGGGTGATTTCATGAGACTGGCTGGAAAGCGTGTGGTCTGCTACGTCGAACACGAATTTGAAGATTTGGAGCTGTGGTATCCCGTGCTGCGGCTTCGAGAAGAAGGGGCTGCCGTCGATTTGGTCGGTCCGGAGGCTGGCAAGACGTACACCGGAAAATACGGAGTGCCGTGCGTGTCCGACAAGTCGATCCGCGAAGTGCAGGCGGCCGATTATGACGGCGTTCTGGTTCCAGGGGGCTGGGCTCCCGACAAGCTGCGCCGATATCCGGAAATCTTGGGGTTCATTCAGGAGATGGACCGTGCGAAAAAGCCGATCGGGCACATTTGCCATGCCGGCTGGGTCCTGGTTTCCGCCAAGGTTCTCCAGGGAGTCCGGACGACCTCCACACCCGGAATCAAGGACGATATGGAAAATGCGGGCGCTGTCTGGGTGGACGAGGAGGTCGTAGTAGACGGACATATCATCGGTTCGAGACAGCCGCCGGATCTGCCGGCTTACGCCAAGGCATTCGCGGACGTCCTCGCAGGGGAAACTTCCGGCCGTTAAGCCAAACGAAAAAAGCTCTCAGACTGCGGCGACGGCCGACCTGGGAGCTTTTTTCATTGGCGCCGATTGCCGGGGAAGCGGATAGGGGGAGGGGACACCCATTCCTGTTCTCAAGTCTTCTTGCCCTTGCCCTTCCACGGAGGATCGCCCAATTTGTGCAGCTTCCCGTTGATTTTGAAAAGGAGATAGGGAATCAAAAACGACAGCACGACGCCTGTCAGCGTCAAATAAGGAGGCAGGGTTCCCAATAGCTTCTGCATGAAGACTCACCTTCCCAAGGAATGTTCGGTCTTGTTGATCCCGCCTACATTTCGTATGAAGACTTCGGCGTTTACTGCGATCTCGCACTTCTCATACAGCTTTTGCCCCTTCTCCCAATCATGGCTGATCTGCTTCCACAACGAATGGTGGTACTGCTTGAGGTGGCGTCCCAGCCGGAGAACGTCTGCCGGCATATCCTTGTGGACCTTGGTGATCGTGTCGTTGGACATGCGGACGATCTCTTTGGCAAAAGCGGACTGGAGCTTGGAGATGGATTTGCCATTCAACAAATCCATGGGATAAAACGACTCCACGACAGCGCCTTCGCACTGGATGTTGATGGTGAATTTGATGTGCTGACGATCCCGTACGTCCGCTTTGATGCTCCGTTTCGCCCCCTGAATATTGAGGACGACCAGATCGCTTCCGACTCTGGCTTTCAAGATTCCGCCGCGGATCTCCCCGGTCAAGAAATTCAACCCTTCCGTTTCCTCTTCTCCCAGGAATCCGATCAAGTGGTTGTCCGGGTTGATAATAGCGGCTCCCGCCATTTTGACCTCCGACTTTTCAGCCGTGATCCTCGGGAGAGCAAAACTGAAGTCCTTCAGCAGCTGTTCGTGGACGTCCCCAAGGCGGACAACCGGGAGCATCCGCGCGTTTTTGCTGATGTTATCGCCGATCGAGTCGATGTAGAGAGCCGGCAGCTTTTCCGTCTTCGGCTTCACTTCGATCACTTTTTTGGCTTCGCCTTTGGAGATGAACACTTTGGTGCTGCGGCGAGAGTCAGGATCGCGCAGCGAGAAGTCGATGGCATTGGCGAAGCCGTACTTGCTTCTGGCGATTTCATCCGAGATTACGATGACCTTCAAATGCTGGTAAAAAGGGGTGCGGCTGGTCCGTGTGGCCAATTCACGCGACACTTCAAACAGGGAGTCTCCTTCCGACGTGATGTTGAGGAAGGCTTCGTTCGCCGTATTTTGCCCGCCGCCACCACCCCCATTGGACTGGCCCGCCGCGATCATGCCGCCCGGGATGACCAACTGTGTGGTGACCAGAAAGCGGCTTTGGCCATCCGGCTTGTTCGGCGCTTCTTTATGTGCCTGCTGATGTGCCAGTTTGTTGCGGGGAGCGTCCACGGCGACTCCGACCACGAAGCCGCGTTCCTCGATCTGCACCTGATCCCAGCAGCCGGTTAGGAGAAGCGATGCAGCAAGTGCGACTGTCCCATAGGGCAGCAGGCGTTTATTCATGCCCTTTCACCCCGCGCAGACAGGCGATGCCAAAAAGAAGGATCGGGAGCAAGTAGACGATGACGATCCCGTAGTAAACCAGCCAGTCGCCAAACGAGAAAAAGTTGATCAACGTCTGCGGCAGCATGGAGATGAAGTAAATGACCGGAGAGAGAACCAGGATCCAGACGATTTTGTCGACGCGTCTGAACATCGAGGTCAGATTGAGCAAAGTAATATCCAGCCACATGGCACACGTATTGAAAATCGTCATGATCCAGATGGTGAAAAACATAGACTCGACCCTTTCGAAAAAACCGCCGGGGACCTCCACTTCCTTTGCCAGCTCAATCGTCGGGTACGTCAGGTTTTTGGCTACCTCCGTCGAAAACACCGCGACGACGAATATGTAGATGATGGCGTAAAGGACAACGGGGATCAAAAGGCCAATCAGCACCGATTTCGTCGCATCCTGAGGGCGTTTCATCAGCATCGTGTAAAACAAAATGATTTCAAAGCCTGAGTAGGAAATGCCGACATCCTTGCAAGCCTTCAGCAGCGTGCTCCAACTGGATGAGAAGTACGGGCGAACGTTTTCCATCTGGATGAGCGGCTGGGTAAAAGCGAGAACCACCGCCATCACGAACAAGACGATGGGCAAAAACACGAGGTTCAGGCGCAGTAAGGAAATGCGTGATCCAGCTGCGGCGTATTGGACGACCAGCAGAAAGCTCAAGGTAATCATTTCTACCGGAGTATTGAAGAACAAATACTGTTTGGAGATGGTTCCGATCGCTCTGATTTCAAATGCGACGAACAGCAGCGTGTAGATGCAGACGAGAAAGGTCAGGACATAGCCGACCGGTCTTGTGGCGATCAGGGACGTGTACTCGAAAAACGTCTGCCGGGGAAAGCGGGATGCCAGCTTGGCCAGCAGCCAGGCAATTCCGTAGGCCATCGCACCGCTCAGCAGGACGGAAATCCAGCCGTCAAAAGCACCGGTCGCTTTTGCCAAGGTTCGGGGAAACGTCAGGATCCCGACCCCGATCGTGACGGACGCGATGTTGAGTCCCATGTGGTTTTTTCCGATCAGTTTTTCCGATAAGGTTTGAGCGCTCATGATGGATCCCCTGACTTCATGCGAGTGTCGTCTTGCGGATGCAGCGACTTCGGCCGATTTTTCAAGAAGGTGACGGGAGCGCGCAGAATGAGGTCCTTCCAGTCCCGCGGCATTTGCGGCGCTAACGGAGCCAGGTACGGATACCCGATGCTCGTCAGGTTGGACAGATGGATCATGATCACGATCAAGCTGAGCACGACGCCGTACACGCCGAAAATCGCTGCGGCAAACATCGCCAAGTAGCGTATCATCCGAAAAGCGATCGCCAGATGATAGGCAGGGATGGCGAAGGAAGCGATCGCCGTCAAAGCCACGACGATGACCATGACCGGACTCACGATTCCGGCGGATACAGCAGCGTCGCCGATGACCAGTCCTCCCACGATTCCTACCGTTTGCCCGATCGGCTTGGGCAAGCGCAGTCCCGCTTCCTGCAGCAGCTCCATCGTGGTCACCATCATGAGCGATTCCAAGAAGGCGGGGAACGGAACGCCGTCTCGGGTAGCCGCGATCGAAAAGGCAAGGTCGGAGGGGATCATCCCCGGGTGATACGTAACGAGGGCGATGTAGAACGCAGGAGAAAACACGGCCAAGAAGGCGGCCAGATACCGCAGAAGCCGGGCGAGCGACCCGACGATCCAGCGTTCGTAGTAATCTTCCGGCGAGTGCATGAGCAGTCCGAGCGTGACAGGGACGATCAGGACCATCGGCGTGCCGTCCAGCAAGATGGCGATGCGGCCGTGAAACAGGGAGGCGGCGACTTTGTCCGGCCGCTCCGTGTTGTGGATCTGCGGGAAAGGCGACAAAAAGTCGTCTTCGATCCACTGTTCAATAAAGCCGGACTCTTCCACTTCATCGATGTCGATTGTGGCGATACGGCGCTTCACTTCGTCCAGCAGCTCCTTGTCCACGATGTCGTCGATGTAGGCGACGATGAGCTCCGTCTTGCTGCGCTGCCCTACCAGACAGCCGTCGAAGCGCAGGTGGAAATCCTTGACTCGTCTGCGGATACGGACCGTGTTGTCGCGGATGCTCTCCGTAAAGCCATCCCGCGGGCCGCGTACGAGTCCCTCGGACACGGGCTCTTCCAGGGATCGCGTCTTCCAGCCTTTGCTATCGATCATGATGACCTCGCTCGCGCCATCCACGAACAAGGCTGTATCGCCGGAGAGGACGCTATCGAGGATCTGATTCAAATCAGACACTTTTTTTATCTCAATGACGGACAGGACTTCTTCGTAGAGCAGGGAGAGAATGGCGTCCGGCTCGACCGGGACGTTTTTGTTTGCGGTGGAAATCATCAGTTGGATATTCGCCAAAACCTGCTCGTGAATCATATCGCTGTCGACCAGTCCGTCGATGCAGACGATTGCGCAGGAGTGATTCGTTTTTCCGATAAAAAAAGAACGGACCAAAAGGTCGTGCGGATTGCCCAGGATTGACCGGATCGAATCGATGTTGTCCTGCAAGCCCGTCGTGAGCGAGGCAGGTGCAGCTGATTGCGGCCGTAAATGCTGCATGAGAGAAGAGGAGGCTTTCTTTTTGCGATGCTGTGCCAAGTATCTGCGCAACATGGGAGTTCCTCCCGTTCCAAAAAGCGAATATCATGTTAGAGCGATTTTTTCCAGAACTCGACCATTTTATGCGGATGAAAGTTCCACGGGAAAGTTTTCCGCAACTCATTGAACAACCAGATCAGGTATGATACATTCGGCATGGTAGAATAGAGAAGTAGTAGAGAGAATAGCAACAATGGAGAGGGTGGTAGGCAAGTGTCTCAAAGTCAAGTGATGACTCGGGAGACGGATTTCTCCCGTCTTGCACATACATGGGAAGAACTCGCGAAACGAATGGACGAGAAAGGGGATCACACGACCCCTGCAAAACTCAGACAGCTTGCGGAAAAGACGAAACGGGCCGAGCTGAATATCGCCTTTTGCGGTCACTTTTCCGCAGGCAAATCGACCATGATCAACACGCTTTTGGGCGTAAATCTGCTGCCCTCAAATCCGATCCCGACCAGCGCCAATGTGGTCAAGATTCGCGGAGGGGAAAAAGCGGCCCGCGTCTACACCACAAACAGCGGCGTGCTTACATTCGATCCCGATACGGAGATGGAAAAGCTGAAACAGTTTGCTGTCGACGGGGATACAGTGGAGACGGTGGAAGTCTCTTATCCGGGCACGCTGCTTGACGAGCAATCCAGCCTGCTCGATACACCGGGAATCGACTCGACGGACGCCGCGCACAAAATCGCGACGGAATCCGCGCTGCATCTGGCGGACGTCGTCATTTACATGATGGACTACAATCACGTTCAAGCGGAGGAGAACTTCAACTTCACCAAAACGTTGAAAGACCGGGGAAAGCCGGTCTATCTCGTCGTGAACATGATCGACAAGCACATCGATTTCGAGCTGGACTTTGACAGCTACAAGGAGAGTGTCGAGGAAGCGTTCGCGACGTGGAACATTCATCCGGACGGCATCTTCTACACCTCGCTGGCCGAACCGGATCATCCGGAAAACCAGTACGAAGAGTTTCGGGGCAAGCTGCTCCAGCTGATCGGCAGCCGCGAAGAGCTGGTAGAAGCGAGCGTGAAGAGCGCCGCCCAGCATTTGATCGACGAGCATGTGAATGTGCTCAAGGCAGCAAACGCGGGCCAGCGCCAGCAATGGGAAGCCAAGCTGGACGACCTGGAAGCAGCCGGACTCGACACCAAAGACGCAGCCGCCGTACATGAGGCGCTTCGCCAGGCGGAGTCGGAAGCTGCCGCTTTGGCCGAACGCGCGAATGAAGCGAGAAGAAGCATGGAAAAAGAACTGAGCGTGCTTCTGGACAACGCCCGCTTGACGTATTACAGCACCAACGAAGCGGCTCAAAGCTACCTTGAGAGCAAAAAGCCAGGCTTCAAGCTCGGCTTTTTGTTCGCCGGAAAAAAGACGGAAGAGGAAAAGGCCCGCAGGGAGGAAGCCTTGCTCGCCGACCTGCGCGAGAAAGTGGCAGGAAACCTGGACTTCCATTTCAAGGAGCTGCTGAGCAAACAGCCGCAGCTGTACGGCATCCGCGACGAAGAGTATCACGCAGAGGTCCATGCCACCGCGATCGAAATCACGCCGGAATTCCTCGCTGCCCACATCAAGGACGGGGCCCAGTCGCGAGAGTACGTCATGAATTACTGCAAGGATGTAGCGGACGGGATCAAGCTCGAGTATCGCCGTGCCGGACTCGGCTTCATCGAGCGGATCGTGGCCCGCATCGAGCAGCAAGCCAAGGAGCAAGGTGCTGAGCAGGAAGCGCGTCTGAACGTCTTGCGAGAGCTGGCTGCGGTTCACGGGAAGCTGGCTGAGCTGGCGACGGTGGAAGAACAAACAAGACAGGAGCTTCTGGCGATCTTGCAAAAAGGAGAACAAGTAGCATGAATCAACTGAGAGAAAAGCTGTATGCCGCTGCTGCGCGGCTGCGGCGGACGAGTGAAGAAATAACGGGAGTGCCGGGAATGCAGGCACAGGCGGGGGCCATGCTCGAGCGGGCAGACCGCCTGGAAGCGAATCGCTTTACCGTGGCTTTGTTCGGTGCGTTCAGTGCGGGGAAATCCTCCTTCGCCAATGCGCTCATGGGCGATATGGTCCTGCCGGTATCGCCCAATCCGACTACGGCGGCAATCAACAAGATCATGCCTCCGACGGAACAATATCCGCACGGGACGGTCCGTGTCGTGCTGAAGAGCGGCGAGGCGATCGAGCAGGACGTACTCCGTTCGCTCGCCGTTTTCGGCTTGACTGCGACGGGCCTTGCGGATGCGCTGGCTGAGCTGGGCAAAATCGATGTGGCGCAAATTCCGCCGACTGCCAAGCCGCATTACACCTTCCTGAAAGCCGTCACCAAAGGGCTCGCCGACATGCAGGCCCATTTGGGCGGGGAGCTGCTCGTCGACATGCAGGCGTTCAAAGGCTTCGTCGCCAAGGAAGAGAAAGCGTGCTTCGCGGAGTACATCGAGCTGTTCTACTCTTGTCCGCTGACGGATCAGGGCATCGTCCTGGTGGATACCCCCGGAGCGGACTCGATCAATGCCCGCCATACCGGGGTCGCCTTTGAATATATGAAAAACGCGGATGCAGTCCTGTTCGTGACGTATTACAACCACGCCTTTTCCCAGGCGGACCATGAATTTTTGCTGCAGATGGGCCGCGTGAAGGACACGTTTGAAATGGACAAAATGTTCTTCATCGTGAATGCAGCGGACCTCGCAGCGTCCGAAGAGGAGCTGCAAGGCGTGATTTCCCACGTGGAAAAGAACCTGCTTTCCTGCGGAATTCGCTTGCCGCGCATCTATCCGGTGTCGAGCCAGACGGCACTTTTGGCACGCATGCACGAAAAAGGCAAGCTGGCCGCTTCGGCAGAAAAAGTATACCGCCAGAGAACGCAGACTCCGGAAGGCGCGGAGCTGATGCCGGCAAGCGAGGCGTTCAAGCTGTCGGGCATGGCGGCCTTTGAAGCGGAGTTCCTGCGCTTTACCATTGAAGAGCTGACCCAGATCGCGGTAGGCGCCGCGATGGGCGAAATTCGCCGCGCTTACGATACGCTCGCTCAGTTCATGAGCATGGCCAAGTCGGGAGAGGACGAGCGGCTTGCGCGCAAAGCGGCGGCGCTCGAGGCCAAGACGTCCGCGCTGGCGGCAGTCGAGTCTCTGACGACGGCTTCCTTCGAGCGCGACTTGGCAAAAGAGCGGGAGGAACTGCTCTACTACGTCAAGCAACGGCTGTTCTTCCGCTTCAACGAGCTGTACAATTTCGCCTTCAATCCGTCCGTGCTCAAAGAGGACGGACGAAATATGAAGCAGGCGCTGCAAGGCTGTCTGACCGATCTGCTGCGGGCGATCAGCTATGATCTGGCTCAGGAGCTGCGGGCGACGACACTGCGCCTGGAGAAGTTTGTCAACAAACAGGGCCAGGCGCTCGTCGCCGGATGGCAGCGCGATGTGCAGGCATATGCGGACGGGCTGACACTGGCACCGTATCAGTCTCGCCAGGTGGAGACACTGTCCTTTGCGGAGGAGCTTCCGGGAGGAGCCGCATCTTTTCAGCCTGCGTTGGCCCTGTTTAAAAACACGAAGGACTTTTTTGAACAAGACGGCAAGCTGAAAGTGCGCGAAGAGCTGGAGAAGCGCATGCAGGAGCCGGTAGCGGCCTACGTCGCGACAGGCAACGAACAGCTGGCGGAGCAGTTTTCCGCGCTGTTTGGCGAACTCGTTGCGACAGAGCGCAGCCGCGTAATCGAACAGGTGAACGAGTACTTCACCGGTCTGTTCGCCGCGCTCGATATGAATGTCGACTTGGATGAACTGCAAGGCAAGCTGGATCGAGTGGCTGCCGAGCTGGCATAAACGATTCGGAAATAGATAGGAAAGACGCCCGGGTGAGTGCCCGGGCGTCGTCTTTTTTATCCGAAAGCTGCAACAGGCTGCAACTTCTTGGGAAAATCCTCCGTCTGCTTTTCATAGAAGGATCTTATCACCACAGAGGAGGAACAAGGAATGAAGGCATGGAGACAGAAAATTTTGCCAACGATTCTGGCTGGGACGTTGACCGTTTCTTTTGCGGCAGCGGTCAGCGCCAAAGGCAATAACGGAAATGGAAATGGCAATGGAAATGCCAACAAACAAAAAGGAAACGGACATTCCAAAGAAGTGAAGGTCGACAGCAGGTATTTCCAGTTTACCGATTTGAAGAAGCACTGGGCGGAAAATACCGTAAAAGTCATGGTGGACAAATCCATCATCAAGGGGTATCCGGATCACACTTTCCGTCCGAACAAGCCTGTCACCCAACTGGAAGCCTTGACGATGGTGATTAATTTGCTGACGCAAAACGAGGATCTGCTGACAGATGATGATTTCTATTACGGAGGGGACATCCCGGATTGGGCAGAGGACACGGTGAAGCTCGCGCTGGTCAACCATATCGTGGATGCAAGAGAGTTTTCGCCAAACAAACCGGCTACGCGGCTCTTTGTCGTCAAATTGCTGGTCAACGCCTTGGGCGCTGATTTTGAAGACGTGGACGACAGCAAATTGTACTTCGGGGACATTACATCGCTGACTTCCGAAGAAAAGGAATACCTGTCCTACGCGCTTCTGCAGTCGCTCGTAGCGGGTTACGAGGACAAGACGTTCAAGCCGAACAAACCGGTGACGCGCGCGGAGATGGCCGTATTCGTCAACCGGTTGCTGGGCAAGGTCGGCCAGGTCGACTTCGGCAACCACGTAAAAGGGACCATTTCCGATATCGATGTGGATGACGAGGAGTTGACCATCGGCTCGAAAACCTATGAGGTGGCCGATGACGTGACGGTCAAGATCAACGGGAAGAGCTCCAGCTTCGATTCCTTGTCCGAAGGGATGAAGATCGACGCGATTTTGAAGGATGGAGAGATCCGCACGATTTACGCGTACGGAACGAGTCAGGAGTATGGAGAAGTCAAATTCGCCATCGAAAAGATTTCCGACGGCTACGATTCCGACGAGCTGGACGAAGCGGTGAAAACAGGCTGGGAAGTCCGCGACAGCACCCCGGATCTGTCGGACAAAACGATGTGGATTTCCTTGAACGGCGGTACTGCCAGGAGCATCGATCTTTCCGAAATCGACGGCACACAGAAAAACGGGGGAGATGTCGCAGAAGCGTTGGAAGAGGCGATTGGCCGTGCGCTCGGCAAAGACGACCGCGTGGAGGTTTCCTTTGACAGCAAGCAGAAACGCTTTGTGTTCCAAACCGACAACAGCCCGGATGACGAGGTTCCGTCCATCAAGCTTGCCGGCAGCGCTTTGAGCGATCTGGGAATGGACAACAAAATCGCGGAGGGGCACCTGGGGAAGGATGCGGCGGAAGCCTGGAAAATTACCGTGAAATCGAAAGCGCCAGCCGACCAGAAGTACATCATCAAGGTAGAAGATGAACATCTCGAGGAGACCGTTGAAGTCAACGTCGATGACAATGATACAGCCGAAGAAATCGCAGACAAGATCGCGGATGCCCTCAAGGACAACAACGAGATCTACAGAGCGTACAAGGTCGAAGTCGACGACGAAACGGTTACCCTGACATCCAGAGAGAACGGGGAAGACTTGGGCCTTGAAATCAAGATCTCCAAAAAGTAGAAGAGCGGGAGTTGTTCGCAAGCGAAAAAGCCAACCGGGTGTGTTGGCTTTTTTTTGTCCCTCAAGAAGCCTCGATGAAAAATTTCTCAATGGGACGTGGTCTATCGCTTGTAAGTTGGAGGGAGAGCTAGGCGCGCTGCTGCTTTAGCGCCTCCCACTCTTCCCGGAGCATCCCCATCTTGATCGCATCGTAATACTCTCCGCGGACGATCCTCGCCTTTCTCACACGTGCCTCCAGCTGCATTCCGCAGCGCGCGGCCAGCTTCATCATCCGCTCGTTTCCAGACCAGGTGCCGATCCCGAGGCGCACCGTATTCATGTTGGCAAACAGATAGTCGATCCACATCTGGAAGGCTTCGCTGCCATAGCCATTGGACCAGTAACGGGAATCGTAGATGACGATTCCGATCTCGCACCAGTTGGTCACCTCCGACACCCAATAGCGGCCCACACTTCCCCGCAGCTCTCCGTCGATTTCGATCATCAATTCCGTACGAGGGGCATCTGTGTCGACGAGCGCCAGCGACTCCTGGTACCGGGGCTGGGCCTTGAACTCCTCTTTGGTGAGCGGATCCAAGGGCTTGTACGGCCCGTTCCAGTTCAAATGGTCCCGATCGTCTGCTTCGTAATTCCAGAAGTAGAGAACATCCAGATCATCGGGGCGGATATCCCGGAGAATGACTTTTTTCCCTTGCAGGTGAATCGGCATGCGGTTTTCCTCGCTTCCCTTTTTTGATAGGATTACTGTATAAAAATTCTGTTCTTATTCATAGAGACAAAAATAAAGAATCGGATAAGGACAGATGGAGGGGGCCGCATGGATTTTACACCTGTGCTGGACATGGAGAGCAAAGAGCCGCTCTATCAGCAGCTCTACCTGCAAATGAGCCGAGCAATCGCCACGGGGACCATATCAGCTGGAGAGCGCTTGCCGTCCATCCGGCAGCTCGCCAAATCGAGCGGCGTGGGAAAGATCACGGTGGAGGCGGCCTATCAGCAGCTGCTGGCGGAAGGGTACATTACGAGTCGGGAGCGCAGCGGTTTTTTCGCCGCTGAATTGGACGTGTGGGCGGAAGGGACGGAGCACCGTACAAAGCCACGGAGGGTGGAAATACCGCAGAAAAAGGAGAGGAAGCTCCCGAACACCCGCTATAATTTCCATGGATCGGTAGTGGATACCGGCGCTTTTCCGTACCGGGAGTGGCGTACCTGCATGCTGGAGGCGATGGAGAGGCACGCGGAGGATTTCGCTTTTTACGGGGACAACCAGGGGGAGTGGGAGTTTCGAGTGGAGCTGGCCGACTATTTGCGCAGGGCGCGCACGCTTCATTGCGAGCCGGAGCAGATCTTGATCGGTACGGGTCTTCAGCAAGCGCTCAGCTTTATGTGCCTGCTGCTGGCGGACCGACACCGTGTGGTTGCCGTCGAGGAACCGGGCTACGCCGATGCCCGGGTCGTGTTTTCGCATCACGGGTACGAGGTCGTGCCGATCCCGCTGGAGGATGACGGGCTGTCGATCGAAAGCCTGGAGCGGAGCGGCGCGACGGTGGTATACACGACCCCGGCCCACCAGTATCCGCACGGGATGGTCATGCCTGTAGCCAAGCGGCAGCGTCTGCTGCAATGGGCAGGCAAAGTCCGCGGGGTGATCATCGAGAACGATTATGACGGCGAATTCCGCTACAATGTCAAGCCGACACCGTCTTTGCAAGGGATGGACCGCGACGGGACGGTCGTCTACATCGGGAATTTCTCCAAAGCCTTCTCGCCTGCGCTGCGTCTGGACCTGCGCTGCGTCTGGACTATACGGTGCTCCCTCCAGAGCTGCTGGAGCGCTACCTCACTTCTTTCTCGGCCTATCCGTCCCCGGTCTCCCGGCATTTGCAGCGAACCATGCAGCTGTTTATGCAAAAGGGACATTGGGAAAAGCATGTACGGAAAGTGAGGACGCTGTACCACCGCAAGCACGGCCTGCTGCTTGACGCCATTCATGCGCATATGCCCTCGGAGGTCCGCGTCTTGAGTCATTCGGTTGGTTTGCACATCCTGCTTCAAATCGATACGAACAGAAGCGAAGACAGGCTGATTGCCCAGGCGCTTGACGCCGGCATACGGGTGTATCCGAGCGGGCGCAGCTGGTTCAGGCCGCCGGGCGGACAATCGCCTCGCATCATTGTCGGCTTTGGCGGGATGAAGGAGGAGGATATCGAGGAAGGGATCCGCTTGCTTGCGGAGGCGTGGTTCGGAAAGCGCTCCAGCCCCCGCCGTTTTCTGGTGAAGGAGGAGCGCCGTATTGACTTTTACTGCACCTGAACTTGCCCGCTGCTGTCCAGCGACACCTTGAATTCCTTCACGACGACCGGTTCCGATCCGCTGTTGTTCAAGTCGTGCTTGAGCACTTTGAAGGTGCCGTCCCCGGTCAGTTGGCCCGTGTATTCCACGCCGAACAGGTCGGACTTGTAAAAGCTGAAATTGGCAAGCTCGGTCTGCTTCAGCTGCTCGGCCACCAGCTTTCCGTCTCCGCTGAACATGGCGTTGCGCAGCTGCTCGGATGATTCGTATTTTTGCTGGAGGTAGGTCTTCAACTGCTGGGCGACTTCTGATTCAGCCAGCTGCTTTCCCGCCTCGACGGCTTGCTTTCCGGCTTCGACGACCTGTTTTCCGGCCTCTACCGCCTGCTTTCCGGTTTCAACGGCTTGTTGCGCGCTTTGGACTCCCTCGGAGATGTCCGAGCAGGCAGTCAGCAGCAGCGCACACCCCAAAATCAATGCTTTGCGCATGATTGCAATCCCTTCCTTCCTGCTGCAAATCGTCAAGATCCAGACTTTATTTATTTTAGCGTATCTCCTCTTTCCGCGCATCCGCATATGATGGGGTAAGCGTAAGAGCTGCACTGATTACAGGGAGGAAGCGCAATGATTCAAGGCAAAGTAAAATGGTTTAGCAAGGAAAAAGGGTATGGGTTTATTGAACGGGATGGGGGACCCGATGTGTTCGTGCACTACTCGGCGATTTCGGGTACGGGCTATCGCAATTTGGAAGAGGGCGAGCAAGTCACGTTTGAAATCGTGAATGGACAGCGGGGATTGCAAGCTGCCAACGTAGCCCGCAAAGGTGTCTAAGGGAAGAGGAAACAAACAAAGATGATAATCCGGACGCCGTCTTGACGATATTTCGACGGCGTCTTTGTTGCGTCTATAGCCGGTAGATATAGACCGAAAGAGCGATCACCAGCACGAGGGTGATCGTGCCGTAGATGAGCAGAAGATTGCGGGAGCGGTGGGCAAAACTGCGTTGTTTCGCTTCCGCGGGATTCAAACCGATCCGAAACGTGAGGATCAGGGCGATGAACACCAGAATAAAGACAATGATGATAAAAGGGTAAATCGGCATGACCTTGTCTCTTCCTTTCCGTCAGGCTTACCTCGATCATATAATGAGCCGTAGAAAAAGGGGCCATCCACTTTACTGGTTTTTTGACCATCCACTTGCATCCAGGGCATCAGCGAACCGGGAAACAGCCTCCGGGATGTGCTCCAGGCTTGTGCGGCCGAAAGTGAAGCGAACATGGCCCGGGCTTGCACCGAACAGATGTCCGGGAACGAAAACGAGCCCTCGTTTCACCGCTTCGGAGAGGAGATTTTGTTCGCTCCAGCCGCCGGCAAGTCGGCACCACAGGTGGATGCCTCCAGCTGGCAGGCTCATTTCCAGCTGATCGGCAAACGCGTCTCGCAACGAAAGCGCGAGCTGCTCGCAGCGGATGGATAATTGCGTGCGCAGCCGGTGGATGTGATCGGCGAATTCGGGAGAGGCGAGGAAACGGTCGGCGAGCCATTGCGGCAGGATACTGTGTCCGAAATCGACCTGCTGTCTGGCGTCCGCCAGGCGCTCGATGACACTTTGCGGTCCGACGATCCAGCCGATCCGCAGTCCGGATGCGACGATCTTGGTCAGGGAACTGATGTACAGCACCGTGCCGTGCTTGTCCAGCGATTTCAGCGTGCGGACAGGCTCGCCCGAAAAGGAGGTCAGACTGTACGGGTCGTCCTCGATGATGGGGATGCCGTTTTCCGCGGAAATGGCGAGCAGCCGCAGCCGGCGCTCGAAGGACAGGAGCGTCCCTGTCGGATTGTGAAAATTCGGAGCCAGGAACACCATCTTGATGCGGTGCTTGCGATGCAGCTCCTCCAGCTGCACCGGGTCAATCCCGTCCTGGTCCACCGGGAGCAAAAATGTCCGCAAACCCGAGGAATGGAAGAGCGGCAGCGAATGGCAGTAGGAGGGGGCTTCGATCGCCACGGCATCCCCCGGCTGGAGCAGGCATTGCACGACCAGGTGCAGGGCTTGCTGGGCACCGGAAGTGATAAGGATGGCGGAAGGGGATGCGTCAATGCTCCGCCATTTTTTCATATGGACGCTGAGCGTCTCGCGCAGGGAGCTGTTGCCCAGCGAATGCTCGTAGCCAAAATGGGCGGGAAAGTCTCCCGCTGCAAGCAGTCTTTTGAGAGACTCGTGCGGCACCAGATCCGGCGACAGCTCGCCGCTCGCCAGGTCGATCAAGTCGTGCGCTTCAGTCTCCCGGCGAATTTTGCGGAAGAGCGGCAGGTTGGGGCGAAAGGAGCCCGTCTCGCTCAGGTGGCGCCAGTTTGGCACCCGGGTGCGAGCCAGCCCCCAAATATCTTGGCTCACAATCGTGCCGCTCCCTCGTTTTCGCTCCACGACTCCCGCCGCCTGCAGCTCGTCGTAAGCGGCTACGACCGTCGAGCGGTTGACGCGCAGTTCTTTCGCCAAAGTCCGTTCCGAAGGCAGGAAGCTGCCGGCGGGAAATTCACCCGCGCTGATGCGCTGCTCGATCATCTCGGCGATTTGCTTGTACATCGGCTTTTTCTGGGAAGGAGCTTTTCCGCTCATGTTTCGATCACGCTTTCTTTTGGGAGTGCCGGCAAAACTGGTTGGCATTTCCTATTATAGCATGCCGGGAAACGGGACTGGGACCGCGGAGGACAGCCATCCGCCGGGTTTGACCCCAAGGACGCATTTCCCTTCTTTCCATTTCGCCGCGGAATCGGTAGTATAGATGAGGACGAGAAAGGAGCGATCACGATGAAACAATATTTGGACTTGTGCCGGCGCATTCTGGACGAAGGCGTCACGAAGGAAGATCGGACAGGCACGGGAACGATCAGCATCTTCGGACATCAGATGCGCTTTGACCTGAGCGAGGGCTTTCCGCTGGTGACGACCAAAAAGCTGCATACGAAATCCATTTTCCACGAGCTGCTGTGGTTTTTGTCCGGCGATACGAATATCCGCTACCTGCAGGAGAACGGCGTGCGGATCTGGAACGAGTGGGCGGACGAAAACGGGGATCTGGGACCGGTGTACGGCAAGCAATGGCGCTCGTTTGCCGGACGCGACGGGAAGACGGTCGACCAAATCCAATGGGTCATTGATGAAATCAAGCGCAATCCCGATTCGCGCCGCTTGGTCGTCAGCGCCTGGAACCCGGCGGAGTTGGACAAGATGGCGCTGCCCCCTTGTCATCTGCTGTTCCAGTTTTACGTAGCAAACGGAAAGCTCTCCTGCCAGCTGTACCAGCGAAGCGGTGACACGTTCCTCGGTGTCCCGTTCAACATCGCGAGCTACGCTTTGCTGACCCATATGATCGCGCATGTGACCGGGCTTGAGGCGGGCGATTTCGTGCATACGCTGGGAGACGCGCATCTGTACCTCAATCACGTGGAACAGGTCAAGCTGCAGATGACCCGGGAGCCGAAGCCTCTGCCGAAGCTGAAGCTCAACCCGGATGTGAAATCGATTTTCGACTTCACCTATGACGATATCGAGATCGTCGGGTATGAAGCCCATCCGCACATCAAAGGCGAGGTGGCGGTATGATCAGTCTTTTGGTCGCCTATGCCAAGGGTCGGGTGATCGGCAAGGACGGCGTCATGCCGTGGCACCTGCCCGCTGACCTTGCGCACGTCAAGGCGCTGACGACCGGCAAGACGATCGTCATGGGACGCAAGACGTTCGATTCCCTGGGCAGGCCGCTGCCCAACAGACGCAATGTGGTACTGACGCGAAATCGGGACTTTCAGCCGGACGGCGTCGATGTGGTCCATACGAAAGAAGAAGTGCTGGCGCTTGGAGATGTCATCATTTTCGGCGGGGCCGAGATCTACAGACAGTTTCTGGATGTGGCAGACCGTCTATACATCACGGAAATCGATCTGGAAGCGGAAGGGGATACGTTTTTCCCCGAGTGGGATCGGGACGCGTTCATCTTGGTGGACAAGCGCGAAGGCATCGTGGATGAGAAGAATCGTCATCCGCACACGTTTTACGTATACGATCGGAAATGAGAATGAGCCGTATGAAGGGGCAGGTGGCTCAGGCGTTTCAAGCGGGAGAGGGAGACTCTCCCGCTTTTTTGATTTTTGCGTTCCCGGGTTGCGGAAAAATCATGTCACAGCCGGGCGGAGAGCCACAGGTACGCGTCTTTCAGCCAGGGGTGCAGGACGCGCAGCTTGTCCCGTTGCTCCCACATGTAAGACAAATAGGCGTACGCAGCATGCTCCAGCGACTTGGCCAACCCCGCTTGCAAGCGCGGGAGATAGGGAGGCGTGCCTGCCTGGTCCCACTCGATTTTATCTGCGACGAACAAGACCAGATCCATTTGGGATGGGTTTGCTTTCAAGGTGGTGTGGCATTCGATGGCGGAGAGGATGGCGGGATCGCTGACGTCGAACAAGGATTCCGCCATCTCCCTAGATAGTTTTTGGTGAATGATCATCGGGAAGGCCTCTTCTTGGGGCAAAATTTCAATCCCGAGTTGTCTGGCGACGGCGATTCTGTGATCATTGGGGTAAATCGCGCTGATATCGTGCAAATATCCGGCGACCATGGCCGCGTGCGGATCGGAGCCGAAGCGCTCAGCAAGGCTTTTTGCCTCCGCAGCGACACGACGGGAGTGAACGCCCGTATGCTCGCATCCATGCAGCCGCAGCAGTTCTGCCGAGTCGATTGCGACGTCATGGACTTTGTTCCAACCGATGATTTCCTTATCAAACAGCACCGTGTTACTCCTCTCTATCTTTCGCTTTTAACAATCATCGAACGACCCCATGGCATTTCTGATAAGTGCTTCCCCTACGGCGGCATTTGCCAAATGCAAATGTGCGCCCGCCGTTCGGGCAGACGAATCGCGGCGTTTCTTCGCTTGGCGGTCGCTCGCATAAGCGACAAGCAGGATGCCTCCCACCAAGCACCCGACTATGATCCCGAACATTTCTGTCTGCCTCCTTTGCGCAGCAACCGATTTTCCAACGATTCCCACCCTCTATTATACAGAGGTGAACCTTACTGTGCTCGCCTTTCTCTTTCGACATATGTCATCCATCTTCCACATAATAAAGAAGAAGAGGGGTTCGGACAAACCCATGGAGGGGATGGATGGAGGGGATGGGATGAAGGCAGATTTTCACGTGCGTCTGGAAGAAGGGCCGTATTCGCTGGAATGGCTGAATCGAACAGCGGAGTCTCTGCAGGCGGCACACCGGCAAGATGAGGGTCAAGGAAGGAGAGAATGGGCGGAGGAAATGGTAGGGAGACTGGCCGTCCGCCTCCAAAAGGGTCCCTTCTCGCGGGAGTGGCTTGATCTGTATCTGAGGCAGGCAAAGAAGGCGGGGCTGCAAGAGGTTTGCATTGCCGAGCATTTGTATCGTTTTTCCGAGGGCAAGCCTTATTACGAGAAGCATCTGCACCTCGGAGGCGACCAGGCGGGCAGGGCGCAGCGCAGGTGGCTGGAGCAGGTCGCCGTCGATTCGCTTTCCGATTACGTCGCTTTCTTGCGCGAGGAGCGACCGCGCTGGGAAGAAGCAGGGGTCGCGCTGCGGATCGGGCTGGAGCTCGACTATTTTCCGGGCGGGGAAGCAGACCTCGCTTGCTTCATAGAGCAAGGCCCTTGGGATGTGTGCATCGGGGCGGTAAAGTTTCCCAAGGGTTTGGGGCTGATCGTCGCCGATTCGCGGGAGCGGCTGAAAAGAATGGAGCGAAGCGTTTTGTACAGCCATTACTTTGATTGGCTGGAGCAAGCCGTACAAAGCGGACTTTTCGATCTGCTCGCCTATGATGACGGTTTGCAGTCTTTTGGCTTCATGCGGGACGAGACCGCCTTGCTTCCTTACTACCAGCGGATTGCGCGTGCGCTGCGGCGCCGGGATGTGGCAGCAGAGCTGCCGACTTCGCTATTGGCCAGCACGCCCCAGCGCGGGGGAAGCCCGTCCGGGAGATGGCTGGAAATTTTGGCGCATCACGAGGTCCCGGTGACAGTAGCGTCCCGCGCCTGCTACCCGGAGCAGGTCGGCCAGCATTGGGCGGAGGCGTGCGCGACGCTCAAGCGAGCAGGCTATTGCGGGGTGGTTTTGTTTGCGGATCGGAAGCGCAGACTCGCTGCTTTTGCTTAGTATTCCTCTCCCTTTTTGACGGATTTCTGCTATGATAGGGACAAACAACGTGCTAGGATTCGAATGCGAAATGGTGGAGGAGAGAGGATCATGTCCTTACAGGATCAACTAAACGAACTGCTCCGGGCGATGGAGCCGCAGATGATTGGCTGGAGACGTCATCTGCACCAGTATCCAGAGCTGTCTTTTCAGGAAGAGAAGACCCCCGCATTTATTGCGGAAATTCTTCGAGAATTGAAATTTGACGAGGTGCGCACAGGCGTAGGCGGCCGGGGAGTCGTCGGCGTGCTGCGAGGCGGCCGACCGGGAGCGACAGTGGCATTGCGTGCGGACTTCGACGCCCTCCCCATCCAGGACCTGAAGGAAGTAGAGTACAAATCGAAAGTGCCGGGTGTCATGCACGCTTGCGGGCACGACGGCCACACCTCCCAGCTGTTGGGGCTGGCGAGCGTGCTGGCGCCAAGACGCGACCAGTTCGCCGGGGAAATCCGCTTCCTGTTCCAGCATGCGGAGGAAGAATCGCCGGGCGGTGCGATGCAGCTGGTGGCAGATGGCGCTGTCGACGGGGTAGATGCCATATTCGGTGTGCATCTCTGGTCCATGCTGCCGGTCGGAAAGGTATTCATCAGCCCGGGGCCGATCATGGCCAATACGGACGATTTCGTCATCGAGATCCAGGGACGGGGCGGGCACGGAGCCGTGCCGGAGGAAACCGTCGATTCGATCGTCATTGGCTCGCAAATCGTCGGCAGCCTGCAAACCATCGCGAGCCGCAACATCAGTCCGCTGGCGAGTGTCGTCGTGACGGTAGGTACGTTTAACGGCGGGGACAACAACAACATCATCGCCGACAGCTGCCGGCTTACCGGTACAGTGCGGACATTCCTGCCGGATGTGCGCGACCGCGCGGAGCAGCGCCTCGCAGAAATCGCGGAGGGGACGGCTGCCATGCTCGGAGGCCGCGCAGTCGTCCGTTACGAGCGAGGCTATCCGGCTGTGATCAACGGAGAGAAGGAAGCGGCCATTGCCCGGGAAGCGGCGATCGAGGCATTCGGAGAGAGCCGCGTAGAGCCGATGAAGCCATTGATGGGAGGCGAAGACTTCTCCTACTACCTGGAGAAGGTACCGGGGGCCTATTTGTTCGTGGGTGCGGGGAATCCCGACAAGCTCGCCACATATCCGCACCATCATCCGCGTTTTGACATCGATGAGGACGCCATGCTGGTCGCAGGCGAGCTGCTCGGTCGAACCGCCCTTCGCTACCTGGAGCTGCATCAGAGGTAAACATGCCAATTTCCTTGAGAATATGCGCTTTCGCCTAGCCGGGCGAAGGCGCTTTTTTATGCGTTTGGCCATAAACTGGATAAGGTAAGCGAGACAGCCAAACGAAGGAGGGAGATGCCCCGGGTGAGGAAACGGATCGGCATACTGACCTTTCGAAGAGAAGACGGATTTACGGAACCCGTTTATTTGCGCCGTTTGGTGAAGGCAGGACGTGAGCTGGGGGCGAACGTATTCCTGTTCGGCCCACAAGATGTCCGTTACGCAGAGAAGAGGATCAGAGGGTACGTGCCCGCCGAGAAAGGCTGGAAGAGTGAATGGTTTGACTGGCCGGACATCGTCATCGACCGCTATCGCTACTACCCGCTTCCCAAGCACAGTCTCTACCTGCCCTTCCGCAAGCAAAACTGGTTTCGTTATGCCAACAGCCGATTTTCCAATAAATTTCAGGTACATCAAGTGCTGGCACAGGATCCCGCACTGGAAAGGTGGCTGCCGCAAACGTTGCCCTATTCGAGGGAGAATCTGTCCTTGCTGATGAAGCACCATCGCTTTTTGTACCTGAAGCCGACGAATGGAACAGGCGGACGCAGCATATTGCGTGTGGAGAGGCTGGAGAAGGGGTACCGATTGTACGGAAGAACCAAGAAGCAGGCCAAAAGCAGTGAAAGGCTGTATTCCCAGGCTGCTTTGTGCAAGCGGCTGGAGGAGTGGATGGAGCGGGAAAAGCACGGAAAAGAGCAGTTTTTCCTTCAGCAGGGGCTGGAACTGGAACTGGTGCCGCATCGGGTCGTGGACGCCCGGCTGCTTGTCCAAAAGGACGGGAGCGGGCAATGGAAAGTCACGGGAATGGGGCTGCGCATCGGCTCTCCGCAATTGTCGACCTCCAATTTGCACGGGGGCGGAAAGGCAATGCCTGCTGCGCTGTTTTTGACGGAGCGGTTCGGGAAGGAAGCGGCGGAGCGAATCATTCGCGAATGCCGGGAGCTCGCGCTGAAGACGGTGGCTCGCATCGAAGAGCATTACGGGCAAATGATGGAGTTCGGATTTGATTTGGGTATCGACGTACAGGGAAGGGTGTGGATCATCGAGATCAATCCCAAACCGGGGCGGGACATCTTCCGGCAGCTCGGCCAGAAACAACGGTATCAACTGGCCATACGCAGACCGTTGGAGTACGCCCTTTCCTTGTTGGAAAAAACGGAGGATGAAGCGAACACAAGGAGCGGATACTTCCGTGAAAAAAAGGCATGAGCAGGCCACCAGCGCCGCTCATGCCTCTTTGGTTTCTTTTCGGTCCAAAGCGAGGCATAATAGAAGAAAAAAGGGAGAGAGGTGGGAGCGCATGGGCCAGCAAGCATTTTCGATTCCCGTGGACGAAGGATTGACGCTCCGGGGCAATGTCCACACGGAGGCATCGGCAGGAAACGGGCAGCCGTTGCTGCTGTTCTGCCATGGATTCAAAGGCTTCAAGGACTGGGGCAGCTTTCCGTACGTGGCGGATTCTCTCGCGAATCGCGGGATCACGACGATCCGCTTCAATTTTACGTGCAACGGCGTCGGGGAGAGCTTGACGGAGTTTGACGAACTGGAGAAATTCGGGCGCAATACGTATGCCCGCGAGATCGCCGATTTGCAGATCCTGACGGAATGGGCCTTGTCGGGACGGCTCCCGTTGCCGGCTCACGTGGATACCGGCCGGCTTTTCGTTCTCGGCCACAGCAAGGGCGGGGGCGATGCCATCCTGTTTGGGGCAGGGAATTCCAAGGTCGCGGGGATCATTACCTGGAACGGGATCGCGGACGTAAATCTGTTCGATGAAAAGCTGCGCCGTCAAATCGCGGACAATGGCGTCGGATACATACCCAATGCGCGCACGGGCCAGAATATGCCCATCTCACGGGCTGTCATCGACGACGTCGACCAGAACCGGGAAGCGTACGATCTACTGAAAAAGGTCGCAATGATGCCCCAGCCTTTGTGCATCATCCAAGGCAAAAATGACTTTGCCAGACTGGTGAAAGGGGCAGAGCGCCTGCATCAGGCGGCGAAAAACAGTGAACTGGCCTGGATCGAGGGGGCAGACCACACGTTTGGTGCCAAGCATCCCTTTTTGGGAAGCACGCCGCAGCTGGAGGAAGCGATCGAGCGGACAGCTTCGTTTGTCTTGCCTATGCGTGCATAGAAAAAACCTATAGTGGTCACGTTCTAATTCGATTTGGGCTATGGTATACTGGATAACATCTAAAAGTCCGGTGAAAAAGTCCGCGTAAGCAGGCCTTTATCACGGGTTTGTCGAATTTATATCGTAACACGATGATCGAAAGAGTGATTGAACATGAAAGCCTATAAGTCATCGGCTATCCAGCCTCAGATGTTCCAATTTGTGGATATGGATGAACTCGTACCGAAAAAGCACATCTTGCGCCAACTGAACGAAGCGCTTGATTTTTCCATCGTCCATGATTGGGTGGCGCCGCTGTATACGGAACGTACCGGACGCCCGGCGGCTGACCCGGAGCGGATGGTTCGACTCATGCTGCTTTCGTATTTGTTCAACCATTCCGAACGGGAATTGTATCAACTGTTGCCCATGCATGGGGGCTACTTGTGGTTTTGCGGACTGGATTTCGAATCCGTCTTGCGCCCGGATCCATCCAGGCCGTCCCTGCCGGATCGGACGACCTTGGTGAAGACCCGGAAATTGTGGCGAAAACACGGTATTTTCGACACGCTCATGAAACATGTCGTCGATCAGTGCATCGCCGCCGGACTGGTCCAACCCGATGTAGATGCGGGAGTCGACGGTTCCCAAGTACGCGCCAACGCTTCTATCCACAGCTTGAAAGAAATCACTCTGGCACCTGTGGAGTCGATTGAAGACTACCTGGCTCGCATGGCCCGGCAAGACGAGCAACCCGAAGGTGACGCCGCTGATTCCGATGATGACAGACGGCCGCCCGCACCGCCCACGCGAACAGAACGGCGTCTGGAAGACGAAGCGACACATGAAGATTTTCATGGCAAAAGGTTCTCGAACAAGACCTACCGCAGCGTGACGGACCCGGATGCTCGCTTGTACAAAAAGAGCAACGGTCAGGAAGCGCATTTGCGGTATTTGGTGCATCATGTGACGGATGTCAAATCCGGCGTCATTCTGTCTACGCAAGCGAGCATCGCGTCCGGAACGGCTGAACGCGAGACGAGCTTGCAACAGCTGGCCGCGATCCGTTTTGCCCATCCGCAAATCCGGATTCGCACGCTTTCTGCCGATAAAGCCTACGGTACGACAGATTATCTGCAAGCGCTGTTCGAGCAAGGGATTATTCCTCTGGTTTCGCTTCGCAACCTGGCACTGGAAGATGTACCGACTTGGAAACGCCAAACGAACGATCCGAAGAAACAACGCAAGCGTCTGGCCAAAATCCGAGAAATCCAAATCCGCAACAAAGCCAAACAAATTCAGCTCAAGGGTTCTTACCGTCATCTGCAAAAGTTACGGACGCGGTGCGAGCATGTGTTTGCCGAAAGCAAAGTCGCGCATGGCCTGGGTCGCGCGCGGAGCCGCGGCCTGGATTGCATGCAGGAGCAGGCACTGCTCACGGCAATCGTTCAAAATCTGAAAAAACTATGCCGGTTTAAGAAGAAACGACCCCAAACCGGTATTTCGGCATGTCCAAAACCGAAATCCGTGATGATGGAGGCGGTGTCGGACCTGCTCATTTCGGCGTTGGTTGGGTTGTTTTCCTCTTTTTTCATGCCGAAGAGACGGATACAACTGACTTAAATCACCGGACTTCTAATGATTCAAATGATAAGATTATTCAGATAATTAGTGGAGATGGGTGGAGACATGAATAGCAAGGTGTATCTGTACGATACGACCCTGCGAGATGGTACGCAGGGGGAAGGGATCAGCCTGTCGGTGGAAGACAAGATAAAGATCGCACTGCGGCTGGATCAGTTTGGTATCGATTTTATCGAAGGCGGTTGGCCTGGCAGCAATCCCAAGGACATGGCGTTCTTTGAGCGCATCCGCGAGATTCCGCTGCAGCATGCGAAGGTTTCCGCTTTCGGCAGCACCTGTCGTCCGCATGTGGCAGCAGCGGATGACGACAACCTGCGGGCGCTGGTAGCGAGCGGCGCAAAGGCAGCGGCTATTTTTGGAAAGTCCTGGGACCTGCACGTAACCGACGCACTCAAGACGACATTGGAAGAAAACCTGCGGATGGTAGCCGATTCGGTCGCGTTTTTGAAAGAAAAAGGAATGACTACCCTCTTTTTGGCCGAGCACTTCTTTGACGGCTACAAAGCCAACCCGCGCTATGCCCTGCAAGTGCTGGAGGCGGCCGAGGCAGCGGGTGCGGACTGGATCGTCCTCTGTGACACAAACGGTGGCAGCCTCCCTACGGAAATATACGATATTGTGCGGAGCGTGACGGAAGGCATCCGCGTGCCGCTCGGGATTCATCCGCACAACGACAGCGGCGTGGCGGTCGCCAACGCACTGGCGGCGGTGCAAGCGGGCGCGACGCAAGTGCAAGGAACGATCAACGGAATCGGGGAGCGCTGCGGAAACGTCAACCTGATCTCCGTGGTCCCCAACCTGCAGCTGAAGCTGGGCTACCGCTGTGTCAGCAGCGAACAGCTCCAGGAGCTGACGCAGCTCTCCCGCTACGTGGCGGAGATCGCGAACATGACGCTCCCCAACAACCAGCCGTTTGTCGGCCACAGCGCTTTTGCCCACAAAGGGGGCATTCACGTCAGCGCGGTCCTGCGCGATCCGAAGACGTACGAGCATATTGAGCCGGAGAACATCGGGAACATTCGCCGCGTGCTCGTCTCCGAGCTGGCGGGACAAAGCAATCTGCTGGCCAAAATGGAAGAGCTGGAGATCGACATCTCGCTGGAGCGGGAGGAAGCGCGGGAGATCATTACCCGCATCAAAGAGCGCGAATTCCAGGGCTACCAGTACGAGGGGGCGGAAGCTTCGCTTACGCTGATGCTGCTGGAAGCGGCGGGCAAGCTGAAAAATCTGTTCACCCTCGATTCCTTCAAAATCTTGATGGAAAAAGCGGCGTCTCGGGCCATCACCTCGGAGGCGACCGTAAAGCTCAACCTGAACGGGGAAATGGTGCACACCGCTGCGGATGGCAACGGTCCCGTCAATGCGCTGGACAACGCGCTCCGCAAAGCTTTGGAAACGTATTACCCCTGTATCGCCAATATGCACCTCACCGACTACAAGGTGCGCGTGCTGGACGATAACGGAGCGACCGCAGCGAAGGTCCGCGTCTTGATCGAGTCTTCTTACAACGGAGAGAAATGGAGCACAGTCGGTGTCTCAACCAACGTGATCGAAGCGAGCTGGGAAGCGCTGGCTGACAGTATCCGCTACCTGCTGTGGAAAGAGGGCTGCGAGGAGTCCGATTTCCACCAGACGACGGAAGCGCGCGTGGGCATCGTGAACCACTAAGTGAATCGCAGACAAAATAACAGCCTGGCCATAGCGGTCAGGCTGTTTGCTTTTCCTGCTAATTGAAACCGCGGTTACTTGCGGGCGTCCATCAACTGCTGCAGCTTGGCTTCCGTGGCAGAGTTGGGGTCCGGGGTATAGATGCTGCAGCGCAACGCGACATCGCCCTGCACCAGCAGAGAGGTGAGATGGAACAGCATCTTGCCTGCCTTGGCATGGCGGAATTCCACGAGCACTTCCGGAGCGGAGCTCACGCGGCTTTCCTCCCACAGGGATTGAAATTCGGGATGCAGTCCCCGCATTTCCTGCAAAAACTGCTCGTACCATTCATCCTCCACGAATTGCCCGTAATACGCCCGGAATATGGCCAGAAAGCCGCTGACGAAGTGCTCCCAGTTGACGGCCAGACGCTGGAATTCCTTTCGCGTAAAAAGAAGACGGATCATGTTGCGCTGCTCGTACGGGATCTGTTCAAAGTCTAAAAAGACGTGTGCGGCGGCTTCGTTCCAGCCGACGATATGGCAGCGCCGATCCGAGATAATCGTCGGACAGGAACGCAATTCTTTCAAGATACGCTGGAGCGAAGGGCTGATCTGTGGCTGCGGCTCCTCCGGCGGGATGGCACCTGTTCCGGACTCCAGCGCCAGTGCGTACAAGTACAGCCGCTCGTCGACAGTCAGCTGGAGCGCTTTCGCGACCGCGTCCAACACGGAAGGGGATACCTTGATGTCCCTCCCTTGCTCCAGCCAGGTGTACCAGGTAGGACTGACTCCAGCCAGTTGGGCGACTTCCTCTCTGCGCAAGCCGGGAGTGCGCCTGCGGGTTCCGGGAGTGAGGCCGACGGATTGGGGCAAGATTTTGGCCCGTTGCGCTTTCAAAAAGGCAGACAACTCTTGTAATCTCGTTTGATGGTTCATGGAGCACCTCCTTGCTTCAGGGCTGTTTGCGCATCATGCTGGTATTCATTATACTAGGATAAACAACAACTTGTAATAGGATAATTGCTGTGCAAAGATGGTTTTATCAGATTGCAAGAGGAGGATCACCATGGAAAAAGTAGTGATTACAGGGTTGGGCGTAATCTCCCCGCTTGGAAATCAGGTCGATCCGTTTTGGGATGGCTTGGTCAAAGGACAATCAGGCATTACGTTGATCGATACATTTGATACGACGAACTTTAAAACCAAAATCGCCGGAAGCGTACGCGACTTCGATGCGGACGGACGATTCGGGCGCAAGGAGGCGCGGCGGATGGACCGCTTCTGCCAATTCGCGCTGGCGGCCGCGGAGCAAGCCTGGGAGGATGCTGGCTTATCCTCGGACAAGGTGAATGGCGAGAGGCTCGGTGTGTACGTCGGTTCCGGCACCGGCGGAGTGCAGTCCTTGCTCGAACAGACGGCTGTCTTGAAGCAGAGGGGACCGGATCGCGTCAGTCCGCTTTTGGTTCCGATGATGATTCCGAACATGGCTTCCGCGATGATCAGTATCCGGTACGGCGCGCACGGTCCGACGATGGCGCCTGTGACAGCTTGCTCGATCGGGAATACCTCGATCGGAGAAGCGTTCCGGCTGATCAAGATGGGCATCGCCGACGTCGTGATCGCAGGCGGGACCGAGGCGGCGATCACGGATGTCTCTTTGGCCAGCTTTGGCAACGCCACCGCACTGTCTACGCGAAACGACGATCCGCAGCGTGCAAGTCGGCCTTTCGATGCGCAGCGGGACGGGTTTGTCATGGCGGAAGGGGCGGGTATCGTCGTCCTGGAGTCGCTGTCCCATGCCTTGCGCCGCGATGCCCGGATTTATGCCGAGGTCATCGGCTACGGCGCCAGCTCGGATGCTTACCATATGGTTGCGACGCATCCGGAGGGCTACGGTCCTTACCTGGCCATGAAGTGGGCCTTGCAGGAAGCCGGCATCCAACCAGAGGAAGTCGACGTGATCAGCGCACACGCGACGAGTACGGAGATAGGCGACCGCTCCGAAACCGTCGCGATCAAGCGGTTGTTTGGGGAGGCGGCCGCTCGCATACCCGTGACGGCCAACAAATCGATGACCGGCCATATGCTGGGAGCCGCCGGCGGTGCAGAGGCTGTCGCATTGATCAAAACCTTGCAGGAAGGAGTCATCCCGCCGACGATCAACCTGGAAGAGGCGGATCCGCTCTGCGATCTCGATTACGTGCCGAATCAGGCGAGAGAGGCGGATGCCCGCATCGGCATCTCCAACTCGTTTGGCTTCGGAGGCCACAACGCTGTCATCGTGTTGAAAAAATACGAGAATTCATAAGGGAGTCACTCCCGAAAAACCTTTCGCCTATGATGGGCGAAAGGTTTTTTGTTTGGGGAGAGGAAGGGCACGGTCCAAAACGCGATCGAATGGCGACGGCGATTGGGTCGCATACTACTTTCGAAAGACAGATTCCGGTAAGGGAAATGAAGGAGGTCTGACGAATGGCTAGCGACAACCAGGCAGAGAACCAAAACGTTCATAGAGGAACGATTCTCGGCGTGATCATCGCAGGCGCGATCGCCGCCTTGTTGAATCAAACGCTATTGAATACGGCTTTGCCCAAGCTGATGGACCAGTTTCACATCACCACCTCCACAGCGCAGTGGGTGATTACGATCTACATGCTGGTCAACGGCGTGCTGATTCCCACGACGGCTTTCCTCATGGAAAAATTTACGACGCGGCAGCTGTTCCTGACCTCGATGTGCCTGTTTTCGGTGGGCACACTCATTTGCGGCATTGCGCCTTACTTCGCTTTCATGCTGGTCGGAAGGGTGATTCAGGCGAGCGGGGCCGGAATTGTCATGCCGCTGATGACAAACGTCATTTTCAACATGTTCCCGAGGGAAAAAAGAGGATCGGCCATGGGGGTAGTCGGGATTGCGATGGTGTTCGCTCCCGCCATTGGGCCGACGCTTTCCGGCTGGGTAGTGGAGCACTACTCGTGGCGCCTCTTGTTTTTCATCGTCCTGCCGATCGCCGTCATCGTTCTCATCGTTTCATCCTTCGTCCTGAAAAACGTCACGGAAACGAAGAACCCCAGGCTGGATGTATGGGGAGTGATTTTGTCCACCATCGGCTTCGGCGGACTCCTGTACGGATTCAGCACGGCCGGTTCGAAGGGCTGGGGAAGTGTCGAAGTCATCATCATGCTTCTGGTCGGGGTCATCTGCCTGGTGTCGTTTGTCATGAGACAGCTGCGGATCGACCATGCCATGCTCGAGTTCCGCATTTTCAAGACACCGGCTTACACGCTCGCGATCCTCATCAGCCTCTTGGTCAACATGACTCTCTATTCCGGAATGATCCTGCTGCCTGTCTACGTGCAGGACATCCTCCACTTCAGCCCGGTGCAATCCGGTCTGCTGATGCTCCCGGGCAGCATTATCATGGGCATCATGTCTCCGATTACGGGAAGGCTGTTTGACCGGTTTGGCGCACGCTACCTGGCCTTGACCGGCCTCGTGATCACGATCGTGACGACCTTTGGCTTTACGAAGCTCAGCCTGTCCACGAGCTACAGCTATCTGCTCACGCTTTATACGGTCAGGATGCTGGGCTTATCCATGCTGATGATGCCGGTCATGACATCCGGATTGAATTCCTTGCCGCTCCGGTTGAATCCGCATGGGACTGCAATGTCCAATACGATCAACGCGATCGGCGGCGCCCTGGGGACTTCGCTGTTCGTGACGATTATGAGCACCAAAAGCGCCGCACATACGGTGGACATCATCAACCAGCATGCGATCAATCCGGCCGATCAGGCCCAGCTGGCGGTAGCGAAGATGCAGGGGGTGGCGATGGGTACGAGCGATGCATTCATGCTCGCGACCGCATTTGCCATCATCGCCTTCGTTCTCGCGTTTTTCCTGGGCACCAATCCGCGGGGACGTGAGGGCAACAAGGTACGGGAAAAGGGAGGCGCCATGCAGCCTTCTTGACTGCGAGAAATGACAGCAAAAGCAAAAAGCGCCGTCCTCCTAAGGAACGGCGCTTTTTCATTCCGGCGACTTCGGCCTCGTGCCCTAGCCTTGCTTGCGCATGGCGCCGAGCTCTTCCACGATCGCGGTCATTTCATTGATGCCGAAGTTGGTTTTCTTTTGCACCATGTTGTACAGGTACAGCAGGTCTTCGTAGTGTGCCAGATCGAAGTCCTCCGGGCGCATGACCGCCGTGTTGGCCATGTTCAGCTTGGACTTGATGCCCTCGATCAGGACAGCCAGATTTTCGGCTGTCGGTTTTGTCAGGTCAGCCATTGCTTCTGTCTCCTCTCGCTTCCGTTTGGTTTATTTCGTCAGCTGGCCGCGTGTGACGCCCAGCTGGTTGGTCGCTTTCAAGGTACGCCATACATGCGTGCCGCTTACTTCCCCGCGCAGAGCCTGGCGGTACAGGCTGATGACTTCCTTCACGCGCTCCGGCTCTTCCTCGAGGAATTCGATCCGGTAGCTGCCCACATGCAGCGAGCGGAATTCCTGCAAATACTCGGCACCGGACTGGTCGATGGCGTTGTACACCGTATTGCGGCATCCCGTATCCACGCGAACCGGGTGGGAGAAGCCGACGCGGTCCTTGAGAGAGACGCGGGACGTCTCGCAAGGCGTACCGCAGTTCGTATGGTCGGTCCCTTCGCTCAGGAAGGTGCAGTATACGCAGTGCTCGGTATGGAACATCGGCATGTGCTGATGGATGACCAGCTCCATTTGGGCCGCGTCGGAGCGGGAGAGCAGGTCGATCATTTGCTGGATGTTCAGGTCGTACGACGGCGTTACACGGGTCAGGCCGGCTTCCAGGAACAGCTCGGCGGCTTTGTGGTTCGCCACGTTCAAAGAAAAGTCGCCGATCAGCGGGATGTCGATCTCATCCTTCCGGGACAGGTAGTAATAGAGCGCCCCGGTGTTCCGGACGAGAATGGCATCCGGCTTGCTTTTGGCAATCAGCGCCAGTACGCCGTTTTCATCCGGCATGTGGATGCGCATGGTCGCGATGCCGATGCGCTTGCCGTATTTGTGCGCCAGCTTGACGCCTTCCGGATACTGCTTGACGAACTCGAAGTCCGCGTACAGAAAATCCACATCGGTCTGCGCAGCAGCCTCCAGCTGCTCAAGCGAGCGGCACAAGGCAGTCAGAAGCGGCTTTTCCACCGGCTGTCTGGCAGGTACATCGGCGTATACGTTTACGTCCCGATGCTGGTAGACAGGCGGCTTGGAGCGCAGGAAGACGAGCTGCTCCACAGCTTCCCGGCGCATCCGGTTCAGCTCGCTGACAGGCAGGATCAGCCCTCCGTCCAGATCGACCGTCAAATCGGCCGCATCGAGCGTGAAGATGGTGCCGCCCAAGCGCCCGAGCTGATCGTGCAGCAGCTCATGGGTCAGCGGACGCTTCAACGCTGTCTCCAGATTGATGTCGGACGCAATGGTCACGGCATGGTTCGCAAGTTTGTCGACCCAGGTGACGTGCAGTTTTTCCCCGAGCTTGCCGCTTGCGTGCACGGCGAGAGGGAAGGTACGGTACGGCTTTTCGGTCTCGAACGTCTTGCGCAGCCGTTTGTCCAGCTCCGGATCGCTCGTTTTCCAGACGCGGTCACCGACGTGCAGACGCTTCAGATTGACGTCGTTTCGTCCCATGACGATCTCGTAGAGGCCTTTGGATACCTCCCCGTCCACTTTTTTATTGCGGATGAGGATGTCGTAGATGCGTCCACCTTCTTCCTTCTGCGTCGGATCGCCGGCGTCGAACACGATTCCGTCCCCGCGCTTGACTGGCGCTTCGATGTCGACCAAGACCGCGTTCGGCAGCAGCTTCTTGACCGTACCGAGGAAGACGCCGCGACTTTTCGGGAAGGAGCCGTCCACCAGCTTTTTGTTGTTTGTGCCTTCCAAAAATCCGTGGGTGAAGCCGCGGGAAAAGCTTTGCTGCAGCTCGCGGATCTCCTCCTGCGCAGGCGGCGTGTCCACGCCGTCGAAATAGCGGTCGATCGCAGCGCGGTACTTGCTGACTACGTTGGCTACGTACTCGGGCGATTTCAGACGTCCCTCGATCTTGAAGGACGTGACCCCGGCCTCGATCAGCTCCGGCATCAGGTCAATCGCGGCCAGATCCTTCGGGGAGAGCACGTAGGCGATGTTGCCCATGTCTTTTTGCACGCCGTCCACCATCAGGTCGTACGGCAAGCGGCACGCCTGGGCGCATTCTCCGCGGTTGGCGGAGCGTCCGCCCCACATCTCCGAGGTCAGGCATTGGCCCGAGTAGGAGACGCACAGTGCTCCATGGACGAACACTTCCATCGGCAGCTTGGCCTTTTCTCCGATCTTCCTGATTTCTTTCAGTGAGTTTTCCCGGCCCAGCACCACGCGCTCGATGTCAAAAGGCTTGGTGAACTCGACGGCTTCGGGCGATGTGATCGTCATCTGCGTTGATCCGTGGATCGGGAAGTCCGGAGAAATCTCCCGGATCAGCTTGACGAGTCCGAGGTCCTGCACGATGACGGCGTCGACCCCGGCGTGGATACAGGCGTCGATCAGCTCCCTGGCATCCTCCAGTTCGTTTTCAAACACCAGAATGTTGAACGTCAAAAAGCCCTTCACACCGTACATGTGCAAATACGACATGATTTCGGGCAGTTCCGCCATATGGAAGTTCTCGGCACGGGCACGCGCGTTGAACTTTTCTACTCCGAAAAAAATAGCATTCGCTCCGTTGGCGACGGCCGCCTTCAGGCAGTCCCAGTTGCCGGCTGGAGCGAGCAGCTCGACATCTTCGCGTTTGATCCCATTTCGCATGTGGTTGTCATTACCTCCAAGGTCTTCAAACAAGCTACCTTCATCATAGGGAAATGTGGGGGGCATCGCAAGGAAAACCTCCCGGCTGGCAGATGTTTGAAAAAGTTCCTTCCATTATGCTGGGACTCGGTGTTATCCTGTAAGAAAAGTCGAAATATTCATGCCGAACAGAGGAATCGATGACCATGCTTATCATCAAAGACATCCTGCTGCAATTATTGTTTATTATCGTCCCCGTCCTTCTGTACAAAAACGTCTGGCTGGATCAGACGAAGTCGGTCAAGCTGGGGCTGAAAACGTCGCTCGTGATGTTGCTCAGCTCGCTCAGCGTTGTGTTTTGCATGAGCTTTCCCATCCATGTCGACGGCGGCATGCGATTCGATCTGCGCTCCATTCCGCTGATCATCACGATCCTGTACGGTGGCTACCTGCCGGGGGTGGTCGCATCGGCCGTGATGATCCTCTACCGGATCTACTTGGGCGGCGACGGCATTTCCGTGGCCATCGTGGCGTTTTCGGTCTACGCGATTCTTCCGTTCCTGTTGGTGAAGCGCTGGTACGGATACGAGCTGCATAAAAAGCTGGCGATCATTTTCATCATCGGGGTAGTCAAGGAGCTGGTGGCGGACACGGCGACTGTCATCATGCTGCTTCGACAAGGGCTCGGGCTGGAATCGATCGATGAACGATTGGGTCCGATCTTGAGTATATCGATCATTTACGTATTCACGATCGTCGGGATCGTTTACCTGATCGAGTTCATCCGCGAATCGTACATCATCCGGCTCCAGATCGAGCGATCGGAAAAGCTCAATCTGATCAGCGAGCTTGCGGCCAGCGTCGCCCATGAAGTGCGCAATCCGCTGACGGTCGTACGCGGCTTCGTACAGCTGCTGCGGGAAGAGACCAACCCGAAGAACAACGAATACATAAAGCTCGTTTTGACCGAGCTGGACCGGGCGGAGTGGATCATCTCCGACTACCTCAACCTGGCCAAGCCTCATGGGGATAACATGACGCGGGTGGAGATTGGGAATACCGCATCGGAAATTACCGCCCTGATGTCATCCTACGCCGTGATGAACGGCGTGGAGATCGTTCTCGAATCAGAAGGAGAGCTGTACGTCCAGAGCAACTCCGTCAAGCTGAAGCAAGCCTTGATGAATTTGATGAAAAACGGAATCGAGGCGATGCCGAAGGGGGGAAGCCTGCGGGTGAGCACCCGAAAAGAAGGGGTTTTCGTCGTGATCGTGATCAGCGACGAAGGCGAGGGCATCTCTCCGGACCAGATCCGGCAGATCGGGCTGCCCTTTTATTCGACGAAGGAAAAAGGGACGGGGCTGGGTCTGATGGTGACCTGCCGGATCATCGACGCCATGAACGGCACCATCCATTTTGAAAGCGAGCTGGGAAAAGGGACGCGGGTCATCATTTATCTCCCTGTCGAGCTGTAATCGGGAAAGGAGGCGAACATGGACAAGGAGCAGGAATCATGGGAAAAGCTGTTTCACGAGCTGGCTTGCATCCGCAGCGAGATCAAGGCATTCAAGCTGGAGACGCGGGCCGAGCTATACCAAATCAAGGCAGAGCTTCATGAGCTGAAACAATTGCAGAAGCAGATGCAGCTCGCTCGGGAAGGAGAACCCAAATGAACTTTACACGAATAACGGGAGGGCAGCGCTTGCTAAAAGCCGTGCTGGCGATCGGCCTGACCCTATCCCTGGCAGCCTGTGCACAGACGCAGGAAGCAGCGAAACCGACAGAGCCATCGACGCCGGCCCCAGGCACGCAGCCTGCTGAGCCCGCATCCGATACCAAGGGGTCTGGGCAGGTGCTGCGGCTGAACAACTTTACGGAGCCGCTGTCGCTCCATCCTGGATTGATCACGGATGTTTGGTCGTCCAACGTCATTTTCCAAACGTTTGAGGGATTGACCCGAATCGACGAGAACGGAGTGCCGCAGCCGGCGATGGCAGAGAGTATTCAGGCTTCCGATGATCTGTTGACGTATACCTTCAAAATTCGCGAAGGTGCGAAATGGTCCAATGGCGATCCGGTGACGGCCCAAGATTTTGAAAACGCGTGGAAATGGACGCTGGACGCGAAAAACGGCTCCGAGTACGCCTACCAGCTTTTCTATGTGAAAAATGCGGAAGCCGCGTTCAACGGCAAGGCGAAGCCGGAAGAGATCGGGGTGAAGGCACCGGATGACCATACGCTGGTCGTGCAGCTGGAGAACCCGACCCCTTTCTTCCTCGAGCTGACAGCCTTTTACACGTACTTCCCGGTGAATGCGAAGGAGGCGAAGGAGCATCCCGACTGGGCCAAGGAAGCCGGTCCCAACTATACCTCCAACGGGCCGTTCAAGCTGGCCTCGTGGGAACACAAGAACAAGCTCGTGCTGGAAAAGAACGATCAGTACTGGGATGCCAAGTCCGTCAAGCTGGCCAAAATCGAGATGAACATGATCAACGACGCGAATACCGAGTTGTCCATGCTAGAAAACGGCGATCTGGACTGGGCAGGGGCGCCGACGGGCAATCTGCCGCTCGATGCGATGGAGTCCCTGAAAGAAAAGGGACTGCTGGAAATCACGCCGAAGGCAGGCACGTACTGGTATGAATTCAATACGGCGCAAAAGCCTTTCAACAACAAAAAAATACGCCAGGCATTCGCCTACGCAATCAGCCGCAAAGACTTGGTGGAGAACGTGACGCAGGGGGGAGAGCTGGTGGCGACGGCAGTGGTTCCGCCGACGATGTTCCCGGAAAATGAGCAGGGCTTGTTCGCGGACAACGATGTCGCGATGGCCAAGCAGCTTTTGGCAGAAGGAATGAAGGAAGAAGGCTATGCCAGCGTTGACAAGCTGCCGCCGATTACGCTTTCGTACAATACGGAGGAGGCGCAGGCCAAAATCGCGCAGGCAGTCCAGGACATGTGGCAAAAAAATCTGGGCGTCCACGTCAAGCTGGAAAATCAGGAGTGGAATGTCTATTACGAGAACGTGAAAAACGGAAAGTTCCAGGTAGCACGGATGGGCTGGACAGGGGATTTCAATGACCCGATCAACTTCCTGGAGATTTTCCGCACCAAGGAAGGCAACAACCATACGAACTGGGAGAAGAAAGAGTATGCCGACCTGCTGACGGCTTCCTCCAGGGAAGGGGATGCGCAAAAGCGGAAAGAGATCTTGCGAAACGCCGAGAAGATTCTCGTGGATGAGATGCCGGTCATTCCGTTCTACTTCAAATCGACGGTGTACGCCAAAAATCCGAATCTGAAAGGCGTCGTCATTTCCGGGCTGGGGAACGTCCAGTACAAGTGGGCGTATTTCGAATAAGACCATTCACAGAAGAAGGGCTGGCCGCTAGGATGATTCCTCGACCAGCCCTTCGAATACGATGGAGACTTTCTCCTCCATGATTTCTTCCAATGCCCAGGCGCCCTCGCTGCGAACCCAGTCGTACAAGGCGTTGTAGTAAATATTCTCCAGCATATTGGCAGCCACGAGCGGATTGAACTTGCTCTTGAGCTGCTTTTTATCTTGCGCTTCCTCGATGAGGTCCGCAAACAGCTGGCGGAGCTCGAAGTACATGTTCTTTTCGTTTTCGAGCACTTTCCGATGCTTCATCGACGACTCCACGACGACTTTGATGAAATCGAAGTTCGTGACCGTCACTTCATTCATGATTTTATAAATCCGCAACACCTTCGCCTTGCAGTCGTCTCCGTAGTCCCATTCCTCCCGGCGCTCTTCGATTTCGTGCAGCCGTTCGTAGCCCCAGTTGGCGAGGATGGCCTCTTTGGAGGTGAAATGCAAAAAGATGGTGCCGCGGGCGACGTCCGCTTCTTCGGAGATCATATCGATGGTCGTTGCCTCAAAGCCGTGCTGCTTGAACAGCTTGATGGCGGAATTGAAGATTTTTTCCCGCGTTTCCCGCTTCTTTCGTTCGCGTCTGGTAGTCAAAAAGCCGACACCCCCTCGTGTAATAAGCTTGATTATAGCACAATTGTACCGAGTACATGAATGGAACCTGCTTTAGCCGCAAGCGGAATTCCGCAAAAAAGGGATAGACTTCTGAGAAAGTCGATTGTATATTTATATATCATAATGAATAATTATTAATATCGTACCAAGCCGGTAGAGCATGGGGTGGAGGAGTGTACAATGAGTGTTGCAAAAGCGCTGACTGTGCGTCAGGCGACAACCAAAGACGTCGATGCCATGTTGGAGATCGTTAATGAATATGCACAACAGGGGCTGATGCTGCCGCGGACCAAGCTATCTTTTCTGGAGCATCTCCAGTCGTTTATCGTCGCGCATGACGGGGACACGGTCGTAGGCGTGGCGGGCCTGCATATTTTGTGGGAAGACCTTGCGGAAATCCGCTCTCTGGCCATCTCCGAGAAGGCGAAGGGAATGGGAGTCGGCAAGCACCTCGTCCTCCATCTGGTCAATGAGTGCAAGAACCTGGGAATCAAACGCGTGTTGGCCCTGACCTACCAGAAAGAATTCTTTGAAAAGTGCGGATTCTGGGTCGTTGCCAAGGAGACGCTGCCGCAAAAGACTTGGAAAGACTGCATCAACTGTTCCAAGCTGCCGATGTGCGACGAAATCGCGATGATTTTTGAAACGGAATAAGACTTTGGTATAGCCTTCCTTTTTTCTTTTCTGGTACTATATTCATATAAATTATAGAAATATAGAGAATTTTCTACCAGAAGAGATTTCCTATTGGGGGGCTTTACCATGAAGTTAGGGGCGCGCGTACTGATTGTGCTTTTGTTGGCTGGGATTGTGCCGCTGACGGCGGCAGGCGTATTTGCCTATCACGAGTCGAAAAGAGAACTGATGAGTAGCAGCAAGGCAACATTGGAAGCGCTGCGCGACAGCCGCAAGGAACAGGTGGAAAATTACTTCCGGGAGCGTACCCGCAACGTCGATACGCTGGCGGCGTCGAGAGCGGTCATCGCTTCGCTGTCCGCCTTTCGCGGAGTCTGGGAGCAGGGGCGCGAATCGCCTGCGTACCAGGAAGCGGAATTGACGTACACCAAGGAATTGAAGATGGAAGTGGCGCGATACGGATTTGCGAATGCGTACCTCTTGAACGACAAGGGCGAGGTAATCTACGAGATCAAACCGCAAAAAGACTTGGGCACAAACCTCGTGATGGGCATGTACGCGGATTCCGTGCTGGGTCAGACCGTACAAAAGGCTTTCAAAGCCCAAAGTACGGAAATGTCTGACTTGAGCCGGTATGAGCCGTCGGGAAATGCGCCGGGCGTGTTCATCGCGACGCCAATTTTCGACAACGGCTTCATCATCGGACAGCTGGCCGTGGAAGTGTCGCTGGACTACATTTCCCGGCAGCTCAGCATGCGGGAAGGGCTGGGCGACACGGGAAAAATATATTTGGTGGGAGCGGACAAGGTCATGCGCTCCCAACTGGGCGATGACCAGGAGACGATTCTGGTGCAGAAGGTGGACACACCGATCGTGGATCAGGTCCTCCTGACCCAGCAGTTTAAAGGAACGGCAGAAAGTCTGGACTATCGGGGGCAGCAGGTGCTCGTCTCGTACGATCAGGTCAAAGTGGGCAAGAAGACGTGGGCCATTCTCGCCGAAATGGATATGACGGAAATCCTCCGCGGGCCGAGCCGCATCATGAATGCCATGATCGTCTTCAACGGCATCGTCCTGGCAGTCATCGTAGCCATTTCCCTGTACACCGCCGGTTGGCTCCGCCGCTCGTTCCGCGGAATGCTCGAAGTGGCGGGGCGAATCGGACAAGGCGATTTCGCCAGCCCCGTGCCGTCCTGGCTGCTGCGGCGCCGGGATGAGATCGGGGAGCTGGCCAGGTCCCTCCTCTCCATGCGGGACCAGCTGCTCGGGATTTTGCAGCAGGTCAGGCAGGCGTCGGCTTCCGTCTCCGAAGCTGTGCGGGAAATTCACGGCAATACGAGCGAGATCGCTTCCTCCAGCCAGCAAATCGTGCAGGTGGTAGATCACGTAGCAGCCTCTGCCGATAATCAAATGGGCAAGATGGGCCAGACATTGCAGCTGGCAGTGGACCTCACGAACGATGTGGCGGGAGTGACGGAAAACGTAGAGCAGGTCTCGCTCTCTTCCCGCGAGATGAAGCGCCATGCCGAAGAGGGCAGGCAAGCCGTGACGGCTGTCATCGACAGTATGGAGGCGATCAATCAATCGGTAGAGTCGGCTACAGACGTCATTTTCGCGCTGGAGAAACGCTCGCAGGACATTTCCCGGATCATCTCTGTCATCAGTGAAATCGCCAGGCAGACGAATCTGCTCGCGCTGAATGCCGCCATCGAGGCGGCGCGGGCGGGAGAACACGGGAAGGGCTTCGCCGTCGTAGCCGGAGAAGTGCGAAAGCTGTCCGAGGGGACGAATGAAGCTGCTCTCCAGATCGCGAGCATGCTTGGCGATGTGCAAAAGGACACGTCCGCTGCCGTGGCGCGGATGGCTGAAGGAGCGCAGACCACCGCGCACGGTTTGCGAACGGCGCGGCAGTCGGGCGAAATGTTCCAGCGAATCGAGCAAAACATCCTCCGGGTCTCGCAGGAAATGGAGAGCGTCAGACAAGCGTTTACACGGATGGCCCCTGAAGCCAGGCAGGTAGTGGCTGTCGCCGAGGAAGTGTCGGCTGCGTCCGCCCAAGCTGCGGCAGGTGTGCAGACCATCTCGGCGGCTGTAGAGGAGCAGAGCGCGTCCATGGAGCTGATCGTACGCTCCGCTGACCAGTTGGCGGCGCTTGCGGACGAATTGCGCGGATCCTTGGCTGCGTTTGTCTTGGCCGAAGAGTAAGACGGGCGGAGATTGGCTGAAAAGCTGGTCTCTGCCCGTCTCTTTTTCGGCTGGGGAAGGATATATGGACCAAAATGTTGAATGATAAGGACGATGGAGAGTTTCAGGCCGGAGGGACGTAAGCGTGCACAAACTAGACTGGGAACTATATCTGCTGCCGTTCGAGCAAGCTGTCGAAGAAATCAAAGTCAAAATTAAAAATATCCGTAACGAGCTCCGCAAGCGCAAGGAGCATTCACCTATCGAGTTCGCCGTCGGGAGGGTCAAATCCATCCCGAGCATTTATAACAAGGCCAACCGCCTGCAATTTCCGATCGATGAAAACATCTGCTGGGAAATTCGCGACATCGCAGGAGTACGTGTCATTTGCCAGTTCATCGATGACATTCCCGCTGTCGTAGAAATGATTCGCAAGCGCGGCGACATGCGCGTCTACCTGGAAAAGGATTACGTGTCGACACCGAAGGAGAGCGGGTACCGCGGCTACCATTTGGCTGTGGAGTATCCGATCATGATGGCGGGCGGACAGGTGACCATTCCGGTAGAGATTCAAATACGTACGCTCGGGATGAATTTTTGGGCGACCATCGAGCATTCCTTGAACTACAAATACGAAGGCATCATCCCATCCAACATCCGCCAGCGGCTGTTCGAAGCAGCCAAGGCTTCCTACAAGCTGGACAGCGAAATGAACAACATTCGCGAAGAGATCAAAGAGGCGCAGGCCGAATTTACGAAAAAAGAAGTGCCGATGGACTCTCTGCTGTCGTTGGTAGAGCTGGACCTCGACATCGATGCCGGGATGGAGAATATGAGCAAAAGCGAAGGGGAAGAACACGACGATGACAACCATTAATTGGCTGGAAGAAACGCTCAAGCGCAAAGAGGATCTGATCAAGACGACACAGTCCTTTTTGCAAATCAAAAGCGTGCTCGATCCGTCAACGGCGAGGGAAGGGGCCCCGTTTGGCGAGGGTATAAGGCAGGCGTTGGATTTTGCACTCGGGGTGTGCGAAGAGGCGGGCATGACCATCAAAGACGTAGGGGGTTATGCAGCGCATGCCGAATTCGGCGAGGGCGACGAGCTGATCGGGATTCTCAGCCACGTGGATGTCGTTCCGGAGGGCGACGGCTGGAGTACGCCGCCCTATGCAGCCGAGATCGTGGAGGGCAAGCTGGTGGCGCGCGGTGCCATTGACGACAAAGGCCCCACGATGGCCGCCATTTTTGCCGCCAAAATCGTGAAGGAGCTGGGACTTCCCTTGTCCAAGCGCGTACGCTTCATTTTCGGCACGGACGAGGAATCGAACTGGCAGTGCGTCAAAACCTATTTTCAAACGGAAGAAATGCCGACGATGGGCTTCACTCCCGATGCGGACTTTCCGCTTATCTACGCGGAGAAGGGACTTACCGATCTGACGCTGTGCCAAACACCAGCTGCTTTCGCAGCGAAAGCGCTGCCGGAAGCGGACGGCGTACAGGCGAAACTCGTCCGGCTGCAGGCGGGCCTGCGCATGAACATGGTGCCGGACAAAGCGGAAGCGGTCCTCGTGCCGCAAGGGCTGGACGCTCAGACGATCGCCCAGCGATACCGTCAGCATCTGGAGGATCATCAACTAACCGGTTCGGTTCAGGAAACGGATGGCCGCCTCGTTCTGCAAATGGAAGGGAAATCCGTACATGGGATGGATCCGGGAAAAGGCGTGAACGCTGGAACGGAGCTGATTCACTTCCTGCATGCGCTCACACTGGATACTCGCGCCACGAGCTATGTTCGTTTCGCGGACCGATACCTGTACCGCCAGCATTACGGAGAGGCGCTGGGGATTGCTCGTCACGACGAAGAAATGGGACCCCTGACCCTCAACACCGGCGTGCTGGAGTACGACGCCGAGGGCGATGCGATCTTCCGCCTCAACATTCGCTATCCGCATTCGGTCACGTTTGACGAGTGGTCATCCGTCCTTTCCGCACATGCCGCCAAAGCGGCGTTTGTTCTGGAAGTGGTCGAGCATTTGACTCCTCACCGCGTCGATCCGAACCATCCGCTGGTGACGACCTTGCAACGCGTCTACGCGGAGCAGACCGGAGAAGAGGCCGGCATCATCGCCATCGGCGGTGCGACGTACGGCCGCTCGCTGGACGTAGGCGTCGCATTCGGTCCCCTGTTCCCCGGACGCCCGGACAGCGCCCACCAACGGGACGAATACATTTTGGTCGATGATTTGATCAAGGCTACGGCGATCTACGCTCAGGCCATCTATGAATTGGCAAAGTAACAGGAATGGAAGGAAAGCGGGTGTGCCCTCAAGGGGCATGCCCGCTTTTTTGTACCGATAGGAATTGATAAAATTGCCATTCAGTATAAGGGCAACATAGCGAGACTTCGAACACGGTGAGCTAGCGAGACTTGTGCCCTTTGGGTACCGCGGCTCCGCCAAAAGGCATGGCGGACTGCTGTCAAGATTCATAAATCACTTCAAACAACGTTCCCACTTGATCTGCCATGACATTTGGAGGATAGGGCATTCCGTTTGCGATCCACCATTCCACTACCCCTACGTAAGCCGATGCCACAAAATGAACAATCACCTCCTCACTGACCTCGTTCATTCTTGCTTTTGTTTTGCGAAGTTCATTCTTGAACGCTTCGATTTGATACTCCAGGAATCGACTGCGAAAATACGGCGTTCCCTGATTGGCCAGCATCGTCGAAAAAAATGAATAATGACTTTCCAGGTATTCAAAGCAGATCTGAGTTGCCGGCCTCCACTCCATTTCACAAGCGGTTTCGCTTACTTTTCGGAGATTGTTTATGGATTCTTCCATGAGCTTATCCAATAGGTCGAATTTGTCTACGTAATGAAGGTAAATGGTTTTTCGGCTTACATCTGCTTTATCGGCGATGTCTTGTATCGTAATTTGATCAAAGTTTTTTTCAGTCATCAATTCAATCACCGCTTTTTTTATCGCTTCTTGCGTTTTGATGATTCGTCGATCCACTTTTGACATTTGGAAACCCCGTTTCTTTAAAATAAATACACATTTTTTTGCTGCGTGTGTATTAATCCACGAATTCAAGCAATCTGGTCATTGTAAGCCAGGCTTTGAATTGGGATAATACATATGTGTTTCTTAATAGACTAATGTGTATTATACACAAGAAGCTGGGTTTATAAAAAACAATTTGAGAGGAGTAAAAATATGTCACCAATAGATAATTATATTTTTCGGTTGAGCGATAAGGTAACCAGGAAATCCGTTTCATACAAAACCAGGTTTGGGATAACAATTGCGGCAGATCTCTATTTGCCAAAAGATTTTGATGAGTCCAAGAAACACGCAGCCGTTATTGTGGGTGCGCCTTATGGTGGTGTGAAAGAGCAGGGCTCCGGTATCTATGCTCAAAACATGGCAGAGCGTGGCTTTGTGGCTCTTGCATTTGACCCATCGTACAACGGATACAGCAGCGGAGAGCCGCGCCACCTTTCTTCGCCTGACCTGTTCGTAGAAGACTTCAGCGCAGCTGTTGATTATGTCGGTACGCGACCATTTGTAGACCGAAATCAAATGGGTGTAATCGGTCTGTGCGGCAGCGGTAGTTTTGCAATCAGTGCAGCGCAGGTTGATCGGCGCATCAAAGCGATCGCTACGGTCAGCATGTACGATATTTCCCGTTCGACACGCAACGGTTTTAAGGACTCGTTCACCGAAGAAGATCGCAACCGAATACTCGATGCGGTTGCCGAGCAACGCTACGCCGAATTTGAGGGCAATCCGCCAGCGCTGACCGATCGAGGCGCACCTATTGGATTTGATGATCAAACTGACCCCATCGGTCGTGAATTTGGCGAATTTTATTCTACGCCTCGTGGGTACCACCCAAACTCCATTACCCAATTTACCGTGACAAGCACGATGTCATTTATGAACTTTCCCTTGCTTGCGTACATGAAATCGATCTCGCCGCGACCGATTTTGTTCATCGTGGGCGAGCATGCTCACTCACGATACTTTAGTGAAGATGCTTACGAATCGGCTGCAGAACCAAAGGAGCTGTACATCGTACCACATGCAGGACACGTTGATTTGTACGACAAGACGGATGTGATTCCGTTTGACAAGTTGGAAGCATTCTTTACCGAGAATTTGAAGAAGTAGCGAAAGACGCTTTTGGTGATGCCTAATTCACCTCTTTCCGAATTAAAAACGGACGAGTGGAACAGTATGGTGGACGTTAATATAAAAGGCGTATTGAATGGTATCGCTGCAGTATTGCCAACATTCATATCGCAAAAGTCCGGACATATCATCACGACTTCTTCAGTAGCTGGGCTTAAAGCTTACCCAGGGGGTGCGGTTTATGGCGCAACAAAGTGGGCTGTTCGCGATTTAATGGAAGTCTTGTGTATGGAATCTGCCCAAGCAGGTACGAACATCCGAACAGCAACGATTTATCCGGCAGCGATCAACACGGAATTGTAGGGGACGATTACGGATAAGAATGTCTCGGCAGGTATGACTGCGTTGTACGAACAATATGGGATTTCACCTGATCGAGTCGCCAATATTGTTGCCTTCGCAATAGACCAGCCGGAAGATACGAACGTGAATGAATTTACAATTGGGCCAACAAGTCAACTTGGGTAATCATTACAAGGTGAAAATAATAGTAGTGACGATATATTTTCTAAGGCGAAGGCTGTCGGGAAGACCTGACAGCCTTTTCATTCGAAAGCTCTCCTTTACGCAACTACAAAATGATACGTCACGAAAAGTAGGAGATCCATTTAATGGCGAACCGAAATAACTTGCTGATTTTTCACAGTAACCATCGGTGTCTTTGGCATCTTACTTATCGAAATGGGGGTTATTGGGTGATTGCCTTCCTTAGCTGACCACTATCACGTCAGCATAGCAAAAGCGGGATGGCAGGTGAGCCTTTTTGCTCTTACAATTGCTGTATCTGGACCAACAATGCCGCTATTGTTTTCCGGGATCAATCGCAAGAGGGTGCTGTTTACATCCTGTTATTCCTTACCGGTCAGTTTACTTTCATTTGGGGAATATTGCTGGGGAATCATGGCGAATATGAATCAATATTTGAGTGCGTCCTAAGCTCATCATTGCTCCCAAGTTTCGTGACGATCCTACTCAGAACCTATATGTATCGTCCTGAAAAACAAATTTCTGTATCACCCAAAAAGGAGGTTGCAAGATGTCGATGGATCAAAAGGTTGCCCTTGTCACCGGCGGGAATCGGGGAATTGGATATGAACTGGTCAAACAATTGGCTTTGAATGGGTTTCATGTGATTTTGGCAAGCCGGGATCCGGAAATGGGGCGAAGAGCTGCGCAAACCCTTGCGGAATCAAATCTTGACGTTTCGTTTGTAGGGATGGATGTAGACGATCCAAAAAGCATACGCCAAGCGTCGATTACCGTAAATGAGCGGTTTGGAAGAGTAGACGTATTGATCAATAATGCTGGCGTGTATGTGGATGGAAATGAAACGTTAATGAATCAGGAACCATCCATATTGGAGAAAACGATGGCAACGAATTTCTTCGGGGCTTACCATGTGATCCGTTACTTTCTTCCTCTCATGGAAAAGCAAGGCTATGGAAGAATCGTTAATGTTTCCTCCGAATATGGGGCGATGAGGGAAATGTCATATCCAGGAGTAGGCGCTTATAAGTTGTCGAAGCTTGCGCTGAATGGATTGACACGATTGGTAGCTGCAGAAATCGCTGGTGACATCAAAATAAATGCGGTCGATCCGGGATGGGTACGTACAGATATGGGGGGACCCTCAGCTCCAAAAACCCCCAGGCAAGCCGCCGAGTCTATTGTTTGGTTAGCGATGATTGGACCAGATGGACCCAACGGAGAATTTTTCAAAGATGGGAAACGAACAGATTGGTGATCAGATGGGAACAAGCTGCCGATTTAAAAACAGCGGCCTGTCCAGAACTTGATGATCGACGAACAAAAAGCGACCCCGTGAAAATCCGAGGCCACATCTTTGCTGGTATAACTAGAGAGGGGCTTTTTCCAAGCCGAACGAATTGCCGCTATCGCTGATGCTCGACCCAAATAGGCAAGCTCTTCAAGGTTTGCCCCATCGGCGAATCGGTCAAGTGCTCGAGAACATCAAAGCCTTCCACCGGACGAATATCCGCAAACCGTTTCACAAAGGACGTCATCGCGATGTTTGCTTCCATGCGAGCGAGCGGGGCGCCCAAACAGAAATGGGGGCCCGCGCCAAATGTGAGATGGTGCTGATTCCCGGGGCGATGGATATCGAATTCCTCCCCGTGGGGAAAATGAGTCTCATCCCGGTTGGCTGCCCCCGTCCACACCATGATCATTTGCCCTTTCTTCATTTCCGGCCCGAAAATGTTGGTATCCTGTACCACCTTGCGATCATTCGTAGAAGGGAAGCGGAATCGCAGCACTTCCTCGATCAGCTTGGGAACCAAGAACAGGTCAGATCGCAGCTCCTGATATACTGCCGGCTTGTCAAACAGCATGCAATAAAACGTATTGGAAATCAGGGTCGTGGTCGTTTCATTTCCCGCGCCGAGCAACCCGATGGCGGACATGACCACTTCTTGATCCGTCAATCGTTCCCCCTCGAGCTCGGCTTTCGTCAAATCGGAGAGGATGTCATCGGCGGGATGCTTCCGTTTGTCCACCACGATCGGATACAGGTATTCGTGAAACTCCTGCATAGCCTGCCCCTTTTTTGCAGCCGTGTCCTCAAAAGTTTCTTTCGCATAGGGAAGAAAGAGAATGTCCGACCAGGTTTTTATCTTCACACGATCCTTTGTCGGAACACCGAGCAATTCCGCAATGACCGTAACCGGGAGCGGGATGGCCAGCTTCTCTACGATGTCAACGGTGGAGTGTCCTTCCATCTCTGTGAGCAATTCGTCCACGATGGTTTGAATACGCGGCTCCCACGCTTCCAAGGTGCGCGGAGTGAAGGCTTTGGCCAGCAGCGCCCGTCGATTTCGGTGCTCCGGCGGATCGACAAAATTGACGTTGCTCCGGTTGTCCATGATCCTGGGAATGGGGATGAAGCTGCGTTCCTTTTTGTTGGAGAAGTATTCATGATCAAACAACACACGTTTGGCATGGTCGTATAAAAACACGTTCCAGACATCCTGTTCGGCATCGTAATAGACAGGCTGGTTCTCCCGCATTTCTTTGTACCAACCGTACGGATTCCATTGCGCCTGCCTTGATCGTAGATTCGATATTTCTTGCAGAAGAATCGTTTGCTCCGTTGCCATCCTGCTTCCTCCCCGTATCATTCTGAGCGACCCCGATCGTATTCCAGAAATCGGACTCCTGTAGTCACTTTTCCATTTGCAAGAGATTTTCATGCTTGCAATAAATACCAGCTGGCGAAGTGGAAAGAAGCCCAGACGAGTCAAGAGACAACAAAGCCAAAGTTGGAAATCCTTAATAAAAAGGCCCTGAAACAAAGCTGATAAAGCGCGACAAACCCACAGCTGTCCAGGAAAAAGGGGAACACGCCCGAGCGGCCACCCATGAGAAGCTTCCTAGAGACGACAACTTTGGCCGCCGTTCCCCTTTTGGAGAGGAGCCGGCCAGAGAAGCCCCTACGCAGTGGCCCTACCAACCTGGAGCGTTTTCGCCTTTTTCCGCCCCCGGCACTGAGGTCTGAACGAAAAGGGAGAAGACAACAAAGCGATACCTACACATGATTTTGCAAAAAGTGCTTTAAAACAAAGCTGAAAAAGCTCGTCCAAGCACCCCAGCTGTCCAGGAAAAAGGGGAACACGCCTGAGCGGCCACCCATGAGCGGCTTCTCTGAGACGACAACTTTGGCCGCCGTTCCCCTTTTGGAGAGGAGCCGGCCAGATAAGCCCCTACGCAGTGTCCCTACTAACCTGGAGCGTTTTCCCGTTTTTCCGCCCCCGGCACTGAGGTCTGAACGAAAAGGGAGAAGACAACAAAGCGATACCTACACATGATTTTGCAAAAAGTGCTTTTAAACAAAGCTGAAAAAGCTCGTCCAAGCACCCCTGCTGTCCAGGAAAAAGGGGAAAAAAGCGAAGGTATTAGGGACACGACCCAGGCGGAGCGGAAAAAGGGGAACACGCCTGAGCGGCCACCCATGAGAAGCCTCATTGAGACGACAACTTTGGCCGCCGTTCCCCTTTTGGAGAGGAGCCGGCCAGAGAAGCCCCTACGCAGTGTCCCTACTAACCTGGAGCGTTTTCCCGTTTTTCCGCCCCCGGCACAAAAGTTCGAGCGAGCAGAGGGAGGACAACGAAGCTCTACCCGCGGACTTTTTACAAACACGGAGAGTTCAGTTGTTTTTTTACAACGAGTCCTTTAGTATAGGTAGGATAGGATTTCAGGCGCGACGGAACATCGCCTGAGGAAAGGCCCATATTCGCCACCTGCTGTCCATGCAGTTCGAGGTACAGCGAAGAAGGCCGCTTGTGATGTGAAAGGAAGTGGATACCATGGCAAAATCGTTTGCGTCTTTTGGGTTTCGACCGGAGCTGATGCAAGGGATTCAAGACCTGTACTATAAAGAACCAACCGCCATTCAGGAAGAAGCGATTCCGCTCATTCTGGAAGGCAAGGATGTGATCGGACAAGCGCAGACCGGGACCGGGAAAACCGCTGCGTTCATGCTCCCGATCCTCCAGCGTCTGGAAGAGGGAAAACGGGACATTCAAGCCCTGATCCTGACGCCGACCCGCGAGCTGTCGATTCAAATTGCCAAGGAAGTCGAGAAGCTCGGCAAGCACCTGAATGTCAATGTCCTCTCGCTGCACGGTGGTACGGATATCGACAGGCAGCTCAGCAAGCTGAAGGAAACCGTCCATATCGTAGTCGGCACCCCAGGTCGCGTACTGGACCATATGAAGCGTGGATCCCTGCACTTCGGCCGCATCTCTACCCTGGTTTTGGATGAAGCGGACAAAATGATGGAGATGGGCTTCCTCGAGGACGTCGAGCAAGTGATCGTCCATACTCCCACGCAGCGTCAAGTGCTGCTGTTTTCGGCGACTATGCCGGATCTGGTGAAAAAACTGGCGCATCGTTTCATGAAACAGCCGCCGCACATCAAGATCGAAGGAAAACAAAAAACGGTAGAGCGCATCGAGCAGTTTTATTACGTCGTCAACCAGAGCGACAAGACTGATGCGCTCGTCGACGTGCTGGAGCAAGAGCAGCCGTTTTTGACCATCATTTTCGCCAACACGCAGGTGCGCGTCCAGCAATTGACGGCCCGCCTGCAGGAAAACGGTTTAGCGGCCCAGGCGCTGTACGGCGATTTGTCCCAAAACAAGCGGGAACAGCTCATGAGGCAGTTCCGCGATATTCGTTTCCAATACTTGATCGCGACGGACATTGCGGCCCGCGGTTTGGATGTAGAAGGCGTGACGCACGTGATCAACTACGACCTGCCGAATGACGTGGAGAGCTACATTCACCGCGTCGGACGGACGGGACGAGCAGGGCAGACAGGGAAGGCGATTTCGCTCATCTCCCCGCGCCAAAAGAACCTGATGGGACGTTTCGCCAAGGCGACCAAGGCTTCCATCGAGGAACGGATTTTGCAAGCCGGCCGCCATCTGGACGCAGGCCGCCGCCAGCGCGCCGAGGAGCGGGAAGCCCACTTCATCCAACTGCGCGAACAGCAGCAGAAAGAACAAAAGAAAGAAAAAGACAAAGAGTTCGCTCCTGTCCGTGAAGCCTTGAAGAAAAAGACGAAGGTCAAACCAGGCTACAAAAAGAAGCTGGCCCGCGAGCTGGATGAATTGCAGACGAAATACGAGAAAAACCGCCAGCGCGCCGAGGCGATCGCCGCCCGCAAAACCGGCAAGGCAAATCCGGCCAACAAAGCAGGCCAAGGCGGAGCAGGCAAACCTGGCAAGGGTCAGGGAGGAAGGCCGTCCCGTCCGTCTGCGGGAAAGGGCAAATCGAGAGGCTAGGCTCATGCAGGCACCAAGAGAAGACCGTCCGCATCCAGTGAGGATGCGGGCGGTTTTTTGCATGCGTAAAAAGTTTAGGAGGAGCGGGCAGTAGCGGGAGGGTTACATAAAAAATATAAGAAGTGCAGCAAATTTCTTATATTTTTACGGTTGCTCGGTAGAATTTCCCTAAATACTTTACGCTTCCGTATAATGGAAAGAAAAGGAGGGAAGCGGATGGACCGGGTGGACGAAGAAATTTTGCGGCTGCTGAAGCAAAACGGGAGAATGACCAGCTCGGAAATCAGCAAGCGGGTGCACTTGTCGGTGCCGGCTGTCGCGGAACGGATCCGCAAGCTGGAGGATTCGGGGATGATCGAGCGCTTTACGGTTCGGCTCAATCGGGAGCAGACCGGACTGCATTTGCTCGCCTTTATCATGGTGGAGTTGGAACGGCCGGAACATATCGTTGGCTTTCGCGAAAGGATTCTCGCGACCGACAGCGTGCTGGAATGCCACCACATGGCAGGATCGTACGACTACCTGCTGAAAGTGGCGCTCCCCGGCACCAGAGAGCTGGAACAGCTGATCTCGCAGACCATCAAGCAGATCGAGGGCGTGGCCAAGACCAACACGATGATCGTCCTCTCGACGATGAAAGAGGAGATGTGAACGGATGGCGCTCGTAAACGGCTGGCTCTTTGGAATGCTGCTTCAACTGTCCGTCGGTCCGGTCTGCATCGCGGTGCTGCAGCGATCCCTGGTCTTTGGCTTTTGGCAGGCGTGCTGGGTGGCCCTGGGTGTCGCATTAATGGATGCTTGCTATATGGCGGGAGCGATTCTGGGGCTCGGCGTCCTGCTGCAGGTGGGGTGGGTCAAACCAATCGTGATGGCCGGCGGAGCACTTGTCTTGCTCTGGTTTGGAATCGGCAGCATTCGCTCCAGGGCAGTGACACCCATCGCGCAGGCAGCGGCAGCCAGCTACGGAACCTGCTCCGCTCGTTCGTGGGAAAAGGAAAGCGCCGCAGCAGCGAGAGCCCGGGAAAGCTTTGCTCACGGGATCGTCTTGACGCTGGCCAATCCGCTGACCATTCTGTTCTGGGCAGGCGTATTCGGCTCCTTGCTTTCTTCCCGGGCCCTTGCGGACAAAGGAACCTTGCTCGCTTTCGCCACGGGCTGCATACTGGCTACGCTGACATTTCTGACGGCCGTCAGCGCGCTAGGGACGTATGTTTCGAGATGGCTTGAGCCTGTCTGGCTGAAACGGTTGAATATCCTTGTGGGGGTGGCACTCATCGGGTTCGCCTTGATTCTGCTGTGGAATGCGTGGTCGTCGTGAAAGGTGGTTTTCCCCTTGGGGAAATGTGGGTAATATAGAGAGGAGTGACCCCTTCGCGCGCAAAACAGCCAAGTACATGGTGTAAGGAGAAACAGTGATGACGGACAGATGCCTGAAGTGCGGAAGTGAAATGAGCCCGTATGATTACACGTGCAAGGTATGCGGGGAAAACGATCGGGACGAATACCGGATGATTCGCAATTATGTGAGGAGCTTCCCGAATTCGAATGCGATGCAAATTGCCAATGCAACCGGCATCTCCGTGTCCAAAATCTTGCGCTATATCAAAAACGGCTCCCTAACAGTCGTCGACAACCAGTCCCGTAGAGGGAGATAGCACGCGCACTGAGCCAAAAACGAAAGAATAAGCCCACGAAATCGGAAGGCAGCCCGCCTCTCCGCTGTCCGTGGGCTTCTTTTGCATAAACTACAGCCAGCGCAATCCTTTGGGGTAATGATTTTTCAATTGACCATCCGTCTGTTTGCCCCAGCCGATGGAATAACCGTCTACCGTTACAAGTGTCCAGCCGTTCGCCCCTTCCCGGCTGAGGGCTTCCCCCTTTAAATACCGGAGCAAATCGGGATCGTCCGCCGAATAGGAAGCGGTTCTGGCAGCTTCCTCGGCAGTCAACGCCAGCGCCAGGGCATGGCTCGGCTCCAAGCGGTTCTTTTTGACGGTGCCGAGGTGCAGACCGACGCGCAATACCTTGATTCCTTCTACATCCACCACCGGGGCGGGTGTAAAGTAGAGCTGCTCGCCGAACAGAACGAAGGCTGCATCGTTGTCGGTAGGCAGGGAAAAGCGGGGCAGGGCATCGTCGGCAAAGCTGCGCCATGCTGCTATCGCTTCCTTGCGCCCGGCGGGTACGGATTTAGCGGTGCGCTTTTCCTTTTTTCTTTTGGGGGAGTCGATGTCTTTTGCCTCATCGCTTTTTTGCAGTCTGGCGAGAAAGTGTCCTTCACCGTCGAGGAGATGGGGCCACAGCCGAGCCGTTTGCGTCAAGTCCGGTGTCTCCGGCGTCCCCCACTGCGGGATGCCGCTGGAGAAGTGCGCGCGGTTTGGCAGCACAGTGAGGGCAAACTCCGGATGCCGTTCGAGAAAATCTACCATGGATTGCTCGTTTTCCAGCGGAGCGAACGTGCAGGTGGAGTACACCAGCGTCCCGCCCGGCTTCAACATGGCGGCGGCTGCGTCCAGGATCTCGATTTGCATCCGATGGCACTCGTTCACTTTTTCCGGCGACCATTCGTCGATGGCTTCCGGCAGCTTGCGGAACATCCCTTCGCCGGAGCAGGGCGCATCGACGAGGATCCGGTCAAAAAACTGCGGAAATCTCTCCATGAGCCGCTCAGGCGTTTCGTTGGTGACGATTGCGTTTCGCACGCCGCATCGCTCCAGATTTTCGGACAACGCCCGGGCGCGCACCGGATGGATCTCGTTGGCAACGAGGAGGCCCTGTCCTTGCAAGGCTGCGGCGAGCTGCGTCGACTTGCCACCAGGGGCCGCGCACAAGTCCAGAATCGTCTCGCCGGGCTGCGCTTCCAGGCACTCCGCAGCCGACATGGCACTTGGCTCCTGCAGGTAGTACAAGCCGGCGGAGTGGTAAGGATGCTTGCCAGGCCGCGCGCCTTCCGGATAGCGGAAGCCGTTTTTGCACCAAGGCACAGGGGTCAGCGGAAACGGCGTGATCTCAAGAAATCGCTCCCTGGCGATCTTCAAGGGATTGACGCGCAATCCGTGGGAAACCGGTTGTTCGTACGAGGCGGCAAACGCGTCGTATTCGTTTTTCAGCAGCATTTGCATGCGTTCTGTAAAGGCAGAAGGTAATGGTCGTATCATGGTAGCCTCCGTTGTCAAAAAATGGCCGATTGGGAGAGGAAAAGAGAGAATCATGGCGAATCTTAGAGAATGAGGTGAGAGCATATATGAAGGGATCCCGTGCGGAACGCTACCGCTCCCGGCGGAGGAACGACTCGGAAGTCAGCCGGTTTTGGATCATGGGGTTGCTTTTCTCACTGCTGGTGCTCGCTTTTGAATTATTGATCGAGATTCCCGTCGACGCAGATTGGCTGCAGGAAATGGAGATGGCGCTGTTTTCCGCCAGCTTTACCTTGCTCGCCTTTTACCTGCTGGGTCTTACCTTTGTCTTTTCGCGTGGCCAAAAGGCAGGGAAGATCAATCACCAGGTCATTATCTACGTTTGGCTGGGAGCGATTCTGTTTCACCTGTTCCTGCTCATCAGCAACTTGTCCAATCAGCATGTCTACAAAGCAGGGATCATCTTATTTTTAGGCCCTTTGTTCCTGACTGTCTACCATTTTATCACGTACTTGTCCGCTTTGCGCGAGGACCGTGCGCAACAGGAGGCAGCTACGGGCGCTTCCCTGGAGCGAATCGCCTACCAGACGATTTTGGAAGGCAGCAGGGTATACAGTGAAATAGGCCGATTGCGGTCGGAATACCCCGAAGTGGAACAAATGCTGAGAGCCAACGACTTCCACAACAAGCTGGAACGCTACGCCCTGGAAATGCAGCAGTACTTGCAGGCGAAGAAGTTTGAGCGAAAAGACGTGGAGCTGCTGGAGGGGCACTATTACTTTTTGGAAAACCTGCTGACATTGGCAAAACAGCATCCAGGCATCATCGAATCACGAGCGTTTGCCCGTCGCGAAGATTAATGGATCACGCCAAAGGAGAGTGGAGACATGTTTTGGAAAAAGGACAGAGGATCGGCACAGCAAGAGACAGCAGCGACAGCAGTGGCCGTGCCAGCGGCCGAGGAAAACAGCCATGAACAGCAACGGGAGGAATTGCTCGCCATCTATGAGCAGATGGGAGCGCTCCTCGCTCAAAACGGCGAAGTGAACGACCAGCATGACAAACTCGCCTATCTGGCAGCCCAGATGAAAATCGTGGTCGAAAATATCAAGCGCATCAACGAAAGTGACGATGAATCGGCGAATCAGCTCCACGTAACAGGGGACCGCCTGTCGGCTATCTGCCGGCAATCGATGGAGAGGGCGGAAGCCGGCAAATCCGCGATTACGGAAGTCGTGGAAGTGATGAGTCTGCTGGACGAGGATTCTGTCCGTACATCCCGTTCCATGAGCCGGCTGGAGGATCGCTCGTCGGAAATTACGAGCATCGTCAAGGTCATTAGCGACATCGCCAACCAGACCAATCTGCTGGCGCTCAATGCCGCGATCGAAGCGGCACGCGCCGGGGAACAGGGAAGAGGCTTTGCAGTCGTGGCAGACGAGGTGCGCAAGCTGGCTGAGATGACGGCCAACTCGACCAAGTCGATCGCCGAGCTGATCGGCAAAATTCAGGAAGAGACGAAAGAAGCGCTGGCCAACAGCGAAAAAAGCAGTGCGGCCATCAAGAACGGCCTGGCCATCAGTCAGGATGCCTCTTCCAAGATGGAGGGCATTGTAAACGCCTTCCACGAAGTGAACAAAGAAGTCTCCGCGGTAGGGACGATCATCGAACACCAAAAACAATTCGCCGATGAAGTATCCGGACAGGTGAACGAAGCCATCCGGCTGTTGAACGAGTTGGACGCGGGCCTTACCAGCCACGTGAGGGAAACCCGGGAAGTTCACAGACTCTTGCAAGCAAGCTGCGAAGAAGTGAAGAAAGTGTTGGCCGAGTAGTCACCTAACCCGTGTAAAACAGGGACTTATAGAAAACTTTCATTCGATGCTCCATGCATGTTTGGTCTGAAGTACGGAAAACGACGTCATTTCTATGGATGGAAATTCATGTCAGATTTCGCAATGAACGGGCAAACCCATTGAAATGGGGCGACGCAAAGCCACGAGCATGTGCGTGATTGCCGGGGGAGCCGGGCTGCCAATATGCAGGTTTTATAAAATGATAAGCGGCTCTTTCCTGACAAAGGGAGCCGCTTTTTTTGCTGAATCGGGACACATAAGCTTCTCCGACCTTGATCCTGATCCACCATGGACAACCTTTCTCTAAAACGCGTTCGCTCATCCTTGAAGCGGAATAGGGCAGTGACACGATCAAAATCCAACCATTATAAAGGATCAGCGAAGAGAAATGGTTACAAAACGGTAAAATTGTTAGAAAATTACTATAATTAGCATGGCGGCTGTAACAAAACGTCCTTCACCCCAGTCATACAGGTGAAGGACGTTTTTGGGTCTGGGGCACATCCGCAAGAAAAGAATCGATGAACAGGGGGATGACATGATCAAGCGAGGACGCATTATTCTCATCTTGTTTATCGCCGCAGTCACCGCTCTATTTTCGGGAGATATCGACGCGATTGCCAGCCCGAACCCTTGGACAAAGCCGATCGAGAAGGAGAGCACCGATTCGGTGAAAGGCGGGATTCACAAGAAGCAGCAATACACGTTTGGCGACGGCGATTTTTATTGGATCCACCAAATTACAGCGAAACAAACCGAGAAGCCGTACCGGATCACCGTTCCCATCAAAGGGCAGGATGTCACCTTTCGCTATCGGGCGTTGTCGGAGTCGCGGCAGCCGTATTGGGCTTCCGTGAACCTGCGTGACGTCCAGGCATTGCCGCCAGCCTCCGGTTTTATCGAGACCGCCGGCAAGACGATTTGGCTGGGAAAACCGATCGTCTACGTTCCTGTCGGAAGAGGGACGATTGACGAAAAACGGGAGCTGGCCCCGTCCGTCTACGTGAAAAGGTCGGCCTACGGCTACGAATTGCAAATCGATTTGCCCGTGAGAGCCGGCCATGTCAGCGAGATGTGGGCGCTGGAATCGGCTGAGCCGCTCGTGGCCTGGGGAAAAGAGTCCCTGGACAAAATTTGGCTCACGCTGGATGTGACGGACAATGCCAAGTGGCTGTACGACGGCTACTACTACAAAAGCCCTTCGACCTATGAGCCGTACACCGAAACCTCCTACTGGCGCATTCCGGAAAACTATGTACTGCGCTCATTCCTCTACACAGGAGGGAGCGACGCGGCGCACAATATGGGCTATGTGATGCTGAAGGCGAGCCTGAAACAGCAAGAACAGACAGGGTACTGGAAGTCATTGCCCCGTTCTCAATGGCTGAGCGGAGACTACGGAATTCCCGAAGGCTTTTACGATACGCGTTTCAATACAGGCGCGGCGGATCTGATGCTCAAAGGCTGCGTGCAATACCAGGAAGCGGACTTTTGCGGTTCGGCACAAAAATACGCTGCTTTTTTCCAGCAGCATGCCGTGGGCAATCACTACGTCGTGGAAGGACTCACGCCAGGGTGGCTGGTGGCAGACTACGCCTCCGTCGGCCGGGATGCGCAGACCCATGTGTCCCTCAATCACCAGCTCGCCGAAATCAACTTCCTGTATGCCAGCTATTTGCAATTTGGCAATCCTACTGATAAGGACCTGGCAGACATCATGCTTGCGGGGGTCATCAATCTGGGAAGCAAATGGATCTTGGCCAACGGCGACCTGCACTACGCCTATTTCCCGGACGGCAGCTTCGGGAGGGCGGATTACCCGTACCTGACCTACAATGACCTGCTGGAAACACAGCGACTCTACGTCCTTCTGCACGGCATCGAGGAGCCGACGATCACCAGGCTGATTGAGAGCAAACTGGCCTGGATGAAACAAAACAATGTAGCGTATCTTCCGGCGAATTAAATCGAAGTGCGCCAAAAAGGGCAGTCTCACGTCATACGATGACGAGAAGGCTGCCCTTTTCTTGTGTGGGAGGCAGCACTCTATCATGCGGCCGCCTGTTTTTCCGAAAGGGAGGTTCGAATACATGTTTTGCATATTTTGCTATAAAAAGGGAAAATTTTCTTCCGGATTGCGATCCTGCGCTCGGCCTGGCGGGTGAGCGGTCAGGCTTCGACTTTTTGGAGAGCAAACACGGTCAAAAAGCTGACAGCCTCGCGCAGCTCCACCCGAAGGCGGCCCGCGATGTCAGGTGTCACGCCTTCCTTGTAGACAGGCTCTTCCTCCAGAAGCTGAAAGCCGTTTTCCGTAGCGAGCTGTTTGGCTTCCCATGGCATCATCGTGTTTTGGATCGTCTGTTCGTCGTACAAACGGCGGTAGCTGTGAGCGCGGGGACCAGCCGTCGGCCCCAGGATGCCGAGCACAAGAACTCCTCCGGGTATAAGCACACGCCGAAGCTCGCGAATCGCCTTCAGTGGAGACGGAGTGAATTCGACTACGTTGATGGACAGGACGCCGGCGAACGTGTCATCCGCAAAAGGCAATCGGCTGATATCCCCGGTCTGGAAGGGAATAGCCAACCCGGCCTGTTTTGCCCGGTCATTGGCAAGGCGAATCATTTCCCCGGCAATGTCTACCCCTTCAACGTTGTATCCAAGGGTGGCCAGCTTGCAGCTTGCGTAGCCATCCGCACAGCCTGCATCGAGAATGGGACCGTCTGCAGGCGACACTTGGCGCTCAAAAAAAGGCAGGATGGTACGCCGACTTCCTTTTTCCCACATAGTATCGCTGTTCGAATGCCAGTCTGAAGCAAATTGGTCCCATTGCTCCGCAGCTTTTGTACTCCATTCGCTCATGGTTGGACTGCCCCTTTCTTGCCCGTTTGGGTATCCATATTGTACCAAGCAAACGCTCGATTGCGTACTTTATCCAATGAAAGCGTCTGTGCGTTTTCGCGTTATTCCGTGTTCTTGCACGAGTAAGCGTTTCCAATGTACTCTCAAGGTAACGACAAAATAATCCCAATCATCCAAAAAAAGGGACAATTCCATTTGTGAAAAACGGAGGGGTAACAATGGGCAACACCGATTTCTTCCCGATTCAGGACTGGGACTACCTGGAATTTTACGTAGGAAACGCGAAGCAGACGATGCACTACTTCGCCAAGGCATTTGGCTTCGAACCTGTCGCCTACGCAGGGCTGGAAACAGGATCGCGGGAAAAAGTCTCCTATGTTCTCAAGCAAAATCACATGACATTTGTGATCAGCGGGGCGCTCACGCCGGACAGCCCGATCGCCGAATTCGTGAAGAAGCACGGGGATGGCGTCAAGGATGTCGCGCTGCGGGTTGACGACTGCGAGCAGGCATACCGGGAAGCCGTATCCCGCGGAGCCATTCCGATTATGGAGCCGACAGAGTACGCGGATGAGCATGGGACCGTCAAGAAGGCCGTCATCGGTACGTACGGAGACAACGTTCATTCCTTCATCGAGCGGAAGAGCTACAACGGACCGTTCCTCCCCGGCTTCACCGCTTTTGCATCGCCGGTCAAGAGCGAGGGAACGGGAATGATTGGCATCGACCACATCGTCGGCAACGTGGAAGTAATGGATGAATGGGTGTCCTACTACCAGAAGGTGATGGGCTTCACTGCCGTGCAAAACTTTAGCGACGACGACATCTCCACCGAGTACTCCGCCTTGATGTCCAAGGTCATGCAGAGCGGTACGGGCCGGATCAAGTTTCCGATCAACGAGCCGGCGGAAGGGCGGCGCAAATCGCAAATCCAGGAGTTTCTCGAGTTCTACCACGGGCCGGGCGTGCAGCACATCGCGATTTTGACGGGGGACATCATCAGCACTGTGAGCAAGCTGCAAGCAAACGGCGTGGACTTCCTCTCCGTGCCGGATACGTACTACGAAGATTTGAAAGAGCGGGTAGGGGAGATTGATGAAGACATCGAGGCGCTGAAAAAACTGGGCGTCCTGGTGGACCGCGACGACGAGGGATACCTGCTGCAGCTGTTCAGCAAGCCGATCGTCGACCGTCCGACGCTGTTCGTGGAAATCATCCAGCGCAAAGGGGCGCGCGGCTTTGGCAACGGCAACTTCAAGGCGCTGTTCGAGGCGCTGGAGCGGGAGCAGGCGCGTCGGGGAAACTTGTAAATCAATAGGGTAACGAGAGGCAAACCCATCGGCTGCGGAAGCGGTTGATGGGTTTGTTTTGGTGTGGGGAGTGGCAGGGATCACGACTCCGCAGAGCGGCCGTCGAGCTTAATTCCGTACTTTTTGATCCGGCGCATCAGCAGCGATTGCGTGATGCCGAGCGCGGACGCGGCTTTGCGGGTGCTTTTATGCGTATGCAGAGCCTTGAGAATGATCTCTTGCTCAATGATTTCCATCCGTTCTATCAAAGAACCTTTTCCTGGCAGCGGCCACGGGCTCTCCCCCAGGTCGTGAATGCCCCTGAGCTCCTCCGGCAAATCCGCGATCTGAATCTCATCCTCTTTGGCGGTAATGACGATGCGCTCGACCATATTTTCCAGCTCCCGGACGTTCCCGGGCCAGTCGTAATGATGCAGGGCGTCGAGGGCTTCCGTACTGAAGCGGCGCCTTTGGCGGTGTTTGGCGTTAAAGGTCTGCAAGTAATGGTGCGCGAGCGGGAAAATGTCTTCCTTTCGCTCCCGCATCGGCGGTACGTGAATGGGCAGGACGTTGAGGCGGTAATACAGGTCGTGCCTGAATTTTCCGATTTTGACGAGCTCGAGCAGGCTGGCGTTGGTGGCCGCAATGATCCGGACGTCGGCTGTATAGGTCTTCGTCCCTCCGATGGGCATGAATGTTTTGTTTTGCAAGAGCAGCAGCAGCTTGGATTGCAGGTGGTAAGGAAGGTCGCTGATTTCGTCGAGGAAAAGCGTCCCCTTGTCCGCCATTTTGACGAGCCCCATCTTCCCGGAATGGCTGGCACCTGTGAACGCCCCTTTGTGGTAGCCGAACAGCTCGGATTCGATGAGCGTTTCGGGGATGGCGCTGCAGTTGACGTGGACAAAGGGCCCCCCACATCGGTCGCTTAGCTGGTGAATATGCTCGGCGAGAAAGCTCTTTCCTACCCCGGTCTCCCCCGTAATGAGCACCGTGGTATCGACGACCGCGACTTTTTTGACGAGCTCCAAAAGCGCGAGAAAGGAACGGCTGCTGCCGATCAGCGCATGCGAGAGGCTTTGATGGGCTTCGCGCTTTATGAGCCGGAGCTCTTCGCTGTATCGCTGCAGGAGCGACACGGTTTCCTCCAGCTGCGAGCTTGCACGGGCCGCTTCCGTAATGTCGCGGGAGTGAGCGACGATCAGCTCCGGTTTGCCTTCCTCATCCGGGATGATATGGCCCGTCACGAGAAATTTTCCTTTCTTGTTGACGAGCTGGATGGTGGTAGTCGGTTTTCCCGTCTCCATGACCAGGCGAGTAACAGAAGGCTTGTACACCCCCATGGCTTCCAAGTCGGCGACATTGCGGCCGATGAGCTCCGCTTTCGGAAAGCCGCACAAGTTTTCGCTCGCGTCGTTGAGCCAAAGTGTCGTGCCTTGCGCATCTGAGATGTAAATCCCGTCGGCCAGCGTATTGAAGATGGCAATCAGCTGGCTTGTCTTGAAATAGGCGATGATTTGGGCATCCTTTTCCATTTCCTCTACCCTCCATTTTTCATTGGATGTAAAAATATTCCTCCCATTGTAAAGTGAATCGCTATCGTCAACAAGTGAATCGGGATCGAATCGGCCGAAAAGCCGGTCCTGTTTGGCAAGCTCCGCATTCGGTCGAATCGGATTCGATTCACACTGCTGCTTTGGAGGAGCGGCTACTGGCAAATCGACGCTTTCATCAGTGGCACGGATTTTGCTTTTGGTAATCGACAGAACGAAAAAAACAGACAAAGTGAGAGAACAGGATTGGCAACGATGCTATCAAAATGGGTCTCGTTAGAAACGGCGATGCAGCATGTACGGGACGGAAGCGAAATCTTGTACGGCGGCTTCGGAGGAGTCGGATCGCCCCTTCTCTTGATCGACTTTCTCTTGCAAAAAGGAGTCCAGGATCTGACGCTCATCGGAAACGACGCCGGTTTTCCCGACTGGGGCATCGGCCGGCTCATCAACTCGGGAAGCGTCAAAAAGCTGGTGACCACCCATATGGGCTCGAATCCCGAAGCAGGTAGACGGATGATGGCCGGTCAGCTCGATGTGACCTTCTACCCACAAGGCATCCTGGCAGAAAAAATTCGATCGGGCGGGGTCGGCTTGGCCGGCATTCTTGTAGAAGAATACCGGCCAAGGGAAACGGAAGGAGATAGCATGGTCATCCAGGCAGGGGAAAGGCGCTATCTCGTGGAGCCTGCGATTACAGCGCAAATCGGCATCGTCTATGCCAGACGGGCGGACACCTACGGCAATCTGCAGTACGAAAAGTCGGCCCGAAACCTGAATCCGCTGGTCGCCATGGCCGCCGACATGACGATCGTCGAAGCGGAGGAAATCGTTCCTGTGGGCGAACTGGACCCGGAGCACATTGCGACACCGGGCGTTTTCGTGGATTACGTCGTAAAGAGCGCTGGAGGTGAGGGGTGATGGGACTTGGCATGGACGAGCGGTATATGATCGCGCGCCGCGCCGCGAAGGAAGTCGAGCCAGGCATGACCGTGAATCTCGGCATCGGGATCCCCGAACTGGTCGCTGATTTTATTCCGTCCGAGTGGGGTGTCATGTTCCACTCGGTCAACGGCATTCTCGGTCTGGGGCCTACCCCCGTCAAAGGGGAGGAGGACGCCCACCTCACGAACGCTGGCGGCGCCCCTGTCTCGCTCGTACCGGGGGCTTCGCTTTTCGATACGTCCGTCGCGTATGGCATCATCCGCAGGGGAAAGCTGGATGTCGCGTTCCTCGGCAGCCTGCAGGTGAGCCGCCGAGGGGATCTCGCCAACTGGATCGTGCCGGGGAAGCGCATCTACGGAATCGGAGGAGGTCTGGAGCTCGCGTATTGTGCCAGGAAAGTGATCGTCTTGATGAGCCATCTGAACGAAGCGGGGGAACCCAAAATTGTGACCGAATGCACGCTGCCTCTCACAGCCAGGAGATGCGCCGATATGATCATTACCGAGAGGGCGGTGATCCGGACGACAGCGGGAGGCCTCGTGCTAACCGAAGTCATGTACCCGTATACGCTGGAGGACGTCATCGCAAAGACGGGGGCCACTCTGCAAATATCCGAGCATCTTCAATTGCCGGACTAGCTGTCCGGGCGTGGAAGGAGGTGGATAGGAACAAAACCATTGTGAATGACAAGCGGTTGCAAGGCTTGCTCTATCGGGAAAACAAGGGGGAATCGAGATGAAAAAAACAGTAGGGTCTATTTGGATGTTGCTATTGTCGGTAGCGCTTTTTGCGACGGGATGTGCCCAGTCGGCGCCTGCGGGAGGAAGCGCCGGACAGGGGGACGCTCCTGCGGGGAACGCTGCCGCAATGACCAAGGAAGCAGGCGTGTTCACTTTTGCCGCGTCCGGTGAATACCAGCCGTTCAGCTATTTCAAGGACGGGCAACTGACGGGCTTTGACATCGAGATCGGCAATGAGATCGCGAAACGTCTGAATCTTCAGCCGAAACCGGTGACGTCTCCCTTCTCCGGCATTATCGCAGGCGTAAAAGAAGGCCGATACGACGCTGCCATTGCCAGTCATGCCATCACGGAAGAGCGCAGACAGCAGGTGGATTTCGCCGACCCCTACTACCTGTCGGGCGGGCAGCTCTTTACCCGCCCGGACGGCTCGATTGAAACACTGGAGCAGCTGAAAGGCAAGGAAGTGGCGGTAGCCCTGGGTACGACCCACGAAAAGATGGCACGCGAATACACGGACAACATCAAGACCTACGACAGCGATGTGACGGCCCTGCGTGCGCTGGAGCAGGGAAAGCACGACGTCGTGATCACGGACAGCGTCGTCGGCGAAATCGCGATTCAGCAAGGCCTGAAAATCAAAAAAAGCGGCGCGGCGCTGACTGAGGTGCAGCACGGCATTGCGGTCCGCAAAGGAAACACGGAGCTTTTGGCCAAGATCAATGAAGCGCTCAAGCAAATCCATGAAGACGGGACGTACCTTACGCTCAGCCAAAAATACTTCAACCGCGATATCAGCAAAAAGGACTAGCGCCGGAAACCACACGACCACGGCCTGCCGAGCATGATCGGGGCTGGGCAGGCTGATACCACTACAAGCGAGGGGGGCATAGAGTGCCCAGCATTGCTCACGTCATAGAAGAGTTGTTTCGCACCCTGCCGTTGTTCATGAAGCCGTTGCTCCTGACCTTTCAGCTTACCATCGCGTCCGTCGTGGCCGGGACGGTGATCGGTCTGCTCGTGGCGCTGTTGAAGGTCTCCAAGCTTCCGGGCGGGAGCTTCCTGGCCAATTTGTACATCACTGTCATTCGGGGGACTCCCTTGATCGTACAAATCTTTGTGCTCTATTTCGGTTTTTACAAAGTGATCGACCTCGGCCAGTTTTGGTCGGCCGCGCTTGCCTTGGCCGTGCACAGCGGGGCGTACATCGCCGAGATTTTCCGCGGAGCGATCCAATCCATCGACAAGGGGCAAATGGAAGCGGGTCTTTCTCTCGGGATGTCTTCCGCACAGACGATGCGCCGCATCATTTTGCCTCAAGCGCTGAAGAGGTCGGTGCCGCCGCTTGGCAACCAATTCATCTTGTCGCTCAAGGAGTCGTCGCTTGCCGCTTTTATCGCCATGGATGAACTGTTCTCCATGGCACGCCGCCTGTCCGCGGAGACGTTCGATGAGATGACGTTCTTTTTGATCGTGGCTCTCTATTATTTGGTGATCGTGATGCTCTTTACGTATGTCGTCGAGAGGATGGAGCGCCGCATGGCCAAAGGGGACTAGAAAGAGGGGAGGGGCGTACGATGAAGCAGGAAATGATTCGCGTGCAAAATCTGAGGAAAAGCTTCGGGAACCAGGAGGTGCTGAAGGACGTAAGCCTGACAGTGAACAAGGGCGAAGTGGCCGTGCTGATCGGCGCCAGCGGATCGGGGAAAAGCACGCTCATCCGGTGCATCAATTTTTTGGAAATCAAGGACGGGGGAGAGATCTTCCTCGAAGGGAGGGCGATCGATCCGAAGAAGGACGACCTGACCCGTGTGCGCCAGAAGGTAGGCATGGTGTTTCAGCACTTCAACCTGTTTCCCCACAAAACCGTTCTGGAGAACATCATGGAGGCCCCGCTGGTGGTACGGAAGCCGAATAAAGAGGAGCTGCAAAGCGAGGCCATCCAGCTGTTGCGAAAGGTAGGGCTGGAAGACAAAGCGGGAGTCTACCCCGCCAGCCTCTCCGGGGGCCAGAAGCAGCGGGTCGCGATTGCGCGGTCGCTGGCGATGAAACCGGACGTCATGCTGTTTGACGAGCCTACTTCCGCTCTCGATCCCGAGCTGGTGGGAGAGGTGCTGGAGACGATGAAGCAGCTCGCCAAGGAAGGGATGACCATGATCATCGTGACGCATGAGATGGGCTTCGCCCGGGATGTAGCGGACTTCGTCGCGTTCATGAATCAGGGGAGGATCATCGAGCTGGCGCCGCCGCAGGAGATCTTCAACCAGCCGAAGGAAGAGCGTACCCGAGAGTTTTTAAATCGAGTCTTGTAAGCGGAAAAGCGATGGTGCAGGCCATTCGCTTTTTTCTTTGGGATGGGTGTTTCAATTTTCAGGCAAGTGTTGACCGGAACTTTCGCTACCGCCCATAATAAGGAAAAGAAAACGCTTTTACAGCAGGGGGGAAGACCCGTGGATCTAGGCTTGATGATGCCGCTGGCGGAGCGGACGGCTGTCCTTATCGTCGCTGCCTTGTTGTTTACGCGCGTCCGCGCTTTTCGCAGCATTTTGAACCAGCAGGCTACGTGGAGGGAAAAGGCCGTCATGGTGCTGATCTTCTCCGCGATTTCCATTTTGGGTACCTACAACGGCATCTGGTACCAGGATGCCATCGCCAACTCGCGGGTCATCGGCACAGTGGTGGCGGGTCTCCTGGCAGGGCCGTGGGTCGGCCTTTTGACCGGCCTTGTTGCGGGCATCCACCGCTATTCTCTCGGGGGCTTTACGGATCTGGCGTGCGCTATTTCCACGATCAGCGAAGGCTTGATCGCGGGCTTGATCTACCAGTTTCAGCGCAACCGCCAGCAGGAAATCGGCTGGAGGACCGCTCTGTGCGTCGGATTTTTCGCAGAGTGGATGCAGATGGGAATCATTTTGCTGGTCGCCCGCCCTTACGCCGATGCGCTGGCGCTCGTGCAGTTCATCAGCATCCCGATGTCCGTCGTGAATTCGCTCGGGATCGCCATCCTGGTCATCATTATCGATTTAGTCAAAAAAGAGGAGGACCGGATCGGCGCACTGCAGGCACAGAGGACGATGCAGGTCGCGGACAAGACTCTCTCGTATTTGCGGGAAGGCCTGACCTTTGATTCGGCGCGGAAGGTCGCGGAAGAAATCTTGCGCACGACGCGCGTGGCAGCCGTGGCGATCACGGATACGAAGACCGTCCTGGCCCATGTCGGAGCGGGCTCGTCCCATCATGTGGTGGGCGAGGGGATCACGACCAAAGCGACGCAAGCGGTGCTGGACACCCGTGAGCTGATGATCGCCAAGAGCCGGGACGAAATCGGCTGCAAGGAGTCCAACTGCCCCTTGCGCTATGCCATCCTCGTGCCGCTGATGCGCAGGCGCGAGGTCGCCGGGGTCCTGAAGCTGTACCAGGATCGCTCCCGCAAGCTGTCCGCCGTCGATCTGGAGCTCGTCCGAGGACTCGGCAACCTCATCTCGACACAGCTCGAGCTGGCGGAGCTGGAGAAGCAGTCACGGCTGCTGGCGGACGCGGAGATCAAGGCATTGCATGCGCAGATCAACCCGCACTTTTTGTTCAACGCCCTAAATACGATCGTCTCGTTCATTCGCTTCCGTCCCGAGCAAGCGCGCGAGCTGCTCATCCACCTGGGGGAGTACTTCCGCCGCAACCTGCACGACTCCGGCGGCTACGTGAGCCTGGCGGAGGAGCTCGAGCACATCGAGGCGTACCTGGCGATCGAGCGCGCGCGCTTCGGAGAAAAGCTGCAGGTGAAGTACGACATCGAAGCCGGGGTGGAGCGGTTTGTCGTACCGGGCTTGATCCTGCAGCCATTGGTCGAGAATGCCGTCAAGCACGGGCTTTTGCCGAAACGCGAGGGGGGAACGGTCGCGATCAGGGCCAGGCGCACGGATGGACGAACGCTGGAGCTGACGGTCGCGGACGACGGCGTGGGGATGGACAAGGATCCTTTTGTCCCCGCACAGGATCGGACTGAAGGCAAGAGGCGGCTGTCCGGGATCGGCTTGTCCAATGTGAAGAGCCGTCTGCAATCGGTATACGGCCAACCGTACGGAATTGTCATCGAAAGCGTACCGGGCGAAGGAACGACCTGTGTCATCACATTGCCAGTAGGAGTGAATGCCGATGCTAAAAGTGTTCATCGTGGATGATGAAGCGCCTGCCCGTCTGGAGCTGCGGTATTTGCTGGAGCAATTTCCCGACGTGTCGGTGATCGGAGAGGCAGGAAGCGGGGAGGAAGCGATTGACTCGGTGCTGCAGCTCATGCCGGATGCCGTTTTTCTGGACATCCACCTGCAGGACCGGGACGGCGTGGACGTCGGCCAGGAGCTCTTGGAATCGATGGTGAAGCCGCCGGTCATCATTTTTGCCAGCGCGTACGAAATTCACGCCGTTCGCGCCTATGAGACCGATGCCATCGATTACATCGTCAAGCCGTTCAGCGAGACCCGTCTGGAAAAAACGGTGAACCGCGTGCGAAAACTGCTCCGGGCCGCCGATCCACCGCAGGCGGCTCCCCTTCTCGAGGAACAGCTGCAAGCGCTCCTGCAAAACTTCCTGGAGGACCAGCAGCCGCGCCGGATCCCCGTGGAGAAAAACGGCAAGATCATGCTGATCGACCCGGGTGACATCGTATACGCCACGTTGGATGGCCGCTATGCCAGCATTTATACCGCGGGCGAAAAGTATGCGACCTCCTTCACGCTGCAGGAGCTGGAGAGCCGCTTGTCGCCCAAGCACTTCTTTCGGACCCATCGGGCTTATATCGTCAACCTTTCGAAAACCGCTGAGCTCGTACCGTGGTTCAAGGGATCGATCCACCTGGTCATGCAGGACAATCGGCGCACGGAAATTCCCGTGAGCCGCAACGTCGTCAAGGAGCTGAAAAAGCGGCTTGGATTTTGAGCTCCTTTGCATGTTACACGTCCTTTCCCTTTGTGGAAAAGCTGCTACCATTGCCGAGGAAAAGCAGCAGGCGAAAGGTAGATACATAGAAGAGACGCCTGCCGTCGTTCAAGTATAGCCAACCATATGAAATAATCAGTTGATCTGAGCTGCCTTTCAGCGGTGTCTGGGACTTTATGTTGAGTTCGCAGATGCCGCTGCTTTTTTTTTTTTTCGGGGCTTTTAACCCGTGTTAATTCGACAAGAATCTGCAAATTTAATAGAAAAATATCGGAATATGACAAAAGATTGCAAAAGAAGATTTGATTTGAATTGACGAAAACCTATTAATCGGGTAGGATTTATAAGTAATTAGCGGACTGATGAAAAAAGAAACGGGAGGTGACGGAATGGAACTCGCTTTTGACCATATTGTTCATCTGGTTCAAGATCCTGTTGAAGCGGCTGCACATTTTCGGGCACATGGTCTTCATGCGCTTGAGGGCGGGCGGCATGCCAACTGGGGGACCTACAACTCACTTTGTTACTTTGATTTGAGCTATATCGAGTTTCTAGGCATTTTTAATCGGACGCTGGCGGAAGCGGAGCAGGAAAACCTGCTTGTTCGCGATAGCGCGAGGCGTCTGCCGAATCAGGAGGGGTTTGCCCGGATCGCTTTGCGGACAAAAGATATTGTGCGTACTGCCAGCCAACTGAAGGAGCGGGGGCTTCACGTGATCGGACCATTTCTAGGCAGCCGCGTTCGTCCGGATGGCAAGCATCTGGAATGGTCGATGCTGTTTGTCGAGTCAGAAGATTCTGCGCTTTCGCTTCCCTTTTTCATCCAATGGGGGGAATCGGATGCAGAGAGACGGATGGATTTACAAGAGCGCGGCGTCATTGCGCCGCATTCGATTGGGCAGCTTTCTCTTGGGGCGGTGAAGTTTGCTGTGAAAGATCTTGACCGCTGTGTGCAGCAATGGAGCAACTGGTTTGGCTTGGAGGCTGGTGAGACATATCACGATGAGAGCTTGCATGCGGCATGCAAAACGCTTCAGCTGCCAGGGGGAAATCTGGTGTTTTGCAGTCCGACAGGTAATGGAGCAGTGACGGAGATTCTCGATACACAGGGAGAAACACCATTCGCTCTTGAAGCGATCGGGTCTACCCGAGACCGCAGCATCCACTTGTTTGGAGCCACCTATGAATGCAAATCGATAGCGAATGACGAGAGGGGACATGGAGAATGAAAGCAGCGCTGATTGTACAGCACGGAGATCGCAGCAACTTGCAGGTAGGAGAGTATCCAAAGCCAGAGCCGGCGTCAGGCGAAGTGATTATTTCCGTGAAAGCATGCGGGCTCAATCACTTGGATATTTTTGTTCGACGGGGCATTCCGGGCAGGCATCTCGAATTGCCGCATATTTCTGGCGGTGACGTATCCGGCGTGATCGCAGAGGTCGGGGCCGATGTGACGAATGTGAAGGTAGGCGACCGCGTGCTGATCGACCCGCTCGTGCACGGCCAGGCATTGGGTGAGGACTTTACCGGCGGCTTGGCTGAATATGTCAAAGTTCCTGCGGTCAATTGCATCCCGCTGCCGGAAGACGTCTCCTTTGAAGAGGCTGCGGCTTTGCCGATCGCGTACGGCACGGCATGGCGGATGCTAATCACGAGAGGACAGATCAAGCTGAATGAAACCGTTTTGATTCTGGGCGCCAGCGGCGGGGTTGGAACGGCTGCCGTACAGATCGCCAAACTGGCCGGCGCGACGGTGATTGCAGCGGCGGGCTCGGATGAAAAGCTGGAGAAATTGAAGCAGCTCGGCGCGGATTACGTGATCAACTACAACAAAGAAGATTTCTCGAAGGAAGCGTGGCGGATCAGCGGCAAGAAAGGGGTCGACGTGGTCGTCGATTACACCGGAAAAGACACATGGCCCAAAAGCATACTGGCGACGAAAAAGGGCGGTCGCGTCCTGACGTGCGGGGCGACCACCGGATTTGAAGCAGCGACCGACCTGCGCTACGTATGGGTCCGTGAGCTGGCGCTTCTGGGCTCTAACGGGTGGGAAAGAAGCGATTTGGAACAGCTGCTCTCCCTCGTACGCTCCAAAAAACTGATCCCTGTAATCGACCGCATCCTTCCTTTGGAAGAGATTCGGGAAGCGCATCGCGTCATCGAAGAGCGTGAAATCTTTGGGAAGGTGATTGTCACGCCGTGAGTACCCCTTCTGGAAACTTTGGAGAACTGACGTACGAGGCCATGCTTTTGTCCCCTGACAAGACAGCAGTCATTTCGGAAGGGATCGAATTGACCTACCGCCAGCTTGATCAACGAATGAATCAAGCGGGACAGCTGTTTCAGCGATATGGCGTCCGAAAGGGAGATCGTGTCGCGATTCTGTTCCCAAACGATATTCGCTACCTGGAAATCTGCTTCGGCTTGATGCGAATCGGCGCTGTGCCATTGCCGTTGAACATCAAGCTGGGAAATGAAGCTTTGACCTATATTCTGCGTGATAGCGGAGCAAAGGTCCTCGTATTCCATGAGACGATGGCGGAAAAAGCGGCAGAATTGACGGATGCGACAGCGCTCGATCATTTGTTTGCAGCTAGCGATACCCGGTCGTTTCCCTTTGCTCACAGCTATGACCGATTGGTGGCACACATGCCCGTCTCGCTTTCGATCGTACCAATGGCAAGCGACGATCTGTGCCTGTTGATTTACACATCCGGTTCGACGGGGAACCCCAAGGGCTGCATGCTGACACACGGCGGGCAATGGTGGAATGCCGATACCAATCGCAAAGTGATCATGCTGGACCGGGATGACCGTGCACTGGTAGCCGTGCCGATGTACCACAAAAACGCCATGATCAACGCGGTGAAACCAGTCCTGATGGCCGGGGCGTCCATGGTGATTCTCCCTCGATTTGAACCGGCGGAGGTGGCGGCCGCAATTCATCAACACCGATGCACTTATACGACAGGCGTTCCGGCCATGTACAAGATGCTGCTCGCCCATGTAAAGGAAGAGCCGCGTTACGATTTATCGTCCCTGCGTTTCATCATTTGCGGTTCCTCGGAAGTGCCACCTGAGCTCGTATCCGAGCTGCGGGAGCGATTGGGTGTCGCGATCCTGGAGGCATACGGCTTGACGGAGGGCGGACCACAGGTACTTGTATCGCCGAGATGGGGCATCCACAAGCAAGGCTCCGCCGGGTTGCCGCTTCCGGATAGCGAAGTCAGGGTCGTCAGCACGGATGGGTCTAACCGGGTGCTGCCAGCCGGCGAAGTGGGAGAGCTCTGGGTCAAAAACCCTGGGGTAGCGAAAGGGTATTGGAATTTGCCTCAGTTGTCCAGGGAGCGCATTTCAGAGGATGGCTGGCTGAAAACCGGCGATCTGGTGCGATTGGACGAGGATGGATACGGCTACATCGTGGGCCGCAAAGACGACATGATGATCATCGGCGGGGAAAACGCGTACCCCAAGGAAATCGAAAACATTTTGCTGCGCCACCCCGAAATTGAGGACGTATGCGTAGTGGCCATTGCCCATGAGATGAAAGGGAAGGTGCCGGTCGCCTTTGTAAAAACGGTACGACTGTCTACTTTAACGGAACAGTCCGTTAAAGAGTATTACATCCGGAACGGTCCGGCATACAGCCATCCCCGCCAAGTGGTGTTTCTCGACGAAATGCCGCTCAATGGCACAGGCAAGATCAACAAGGCAGCACTCGTAGAGATGATCGCAGAAGAAAGGGGGGACCGCCATGTCAGTGGATCGTGAACGATTTCTCCAGATCTTGCAGCGTCCGCGTTACCATCAATTTCTCCAACTTTCACTGGAGGCAGTGGAGGAAGGGTATGTCAAGCTCAGGCTGCCATTCCGCGAAGAGCTCTTGGGAGATGAGGCGGACAGCTATATCCACGGCGGCGTGATTGCCTCACTGATCGATATTGCCGGTGACTTTGCCCTCATCAGCGTACATGGAAGAGGACTTCCGACGGTGGATTTGCGGGTCGATTACTTGCGTCCGGGGCGCAAGGAGGACCTCATCGCGACGGCAACCATCGTCAAAAATGGCCGTACGCTGGGCATCAGCGACATTGTGGTGGAAAATGATGCGGGACAAAAAATAGCGGTGGGCAGAGCGCTATACAGCACGCAGTAAGCCGACGAATTTAATCCAACCATCAAACTATTTACAACCATCTGGGGGAGAAACCAATGAAAAAGAAATGGCCTTTTGCATCGTCTGCACTCGTCGCATTGTCTCTGCTGGTGCTGGCAGGATGCGGCTCACAGAAAGCAGCAAGCGATACCGGAAGCGGACAGGGAGGCAGCAGCGATAAAGGCGACATTGTCATTGCCGTTGCGGGTCCCATGAGCGGTGACGGCGCCGAATACGGCAAAGCCTTCCAAGAAGGTGCTGAGCTGGCTGTTTCACAGTTCAATGAAAAAGGCGGATATGAGGGCCGGAAAGTCAAGATTGTCCTGGGCGATGACAAAAACGACCCCAAGGAAGCGGCAAACGTAGCCCAAAAGCTTTCATCGGATGAAAGTGTCGTGGCGGTGATCGGACATTGGAGCAGTTCTGCTACCTTTGCCGGGATCCCGATTTACAACCGCAGCAAGGTGCCGATGATCACGCCGACGGCATCGCACCCTGATATCACGAAGAAAGAGAACGAGTGGATTTTCCGCAGCTCCACCACCCAGGATCTCGAAGGGAAAAACCTCGCGGATTACGCAGTCAACAAGCTGAAGCACAAAAACATTGCAGTGCTCTATGTAAATTCGGATTGGGGCAAATCAAATGCGACCAGCTTTAAAAAATACGCGGAGGAATTCGGGGCAAACGTGGTCGGCTATGAGTCGTACCCGCCTGGACAAAGCATTGACTACACAGCGGCTCTGACAAAAGTGAAGGGCTTGAACCCTGATCTGATTTACCTGGGCAGCCTGTACAACGAAGGCGTCCTCATCATCAAGCAAGCGAAGGAAATGGGCATCCAGGCAGAATTCATGGGCGCGTCTCCATTCGCATCCGACGGTTTCCTGCAAGCGAAAGATGTGGTGGAAGGTGTTCGCTTGGACTCCCTGTTCTATCCGGAAGCGGATAACGAGCGCGTGAAAAAGTTTGTTGCCGATTTCAAACAGAAGTATGCTCACGATGGCGGCTATTTCAATGCACTTGCGTATGATGCCACCACGGCTGTTCTCGAAGGGATAAAGAACGGCGGCCCAACCCGCCAGGGCATCCGCGATGCGATGGCCAAAATCAATGGATTGCCTGTTGTCACGGGCGAAATCAAATTTGACGACAAACGGGATGACATCAACAAACCGTACTACAACCTGGTAGTGGAAAACGGCAAGTTTGTCATCGCGAAATAAGAGCCCGCACGGCAGATTGGGGCGTTACAGATGATTGTGCTTGAACAGCTGATAAACGGGCTTGCGCTCGGAGGGGTTTACGCCCTCATCGCTTTAGGCTTTACGCTCATTTTCGGCGTACTCCGCCTGTTTCATATGTCGCACGGCGATGTGTTCATGTTTTCCGGTTATCTCGTGATTTCCGTTGCTGTATTCGGTTTCGGGTCCCTGCCGCTGCCAATCGCCATCCTGCTCGGGATGGCGATTGCGGCCGTTATCGGGATGGGGGTGGAACGAGTGGCATTTCGTCCGTACCGCAAATCAAACGAGATTATCCCTTTGATCAGCGGAATCGGAATGTCATTGATCCTGCAAAACCTGGCGATCCTCATCTGGGGGCCAGGGCAAATCAACTACCATTTGGAGAGCGGAATCGGCGACTTCAAGCTGGGCTCGATCCAAATGAGCGGGGTGCGCATCGTCATTTTGCTTGCGTGCGTCGTCATCGTTTTTTTGTTTAACTACTGGCTGTATAAAACAAGGACTGGCCGTGCGGTTCGGGCGACGGCGATCGATCCGGAAACCGCCAGCATGATGGGAATCAGGCCGACCATGATCATTCTGATTACCTTTGCGGTAGGGTCCGCGCTTGCAGGGGCAGCGACCGTATTGGTGGGCGCTCTGTACGGTGCGATCTATCCGTCTTTCGGATTTTCGATGGGGCTCAAGGCATTCGCTGCTTCCATGCTGGGCGGCTTAGGCAATATGACCGGAGCTGTCCTTGGCGGACTGATTCTGGGCGTGCTGGAGGTCTTTACCGCAGGGTATGTGAATGTAGCCTATCAAGATGCGATTGCGATGACGATTCTTATCGGTGTGCTGTTGATTCGTCCCAATGGAATTCTCGGGAAGTCGGTGGAGGAGAAACTATGAAGAAAAAACTCGCGCTTGCTCTTCTGCTGCTGCTCTTTCTTTTGCTGCCTTTCGTGATTACCAGCTCGTATGTGATCCGTATCGGGGTCATTTCCTGCATCTTTTCGATTTTGGCGCTTAGCCTGGGGATGCTCGTCGGACAAATCAAGCTGGTCTCGGCTGGCCATGCCGCTTTCTTCGGGATCGGGGCGTATACTTCAGCTCTCTTGACGACTCGCGTCGAGCTTCCGTTTTTGGGAGGGCTTGTCTCGGCTATTTTGCTGACGGCCTTGATCGGCTTTTTGTTCTCGATCCCCATCCTCAAATTAAAAGGGCACTATTTGTCCGTGGGGACGCTCGCCTTCGGAATTGTCGTGCAAGTCATCATGCTGAACTGGGAGAGCGTCACGAATGGGCCCAATGGCGTCCCCGGCGTACCGTTCCCTTCCCTGTTTGGCGCGGAACTGGATAGCGACGTGAAGATGTATTATTTTGTGCTGGTTCTCCTGGTGCTGGTTTTGCTCGGACTTTCCCGTCTGTACCGATCACCAATCGGGCGGGCATTCAACTATATTCGCGAAGACGAAGTGGCGGCGTCCACTATCGGGATTCGGGTGGTGCGTTACAAGGTGCTCGGCTTCACGCTCTCTGCGGGCCTGGCTGGTTTGGCTGGAAGCCTCTTTGCTCATTACATGGCGTTTATCAACTACGATACCTTTAGTCCGATGGAATCCTTCATGGTTTTGGCGATGGTCGTGGTTGGCGGCATGTCTACGCTGATGGGACCGGTGCTCGGCGCCTTTATCCTTTCTACGCTGCCGGAGCTGCTGCGCGACCTGTCCGATTATCGGATGCTTCTGTACGGTGTCATTTTGGTGCTGATCCTGCTGCTTCGTCCGCAAGGGATTCTTGGCAAAAAGGCATCCTGATAAGGGCGTAACCACCGACGAGAGGGGATATAGGTATGGAACGTGACATCATTTTGAGAGCGTCCCAGATCAGCAAATATTATGGCGGGGTTCGTGCGGTCGACGAGGTCTCTCTCACGCTGAAAAAAGGAGAGCGCATCGGACTGATCGGTCCCAATGGCGCAGGAAAGTCAACGCTGTTCAATTTGCTGAGCGGCGCGATTCAGCCGACCAAAGGGACGATTGAGATCAATGGACAGCCTCTCACCGGCAAAAAACCGGAAGATTTTTCACTCAGCGGTGTGGCGCGAACCTTTCAAAACATTCGCCTTTTCAAAGGGATGACTGTCATGGAAAACGTCATGGCTGGGCTGCATCGTCAAGCGGACACCGGTTTGTTGACGAGTATCTTTGGTTCATCCCGTTACCGCGCAGCGGAAAAGAGGATAAAGGAGAGGGCCAGCGAGCTATTGCGCGATTTCTCCCTGTATGAGCAGCGGGATCGTCAGGCGGTGCACCTCTCGTACGGCGATCAACGTCGCCTGGAAATCGTGCGCGCCCTCGCGACAGATCCGCAGATTCTCTTTCTCGATGAACCGGCAGCGGGGATGAATCCGCAGGAGAGCCACGAACTGGTCGACCTGATCGAACAGGTATGGGAAAGGCATCAGCTGACGGTCTTTTTGATCGAGCATGACATGGATGTCATCATGCGCTTGTGCGAGCATATCTATGTGCTGGACTATGGCAAATTGCTGTTTGACGGGACGCCTGATGAAGTGCGACAAAGCGATTTGGTCCGGGAAGCTTATCTGGGAGGTGAGGTCCATGCTTGAACTGCGAAATTTGCATGTCGCCTATGAATCGGGCGATGTCGTGCGAGGAGTCAATCTGACCGTGAACCAAGGGGAGATTGTCGGTCTGATCGGTGCCAATGGGGCGGGCAAATCTACCATGATGAAAAGCATATCCGGACTCGTTCCTTCGCGGCAAGGCCAGATCCTGTTTCATGGTCAGGACATCACGAGGACCGCACCGGATCGCATTCCGCATATTGGCATTAGCCACGTCCCCGAAGGACGCAGAGTCTTCGGGGATCTCACTGTCGAAGAAAACCTGCATCTGGGCGGATATCGTCATAGGAACCAGGATTTGTCTGCGGATTTTGAGAGAGTCTACCAACTCTTTCCGATTTTGCGGGAGCGGAAAAAACAGCGGGCCGGGCTGATGAGCGGGGGCGAGCAGCAAATGCTTGCCTTGGGCCGGGCGCTCATGTCACGTCCCAGCTTTCTCATCCTCGATGAGCCCTCGCTGGGTTTGGCGCCGCTGATGGTGCAAAGCGTGTTCCGCTTGATCCGTGAGATTCACGAGAATGGCGTGACGATCCTCTTGGTCGAACAAAACGTGGAGTTGGCACTTCGCCATGTCCATCGCGCTTATATTATTCAATCCGGGCAGGTGGTCATGCAGGGAACCCCGGAGGAGCTTCGTCAAAACGGCAATCTGATGGATGCTTATCTCGGAGCAAAAGTACGCAGCTAGAGAGGTCAGGCAGCTGGAAAGAAAAGATAGGAGGTGGCACAATGTGACGATACAAAAAAGGGATGATTTATTTGTTCGCAACGAAAGGGAAGCGCAATTGGTGGATAGAGCAGCTGAACTGGCAGCGCGTTTTGCCAAGAGGGCTCCTCTGCATGATCGGGATGGCAGCTTTCCTTTTGAGAATTTCAAGGATTTGAAGGACTCGGGGTACGTAAAGCTGACAGTCCCCCGCGAGTATGGGGGTGACGAGATATCCCTCTACGAACTGCTTTTAATCCAAGAGCAACTGGGACGCGGTGACGGTTCTACCGCTTTGTCGATCGGCTGGCACATGGGCCTTGTGCTGCACTACCGGACGATTCGTTCATGGCCTGAGGAACTGTTCCGATCGTTTTGCCTAGAGGTGGTGGAAAAGGGAACACTCTTGAACCATTTCTCGACAGAGCGGTCGTCAGGCAGTCCGAGTCGCGGCGGAATACCGCAGACGACAGCGGTGAGAACGGACGGAGGCTGGCTCATCTCCGGCAGAAAGACCTTCAGCACACTGAGTCCGGTCCTCGATACGTTTCTGGTCTCGGCCAGCATGGCGGAAAGCGGACAGATAGGGGAGTTTCTGGTTCGTTCCTCGGATCGCATCCGTATCGAGGAGACATGGAACACGCTAGGGATGCGAGCAACAGGAAGTCATGATGTGATTTTGGAAAATGCTTTTGTTCCGGACGATGCCTTGATCCGTTCCTATGCGGCAGGACAAAAACCGAAAGAGTCCGGTGATGCCAGCGCATGGCTTCTCCATATCCCTGCCTGTTATTTGGGGATTGCGCATGCTGCGCGCGATTTCGCCGTCTCCTTTGCCAAACAGTACCATCCTGCCAGTCTGCCGTCTCCCATCGCCGATCTGCCGACGGTCCAGCAGCAAATTGGCCTCCTGGAATCGGAGCTGCTGGTTGCCCGTCATCTGATGTATGCCATAGCCGACCGCTGGGATACCGATCCGGCAGGGCGGCTGAAGCTGATTCCAGAGCTGGGGTTGGTGAAATACGTGGCGACGAACCATGCGATTTCAATCGTGGACAAGGCAATGCGGATCGTGGGCGGGGCCAGCCTGTCCCGTTCTTTGCCGCTGGAGCGGATGTATCGCGATGTACGTGCTGGATTGCACAATCCGCCGATGGATGAAAACGTGATCCGCAATCTGGCCTTGCGGGCGTTAGCGGAAATGGAGTAGAAGGGAGAGCAATCCATGACGATTTTTTCGAATACGGCATTTCGAGGGAAGCATGCGCTCATCACCGGGGCGACGGGTGGCATCGGATCGGCAACTGCCAAATTGCTGGCGAGCATGGGAGCGGCTATCACTTTGAGCGGACGCAATGAATCGAGGCTGGAATCGGTGAGCAAAGAAATCCGTCAGCAATTTCCGGAGTCGACGGTCCACGTGATACGCGCTGATTTGACCCATCAAAGCGAACGGAGGAAACTGGTAGAGGGAGCTGTGCGGCAAGGAGGCCCCATTTCCTTTCTGGTCAACAATGCAGGAGCCTTTCAGTACGAGCCGATGGAAGAGCTGACTCAAGAGAGCATGGATTCGTTGATAGGCATTAACTTCACGAGCACGGTTCTCTTGACCCAACTCGTTTATGAAGGCATGAAAGCGTCGGGGCACGGGAGCATTGTTACGGTCTCTTCGCTCTCGGGTATGAGGGGATTGCCTGGAACTATTTCTTACTCCGCAAGCAAATTTGCGCTGATTGGATTCACGCATGCGCTTGCACTGGAGGCGATTGGGCATGGAATCCGGGTCAATGCCGTCTGTCCCGGTTTCGTAGATACCAACATGGGGCATGACGTGGTCAGTGCCACTGCCGCAGCGGGGAACGTCAGCTTGGAGCAGCGATGGCAGCAGGTAAACGCGAGCATACCATCCGGCCGCATCACCCAGCCGGAAGAGGTGGCCAATACCATCGCATTCCTGCTTTCGGATGCAGCAGGCAACATCGTCGGTGAAGCCGTGAAGATTTCCGGTGGTGCGCTCGTTCGCTAGAAGCAGGACTTCCGAATACCCGCACGTGTCAGTCCCATCACCCTGAAAAGATGGTGGAATCGATGAGCGACACGTATGACCGGATACGCGAGAAAACATAACGAAGAGGCGTGCGTCCCCTCCATCGGGGAGCACGCTTTTTTGGTACGTCAATGAACAGGAGGGAGCGGGTCCTCTTGGGGATTTGCTCTTCTGTATTCGAGGACAAGCCTGAGCCCCATCAAACAGATCACGAGCCACGCCCCTCCTGCGGCAAAACCGGCGAGCACGTCGCTGGGATAATGAACGCCCAGATAAATCCGGCTGATGCCGATCAGAAGGATCAGGGCGACGGCCAGCAACGTAAGCATCACTTTGGGCCATACCGCACGGAAAAACAGAAAGAGAAACATCCACAGCATCCCGTAACAGATAAAGGAAACCATCGAGTGCCCGCTTGGAAAACTGTATCCGGTTTCCTCGATGATGCGATGCAGCGTAGGCCTTTGACGTTGGAAGATCCATTTCAGCAACTGGTTGAAAAGAGCTCCTCCCCCTGTGGCAATGACGAAGAACAGAGCTTCCCATCGCTTCTTTCGCCAAATCATGATTGCCACGGTAAGAATGACGAGGAATATCATGGCGGTTGTTGAGCCGAGAAAGGTAAAGAACTTCATCAAGCCGGTGAGCGGTGGTGTAATCGATCCCTGTACCCAATGGATGATGCCGGAGTCGAATTGGTACAAATCTTGCTCGATCATCTCGTCCGCAAACCGTTCAAAAATGAAAACGAAAAGAAACAGGAGCAATGAGGCTTGAAACAGATACCGCTTTGCAGGCGAACTGATGCGTTTCCCTCTCATGCGAGCTTCCCCCAGTGATTCGTCCGGAATATCAAGAGTATGGCACAAGAAACCCGGGAAAAACCGCACGACGTCTTCAACGCTTCACCTGGCTGGGTGATGAGTTGCCAAAATGACGGATGATAGGGGGCATTCCGGTAAAAAATACGGTCAGGCATGAGTGCTTCACTACTACAGGAACCTAGGGTGAGACTATGGGCAGAACAAATCTGTTGATGCTAATCGCTTTGGTCGCAGTCGTCACGGTTTGTTCTTATCCGGGGAAAGCAAACGAATCGCCGATCAATCGACGCTCCTACGAGAAACAAGGGGTTGTCTGGGATGTCCGCACCGACCGCAAAGTGATCGCGCTGACATTTGACGACGGTCCCAATCCGAATTACACTCCGAAAATCCTGGATCTGCTCAAGGAATACCAGGCCAGGGCGACCTTCTTCGTGACCGGGACGCAAGTGAAAAAATACCCACAGATCGCAAAACGGCAAGTTCTGGAAGGGCACGAACTCGGCAATCATACGTATGGGCACCCGAAAATGTCGGCTCTGGGGGCTCAGCAAATTGTGAAAGAGCTCATCCGTACGGAGCAGGCCATCGTTGCTGCGACGGGAAAGCAACCTCCACGGCTGTTCCGGCCACCAGGCGGGTACCTTGATCCGGTTCTGGTCACAGGGGCAAGGCAGGCGGGTTATACCACTGTTCTCTGGTCCTTTCACCAAGATACACAGGATTGGAAACGTCCGGGAGTATCCAAGATCGTGAACAAGGTAGTACATTCCGCTCGACGGGGCGATATCGTGCTGCTCCACGACCACGGAGGCAACCGGAGCCAAACTGTCCGAGCCTTGAAACGGATTCTGCCTGAATTGCAAAAGCGAGGGTATCGATTTGTTACGGTTTCGGAATTGCTGCATGAAAAAGAGATCAAGGAAATCTATAACATCCATTTTATGGAGGAAAAAAACCACTCGCCTTCCTGACTGTCTCCCGGATGTCGGGCTTCGGCTTTGGCGGGAAAAAATCAAACAGGAGCCTTCTGCTTGCGTACAAGCGAAAGGCTCCTTTTCGTCGGCAACATCAATGCTTCTGGTTCTTCGCCTGATTCCACGATTTGATCTGCTCGATGATTTCCCTGATCTGATTGCGTGCGTCCTGGTGCTGCGGCTCGCTGGCCCAGTGCTGTACAAGCGGCGGCATCGCCTTGCTCATGTGGGTGTACAGGCACCACACTTTCACCATCTCCACGCGCTCGGGTGTTGCCTCTCCCGTCAGCAGCTCCGTAAATTTGTACAGCAGCTCCTCCAGTTCCGGGACAAGCGCTTCTTTTTTCTCTTCCACGTAGGTTACCTCCCATTTCGAAACGTCATCTTGCTCATCTCGTTTATTGTACGCGAAACGACCGCACAGGGAAAGGAGACGAGGAGCGTGTCCGATCGCGACAGCCTCATCGTCTGCTTGATCGGGACGTGGTAAAGTGATAGGGAGAAACGTATTGTGACAGGTGGGGAAGAAAAACGTATGAGAGAAGAGGACATGTACGAGCCGGTCAAGGCGTGGATGGAGGAGCGGGGATTCACGGTCTATCCGGAAGTGGAGTGCCGGCATCTCGGGGGTCGCGCCGATGTCGTCGTGACGAGCGGGCCTCTAGTCGGGGTCGTGGAAATGAAGCAATCCCTCAGCCTGGACTTGATCGAGCAGGCGCTCCGATGGCGCGGCTACGCTCACTACATCTGGATCGCCATTCCGTACAGACCCCAGTCGTACAAGAAGTTTGTGTCCATGGTGCTGAAAGATTACGGGATCGGTGTGCTGACCGTGAGCAAACAAGGGAGCGTGTGGCCCGACAAACTGCCGCAGCTCGTTCGTCGTACCCTGCCGCACCTCAAGGACTCCCTCACGGCCTACCACCAGTCGGCCGAAGTGAAGGGCGGACAGAGCGGTGGAGGCTACATCACCCCTTACCGGATCACGATGAACCACATTCGGAGGTTTTTGAGCCGGGAGCAAGAGTGGAGGACGTTGGGTGAAATCCTCGCCCATTGCGAGACGCACTACGCCAGCCCGCGTTCGTCGCTGGCGAAAGCGCTGCTGCTGTATGAAGGTAGCTGGTGCGAGCAGAAAAAGGAAAGGGGCAGGCTCTACTTCCGCTGCAGGCCGGAAGCGGCGGACGAAGCGCAAACAATATCAACCAGGCATTCCTTGACCGAAAAACAGTGGAATGTGCTGCTGGCACTGTCCAAAGAAGAGTGGAGGACGCCGACTGTCATCGCCGGAAAACTGCCGATCGGGCCCATGGAGAAGGCCCGGCGCTTTCACTCGCTGTACGTCAATCAACCGCTCAAGGCATTGATCCGCAAAGGGCTGGCTGAAAAAAGTCCAACTGGACGAGGCCAGTACCGGCTGACGGAGGCCGGAAGCAAAATGAAAGGGGAGTAAGGAGACTCCGAACGATCCCGCATCGAAAGGCTCGGCTATCGCCGGGTTTTTTCCTTTTTGGGACAAAAACGCTCGGAGAGATGCACCAATTCCTGCGAAAATGCGCAAATGACTTGTATCACCTTTGCTGCCGCTCGTATACCTTGTACGAGTGGAGATCATCCACTGGATAGGTAGAAAGAGGGAGAGTGACAAGCATGTGGCTCATCGTCAATGAGAAAGAGCTGAAAGCGTATTTTGAAGGACTGAAAAAGCTCGTGCGGGGGAGTGATCGACCGAATCCGCCGCAAGATTCTGATTGTCCGGCAGAACCGGAAATCCGCAAGGTACTGCTTCGCTACATCAATCAGCCTGTGGTCATCGGAACGGATGCGGGGAACGTCTCCGGCATCCTGCAGGAGGTCGGCGCAGATTACGCGCAAATCGCGGAGTCTGCCGGTACTCGCGTTGTAATTCCGTTTACGCAGATCAATTTTGTGCACACGACATAAGGAGGAATTTTCATGGACTTTCGGGATAAACTGCGTTCGCTTCAAGGAGAGACCGTAGAGATTGTCACAGGTATGCAGGTCGATACAGGGGTACTGGTTCAGGTATCGGACAGCACGGCTACCCTTCTGTCGACGGGATCGTCCGGGTACGGGGGCGGGCAAACCATCGTGTACCCACTCGACCGTATCACGTATGTAAGGGTTGTCTGACCGTGAATGTACGGAGGGGAGAGCGGCGTCCGCGAGCATTGTCCGTGATTATCCCCGCTACTTTCACCACCAATCATTTGCCTGGATTGATTGCCCAGTGCCGGAATTTGCGACCGCTGGAGATCCTTCTGGTTGTGTCGCCACGGCTGCTTCCGTCTCTGCCCCGGGCAGCCCGATCACCCCTTTGCCGTGTCATCGCAGGGGATCGCGAGCAACCCCCTTTTTCGGGACAGACTGCCGGAGCGATGCAGGCGAAGGGAGAGATTCTCCTGTTTCTCGGCGAGGATCGCTACTATTCTGCATCTGGCTTGCAGCGGTTTTTGTTTCCGGTGCTGTACGAGAATGTTCAGGCTGTGCTCCCGCGTGAGGCTCCGAGAGTGGTTGACGCGGTCAAAAGACGGGCTAGGCCCGTCCAGGTATTCGCGCGCTTGCTCAACGAAGTGTGCAGACGCCGGGAGCTGGGGGCAGCAAGCTTGCTTGACACCCCTTTTGCGCTGACGCGACAGGCCGTGCACAAGATCGGCATCGATGAACTGACGCACCCGGGGAGAGCTTTTCTCAAACTGCTGAAAAGCGGAATGCAGATTCGTGCCGAGTATGTGCAGCCAGTGTCGGACAGCCGGCCGTTTCAGCCGCAGCTTGCTAGCGCTTCGGTGTCCCAGTTGTCTGACTGGGATCGTGTCGTCATATCTGAGCAGCTATCCGCCATCGCCAGCCTTCCATCGAGAGGAGGGCTTAGCGATGGCGGCAGGAGGAGGGACATTGCCGGGGGAAGAGACGAATCTGGCGGTCTGGCTCCGTGGAAATGCACGGAGGTCAGGCCGCTGAGCCCCTCTTCTCTGTACGAGGGGCAACGACTATCCGTCATCATTCCCGCGTGCAATGAGGAGCGTACGATCGGGTCCGTCATCGAAGAGACGCTTCTTTTGGAGCCCGCGGAAATCATTGTCGTGGCCAACGGTTCCCGTGACCGAACGGCACAAATCGCAAGGGAGAGTGGGGCGACGACCATCGAACTGGCTTCGCCGCTGGGAGTCGATACGGGACGGGCTCTGGGGGCAAGTCTGGCCCATGGAGACATCCTGCTGTTCGTGGATGCGGATTTCGTCATCCCGGCGATGGATTTGTTTCCGTTCGTCCTTGCTTGCCAGCAGGGTACCGATGTCGCTTTGAACGATCCATCTGTCAATCTGCAAGCCCAGCGTGCCGACGATGTCGTTTCAGCTGCCAGACTGGCACTGAATCTCGCGGCAGATCGCCAGGATCTGGGCAGCGCATCCATCCTGGCCGTCCCATATGCGATGCGCCGGGAATCGTTCGCGCCGCTCGGATGGCCTCTGCTCGCCTGCCCGCCAAAAGCGCAAGCGGCTGCTGTGTTTGCGGGACTATCCCTGCAGGTGGCCCATCAGGTAGACAGCTTTGCGATGAACCGGTTTCGGCCACAGAAACATCTCGACCAGTCGGGCCTCTCACCCGCCGTCGAGCAGATCCTGGGTGACCACATTGAGGCACTGCAATGGCTGGCCGAGCAGATCAATGCCAAACAAAACGGAAAAGAAAGCAGTGAGAACAAATGAAAGGAAATCGAGAAGCAGGCTTGGTGAGCGTAGTGGTCACCAACTATAATCGCGCCGATTACCTGCTCGAATGCTTGGACAGCATTCTGGCCCAAACGTATCGGAAGTGGGAGCTGATCTTCATCGACGATGCTTCCACCGATGATTCCGTCGCGATCGTAAACGAGTGGCTCAGGCGCCATCAAGCGTCATTAACGGAGGGACAAAATCAGGTCATTCTCCATGTCCTGCCCCGCAATATCGGTTTTGCAGGTGCGATCAATGTCGGGTTTTATCTGGCAAGAGGCGAGTACATCGCCGTCCAGGATTCGGATGATTACTCGCATGTCCGCCGCTTGGAGAGGCAGGTCGCATTTTTGCAGGAAAATCCGCAGATCGAGCTGGTCGGCACTAATTACTACGCGTTTCCTTCCGAGACGCCTACGAAGCGAGAGCTGTCCACCTGGATCAAATACGGCAGCGACATTCGAAAAGTGTACGGAAACGGAGGACATTGCGTCTGTCACGGGACGATTCTGTTCCGGGCGCGGCTGTTCGACCAGATCGGGGGTCCGACCAGGCGGATCGAGGGTGCGGAGGATTACGAATTTATTGCCAAAAGCTTGAACGCCAGAGCGAACATTGAGAATTTGCCTGAGGCTTTGTATTACTACAGGCAGCATGAGAATCAGCGTTCCACGAAGTATTACCGCAGAAAGGAGGAGAAAAAGTGACAGTCACTGTTTTGATGGTTCTGGACAGCATGGGCGCAGGCGGTACGGAGACGCATGTGCTGAGCGTCGGCAAACCGTTTGCGGCGAAGGGAGCCAAGCTGCATGTTGCGGGGGCGGACGGTCCGTTCCATCAGGAGTTTGTCCGGGCAGGCTTTCGCGTGCATCTCGTGGAGGCGGAATCCCAGCCGCTCGAGGCGCGACGAGACTGCCGGATGAAAGCTTTCCGCCAAGTCATGGAGCGGGAGGGCGTTACGATCGTGCACGTGCACCAGACGCCATCCGGTCTCGCCGCCGCGTCAGCCGCAAGAAGCCTGGGGATTCCCGTCGTGTTTACCATGCACGGCACGTACTATCCGCCCGGGGAAGCACTCGAGCTGGCCGAGATGTGCGATGCGATCATCAGTGTGAGCAAACCTGTCCAGGGATACTGGAGAACTCGCGGAATCGAGTCCAGCGTCATTTCCAACGGCGTCGATCCGGAAGCGTTCCGTCCGGTTGAGGTACAGCACGGGACGCCCCGCATTTTAGAGGAAATCCCCCAGCATGCGACTGTAGTGACCTATGTCAGCAGGCTGGCTTGGCAAAAAGCTTCTGTTTGCAATATGGTGCTCCGCTCGACGAAGAGCAAGCTTCCTGAGCTGGAAAACGTACACATTGTGGTGGTAGGAACGGGCGCTCAAGCCCATCATGTCACAGAGCTCGCCCGTGCGCTCAACAAGCTCAAGGGAGAGCGCTATATCCACATCGCCGGGGAACAGACAGACGTCAGGCCGTTCTATGCCAGGAGCGACTTGGTCATCGGAACGGGACGCGTGGCGCTGGAAGCCATGGCATGCGGCAAGCCTGTACTCGCAATCGGCAACCATGGCTACTTCGGTATGGTGACGCCGGACGTTTATAGCAAGGCATGGGACTATTACTTTGGTGATCATGACTCGATAGAAAAACCGTCTCCGCATTTGATCGCGCAATCGCTGAGGGCGGCGCTGCGCGACCGCGGGTCATTGAAAAGGATCGGAGCACAAGCGAGGGAGTGGATCGCGTCCGAATTTGCGATTGAGCAAAAGGCGGGGGCCATCCTCGATTTGTACGAACGCGTCCAAAATCGGAAGAAAGGAGAGGAGCGCTCGTGAGAAACATTTTGTACGTCGGGTGGATCGGCTTCAACAACTTGGGTGACGAGCTGATGTGGCAGGTTTTCGAGCAAATGTCCCGCAAATACCTCGATCCACGGCATGCTCGGGTCGTTCCGTCTCTTCCAGGTGTAGACCTGAAAGATCTCAGTCCGTACGATACAGTCGTCCTCGGTGGGGGATCTCTGTTGGTTCCGGGGTATGTGGATGTAGCCCACCGAGCGGTTTTGCAGAACAAACGGCTTTTGATATGGGGAAGCGGATACGATACGCAAGAGCCTGTGAAGACAAGTTCGACCGGACGATTGATTGCCGCGCAGATTGGCGAAAGTGAAAAGATGCGCCAAATGCTGCGGGACATCGGAGATCATGCAGCCTTTTTCGGTGTCCGCGGACCGTTGACCATGCAGGTTTTGCAGGATGCAGGTGTAGGCGGCAAGCTTTCGGTCAGCGGGGATCCGGGAATGCTGATGGCCCCACCGGCTGCGGACGCAGGAGGAAATGGAAGAAAGACGCCAGTCATCGGCATCAACTGGGGAACCTCCTACAACCGGATCTACGGAAAGAACGAAGCAGCGGTTGAGGACGAACTGGCGGAGGTGGCGAGAAAACTTGCGGATGACGGCTGCCAGTTGTATCTGTTTACGATGTGGGGGCCGGATCGGGAAGCCATCAAGCGCCTGTATCAAAAGATCGGCAAGCCACAGGCAACCACTCTCGATCTGGAGGTACACAGCTACACGGAGATGCTGCGGCGTCTCCAGACCTTGCAGGCGACCATCAACTTCAAGCTGCATGCCAATGTGCTCAGCGCAGTCAGCGGAGTACCATTCGTCTGCCTTGCCTATCGGTTCAAGTGCTTTGATTTTGTCAGCTCGCTGGATCTGCCCGAGCTGGCCGTGTCCACGGACGGACAAAACCTCGGACAACGTATTGGGTCGCGCGTCCAGTACGCGCTGGCATACCGGGAAGCGATTCAAAACAGCATAGCCGCTGGCCAAAAAGAGACGATCGCTCAGTTGGAGCGGCCGTTTTTGGAAGGCATGCTGTAGGACGCTGGAAAAGAAAGGAGCCCTCATTCGGCGTAAATATTGCCATGGGTGCATGCGCATAATAATCCCACAGCACCGATTGGAGGGAACCTGGATGTCGACATCAAACAGCAGAAACAGCAATCAAAAGCTGGTACCGCAAGCCAGACGGGCGCTCGATCAAATGAAGTTCGAAATCGCCGCCGAATTCGGAGTCATTCTGGGACCGGATACCACTTCCAGACAGAACGGCTCGGTCGGAGGAGAAATCACGAAACGTCTGGTAAGCTTTGCCGAGCAACAGCTGTCCGGCGGAGCATTTCGCCTCTAGGTGATCTATGTGAAGGAAGAGAGAAGGCACCTCTCATCCAAGTGACACCCTGCAGGAAGAGAACGGCCATACGCTCATGTGGCGTGCCGTCCGCTCCTTTCAGGGTTTTTTTTTGCCCATTGCCGTGATTCTGCGGCAGGGAGATACGACGGATGAACCAGGCTGTTTTCGAATAGATCCATATGCCTTTGCTGTTTTTGTTTTTTTTGCAACTTAGTGCCTATTTTTAGCGTCCAAGTAAGAGGAACGATGGCCCGGTTAGAAATGACGAAAATTTGAATTCTGCGATAGGGCGGCCTTGCCCCTGAAAGAGAGAGAACATTTGGGGAAAGGGAATCGGATGAAAGAGAGAGAAGTAAGAAAGGAAGAAAGTGGGGGTGCACGCGAAAGTGAAGGTCGTATTGATCGATGATGAGCATCTGGCTTTGCAGTACTTGGAAAAGGTGCTCAAAAGTTACGAAGGAATAGAGATCGTGAAAACGTACATGGACCCCCTTCAAGCGATTGGCGACATTCGGGATACGAAGCCCGATATCGTATTTCTGGACGTGGAGATGCCGGAAATGAACGGTATTGAAATCGCGGAACAGATCCTCCTGCATCATTCCGATACGCACATTGTGTTCGTCACCGCTTATGAATATTACGCTGTCAAAGCTTTCGAGCTCAACGCTTTGGATTACGTGCTGAAGCCTGTCAAGCGCGAGAGGCTGGAAAATACACTCAAGCGAATTGAAAAGGAAAAAGCCGAAATGGCCCCTGATGGTTCGCCGCAGTCCATTTGCCAGATTCGCTGCTTTCAATCCATTCAATGGGAGAGCCCGGAAGGAGGGGCGGAAACCATTCGCTGGCGTACCTCCAAAGCACAGGAGCTGTTTGCTTATCTGATCCACAGACGGGGTCAACCCGTTCGAAAGGATGTGCTTTTGGAGCTGTTCTGGGCGGAGGCCGAATGGAAAAAAGGGTACGCCCACCTCTATACGACGGTGTATCAGATCCGCAAGACACTGGACCGGCTGGGGATCGGGCTGAAGCTGAAAAATTACGACGAAGGCTATTTGCTTGAAACGAACGGGGTCAAGATCGATGTGGAGGAGTGGGAAAATGGTCTGCGCAAAGCTCCCCCGATTACCCAGGAGACGATTCACGAGCATTTGCAGTTGATCGAGCTTTACCGAGGCGACTACTTTGCCGAATACGACTACATGTGGGCGGAAAGCGAGCGTCAGCGGCTGCGGGCCGATTGGTACCATCACGCTTCGCAGGTGGGTCAGTTTCTCGTGGGCACCCACGAGTATGCGAAAGCGATCGTCCTGTATTTGCGAATGCAGCAAATACATCCGCATATGGAAGAAGTCTACTTCAGCCTGATGAAACTCTACGATTTGGTCGGGGACCGGGAAGCGGTCGAAGCTCAGTATCGGCAGTTGACGGGCATGCTGCTCGAGGAATTCGACATGTCGCCGCAAGAAGAAGTCCGTCAATGGTATGAGCAATGGAAAACGCCAACGGAATAGCCAGGAAAAAGCCGAGTCAGCATAAGCTGCGCTCGGCTTTTTGAATGGGATTCAGAACCGGGAAAAAAGTACCGAGACTATTTGTTCAGAATTTGTCTAGACAGTCTTTGTAGAATAAGGCCGACTGGTTCACTGGCAATCCTTTTCCAAGCAGATGCCGTATGGAACGAACCATCGAATGAAGTAAGGAGATAGGAGATTTGTTATTCGAATGAACAGCATTATGATCGTCGATGTTGCTGCGTTCACGCGCCTTATGCTGCGAAACATTTTCGAATCGCTGGGGTTTGAAGTCATTGCCGAGGCGGACAACGGGAAAGAAGCGGTAAGAAACTATCGGCTGTATCGACCATCGCTAGTCTTGATCGATATTGCCGTTCAGGACATGGATGGACTGACCGCTTCAAGAGAGATTCTCAAATATGATCAGGAAGCCAAGATCATTATTTGTTCAGCGATCACGGATCGTGCGACCGTCATTGGCGCAGTTCATATGGGAGTTTGCGATTTTATCGCCAAGCCGCTTCAGAAAGAGAGAGTAGAATGGGCCATTGAGCATATTCTGGGGACAGAGATGAGGAATGAAGACGGATTTCAAATGCTTGACAGGAAAAAGGGATGGTACGCTTCCCTGACGTAATAACCGCACACAAAAAGCCATTCAGGCAAACGGCCCGCACCTCACAAAAGGTTGGGCCGTTTGTTTCTGTACATGGCTTCCGTCAGTCGTTGCTCGGGACGAAAAATCGCACGGTAGTCCCGAGATCAGGAGCACTTTCGATCAGAAGCCCTTCGCCGTATCCCTGCCGAAGCCGGCGATCGGTATTGATCAAGCCAATCCCCGAGCGCTTGGCATGCTGCCGCTGGCTCAAGAGAGCGAGACGGGTTTCCTCGTCCATTCCCACACCATCGTCGATCACTGCGATCTCGGTGCGATCTCCTCGGTCTTTGATCCGGATGCAGATCGTGCCCCCGCTTCGTCGTTTCAACACACCGTGGCGGACGGCATTTTCGACGAGAGGCTGGATGGAAAGGGGCGGTAGGCGCAGACCCGGGACTTCGTCGATCTCCCAGCGAATGTCCAGCCTGTCTTCGAATCGCTCTTTTTCGATGTACAGATAGGAGCGGACGAGGTCCAGCTCATAGGACAACGGAACGAGACGTTCGGAATTATGAAAGTCGAAGCTCATGCGCAGGTAGTTCCCGAATGCGTCCAAGAGCCCACTCATCCGGTCGGGATTAACAAGCTGCAGAGCCGCGATTGAATTGAGTGTATTGAACAAAAAATGCGGCTGGATTTGCGCTTGGAGCCACGCTGCCTCCATACGCAAACGCTCGCGGGCGGACCGCTTCATTTCCGTGAGCGACTGAACGCGGGAACGCAGTTCTTGCGCATCGACAGGCTTGGTCACGTAATCGTTTGCTCCCGAGCGGAATCCGGCCTCGATATCCTCGGGCTGGCTGCGCGCCGTCAAAAGCAGTATGGGCAGCTCGGACAGAGTGAAACGTTCCCGAATCTGCCGGGTGAGCTCATAACCGGAAATGCCAGGCATCATGACATCGGAAATGACGAGATCCCACTCACGCGAGTCCAGAAGAGCAAGGGCCTCCTTGCCGCTGCTCGCCGTGACGATCCGGTATCGCTGTATCGTGAGGAGGTTGACCAGGATGCTCAGGTTGATCGGGTCGTCATCAATCGCAAGGATGTTCGGCAGCTCTGAGGCAAGGGAGTCTGTCGGCTCCGGTGCATCGTGCCGCAGCGGCTCACTGGCAGCGGCTGCTTCCGAGAGGTCCGTACTGGCGTCTGCAGCCGTCTTCAATCGGTCATTGCTGGTGGCCGCAGCTTCAGCGGATCCGGCTGCAGCTTCCTGCCAGGGTGCTGCTTCGGAGGAAAGCTCATGGACAGACCGGGCAAGCGGAAGCGTGAAACAAAACTGCGAACCACTGCCTTGCGTCGACCGGACTTCCAGCGTCCCTGCGTGCAGCTCCACCAACTGCTTCGTAATGCTCAGACCCAACCCGATTCCACCGCTCACAGCCGTCGTATCCGGATCTCCTTGCTCGTAGGGGAGAAAAATGCGCCGCTTGGTCTCGGCGTCCATTCCGATGCCTGTGTCCGTGACGCAAATGTGCGCCTTGTCCGCTTCAATGAAGGCGTGCAGGGTAATGCTTCCTTCTACCGTATACTTCACGGCATTGTGCAGCAGGTTGAACAGGATTTGCGTGAGCCGGATTTCGTCGGCGAGCACGGCCGGGAACGTGTCGGGAATCGTATTGATCAGGCGAATGTTTTTGCCTGACAGCATGAATCGCAGCATATCCGTCACGCCGGGGGCCACAGCCTGGATCTTTAGCTCCCGCACATGGAGGCGGATCCCGTTTTCCCGGAGACGTGCCATGTCCAAGAGGTCGTTTAGCAAAAACGACATGCGCTTCCCGACGGATATGAGGAGCTCGAGGTTTTCTCTTTCTTTCGAATCGCGGTCGCGATCCGGTGTTTCCAGAACCGACTGGGCGATGTTGATCATGCCGTGGAGCGGATTGCGCAGCTCGTGGGAGGTATTCGCCAGGAACAGATCCTTCGCCTTGTCGGCCGCTTGCAGCTTGGATGCCAGCTCGACGGATTGGGCGGTGGCGCGGAAATAGCGTTTGAACCAGAAAGAGGCGAACATCAGGAACGTGACAATCAGGTCGATCGGGTAATAGCCCATGTCCGGCCAAAACCGGGTTTTGACAAGAGCACCGAGCACATTGGTGATGATCCCCGTCATACCCAGGGCGAGGAACAGGGCGTCTTCGTCCTCGGTGGCCGCCGTGCGGACGGAGCGGATGAGCAGCATCACGCAAACCACAAACGGCAGGAGGAAGTAGATGATGCCGAGCTTCAAGACCCAGGCAGCTGGCGAACAAATCACGCCCCCTGCAGAAAGGACGCAAAGCCAGGTGACCACCCGGTACGCTGTTTTGCGTCTGCCCCCCTCGGGCAGTAGTTGTTTAGCGAAATGCAGCAGGAAGGCGGCGACGGCGATGTACGCCAAAAATACCAGCCTGACAGACCAGGAATAGTCGAACGTCAGCCATTGCAGCAGCAGTTTGTCATCGTCGGCCAGCGTCATCACGATTGCGCTCACGATGAGCAGCAGAAAAGGAAGAAACGCCTTTTGACGCATTCCGATGACGTACAGGATGCAGGCGTAAATGGCGTGCAACGCCAAGACCGCACAGACGATGATTTGCATGCTGATGGAAAACCACTTTTCTTTTTCAATGGCGGGATACGAACCGAATTTGATCGAGCGAATGATCCCTCCTTCACGGTAATGATCGTAATTCGCCACTTGCAGCTCGATATCGATCTCGTTTCGGTCACTGGTAAACATGAGGGAATACGGGATCGTCCGAGCCGAATACAGCCGAGGCTCCGCGGCCGGTTCGCCGGAGCTGGCCAGGAGCTGCCCGTTCACGTACACCTTCGACGCGGAGCGAAGGCTCGGAACGTACATGCCGTAGGAGCGCAAAGGATCGGGCGTGACCAGCACGCGCAAGCGGTAGGTGCCGTAGCCGTACGGCGAATGGTTCTTCGGATTCAGCGTTTCGTTCCATGTCCCCGGTACTTGGATGGTTGTAGCGAGAGGGACAGGCCCGGTTTTGTCGACGACGTTCGATGGGAGGAGCTGGCTGGGGAAAAACTCCCACTCCCCGTTCAGCACCGTGATCTGATCTTCGGAGAAACTCCAGTTTCGCAGGTCGAGCACGCCCTGTACGGCTTTCGGAACGCTCGGATCCGGTTTCATCATGAGGCTGTACCACGCCGCGCGAATGGCAAAAAGCGAAACCACAAACAGACAAAGAATGAGGAAAACCTTTCGAATGGGCATCATTCTGAGTGATTTCGACACGAAATGAGGGACTCCTTCCTGAGCGCTTGGTCCCAGACAGCAAGAGTCCATCTCCCTTTTCCTGGATGCTGGATCGGTTGAACGAATTCTGAACAGGCCGCACTGATCGACGATTGGGCAGGACAGGAAGCGAATGCTATGTATCCGCTTACATTCATCCAGCTATGGTGCGGTTCGTGTTTCATTTTGTACGGTTCAGCCCATTTCCATTTTGAGGAAGATACTCCTGTGATACTTTCTAGGAAGGCGCGTTTTGCCTGAAGTTCACATAAAGAAAAGGAGGAGACTCAGATGAAAAAATGGCTACTCTCAGTCCTGATCTGGGGAGCGATTGCCGCACTGGGCGCCGTTGGATTCGGGATCCTGGCCCTTTCGCGAGGAGAATCGGTCAACTCGTTCTGGCTGCTGACTGCCGCTTTTTGCACTTATGCTGTTGCTTATCGTTTTTACAGCCGTTTTATTGCAAAGAAAATCATGGGCTTGGACGACAATCGGGCGACGCCTGCCGAAGTAAACAATGACGGCAAAGACTTCGTGCCTACGAACAAATGGATCTTGTTCGGGCATCACTTCGCAGCGATCGCCGGTGCGGGGCCGCTCGTCGGTCCGACGCTGGCCGCCCAGATGGGTTATTTGCCGGGCACACTCTGGATTATCGTAGGGGTCGTCATCGGCGGAGCCGTCCAGGACTTTGTCATCCTGTTCGGTTCGATGCGCCGCAACGGCAAGACCTTGGGCCAGATCGCCAAGGAAGAGATCGGTCCGGTCGGCGGAGCGCTGGCTCTGATTGGCATTATTGCGATCATGATTATTTTGATTGCCGTTTTGGCGATGGTGGTTGTAAACGCTCTCGCGGAATCTCCGTGGGCGACCTTCACGATTTTCATGACCCTGCCGATCGCGATCCTGATGGGGCTGTACATGCGCTACATCCGGCCGGGACGGGTCATGGAAGGCTCCCTGATCGGGCTCGCCCTCCTGTTCCTGTCGCTCTGGCTGGGGCAGGCAGTCGCCCATTCCCCTACCTGGGGCCCAGCTTTTACGTTTTCCAAGGTGCAGCTCGCGTGGATGATCATCGTGTACGGGTTTGTCGCTTCGGTACTGCCCGTTTGGCTGCTGCTCGCGCCGCGCGACTATTTGAGCTCGTTTTTGAAAGTCGGCACGATCGCCGTGCTGGCTGTAGGCATCATCCTGACGCTTCCGCCGCTTCACATGCCGGCACTGACCAAGTTCATTGACGGGACCGGCCCGGCTTTCGCCGGCAACCTCTTCCCGTTCCTGTTCATTACGATCGCATGTGGCGCCGTTTCCGGATTCCACGCGCTGGTCTCCTCGGGAACGACGCCGAAGATGATTACCAAGGAGTCGCACGCGCCATTGATCGGCTACGGCGGCATGCTGATGGAGTCCGGAGTGGCGATCATGGCGATGATTGCGGCTTGCGTCCTCACTCCCGGCATCTACTTTGCCATCAACTCGCCGGGTGCGGTGATCGGCGCAGACGCAGCTGCTGCCGCCACGACCATCTCAAGCTGGGGCTTTACGGTCACGCCTGACCAGCTGACGACCTTGGCCAACGACATTCAGGAAAAGACCATCCTTTCCCGGACGGGGGGAGCGCCGTCGCTGGCAATCGGGATGGCGACGATCTTCTCCGGCGTGTTGGGCGGAAAGGCTCTGATGGCGTTCTGGTACCACTTCGCCATCTTGTTCGAGGCCGTTTTCATTCTGACCACCATCGACGCCGGTACCCGCGTAGGACGCTTCATGGTGCAAGATATGCTGGGGAACGTCTTCCCGAAAATGAAGGAAACGAACTGGCTGCCGGGCAACCTGATCGGCTCCGGTCTCATCTCCATCGGGTGGGGCTACTTCCTCCTGCAAGGCGTGATGGATCCCCTGGGAGGCATCTATACGCTGTGGCCTCTCTTCGGAATCGCCAACCAAATGCTCGCGGCCATCGCCTTTACGGTGGGCACGACCATCATATTCAAAATGGGCAAGGCCGCTTACTCGTGGGTCACGCTCGTTCCGATGGCCTGGCTCAGTGCAGCGACATTGACGGCCGGCTGGCAAAAGCTGTTCCATGCCGACCCGAAAATCGGCTTCCTGTCACACGCGGACGCCTTCCAAAAGGCGCTTGATGCAGGTACGTTGCCAAAAGGCGTCAAGACGATCGAGGCGGCCCAAAAAATGATTCTGAACGACCAGATCGACGCGGCAGTCTGCGCGATCTTCATGATCATCACGATCGGCATCATTCTCGACGGGCTGCGGCTGTGGATCAACATTTTGCGGGGCAAGCAGTATCCGTTGTACGAATCTCCTTACGTCAAGTCCAAGGGCGTCATCATTGACGGCAAGGGGCATCACGTAGCATGAGCCGTCGCAAGTGGAGAGCGATCAAAAAGTCCCTGCGCAAAGTCAGCTCCGCTATCAAGACTATCTTCGGGATGCCGGACTACGATCGTTACGTGCAGCACTGGTACAGAGCCCATGCGGCCCCCGGCGTCTTCCCCATGACCGAGCGGGAGTATTACATGTACGCGCTCCGCGAACGGTATGAAAAAGGCGGCGTCACACGCTGCTGCTAGACATCCGCCAAAGAGGCCCGGGACTACCCGGACCTCTTTTCGCATTTCCCCTCGTTTCGGTGTGGTGTAACCGCAGGTAAAGTATGGTACACTAAACGAAAAGTCTTGATTTGGGTGGCGATACGTGTGCATCAACCATCACTGGCGGCACTGAAAGAGCTGGCCCTACGCTGCGCCCGTTCCGCAGGCGAGCTGAGCCTCAAGCGAATGAATGAGCCGTTTACTGTCGAATACAAAACCTCTGCCTCCGACCTGGTCACGGCTGTCGATAAAGAAGTGGAGAAACATGTGATCGATATGATTCTCGAGCGTTTTCCCCACCACGGGATCCTGGGAGAGGAGAGCACCTTTACGGGAAACTACCGGGATTACGATACGCTTTGGGTCATCGACCCGATCGACGGAACGACCAATTTCGTACATCAGCATATCAATTTTTCCGTGTCCATCGCGGTGTACCACAAAGGGGAAGGTCTGGTCGGGGCGGTTTACGATCCTTCCCGCGATGAGCTTTTTTACGCGGTAAAAGGAGAGGGGGCGTACCTCAACGACCGTCCCTTGCGACTGGAAAAGGTTGTGACGCTGGAAGAAGCGCTGCTCTGCACGAGCGTGTTTTGGAACAAGCGGGCCGAACAGATGGGCATCGACCAAATCGTAAAAAAGCTGGCAGGCAAAGTCAGAGGAATGCGCCTTCTCGGAAGCGCGGCGCTGGAAATGTCGTACGTGGCGGCCGGCCGCTTGGATGGGTACGTCAGCATGTCCCTGAACGCTTGGGATTTCGGCGCAGCCAGAATCATTGTGGAAGAAGCGGGCGGCAAGGTCACGACGATGCTGGGGACGCCATTGCCGTTTAACCAGAAAAGCAGCGTGATGGCCTGCAATCCGGCTTTTTACGAAGAGCTCCAGCATTACTTGAATTTAACAGATAGCAACGAAGCACACTCGTAACGAGGAATAGCCGAGACCTGCTGGATGCCGTGTCCAGCAGGTTTTGCCGTTTTCGGCCGTTCGGGTCGCTTAACGGACGTACGGCGCATATGCTATGGCAGCGGTTTCTTTTTTGGCGAAAGTCGATGAATGCACCAGGCTTGTCTCACAGGAGGGGATAACGATGACGATTACCGCCCTGGCAGAGGAAAGTGTGCGCATCATCATCCGGCATCAGGCAAAGAGCGGCGCGTACGTCGCCTCGCCTGGCTTTGCCGCTTACCGATATGCGTGGCTGCGCGACGGGACGTTTACGGCGTACGCCATGGATCGCGCAGGGCAGCACGAGAGCGCTCGCCGCTTTTATCAATGGTGCGGCAGCGTCGTGCTGCGACACGCGGAGAAAGCCCGATCCGCCATCGCGGCAGTACGAGCTGGGGAGCGCACAGGGGGCAATGAACGTTTTTTGCATACCCGGTACACGGTGGACGGAGACGAGGTATGCGGCCAGTGGGGGAGCTTTCAGCTTGACGGCTATGGCGCCTGGCTTTGGGGACTGGCAGAGCATGTGAGACTCGTTCAGGACGCTCAGCTCATCCGAGAGCTTCGCCCAGCCGTCGATTTGACGCTGGACTACCTGCAGGCCTGCTGGCGACTGCCCAACTACGACTGCTGGGAGGAATGGGGCGACCGGCAGCATCCTGCCACGATGGCGGCGATTTTCGGAGGTGTGCGGGCGATGGCTGGACACTTTCCGGAGCGGGCAGAGGAGCTCGGGCGCCTAGCGGATGACATCCGCGAGTTCGTGCTTGTTCGCGGCACAGCGGAAGGGCAATTCGTCAAATCGCTCGGAAACCCTGTCCCTGATGCCAGCTTATTGTGGCTCAGCGTCCCTTTCGGTTTGGTCGAACCCGACGACCTCCTCATGAAGGGGACGGTGCAAGCGATCGAGCGCGAGCTGCTCGCCGGCTGGGGCCTGCATCGCTATGCCGCCGATACGTATTACGGAGGCGGTCAGTGGCCGCTCTTGTCTGCATGGCTCGGCTGGTATTACGCGCGGACGGGAAGAGAGGAAGAGGCGCTGCACATCTTGAAGTGGATCGCGTCACACAAGCTCCCCGCAGGCTTTCCGGAGCAAGTGCAGGATCATCTGCTGTCCCCGGATTCGTATCGCCAGTGGGTGGAGAGGGAAGGCCAGCCCGCGGTGCCGCTGCTCTGGACTCATGCGATGTATCTCGTCCTCGCTGCAGAGCTGGGGCTGACGGAGAATCCAAACCCAACCGGTCCGATGCCAAATCCCTCAGTCTGAAGGCTGACCATCCCATGCTGGAAAATCATCCCGCGGCCCGACGATCTCCGTCGTGAGAGTAAGTATAATGGCCATATCGGGTACCACGGGCTGCATGTACATCGAGCAGGTCGCGAAGTAGCCGGTCACGGACCGTTATCTTGCATGCGGTCGATTTTGGAGGGAGAGATACAGCTTGGGTAAAGGAAAAACCATTCTGGGAGCTAGCCTCATTCTGATAGGAATCTCGTACTTTGCCTATCAGACAATGGGTGTATCCATATTTCAAAGAGAAGTAGCCAATGTGGACAAAAAGTGGGTGATTCAACCGAACGACATCAAGAATTTAGATGTTCAGGGCGGCTCTACGGACCTTCAGGTAGAATTTATCCCGAGCGAGAATGATGAGTCCTATATCCTGGTGGAAGGAACAGCTCTGGGCGACGTGGCCCAAAAGATTGAATCAGCCCAGATAGCCAATCATACATTGAGTCTGGACTTGGCTTCCGATGAATGGCATTTTCTGTCCTTTGATACCCGGGAACGGACCCTTTTGGTTACGGTTGCGCTTCCTGAAGAAAAAATGCTGGATACGGTCGCACTCCGTCTTCGGTCGGGGGACGGCAGCTATGACCATATCAAAGCAAAACGCGTGCAAATCGAGGCAGCTTCAGGAAATATGGATATCAGCGGCATTGCTGCCCAGGATATTCGAATCGAAAGCAGCTCGGGGAACATCAACGCGAGCGAAATTCAAGGGACTACCCGAATTGCATCGAAGTCCGGCTCTGTCTCGGTTGACCAGCTCTCAGGGGATTCTGTAGTGGATTCGACATCAGGAGACGTCGACATCGTCCAGAAAACACCGGCAAATGCCGACATTACAGCCAGGTCTGGCAGCGTGACATTTACCGTAGCCGAAAATTATGCAGGACGTTATCAGCTGCATGCGAATTCCGGTGAGATCGAGGCTCCCGTTGCCAAGGGAGAAACGGAGGACGTCGTCAAAATCCAAACGAACTCCGGCGATATTACGGTAAACGAGTCCGAGTAGGACCTTCACATACAAGCTCCCTAGCGGAAATAGAGCTTCCGCAGGGAGCTTTTTGGCGTGCCTCTTTCGATTGCCATGCTTCTATAGGGGGAAAGGCGACCTCAGCCGCCGCGCGAAAGAATAAAATGTCAGACGTGACAAATAGTAAATGAAGTGCGACGTGATGGGTCCCGTATTGACTATTTGCTGGGGGGAATGAAAATTGGCGGCATCTCAACCTGCGCAGCACGGCAAAGATCGGCATCCGCCGGGGTTGTACCTGTTGTTTTTTACCGAGATGTGGGAGCGCTTCAGCTACTACGGAATGCGCGCGCTGTTGACCCTGTACTTGACGACGGCTCTGATCAGCGGCGGGCTCGGTTTTGACAAAAGCGTGGCGATGAGCATATACGGCTTCTTCACGGGAGCTGTCTACTTTACTCCTTTGGCGGGCGGCTATTTGTCGGACCGGTATATCGGGAGAAGGCGGGCGATCACCATCGGCGGGATTCTGATGGCGCTCGGCAACTTCGCGCTATTCGCATGGACGAATACGACCGGACTTTACATCGGATTGGGCCTGCTGATTATCGGAAACGGTTTTTTCAAGCCGAACATCTCCACGCTCGTCGGAGAGCTGTATCCAAACGACGAAGGCAAAAAAGATGCGGCTTTCACCATTTTTTACATGGGGATCAACATAGGCGCCTTTTTTGCTCCGCTGGTAACGGGCTACCTGGCTGACAAGCTGTTCATGACCTCCGCGAACGGCGTGGACCATTTTGGCTATCGCTACGGCTTTCTGGCCTCGGCGATCGGGATGGTCATCGGCCAAGTGATTTACAACAGTCTCGGAAACCGGTATTTGGGTGACATCGGGCGTACGCCGGTGACCACTCAAACAGAAGGCAATAGCCAGGGAGGAACCGTCGCTGCCGGCCCTTTGACCACAAAAGAAAAACAGCGGACAGCCGTCATCGTCATCATCACATGCTTCGTGATTTTCTTCTGGGCTGGCTTCGAGCAGGCGGGGAGCTCGTTGACCCTGTACGCGGACACGTTTGTAGACAAGCACTTCTTCGGGTTCGAGGTCCCGACCGCCTGGTTTCAGTCGCTCAATCCGCTGTTTATCGTCCTGCTCGCACCTGTGCTTTCCTCCTTTTGGATCAAGCTGTCGCACACCAAGCGCGGCGATCTGAGCATACCTGTCAAAATGGCTTGCGGCATGATTTTGCTCGGTCTCGGCTACATGGTGCTGATCATGGCGGTCCTGCAGACGGGGAGCGACGCGACTAACGTCGTAGTGCAGTCGAATATCATGTTCATCGTGTTCACCTATCTGCTGCATACGCTTGGCGAGCTGTTTCTGTCGCCGGTGGGTCTGTCGATGGTCAGCAAGCTGGCTCCGCTCAAGCTGGCTTCCCTGCTCATGGGCGTATGGCTCGCGAGCTCAGGCGTGGCGAACATTCTCGCTGGTTACCTCGCCGCCTATACGCAGTCCCTCGGCTACTTCGAAGTGTTCGGACTGATCGGCCTGATGGCGATCGTGATGGGGATCATTTTGCTGCTGTTGTCGGGAAAACTGGTGCGGATGATGGAATAGCGCTGAAACTGGCGAAAGTATCGCAGACGCGGCGTCGACCTTGGCAGCAGGCATGAAGCGGTCTGGAAAAGCGGAGAGGGAAGAGCCGGCCACTCAGTTCGATCCGTGGCCGATCTTCCCTTTTCTTGTGCCTGCTTCTGCATCGCCGGCAGGTGCGCCCCCGGTCGTAGCAGCCAAGACTCCTCCCAGCGTCACAACTCCCCCTGCGATCGACAGAAGCGAAGGGACTTCACCGAGCCAAATCCAGGCGATCCCGAACGCCAGCGCGGGCGTCAAGTACAGCGAGCTGGTCGCCTCGGAGGCGCCTACCCGAGCCGTTACGTACGCCAGAGCGAGATAGGCGAGCACCGTCGGGAAAATGCCCAGGTAGAGCACGGTGAGGGAGACGCTTGCAGGCGCCTGGAGGATCGCTTCCCCGAGGCCAGGCAAGGCGTAGAGCATGAACAGGGTGCCGCCCCAGACGGAGTAGGCGGTGAACGCGAGGAATCCGTACTTTTCGACATAAGGCTTTTGAAAAGCAAAGTACAGGCTCTCGGAAAAAGAGGCCACGAGAATCAGAACAATCCCGTTATTCCATTGGAAAGGCTGCCCGGTGCCCATGGAGCTGATCAGCACCCCGACGAATCCGAGAAGCGAACCGGCCCATCCCCGAAGGCCAAGCCTTTCCCGATAAACCAGCAAGGCGAGCAGCGCGGCGAAGATCGGGGTAGTGGACACGAACAGGCTGGCAACCCCGGAGCTGACGGTCACCTCTCCGTAATTGAGGGCTGCGTGATACACGGTAAAACCGGAAGCGCCAAACAGGAGGAGGGCGGGGATGTCCTTTGGCTCGGGCAGCCGGATGCGAAAAATCAGGGCAATGAGGAGGAGCAGCGCAGAGCCGACGAGAAAGCGCAGGAGCGAGAGCTGATCGGGCGTGAAGGCAGTAAGTCCGTGGCGGATGCCGGGAAATGCCGAAGCCCATAGAAGGAGGCAGCTGCCTTGGGCAAAGACGACGCCGAGCTGTGACTGTTTTTTCATATCATTCCGTCCCTTTTGTGCTATACCCAACCACTTTTGCGGTAAGGCGGCTTGATGTTTTCATCTTACAAAGGAATTGGTAAAATGACTGCAACCAGTTGCGCAAAGTAAAACCCAACCACTTAGGCGGTAAGCAGCCGGGCAAGGGGGACGATGGCCTCATGGATCAAAGCAAGGAGACAGCAGTCAAAACGCTTCCGAAATACAGGCAAATCATCGAATTCATCAAGGAAAAGATCGCTAACGGGGAATGGCCGATCGGCAGCAGGATTCCCAGCCAGCGCACACTGGCGGCGCAGTTCCACGTCAATCGCAGCACGGTCATCGCGGCATTGGAGGAGCTGACGGCGGACGGGCTGATCGAAGGTCGGATGGGGATGGGAAATGTGGTCGTCAACAATACGTGGACGCTGCTTGCCACCAACCCTCCACCAGACTGGAACGAATACGTGCGGGCGGGTACGCACAAGCCGAGTCAGGCAGCCGTCCAGGAAATCAACCGGGACGAGTCCGATGCGAGCTTCATTCAGCTGGGCAAGGGAGAGCTGGCTGCGGACATTTTTCCGCTGGAGAAAATGAAAGAGGTGCTTCAGCGGGTGACGCAGCGCCTCGAGACGTTCGGGTACGAGGAGCCGAGAGGGTTTTTGCCGTTGCGCCAGGCGCTCAGCGATTATGTGAAGACATTTGGCATCGAGGCATCCCCTTCTTCCATCCTGGTCGTGTCGGGTGGATTGCAGGCGCTGCAGCTCATCTCGGCCGGGCTATTGCATCGTGGCTCGACCGTTCTTTTGGAAAGGCCGTCCTACTTGTACTCGCTGCATCTTTTTCAGTCGGCGGGAATGAGGCTGGCGGGATTGCCGATGGACGAGCAAGGTCTGCTTCCGCGGGCGATCGCGGCGGCGCATGGCAGACAAAAGCAGGGCGACATGCTGTACACCATCCCTTGCTTTCACAACCCGACGGGAGTCTTGATGTCCGAAAGAAGACGGCAGGAGCTCCTCCAGGTCTGCGAGGAGGCGCGGCTGCCGATCATGGAAGACGATATATACCGCGAGCTCTGGCTGGAGGAGCCGCCGCCGCTGCCGCTCAAAGCGCGGGACAAGCACGGGCACGTCTTGTATTTGGGCAGCTTGTCCAAAACGTTGACGCCTGGGCTTCGAATCGGGTGGGTGATCGGACCCGAGCCCGTCATCGACCGCCTGTCCGACATCAAAATGCAAACCGACTACGGTTCCAGCTCGCTTTCCCAGCGGGTGGCGGCGGAATGGCTCTCCAGCGGCCTGTACAGCCAGCATGTGCAAAATGTCAGGGGGGAGCTGAAGGTGCGAAGGGCCGTAGCGCTGAATGCGCTCGAGAGGTACATGAATGGTCTCGCTGCGTGGGACATTCCGCAGGGGGGATTCTTTATCTGGCTGAAAATCAAGGCCAAAGTCCCCATGCTGGAGCTGTTCAAAAAGGCGGCCCGACAAGGCATTCTGTTGAATCCGGGGAACATTTACGCGCAGGAGACGGACGGTCACGTAAGGCTCTCCTACGCGTATGCATCGCTGCCTGAGCTCGAGCGGGGGATACGGCTGCTGAGCCGGATTGTGGAGGAGATGAGCAGGTAGCGGCACGTCGCTTTCTTGCGTGAAAAAGGATGGGGCAGCCAAAGCCGCCCGCATCCTTTTTACATTTCCATTTCCTGGTTCCTAGAGCGAAATGCCGTACGCAACGAGTGCTTCGCGCAAAACGTCTGCCATGATTTCATATCCAAGCACGTGCGGATGAAGCCCGTCATCCGCAAGGCCTTCGCGCAGGGTCAGTCCGTCCGGGTCGGTCAGCCGGGAGTGGTAATCGACGTAGACGGCTCCCGATTCGCCGGCCAGTCCCCGGAGAGCGTCATTGATTCTCACAACCAGCTCGTTTCGTTCCCGATTGCGTGCATACCGGTCCATTCGGGTAGGAAGCAGGGAGCAGACGACCGGCCGGATGCCTTGTTCGGCCGCCATCCGCACCATCGCTTCCACATCGCTGGTCACTTCCCTGAAAATCTCTTCTGGGGACAGCCGGTCTGCCGGAGAAAATGCGTCCAGGGCCCAGGTGTTGTTGATGCCGATCAAGATGACCACGCAGCGCGGGCGCAGCTGCAGCACATCGGCAGGAAAACGAAGGCGGGCGTGCCCGGAGGTATCTCCGCCGATTCCACGGTTGACGATGGCGAGCCCGGAGTCTTGAAAGAATGTCGCGACATCCCACCAGTGGGTAATGGAATCCCCGAAAAAGACGATATCGACCTTTCGACTGTGATAGAGCAGCGCCTCGTTATGGAAGTCAAACTCGTTGCGCCTCCTGTCGGCAGCGGCATCGATGCTGAAAAAGCCGGGTCGGATCACATCAGGACGTATCTGGTTCACAAGTCATCCCCCTCCTCAATGGCATTGTATCATGTCCGTTATCAAGCCCTATGAAAAAATTCCCTCTACTCCTACTTGATTTTATGGGAGGCAAACGTTAACATATGAAAATGAGAACCATTATCATATGTTAATTTTGAATATAGAAGGTGAACCCATGTCCATATCCAGAGTTATCCGCGAGCGCCGCTCGATCAAAAACGGTTACAAGCCGGATGCCGTCCCCGAATCGCTCGTTCTCGAGCTATTGAATGACGCCGTGTACGCTCCGAATCACGGCTTGCGCGAGCCGTGGCGCTTCTTGTTCGTATCCACGGAAAACAAGGAGGCGTTTATCGAGCGGATGCTGCCGCAGTTCGCCCCGGACCAGCAGGCAAAGCGCCGGGAGCTGTTCAGCGAGCCCGCCGCCTTTTTGATCGTCATCATGAAGCAGGATCCTCGTCAAAAGCAATGGGAGGAAGACTTTGGCGCGACCTGCGCCTTGATTCAAAACTTCCAGCTGCTAGCTTGGGAGCGCGGCCTCGGCGTCGTGTGGAAAACGAACCCGCACAACTGGGATCCGAAAGTTCACCAAGTATTGGGCGTACAGCCGGGTGAAAAGATCGTGGGATTCCTGCACCTTGGCTTCTTCGATCCGGCTGCCGTCCCTGACCCGCGACCGCGTACGCCGGCCGAGCAAAAGTTCACCCGTTTTCAATAGAGAAGCGAGCGCTCCTGCGTAGGGAGGGCTCGCTTTTTTTGTACAGATAGGAATTTATAAAATTCCTATCCAGTATAAGGGCAACCGCGGCTCCGCCATAAGGTATGGCGTAGCCAGGTTTTCTAAGCAAAAAAAGCCCGCCCGAGCTAGAAGGGGGCTATCCGGGCGGAAAATGGAGGACGATATGTCCATCGTAGGGTCTGACAACCTTATGATAGACGGCGGATGTTAAGGAAGCGTAGAGACTGCATAAAGGCTTTGTTAATTTTAGGGAGGCAAGCACCCGATTTTTTTGAATTGGGAGAAGCGATAGACAGGCATCCATACGGACGGGAAGGGTTTGTCATATGGTGAAAGTAAGGCGCTGACCGTCGCAAGGCGGCAGCTGCTATCATCGCCAAGAGAGAGGAGAGAATAGGAATGGGATTCGGATTCGGCTTCAACGGTGGCGGTATTTGGTGGATCATTATCATCATTCTTCTCATCGCTGCTTTTTGCGATGACTAATCTGGCTGGAAAGGAAAAAGACTCTGCGCTGGTATAGTGGGCGCAGAGCCTTTCCTTTTTCATTCCATAAATCTCTATTACTTCAAGTGCTGCAAAAATTGCCGGGTACGCTCCTCGCGCGGCTGCGTGAACAGCTGTTCCGGAGAGCCTTGCTCCACGACGACCCCTTGGTCCATGAAGATGACTTCATCCGCTACCTCCCGCGCAAAGCCCATCTCGTGCGTGACTACCACCATGGTCATTCCTTCCAGAGCCAGCTCCTTCATGACTTTCAGGACTTCTCCCACGAGCTCGGGGTCGAGGGCGGAGGTGGGCTCGTCAAAGAGCATGACCTGCGGATCCATGGCGAGGGCGCGGGCGATGCCGACTCGCTGCTGCTGGCCGCCCGAGAGCTGGGCCGGGTAGTGGTCCAGCTTGTCTCCCAAACCGACTTTGGCGAGCAGGGTGGAAGCTTTCGCTCTCGCTTTTTCCTTGCTTTCTTTCTTTACCGTCACCGGTCCCTCCATGACGTTTTCCAACGCGGTCATATGGGGGAACAGATTGTAGTTTTGAAAAACCATCCCGGTTTGCTTCCGCAGCAGGGGAAGCTGCGAGCGCTCTACCTTCTGGGAGAAATCGAGCTTGACCTCGCCGATCCGGACCGTGCCGCTCGTCGGGATTTCCAAGGCGTTCAGACAGCGGAGCAGCGTCGTCTTCCCGGAGCCCGAGGGGCCGATGATCACGATTACTTTGCCTTTGTCCACATTCAGGGAGATTCCTTTCAACACGTGCAGGTGCTGAAATTGCTTGTGCAATTCCGTGATGGAAATCATGCGAATTCACCTACTTCTCTTATACATAGCGGTCCAGCCTGTTTTCGAGGCGGTCCTGAATGATCGAAAGCACGAAGCAAATCACCCAGTAGATAAGTGCCGCCTCGGAATAGACCAGGAGCGGTTCGTACGTGGATGCCACGATCTCCTGCGCTTTGCGGAACATCTCGGGCACGAGGATCGCCGCAGCAAGCGAGGTGTCCTTGACCAGGCTGATAAAGGAGTTGGACAGCGGCGGGATGGATACACGAGCCGCTTGCGGCAGGACGACCCGCTGAAGTGCCTGGCGGTAGCTCATCCCGATGGAGTAGGCCGCTTCCCACTGTCCTTTGGGGATCGATAAAATCGCTGCGCGCACGATCTCGGAGGAGTACGCTCCTACACTGAGCGAAAAGCCGATGATAGCGGACGGGATCGGATCGATCATGATGCCGATGCTGGGCAAGCCGAAAAAGATGATGAACAGCTGCACGAGCAGCGGCGTGCCGCGAACGATAGAGACGTAGATCCTGGCGATGGCGGACAGCACCTTGATGCCGGAAATCCGGGCGAGTGCGGTAAAAACCGCGATGATCAGACCGATGAAAAAGGACGCAATGGCAAGGGTAATAGAATAGAGCAAGGCTCCTTTCACCAGAGGGAGAAAGGAGCTTTGCGCGATTGAGATCCAACGGTCCAGGCGTTCTGGATTGTCAAAAAAGTTACTGAGAGACATCTGCACCAAACCATTTCTCGGAGATTTTTTTGAGCGTGCCGTCTTTTGTCATGTCATCCAGCGCTTTGTTGAAGGCTTCGACCAGCTCCGGATTGCCTTTGCGGAACATGAACCCGTTTTCCGCGACGTTCGGATCCTTGGCGACGATCTTGATCGGCGTATCCGGCTTCTGCTTGAGGAAGTCCAGGAGCGAGAGGCCGTCGTTGATCGTGACGTCGACACGCTTGGAGACGAGCAGGTCAATCGCCTGGTTGAAGCCTTCGACCCCGACGATTTCCGCGCCGTTCTTCTTCGCGATGTCTGTCAAGTTGCTGGTGAGCGTCTGCCCGGCTTTCAAGCCTTTGATATCCTCAAAGCCTTTCACGGTCGTGTTGTCTTTGTGCGTGACAAGGACTGCCGTAGAGACGGTATAAGCCTTGGAAAAGTCGTATTTTTCCTGGCGATCCGGACGAATGCCCACCTGGTTGGCGACCACGTCGAACCGCTTGGAGTCGAGACCGGCGAACATGGCATCCCACTGCGTTTCCTGGAAGACCGGCTCCACGCCGATGCGTTTGGCCACCTCCGTCACGACATCCACATCATAGCCGGTCAGTTTGCCCGACTGGTCGTGGAAGGTGAAGGGGGCGTATGTTCCCTCGGTGCCGATCAGCAGCTTGCCGTCTGCTTTTACTTTATCGAGCAAGTTCTGTTCCTGTTTGGTCTCGGCAGAAGCAGGGGTTGACGATCCTTGGCTTTGCTGCGGCTGGCTGGTTGGAGCAGCTCCGCAGCCCGCTAATGCGAAGACGAGTGTGGAGACGATTACAGAGAATAAACCTTTTTTCATAAATTAACCCCCACTAAACCGATGTGAATTGAATAAGGAACATACTAATGGCCGCCCCAAGTTTTGTCAATCGCTTATTTGGAGATGTCTTCCCCGAACCATTTTTCGGAGATGGCTTTCAGCGTTCCGTCCTGGCGCATGTCATCCAGCGCTTTGCTCATCGCGTCGGACAGATCGGTGCTGCCCTTGCGGAACATGAAGGCGGTCGGCTGTCCTTCTTCGTTTTTCGCCACGACTTTGATCGGCGTATCCGGTTTTTGCTTCAAGTAGTCGAGCACGGTCAGGTTGTCGTTGAGCACGACGTCGACGCGGCCCGTAGCGATCAGGTCCATCGCCTGGTTGAAGCTGTCGACGGCGACGATTTCCGCGCCGTTGGAACGGGCGAGGTCTGCGTAGTTGCTCGTCATCGACTGGCCGGCTTTCAGACCTTTGATGTCTTTGAAGTCTTTCACGGTCGTATTGTTTTTGTTTGTGACCAGAACGGCGTGGGACACGGAATAAGGCTTGGAGAAATCGTATTTTTCCTGGCGGTCAGGGCGAATGCCCACCTGGTTGGCGATGACGTCGAAGCGCTTGGAGTCAAGCCCGGCAAACATGGCATCCCATTGCGTTTCCTGGAAGACCGGTTCCACACCGAGGCGCTTGGCGACCTCTGCCGCCACTTCCACGTCGTAGCCGGTCAGTTTGCCGGACTGATCGTGGAAAGTAAAGGGAGAGTATGTACCCTCTGTCCCGATGACGAGCTTCTTGTCGGCTTTCACTTTTTCGAGCAGGCTTTGGGATGCTGCCTGATCGGCAGGAGCGGCGTTATTTGGCTGGGATGGGGCATTGGACGTGCCGCAGCCGACAATTCCCAGTAGCATGCTAGAGATTAAAGCGGAGAAAATCAACTTTTTCATACGTACGATCTCCTTTAGTGTGATGGAATTTCATTGATTCATAGTAGTGGCGAACGTCGCATTTGTCAATGACGAAACCTTCGAAATCCGATTTGGGTGATAGGGTTTATGTAGCCGCCTTTTTCTCCCTCCATAGGATACTCATTCATGCGGAAGGCTATGTTTGGAGCTTTTGCCAGCCGTCACGAGCCGTTTTGGCAGTTGAGCTTCACAGGGAAGAAGCGTACAATTAGGTACGAATCTCGGTATTCGGAGTACATAGGGAAGCAGATGAGAAAAGGAGTCCACATACTATGTTGAACGATTGGCGTCTTTATACAGATGAGAGCGGAACCGAACAAAAACACGTCGCATGGCATGAGGTCCTCAAGGAAATCGCGCAGCTGAACGGGAGCACCCGGACGCTGGTGCACGCGGCCTACGGGGATCATGTAGACCTGGTCGTGGCTGGGGGGAACAACGGAAAAGTGCTGGTGCAATGGAAAGAACACGAGCCAGTCGCCCAGCATTACGTTCTCGCGGCGGACAAGCATACGGGTGTCATGTGTACCCTGGTCATTGAAGGCAGCGAGGTCACTTTCCCCATCTCCTGGTGTGTGCCGCTGGAGCAGGCCGTTCCGGTATGCGGCGATGTTTTGCGGACATGCGAGAAAGGTGAGCCTGCGCAGCTGGAATGGCTGCCGGTAGAGATGTAGGGCTGGAGGACAACATGGAATTTCAGACGCTGACTCAATCGATCCTGATTATGGCCGTCATCATCGGCATCGGTAGCCTGATTGGCTACCGCCAGCCTTTGACGGCCGAGTCCCGCAGTCTCGTCATCACCATCATCGTGAATGTGGCGATGCCCTGCATTATTCTTGACGGGATTTTTCAGACGCCGATCGACGCCAATACGTTGTCGCAAATATTTTCAATTTTCATCATTTCCATTCTATTAAACTGCCTCGGTATTGCGATTGGATGGACGAGTGCGCGGACGCTCCCCCTCTCTGCGAAGAAGCGGCGGGAGATCGCGATCCTGTCCGCACTCGGCAACACCGGATTCATCGGGCTGCCGCTATGCGCCGCCCTGTTCGGGCCCAAGGGTGCGCTGCTTGCGGCGATCTTTGACGCCGGAGTGGACGTCGTCCTGTGGACTGTAGCGGTGATGATGCTCCAGGATAAAGCAGCGTTTTCTTTAAAGGGCCTCAAGACGCTGATCAACATCCCGATGATCGCCATCATCGTCGGCCTTGGCTCGGCCCTGATCGGATTTGCTCCGCCCGAACCCGTCAAGCAGTTGTTCGGGACGCTGTCCAAGCTCGCCTCTCCGCTGGCCATGATGTATATCGGCATGCTGCTCCCGATGTTTTTGAAGGGCAAACCGCAGGTCTCCCTGCCGCTGCTCGGCATGCCAATCGCCTTGAAGCTGATCGTCTTTCCATTGCTTGCGGCGCTGCTTTTGTCCGTGTTTTCGATCGACAAAGACATCTCCAGTGTCGCGTTGATCCAGGTCGCGATGCCGACACTGACACTCGCCTCCATATTGTTCGGCCGCTACAAGGCGGATGAAGAGATGGGGGCGATGACGACGGTTTTCTCGACGCTGCTGGCCTTGCTCTCGATCCCTGCGGTGGTGCTGATGGGCAGCTGGTTTTTGCATTGATTTGGGCTGGCCCCACCCGATCCCCGGTGCAGGGATCGGGTTTTGCTGTTCCGCCATCGATGGAAAAAAGGAGCGGTACAGACATCGATGAAACGAATAAAACCGATCACCAGTCTAACAAGATAGAAACAGCATGGATAATGGCAGACAAATGGAGGAATGAACATGAAAGCGAAGCAATGGATAGCAGCCGCCCTGGGAGTGCAGTTGCTTGCGGCATATCCGGCAGCGGCTGCCCCCGCTGCCTCTCCCTCGCATGCAGCGACCTTTGCTGCGAACGTGTACGTCAATGGCGAGGAAATGAGCTTGTTGCAGGCACCCATTCTCGTCGGACAGCGTACGTATGTGGCAGCCGAGGATGCGGCCCGAATCCTGGAAGCGGAATGGGCCCGAAGCCAGAACACCGGCGTGCTGAAGCTGTCGGATCAGCAGTCGTATACGTTTGGGCTGGCAGATGGGAAAGTGACTGTAAACGGAAAGGCGGTAAAAGACGGGCAAGGAGCCGTCGTTCAGAGCGGACGTGTCTTTCTGCCGCTGAGGTGGCTCGTCGAGCAGGCGGGCGGCAAAATCGCGTGGAATGCCGAGAAAAGGGCGGTGGAAGTCATGGCAGCCGAGCACGAAGGCGGTCTGGTACTGCTGACCGCAGACCAGCTGACGAAAGAGGAGCAGGCGTACGTAGAATCGGTCAGACAAAAACAAGGGATCTATCATCAAGGCAACCTGTACGTCATTGCCCGCGGCGAGTCGCCGAATCCCGGCTACGGCTTGCAGGTGACCCACACGCAGTGGAGCTGGGAGCAGCTCATCGTCTACGTCAAACTGACCAAGCCGGAGCCCGGAAAAATGTACACGCAAGCGATCACCTATCCGTACATTGTGGCGAAAGCAGACCTGCCTTCTTATACAACGGTGGTATTTCTGGATGCGGACACGAAAAAGCCGCTGTTTGCGCCGCAGCAGTAGACGTTTGCCTGTCCATACAGAAGCTGCTTGAGGTTGGCGGAGCGTTGTAGTATAGTGGAGATTAGGTAAAATTTTTCCTTGGAATGGAGGTGCAGGTACGTGTCTGGAGCCGTTCACGCATGGTTTGTGGTAGAGATTACCAGTATGACGCATGACGCAGCATACAACGGGATCAGTCTGCCCATTTTTAGCCATACAACTGAACGGAAATCCCATAGGCGTACCAAGCATCGATAAGGAACGGTCGTTCAAACGATACAGGGACAGGGAGCCGGGCGCAGCAGCACTTCTGCTCCCGCTCGTCCCTTCACGATGCCGCGGGCGTAGGCCTGCGGTTTTTTTGTGCTTTCAAACAGCTGTCGCAAAAAAGCACTGACCGTTACCCCCCAAAATCTAAGGAGGAATTAACCATGATACTAGTCGCGACCAAACATATTCAAAAATCGTACGGGGCAGATCCCGTATTGCAGGACGTCACCCTCGAGATCAAGGCCGGAGAGCGGGTCGGGATCGTCGGGCCGAACGGAGCGGGAAAAACGACGCTCTTCAAGCTGCTGGCAGGCATCGAGACTCCCGATGCGGGTGAGCTGTATCGGGCCAAAGGAAAAGTGTGGGCGTATTTGCCGCAAACGCCGGACTATCCGGAGCAGTGGCGGGCGCAGGACGTCATTGCCAGCGCCTTTGCCGAGATCATCCAGCTGCAGGAGGAAATGCGCAGCCTGGAGAGGCAGATGAGCGAGGCGGCCGACTCCGCAGCAAAGCTGGAGCGGCTCATGCTGCGCTACCAAAAGCTGCAGGAGGCATTCGAGCAGCAGGACGGCTATCATTGGGAGACCAAGCTGGCCCAAGTGACGGAGGGCCTCGGCATTTCCGCCGAACATTTGGCGACGCCGTTTGTCCTCCTGAGCGGCGGGGAGAAAACGAAAGTCGGGCTTGCCAAGCTCCTTTGCCAGCGAAGCGACGTGCTATTGCTTGACGAGCCGACCAACCATCTGGACGTAGAGTCCATGGAATGGCTGGAAAGCTTTTTGCAGAGCTATCCCGGTACCGTCTTGATCATTTCCCACGACCGCTACTTTCTTGATGCGGTCGTAACCTCGATCCATCATGTCGACGGGGGCGAAACGGAGTATTACATCGGCAACTACAGCGCCTTCGTCAAAGAACGGGAGGAGCGGCTCCTGAGGCAGTTCGCGGCCTATCAGGAACAGCAAAAGCAGATTAAAAAAATGAAGGAAGCCATCAAGCGGCTGAAGGAATGGGGCAACCGGTCCAATCCGCCGAACGAAGCGTTTCACCGTCGGGCCAAGAGCATGGAGAAAGCATTGGCCCGCATTGAGCGCATCGAAAGGCCGCGGCTGGAGGCCGACCGCATGGGGCTTGCTTTCCAAAAGACCGAGCGCAGCGGTCAGGACGTGCTGGTGGCATCCGGTGTGCACAAGGCGTACGGGGCCAAGACACTGTTTGCCGACGCGGGTTTTCTCCTGCGCTACGGGGAGCGCAAAGCGCTGCTCGGCCCCAACGGCTGCGGCAAATCCACCCTGATCAAGATGCTGCTGGGAGAGGTAGAACCGGATGCTGGCACCCTGAAGATCGGCAGCAACGTGAAGGTCGGGTACTTGTCCCAGCAGGCGCTGGAAGGAGACCAAAATCTTCGGGTCATCGATGTGTTCCGGGACGTGGCTCTGGTCACGGAAGCGGAGGCGCGGCATCTCCTGGCACGCTTCCTGTTCTACGGGGAGCACGTGTTCAAGCGGATCGGGCAGCTCAGCGGGGGCGAACGGATGCGCCTGCGGCTGGCCCAGTTGATGCACCAGGAGATCAACCTGCTGGTGCTGGACGAACCGACCAACCATCTGGATATCGAGGCGCGGGAGACACTGGAAGAAGCGCTGGCAGACTTCGCCGGATCGCTGTTTATCGTCTCCCACGACCGCTACTTTCTGCAAAAGATGGCCGACGGCGTATTTTGGGTGGAAGACGGTCGATTGGTCCACGATGTCGGGACGTACGAAGAGGCCAGGGAGAAGCAAAAGCAGCGGCAACTGGCAAAAGCGAAGGCGCTGGATGCGAAAGCCGCTGCGCCTTCTGTGAAAAAAGAGCCGGTGTTGACCCGTGCGGCCGATTCGCCCAAGCGTCCCAACCCGTACAAGATGGCTGAACTGGAGCAAACGATCGCGCGGCTGGAGAGCGAAATCGGCGAGCTCCATGCCCGCCTGGCCGCCGGGGGCGAGAGCTACCAGCAGCTGCTCGAGTGGCAGGAGGAAAGCGAGCGGCTCTTGCAGCAGCTTGACGAGCATTACCAGTCGTGGCTGGCGATGCAGGAAATCGTATAGGCAGAGTAAGTGATACAGGCGGAGTGAAGGAGGAAGAGAATGAGCATCAAAGAGGATAGGGAAAAGGATGTCGAACTGATCGAGGCAGCGAAGCAGATGCTCAAGTCCCGCTTCCGTGAGGGAAAACACCATGTGGGAGCGGCTGTTCGGACGAAGAGCGGAAACATCTACGCAGCCGTCAATCTCGATGCGTATATCGGCAGAGTGGCGGTCTGCGCCGAAGCAATCGCCATGGGCAAGGCTGTATCGGAAGGCGAAGAGGAGCTTCTGGCAATCGCGGCCGTGTACGCCGACTCGCCAGAAGCGGACCCTCATCTCGTCTCACCGTGTGGCATGTGTCGAGAGTTGATCAGCGATTACGGCGAACAAATCCAGGTGATCATGCCGGACGGTCCGGGCCTGTTTCGCAAGAAGGGCATCATGGAACTGCTGCCGGAAAAATACACGAGGGAATAGAGACGCGGAAGGAAGGGGAAGGGGGAGCAACAGTGGGATTTGCCTTAGAATTGCTCCGAGTGGTCCTGCTCATGCTGCTGGCGGGCGGACTGCTGGGAGAGCTGCTCAAGTACGTTTACGCCTATTTCGGGGCCGATTTGGCCGGCAGCGAATACGGCTGGCTCATCGGAGTCGTGATCTACGTGTGGATCTTCGTCCTGTACCGGAACCTTTGGCAATTTTCGGGCTGGTACAAAGGCAATGGCAGGCGGAAGCTGTCCAGGAGGGTTACCTGGGGGCTGCTTGGCGGTTCTGCCGTGCTGGCTGTCATCATTCCGTGGCTGGGGTGATTCGGAGCGGCGGCTCTCTGCCTGAATAAAAATAGGGAGGCCGGCGCCAAAGCCAGCTTCCCTACTTTCCTAACTGTCTGTCTCACCAATTCTCACGCTTGCGAGCTCGCTTCCGGCAGCCGCTTGTAGCTGCTGCGGAACCACAGCAGAATGAGTACCATCAGGACGCCGCCCAAAAGGAACGGGCCGCTGTAAGTGAACTGGTACACCGCGCCTCCTGCCAAGGGTCCGAGGATGCGGCCGAGGCTGTCCATCGAGCTGACCGCCCCGGTCGTGACGCCTTGGCCTTGCGTCGTCCGCTGGGTAATCATGGCGGTAGCAGTCGCCCGGATCATCCCTTGACCGGCCCCGAACAGGGAGAGGATGAGGGCGAGCACCCAGAAGTTGCCCGAAAGCGGGATGGCGAAAAATCCGATGCCGTACAGGATCATCCCCAGTGTCAGTACGGCGGCTTCCCCCAGCTTTTTGACCAGTCTGCCGATCAAGCCGCCCTGGACGATCGCCGCGATGATCCCCATGACGAGGAACATGTAGCCCAGGTCTTTGGAAGTGTAGCCGTACAGGTCGTTGATGAACAGGGCAAATGTCGTCTCCAGTCCCGAGAAGGCGAACGACACGATAAACAGGATGCCGTACAGCAGGGAGAGCGAGCCGAACAGCGACACGAACGGATTGCCAGCAGGCCGCGCTGCGTTCCCGGTCCGTTTTTCCTTGGGCAGGCTTTCCGGCAGGGCGAACAGGATCACGAAAAACGTGAGCAAGGCCACACCGCCGGACGCGAAAAACGGAACCGCGAAGCCGAATCCGCTGAGCAGGCCTCCGATGACAGGACCGAAGACAAAGCTGAGCCCGATCCCGGCCCCGATGACACCCATGCCTTTGGCGCGCTCCTCAGAAGGAAACAGATCAGCTACCATGGCCGTGACCGTCGGCATGGCAGCGGCCGAGACGATTCCGCCGAGGATCCGGTAGGACAGCATGGCCGTATAACTCTCCGCCAATCCAAACAGGATAAAGGTGATGGAAAAGCCGAAGAGACCAAATGCTACAAGCGGTTTGCGCCCGATCCGGTCCGAGACAGCGCCCCAGATGGGAGCGAAGACCAACTGCATGATATTGTAGCTGGCGAACAGGACGCCGATTTGGAGGGAGGATGCCCCCAGCTTTTCTGCGAAGTAAGGCAGGATCGGGATAATGATGCCAAAGCCCAACATGGTGAGAAAAGCAATCAGGAACAAGAGGGCCAGGTGCTTCTTATTCACGGAAAAAACCTCTTTTCACACAGGATCATTTTGGTAGAACTTGCCTTGCTTTTTTCACCTTACGTGATGGTTCGGGCGAAGTCAAGCAAGTGAAACGCGCAGTCAGTGCACAGGCATGCTATAATAGGGAAAGAAAGAAGAATGGTTCGCAAGGTTGTCAAGTATATATCCATGAGGTGTGAAGCAACATGTCTACTGCAATGCTATACTACCTGGCCTGGCAAGAAGACGACTGGCTGGATGAGGTTCTCGACCGTTTTCCCGAGGTAAACGCTCTGGTGCCGACTGTGAAAACGTTCGAGATGCTGGCCGAAAGGAGACAGTCAGGCGAGGTGACACGGGCTGTGCTGGTGCTGAATGCCGCAGAGGAACAGGCGCGGTGCCGGGAGTTTTTGCAGCTCGTCCTGGCGCATCCGCAGCTGTCCCGGGATCCGCTGTACATCGTCGGTCTGAAACCGGAAGAAGAGGAGGCGTGGCAAGAAGCGTATCCGAACGCGAAGATCATCGTTATTACCGGCTTTGCTGTCGAGTTTGACTACGATGCCGTCCTCGCGAGGATGGAAATCGATCTGGAGGGAGTACATTGAATTCTCGCCCGAGTGATTTCGATTTGAAGGCGTTTCTTCAGCGCTTTGGTCTGTTCATTTACACGGGTGACCCTGTAGGGGACCTGCTCTTGATCGAGGATGAGATTCGGGAGCTGTACGAATTGAATGTCATCGACAGGGATGAGTTTCTGGAGGCGATGTCTGCGGTACGCAGCAGACGGAAAGCAGAAGATAGATGAGAAGGCGGCGTGCTTGTCTGATGACAAGCACGTTTTTTTCGGAATTCTTCAGAAATCCTTTAACAATTCTTAAACGATTCTCTCCTTTTTTGAAAGGTTTCCAAGATAGCATAGAGAGCAGGAAGCCGGGAGGGATCGATCGTGGAGCAAGCAGGCTATTTCGCGTTAATTGTCTTGCGTGGGAAAGAAATGCTAGGGGGGCTCGTCCCCGATGAACTTATCGTCATGAACGCAGGGGCGCAGGCAGCCTCTGCCGGCTCACGAGCAGGGCTCGCCTTTGCGGCCGTGTACGCGGCAGTGGTATTGGTGACACTGGCTTGCTATGGGGCAGGAACAATCGTCGCCGGCCCGCTCATGGCCAGGTTCGGACAAAGCGACGGGGAGGCGCCCGGTAAGAAGCGCGAGCGCTCCGCCTTGCTTGGCTGGATCATCAGCCTGAGCCTCTTTATTCCCGTCGCCCGCCAATTGGTCCCTTTCTGGGCAGGACTATCGCGCTTCTCGTTTGGCCAATGCTTGTTGGCCGTCTTGCCGAGCAGCCTGATCTGGACGCTCCATTATTTCATGGCGGGATACTGGTTCTCCGACAAGCTGGAGTGGCTGGAAGCGGGCGTATACACATACGGCAAGATTACCTGCGGGGGGCTGTTCATCATCGGATTGACGTATATCATCTTCCGGCGGCTTTTGCGATGGGGAATGGCCAATCGCTTGGGACGGGAGGGAGCAGGAATGGAAGAACGAACGAAAAATAGAGAAAAGCCCTTCAGCTTTGGACGGTGAATGAAGTGCACCCCTTAGAATGGACATTGGATTAAACCCCTGGTAAATCCGATGAAATTTAAGGGGTGCATTTTTTATGGTGAAAAAGGGGCAAACGTTTAGAAGTTATTCTCACGAATTAAAGGTGGAAGCCATACGACTGCATATCGAAGAAGGATGGACATACCGTCGAATCATGGAGCATCTGGGGATTCCGGACCGCCACCGGCTTAAAGTATGGATGAAAAAATATAAACAGTTAGGCGAATTTGGGTTGATGGATCAACGAGGTAGACGTGAAGAATATGTTGACCAAGATCGATATGTTAAAAAGCTAAAACGAGAGAACTCGATGCTAAAAAAGTGTTTGAAAATCTGGATGCGGGAGGTGCAGCCCATAAGTATGAGGCGATCAAGCAAGTAGCTGGTGAGTATACGACTAGTGAACTTTGCAACCTGTTTGGAGTCTCAAGAAGTGGATACTATGCATACTTGAAACGGCAACAAGCGGACCGGGACAAGCCCGTGAAAGACCTCATCAAAGTAGTTTATAAGAAGTATGATGGTAAATATGGGTATCGACAAACCCAGCTGTTTCTCTTACGAGATCACGGGGTATGGGTCAACCATAAGAAGGTACTACGTCTGATGCAAGAAATGAAGCTCCGTTCTCGAATACGCCGCAAATATCGAGGTCACTATGCTTCAACCGAAGGTGGACGAGTCGCTGAGAATGTGATGCAGCGGAATTTCAAAGCGGATGCACCTAATCGAAAATGGGTAACCGATGTCACACAGTATCGTGTCGCGGATACGTGGCTCTACCTGTCTGCTATTAAGGATTTGTTTAATAATGAGATTGTGGCTTACCACATTGGAGTTCGCAACGACAATCAGTTGGTCCTACGGACCTTTGAGAAAGCCTTTAAAAAGACGAAAGACGTGACTGGACTGATCGTTCACAGCGATCAGGGATTCCAGTACACGTCCTACGCTTACCACGACATGTTGCCGAAGGTTGGCGCCCAAATCAGCATGTCTCGGAGAGGCAACTGTTATGATAATGCCTCGATGGAGAGCTTCTTCTCGCATCTCAAAACGGAAGGGCTCTACCCTTATGATATCCGAAGTGTGGATGAGGCACAAAGGCGAATTGAGGAATATATTCAATTCTACAACCAAAGTCGACCACAACGAAAATTAAAAAGGCTGACGCCTGTTGAATTCAGACGTCAGCTGTCGGTCTAACGGTCGGGTTTTTTCTTACTGTCCACTAAATGGGGTCTTGACCAGAAAGCGAAAGGGCTTTTTTTATTTGCGGGTATGGCTCCGTCACCCGAAGCCAAAACTGCGGATCCTCCTTGTGTGTCATCCTTCTTCGGGATGATGGTGTTCGGCGGCTTTCTTGCGCAGCTTTTCCCGATTTTTTTTCAGCACAGGCGAGCTCGCCATCGCCGCGAACAACATTCCGAATCCGGCTAAAGCCAAGACAATTCCGATAATCAAGTACATGGTAGATGACATGAAAGGTACCTCCTAAATTCAAGAGCAGACATGATTGTCCGGGGGAACTATGCTATAATGGGCTGGATGTTTTACACTCGTTCTGACAAGCAGACCACAACGTTTTCCAGAAAAGCAAGGAGGATATTTCGAGATGACTCAGTTTACGTCTGTCGATCAACTGTCCATCAATACCATCCGCACCCTGGCTATTGATGCGATTGAAAAGGCAAATTCCGGCCACCCGGGAATGCCGATGGGCGCAGCTCCGATGGCGCATGTCCTGTGGAGCCGCTTCATGAAAGTAAATCCGCAGAATCCGAAATGGATCGACCGCGACCGTTTCGTGCTCTCGGCGGGACATGGCTCTATGCTATTATACTCGATGTTGCATTTGATGAAATACGATGTTTCACTGGAAGACCTACATAATTTCCGCCAGTGGGGCAGCAAGACGCCGGGCCATCCGGAGTACGGACACACTGCCGGCGTCGATGCGACGACAGGTCCGCTGGGACAAGGGATCGCGATGGCAGTAGGGATGGCGATGGCGGAAAAGCACATGGCAGCCGTATACAACCGCGACAGCTTCGACATCGTGAACCACTACACCTACGTGATCTGCGGCGACGGGGACCTCATGGAGGGTGTCTCGAGCGAGGCTTCTTCGCTTGCTGCGCACCTCAAGCTGGGGAAAATGATCGTGCTGTACGATTCCAATGACATCTCCCTTGACGGCGAGCTGTCCCGCTCGTTCTCGGAAAACGTGGCTCAGCGCTACCAAGCGTACGGCTGGCAATATCTGCGTGTGGAAGACGGCAATGATTTGGCTGCGATCGAAAAGGCGATTGCAGAGGCAAAGCAAGACCTGGATCGCCCGACCTTGATCGAGGTGAAAACCGTCATCGGGTACGGCAGCCCGAACAAAGGCGGCTCCAGCGCGTCCCATGGCGCTCCGCTGGGCAAAGATGAAGTGAAGCTGACCAAGCAAAACTACTCCTGGACGCATGAGAACGAGTTCCACGTGCCGCAGGAAGTAGCCGAGCTGTATGCGAAGCTCGCTGAGCAAGGGGAAAAGGCGGAAGCGGCGTGGAGCGACCAATTCGCCGCTTACGCGAAAGCATATCCGGAGCTGGCGGAGCAGTTCCAGACGGCAGCAGAAGGGAAGCTGCCGAGCGCTTGGGACAAGAGCATGCCTACGTACGAAGCCGGTGCGAAGCTGGCTACGCGCGTGGCGTCCGGAAACGCGATCAACGCTCTGGCTGGCGCTGTGCCGTTCTTCCTGGGCGGTTCCGCCGACCTCGCACACTCCAACAACACGGTCATCAAAGAAGCGGGGAACTTCCTGCCTGGCAGCTACGATGGACGCAACATCTGGTTTGGTGTCCGCGAGTTCGCCATGGGAGCGGCGCTGAACGGGATGGCGCTGCACGGCGGCGTAAAAGTGTACGGCGGCACGTTCTTCGTGTTCTCCGATTACGTCCGTCCTGCGATCCGCCTCTCTGCTCTGATGAAGCAGCCGGTCGTGTACGTCTTCACGCATGACTCGATCGCGGTAGGGGAAGACGGACCGACCCATGAGCCGATCGAACAGCTGGCTTCTCTGCGGGCCATGCCGGGCCTGACCATTTTGCGTCCGGCCGATGCGGTGGAGACCAACGAGGCTTGGAAATACGCTGTGTCCCGTACGGACGAGCCGGTCGTACTCGTACTGACCCGCCAAAACCTGCCTGTTCTGCCGGAAACCATCGAGAAAGCGGCAGAGGGCGTGACCAAAGGCGCGTACGTGCTCGCAGATGCTCCAAGCGGCAAGCCGCAGCTCATCCTGATTGCGACCGGTTCCGAAGTGTCGCTGGTCATGCAAGCGCGTGAACAGCTGCTGTCCCGCGGCATCGAAGCGCGCGTGGTGTCCATGCCGAGCTGGAACCTGTTCGAGCGCCAGTCCCAGGAGTATCGCGATTCCGTGATTCCTCCGGCAGTCAAAGCTCGCCTGGCAGTGGAAATGGCTTCGCCAATGGGCTGGGAGCGCTATGCGGGAGACGGCGGCAAAGTGCTCGCCATCAATCAGTTTGGCGCATCGGCACCTGGAGAGCGCATCATGAAGGAATACGGCTTTACGGTAGAAAACGTCGTGGCTGAAGCGGAAAAGCTGCTGAAGTAAAAGCCAATGGTATAAGAAGAAGCCTATCGCCCGGTCGCGGCGATAGGCTTTTTTCCAGTACTATGAAGCCACAAACGGGCGAAACGATGGTACTATAGGAACCATTGGCAGCCGGGGGAAGAACTCCAGGTTTTCTAGACAAACCAGGACGAGTGTGGAATGATAGACACGTACCAGGAGCCAGAAACTTTTTGCGAATGTATCCGTCTATATGATGTGGGGGAGAGAGAAAACCAGGAGGTAAACAATGGCAACAAAGGCCAAGAAGAAAGTCAGGAAGAAGAAAAGCAGCTTGCTGATGATTGCCGTATCGTTTGCGATCTTCCTGGTCCTGAGTGTCATCGGAGGCTATTTTGCCCTGTTGTACGCTGGGGATCGGATGATTGCGGAAAATGAGCAAAAACTGAAGGATCTGAAAGCAGAGCCAACCGTCATATACGACAAAAACGGGAAAGAAATGACGAGCCTGATTCGTCAGAAAAACCGTGAATACAAGCCGATCACCGAAATGCCGAAGGTGCTCGTGAATGCTTTCCTCGCCGTCGAGGACAAACGCTTTTTCGAGCATAAAGGCGTGGATATGATCCGGATCGGCGGCGCCATCCTCAACGACATCCGCAAGGGGTCGCTGGCGGAGGGCGGAAGTACGATCACCCAACAGTTAGCGAGAAACGTATTCCTCACCCTGGATCAAACGTTTTGGCGGAAGACAAAGGAAATGAGTATCGCGATCGGCCTGGAGTGCAGGTACTCCAAGGACCAGATCCTCGAAATGTACCTGAACCGGGTGTACCTGGGCGAAGGGGAGTTCGGCGTGGAGGACGCGGCCAACTATTACTTCGGGCACGGCGTCTCCGACGAGAAGTTCACCATTGCCCAAGCCGCCATGCTGGCCGCGATTCCCAAGGCGCCGACGACCTACTCGCCGTTCAACAATCCGGAGCAGGCGAAGCTGCGCCGCGATACCGTCATCCGGCTGATGTATGAGCAAGGCATTATTACCGAGGCGCAGAAAAACGAAGCGCAGGCAGAACCGCTGCCGACAGAGCCGAACGAGGTGGAGGGCGCAAGCCTGAAAAAAGGCTACCGGGCGTTCTTCGACTACATGCTCAAGGAAGCCGACGCGCGCTACGGCGTGACCGAGGAAGAGCTGTACAGCGGAGGATGGGAGGTCTACACCACCTTCGATCAGAAGATCCAGGACGCGATGCTCGACCAATATGCCAACGCGAAAAACTTCCCCAAAGACGGAGCAAAGCGCGGGGTAGAATCGGCGATGATCGTCGTCGACGCCAAAAACGGCGGGGTCGCCGGGATGATGGGCGGCCGCAACTATGCCGCGAAGGGCTTTAACTACGCGACCGACATGAAGCGTCAGCCGGGCTCGTCGTTCAAGCCGCTGGCTGTGTACGCGCCCGCCATCGACATTGACAGCGATAAGTGGGGACCCAACTCGTCCCTGAGCAACAAGCGGCAGAGCTTCAACGGCTACGAGCCGCGCAACTACAACAACAAGTACAGCGAGAACGTGAGCATGAACCGGGCCTTGATCGAATCCCTCAACGTTCCGGCCGTTTGGCTACTGAACGAGATCGGCGTGAAAAACGGGATCGACTACTTGAACAAATTCGGCATCGAGCTGGCTCCGGAGGACCGCAACCTGGCCATCGCGCTGGGGGGGCTGTCCAAAGGGACGTCGCCGCTGAAAATGGCGCAGGCCTATACAGCGTTCGCCAACGGCGGGGTCATGTCGGAAGCCCATGCGATCTCCAAGATGACGAACAAAAACGTGGGCATCGAGCGCGTGTACGAAGAGAAGCAGACCAACGTCCTGAAGCCGGAGTCCGCCTGGAAAGTCCACACCATGCTCGAGCGCGCCGTCCAGGAAGGGACAGGGAAGGCAGCCCGCATTTCCGGCCGCCATGTAGCCGGGAAAACCGGGACGACCCAATCGATCGCGGGCGGCAGCGACGTCAACAAGGACGCCTGGTTCGTCGGGTACACGCCGGAATACGTCGGCGCTGTCTGGATGGGCTTCGACCCGGAGGACAAACAGCACTTGATGCGCCAGGGCAGCAGCTTGACCGCCCAGATGTTCTCGAAGGTATTGGCGGAAGGTCTGAAAGGCGTGGAAGCCAGCGACTTTGTTCCGCCGGGAGGCTTTGAGGAAGTTAAAGAGGAGCCACAGGAGCAGGAGTCGAAAATTGAACTGGCGGCGGATATGACGATCGACAAGAACAAGCTGAAGGTCGTCCTGAGCTGGATCGGCGGTTCGCCGGACTACACGTACGATGTATATCGCATCCGTCCAAACGGGGAGCGCGAGAAGATCGCTGAAGGTTTGAAAGATACGTATTATGTAGACGAACTGGATTCGCCGACGCAGTACAAGTACGTGGTCGTTCCGCGAAACGCTACAGGTGAAGAAGAAACTCCTTCCAAGGAAGTAGGCATCAGCACGAAACAGCTGGAAAATGTGTTGAATTCCGGGGAAGAAGGAGACATGGGCACCGACGGAAACCTGCCGCCAGACAATGGCAATGGCAACGGGGCCAGCGGCCAGCAGCCTTCTGACGGAGGAAACACAGGAGGCGACGGCCAGGGTCCATGGAATGGCCAGTCACCGGGAAATACGGGAAATTCCCAAAACCCGGGCGATTCCCAAGCGCCGCCGCCGGATATCGTGAATCCGGGCGGAGACGAGACCAACCAGCCTTCGCAAGGGATCGAGCTGCCTCCTCCACCGGATCAAGGTGACCAGAACTCGCAACGAGGCGACACCAACGGCTGATTTCTGGAATAGGATAAACGACTTCGGATCGTTTCACCTATTTGCACATCTTCTTTCGCGTGGTACAATACCAGTAAATCGGGAGACAGGGGGGACAGTCCATGTCTGACTTCGCACAAAAGGATTTACCCACTTTTTTTAAAGAGCAGTTGCGCCAAACCAAGGTGAATTTTGAGCGAGCTCTCGACTGTAAACACACCGATTTTGACGATCTCTACCCATATATGAACGAACAGCCTCAGTTTTTCTGGTACAAACGCTACGTCGCTTGGTCAGAACTGCTGACCGTCGTGCGGCTGGCTGAAGAATTGGGGATCGAGTGGACACAGGATTTTACCGAGCAGCAGGTTGCGTTCATCAAAGGCAAGGTGCTTCAAGGAAAAGTGCTCGATTACTGGAATCCGGAAGAAGAACAGGAAGAGAAGATCAGCCATTTGGAAGAAAAATAAAGCTGCACAATAGCGCGTATCCCGTACGGGAGCGCGCTTTTTTTGCGGGCAAAAAACAGCAGCGCCAGGAAGTCCGGCGCTGCTGCTGCTTGTTTTGGCAAAGAATGGAGGTAACGTTTCGGACGCTGAACCGTCTTTTCTACAAAAGAGGAAGACTAGTGCAGCCATTGATAGACCACTTGCGGCGTCTCTTCCTGCGGACGGGCCTTCAACAAGAAAGCAGCCGGGTTGCTCCAGGCGATGGAAGGCATCGGGGCGTCCGACAACACGACTTCTGTACCGAGCGACACGAACGAATAGAGCTCCTCGACAGCGGCATTGAGCATGCGGATGCAGCCGAGCGACACGGAAGACCCGATGCTCTCCGGATGGTTGGTGCCGTGTATGGCATAGCCGCTGTTTTGGAAGACCATGCCACGGGTGCCGTAGATGTTGTCATGCCCCCGGGGATGGTTGATTTTTTGCAGGATGGTGAAGTATCCCTCGGGGGTGGACCCGTTTTTCCCGATTCCGACCGGATAGCTGCGCACGAGGTGAGGTCCGCTCATGAGCCGCAGCGTGTGCGTGGCTTCGGACAGATGGATTTGCAGCGGCGCCAGCGGGATGAGCGGTTCGGGATAACCGGGGAGCGGCATCACTTCCCGCAGGCTGGCCCAGGCTGTCTCGGGGCGAAAAGCCCCTGGATTGTACACGTAAGCGGACAGGCTCAGCCCTTTTGGCGGCACGGGGATTTGCGGCAAGTAATTGCCGGGATAGGCTCCGGCGAGCTGCGAGAGACTGTCCGGCAGGCTCCCTTTTCGCTGATAGTAGCGGTAAAGCGCATTGCGCAGGGTCAGGATCTGCTCCGTGATCTGCTGTTCTTCCGCCAGGGCAGCACGAGCCGCCTGAAGACGAGGATCCTGTTCATAGGGGCCTGGTCGCTCGAACCACGTCTGGCTGATGACCGTGCGGGTGTCTGGCTGGTAGCGCAGGACCCCGAGCACGTTTTTCGGCTGATAAAAGAGCAGCGGCGTAAACAGCGGACCGCCAGCGAATTCCGGGACGGCGATGACCGTATACGGCTGTGCCAGAGACGGGCGCCGGCTTTCCACGTAGCTCCGCAATTGGCTCTGCAATTGGGAAGGGCTCAGGTTGGCCGGGACCGCTACCACCTCTACATGGGGACGGTCGGTGAAGGCCGGTGGAGAAATGGGGCCGGAAGCCTTTTCGACCTGGGCGGGCTCGGTCAAGGGCCCCGGCGAGAAGGCGAGCAGCCCGTACAAAAACAGGAGCGAGGCGAGCAGCCGTCGCTTGATAGCGCCCCGTCCCCGTGATTTGCGCTTGCGAATCAGCTCCTGGTAGGCTTCCCTCGCTTCGTGGAAGTAGGGTCCTGGTTTGGCGTGCAAGGCTTGCTTCATGGCCGCGATCGCCTGATCGAGCTCTCCGCGCGCCTCGCGCTCGCGACCGAGATGATACCAGCCGATCGCTTCCTCAGGATGCTGCTCGGTGTACCAACGATAAAAAGCAAGATCGCTTTGATCTGGATATTTCATATGAAAGGTGCTTTTTTCCTGCAGAAAGGAAACCTTGTCCACGGATACTCCCCCCTACTAGGTGTATCGGACAATGCGCGAAAAAAAGTGAGCAAGGAGAGGAAAAAAATGGTTTACCTGCGGACGATCCGCTTGCTGCGCGAGACATTTCCCCGGACGGACCACTATCCGTTTTCACTGCCTTCGCTGGCCGGGCTGGAGGAGCTGGAGATTCAAAACAGCGTCACGTTTTTTGTGGGGGAAAACGGCTCGGGCAAGTCTACGCTCATGGAGGCGATTGCCTACCAGTGCGGATTCCATACGGCGGGGGGTTCCCGCCACAACTCGTACGATGTGGATCGGTCAGAGTCGAGCCTTGGCGACTACATCCAGCTTTCCTGGCTGCCCAAGCAGACGAACGGTTTCTTTTTGCGGGCGGAGAGCTTTTACCAGTTTGCCAGCCATATCGACGATACCGCTAGTACGAGAGGGTATGGCGGACGCTCTCTGCACGAGCAGTCCCACGGCGAATCGTTTTTCTCCTTGTTTTCACATCGTTTCTCGGGAAAAGGCATCTACCTGCTGGACGAGCCGGAGGCAGCCTTGTCTCCGATGCGCCAGCTGGCGTTTTTGTACGTGATGAAGGACTTGGTGGAGGAGGGGGCGCAGTTTTTGATCGCGACGCATTCCCCGATCCTGATGGGCTTTCCGGGAGCGACCATCCTCAATTTTGATGCGTCACCCGCAGAGGAAATCCGCTACGAGGATACCGAGCACTACCAATTGACGCGCCGCTTTCTGGAAAATCGTGAAAGCTTCTGGAGCGATTTTTAAATTTTTTTGGCTGGACCTGTCACAAAAGAAGGCTCGGCGGTTTCTATACTTTGAACGAAGCGGAAGGACACCGAAACACCCCGGATGGCCCGGCCGCACAAGCAAGGCGACTGTGCCGGCAGGATGGAGGGATGACAGTGGAGGTGCAGGCAAAACTGGCGATGGATACCGGAGTTGTCCAGGACAATACGGATTCCTTTCGAGATTTGTTTACGACGTACTATCCCTTCGTGGTCAGGCAAATCATGCGAATTGTAAAGGAGCAGCAGACTGCAGAGGACATCGCACAGGACGTATTTTTGTCCTTTTACCATACGGACCGTTCCGCGATCGAACACATACCGGCTTGGCTGTCGCGAGCCAGCATCTACGCCGCCTACAACCACTTGCGTGCGGAAAAGCGCAGGACGGCCCGGCAAGAAAAGGAAGCGGCCGAGAAAGAGTGGGTCGCGCCGTCTTCCGAGGATGCGTGGATGGAACAGGACGCAATTGTCGGGGTGCGAGATGTGCTTGCCATGCTGGACGAGAGGGAGCGTACGCTGCTCGTCATGAAATATTCAGGGTTTGCCTATGCGGAGCTTGCGCGAGCGACGGGGACGGAAGTGAGCTCGGTCGGAACGCTGCTCATCAGAGCGAAGAGCAAGTTTCGCAAGCTGTACGATCGGATGAGGGGGGCGGAGACGTGAAGTGTGCGGATGCGGGCGTAATGCAGATGTTTGTAGATGGCGAGTGTGGCGATGAGGCAGGCAGACAGATCATCGCTCACCTCGGAGAATGCGCCGAATGTCGCCGGTTGATGGAGGAGCTGTCCGCTCTGGACGCCTGGACCCGGCAGACGATCGAGAATGAGCTGTTTCGACATGCCGACAAGGCGAAGGTGGATACCGATGCCGCCTGGCAGCGTTTTTCCCTCAGGCTGGAACAAAGCGCAGGGAGAAGCCTTGCGCAAAATCGTGTATGGAAAAGGAGCTGGAAAGACATGAATAAAAAGACGAAAACATGGGTGACGGGAGCTTCCGCGGCGGCTGTGCTTGCCGTATCGCTTTCCTTCCCGCAAGTGCAGGCGGCCGCCAGCGATTTTCTGTCCATTTTTCGAATGGATAAGGTCCAATTCGTGAAACTGACGCAAGACGATCTGGCGCAAACGGAAGCGTGGCTGTCCCGCGGCGAAGCCGGAGAGATGGATTTGAAAGGGCTCGGCAAACTGTGGATTGATGAATCAGGCAAAGGGGAGAAAGACTATCGCTCTTACAACAGCAGAGAGGCGGCCGAGAAGGCGGGAGTCAAGCTGCCGACCTTGCCGAAAGAGCTGGAAGTGCAAGGCGTGGATCTCAATCCTTCCTTCACCGTTCACTTCGAAATCAACGTCGACAAGGCAAACAAGCTGCTTTCCCAGCTGCAAGTCGACCAGAAATTCGACGAGAAGCTGAGCGGCAAAACCTTCTCGCTGACTGTGCCGAATGCTCAGACGATCTGGCTGCGGGCGAATGACAAAGACCTGAACTACTCGATCGTGGATGCCCCTGAGCTGAAGGCGCCAGAAGGTGTGGATCTCGAGCAGCTGAGAAGTACGATCCTGTCCTTGCCGTTCATTCCGGACAACGTGAAAAAGCAAATGCTCAGCATCGAGGACTGGCAGCACACTCTGCCGATGCCATACGTGGCAGACAAGGACAGCAAGCTGAAGGAAGTCAAGGTGAATGGCGCCGATGGCATCCTGATCACAAACGAGCATGACAATCGAGTGATCTGGCAGCAGGATGGCCGCATCCACATGCTGGAAGGGTACAACGGGATCAAGTCTGATGAGCTTTTGGCTTTCGCCAAGGAAATGTAGAGAACAAAATAAGTCGAATGGACCAGCAGAGCTCCCTTTTTGGGGATGCTCTGCTTTGTACCGTTTCGGGAGGAGGACGGCCAAGCGATGGCTGATTACGTAATCGAGACCTGGGATCTGACCAAGCAATACGACGGCAAAGCCGGCTGCAAAAACATCACCTTGCAAGTTCCGCGAGGCTCCGTGTTCGGATTTTTGGGGCAAAACGGCGCGGGCAAGAGCACGTTTGTGAGGACCATGCTCGGGCTTTTGCACCCGACCGGGGGCAGGGCCGTTATGCTCGGCCAGCCGATCGGAAGCGTGGCATCCCGGCGAAAGGTCGGGTATTTGCCCGAGCTGTTCCGCTATCCCGATTGGCTGACGGGGACGCAGCTGCTGGAGCATCATGCGGAGCTGTGCGGCCTGTCGCGAACTGCGAGAAAGACGGTCATCCGCGATGTGGTCGCCCGTGTCGGCATGTCCGGCAGGGAAAAAGGGAGAATCCGCGGGTATTCCAAAGGGATGCAGCAGCGAATCGGCCTCGCATGCGCCCTGTTGTCCGATCCGGATTTGATCTTTCTGGATGAGCCTACCTCGGCGCTCGATCCGATCGGGCGAAAAGAAGTGCGCGAGCTGATCGCACAGCTGCGCGCCCAAGGAAAGACGATCTTCCTGAACAGCCATTTGCTCAGCGAAATGGAATCCATTTGCGATCACGTCGGCATCATTCACCGGGGGGAGCTGGTGGTTCAAGGAGAATGGCGCAAGCTGAGCGCCGTTCAGCCGCAGGTGGATCTGGCGATCGACGCGGGGCAGGGGGCGCTGCTGGAGCAGCTTCCGGAGTTTGTTCGGTCCGCGGAGCATGCGGGACGGGAAGGAGAGCGGGAGCGTTGGCTCGTGACACTGGACCAGAACGGACGGGTGCCGGCTCTGCTCGAGACATTGATCGCCCGGGGAGCTGCGCTGCATGAAGTCGTGCAGAAACGGCAATCCCTGGAGGAAGTGTTCCTGTACTGGGTGCAAAAGAAGGAGGGGGAAGCGCATGTGGCCCATCATGAAAATCACGTATAGGGAGATGCTCTCCAAGCGTATTTTTGCGATTACCGTACTGATGTCGCTGGCCTTTCTGGTGCTGTTTGGCGTCGGGACCTCCTACATGGCGAAAGAAATGCAGGGCTCGCCGGGAATCGCCGGCGATTTTCAGATGCAGAAAAGCTTTTTCTCCGTCCAGCTGCTGGGGATGGGCTTGTACTTCGGCTCTTTCATCACCGCTTTGCTCGCGATTCTGAGCAGTGTCGGCAGCATCGCTTCCGAAGTCGAGAGCCATCAGATCGATACGTGGCTGGCCCGCTCTCTCCCGCGCAGCCGCTATTTGCTCGGAAAGTTCGGCGGGCTTGCGAGCATGCTCGTCCTGTACGCCATCCTGATGTTTCTCGGCCTCCTGGGGATCAACCGATTTGTAGGAGGCGGCGCTCTGGCGGTCGATGTGGGGGGAGGACAAGTCTTGGCGGCACTCGGATTTTTTGCGCTGATGCCGGTCATCCTGGTCTGTGTCTCGCTCCTGCTCAGCAGCATCACGACGACGGTGACAGGCGGCATCATCCTCATCATTTTGTACGGGATCAGCTTCATCGGGGGCTTCATCGAACAGCTGGGATCGATCCTGGGGGAGCAGACCCTCATCAATATCGGGATTGTTTCGAGTCTGCTGTTTCCGACGGATTCGCTGTTCCGCCGGACAACCATCGCCCTGTTCGATACCGCGGACGATCCGATTTCGTTTGCCTCCCAAGGGTTTTTCGGAAGCACGTCGGCGCCGAGCGACGCCATGCTGGTCTACACGCTGATTTACGGAGCGGCAGCGCTGTGGCTGGCGGTGCGGATGTTCAAACGGCGGGATGTTTAAATTAAAAAAGGGACGCCCATCATTCCTGGCGTTCCCGATTTTGCAAAAGCTGGATCAAGTGGTCCAGCTTTTCGTTTTGCTGCTGGTCGAGCTTCGTTTTTCGCTTCATGAACACAATGACGCTGATGATGAAGTAGACCACGAGCGCGTAGAAGAGGAGAGGGACCAAGAGAACAATGCTGGGTGATAGTGACAAGGCCGACAACCGATACACCCTTTCATGGAAAAATCAGGTTTTTGTTATTTTACCATTCCATTATCGAGCCTGGGAAGTACCGTGGCGTTAATGATGTTAATTGCTGAAATGCGGCTAATGTCGTTTATGGCCATTTTCTATTCGCGCTGTCTGAACATTGTTATAATGACAACACATTGATGAAAGCGCATTCGCTCGAAAAGCGAGTCGGTTTTGAAAGCGTATACTTCCAAGGGGGAACGGAACATGCTGTCGTGGCTCGGATTTATCATGATTGCACTCTTTATGTACCTGATCATGTCCAAGCGGTTGTCCGCATTGGTAGCGCTGATCGTCGTGCCGGTCGTTTTCGGACTCATCGGCGGCTTTGCCGGCGACATCGGCGACATGATGCTGACCGGGATTAAGCAAATCGCTCCGACGGGAATTATGCTGCTCTTCGCGATTTTGTACTTTGGGATTATGATGGACGCAGGTTTGTTTGAACCGTTGATTGGCAAAATTCTGAAACTCGTCAAAGGCGATCCGCTGAAAGTGATCGTCGGTACGGCGATCCTGTCCAGTCTGGTGGCGCTGGATGGAGATGGGACGACGACGTATATGATTACGGTATCGGCGATGCTGCCGCTCTATCAGCGGTTGGGCATCAAGCCGATGATTCTGGCGGTGGTTCCGACGCTCGCTTTGGGCGTCATGAACATGGCACCGTGGGGCGGTCCGACTGCCCGTGCGATGAGCGTGCTGAACTTCGACGCCTCGCAGTTGTTCACGCCAGTGATACCGGCGATGGCCGCTGGAATGGCGTGGGTCATCTTCGTCGCCTATATGTTGGGCAAGCGGGAGAGAAAACGGTTGGGAGTGATCGAGTTGGCCGACTCCTCAAGCGAAGCCGCCTCGGAAGCCGCTGCTGCTGCGGAAACCGCCGACGACTCGCTGAAGCGTCCGCGATTGATCTGGTTCAACCTGCTGTTGACCGTCGTCCTGATGGTCTGCCTGATCATGAGCCTTCTCCCGTTGCCGATTTTGTTCATGCTCGCCTTCGCGATCGCTCTCCTGGTGAACTACCCCAAAATGGAGGCGCAAAAGGAAAGGATTTCGGCCCACGCCGGAAATGCGCTGGCTACAGTCTCGATGGTATTTGCGGCAGGGATCTTTACCGGCATTCTGACGGAGACGAAAATGGTCGATGCGATGGCAGGTACGATCGTCTCCTGGCTTCCCGATTCGCTCGGTTCGCACATGCCCGTTCTCGTGGCGTTGACGAGCATGCCGTTTACGTATTTCATGTCCAACGACGCATATTATTTCGGTGTCGTTCCGATTTTGGCCAATGCAGCCGCCGCCTATGGCGTCGATCCGGTGGAGATCGGGCGGGCATCCATTCTGGGTCAGCCGCTCCACGTTTTGAGCCCGTTGTTTGCGGCCCAGTATTTGCTGATCGGAATGGTCGGCGTCGACTACGGGGAAAGCCAAAGAGCGATCATGAAATGGGCGTTCGGGACTTCCATCGTCATGATCGTGGTCGCCTTGCTGACCGGAGTCCTTTCGTTGTAACCGCTTTGCCGCACCATCAGAAGAGGCCGATTCGGGCCTCTTTTTTCTACTGTCGGCAAGGAAGGCTTCGGCTCGCGCCTCTCGCTAAGCGAAGCCAGGAATCCGCATGGTGCAGCTGAACATGGCAAAAACGCCCTATGCTTGGCTACAATGGAGAAGAGGGGGGACAGACGTGCGGTTTCACACCAAGCTCATGCTGATGATGGGAGCGCTCCTGGTGTGCGTGATTGCCCTGCTGGGGATCTCGTTCGAACAGATGCTGGACGGGGCCCTGCGCAAGGAAATCGGGACGAGGGCGCTCAACACGGCGAAGACGATTGCCCGGATGCCGGAAATCAAACAGGCGTTTTCGGAACCGGATCCTGCCCGTTTGATCAATCCGTTGATGGAAACAATCCGCCTGGATACGGGGGCAGCATTCATAACGGTCGGCAATCGCCAGGGAATCCGCTACTCCCATCCCGACCCGGAGCAGATCGGCAAGCCGATGGTCGGCGGGGATAACGAGGCCGTCTTTGCGGGGCACTCGATCATTTCGGAAACGGTTGGCTCCCTCGGTCCCGGGCTGCGCGGCAAGACGCCGATCCGGGACGACCTTGGAAACGTGATCGGGGTCGTTTCCGTCGGTTATTTGCTGGAGGACATCCAGGAGACGATCGAGCTGTATCGGAATCGGATCATCGCGATCGGAGCCGGCATCCTTTTTCTCGGGATGGTCGGGACGCTGCTGTTGGCGCGGAATGTGAAAGAAGCGATTTTTGGCCTGGAGCCTGCCCAGATCGGGAGGATGTACCAGGAAAATCAGGCGGTTCTCTCATCCATTCGGGAGGGGATTGTCGCGGTCAATACCGATGGACAGATCACGCTGGCGAACCCGACGGCCCTCGAGCTGCTGGGTCAAACGGACAGCCTGGAGCGGGCGACTGAGGGAGAACACGCCACTCTTGTGCGATCGCTTCGGCTGAAGGAAGTCATGGAAACAGCCAGAGCCGAGTTCGATCAGGAGACGTTTGTCGGCGGGAAGGCTCTCGTCGTCAACCGCGTGCCTATTCTGGACAAGGAGCGGCGGGTCATGGGAGCAGTGGCGAGCTTTCGCGACAGGTCCGAGCTGTTTCGAGTCACGGAGGAGCTCTCGCGTACCAAGGAATACGCGGAAGCGCTGCGCTCCCAGACCCACGAATACTCCAACAAGCTGCACCTGATTTCGGCCTTGATCCAGCTCGAATCGTACCAGGAAGCCATTGAACTCATCTCGGCGGAAACGAACGTCCATGTCAAGGGCGCCCATTTGATCATGCGCAACGTGCCTGATCCGCTCATCGGCGGACTGCTGCTCGGAAAAGTGAACCAGGCCAACGAGCGGAAAATATCCATGGTGATCGAACCGGAGAGCCAACTTCCAGTGCTTCCGCCCACCGTAGACCGGACGCTGTTGATCGTGATTTTGGGGAACCTGATCGACAATGCGATGGAAGCCGTCTGCGACTCACAGGCCCATGCCAGGGAAATTTCCGTTTTTTTGGGGCAGCTCGGAGAATGGCTGATCGTGGAAGTGGAGGATCGCGGTCCCGGGATCCCCGAGGACCATGCCGAGCTTGTGTTTGATCGCGGTTTCTCCACGAAGAAGGAACACGATCACGGCTACGGCCTTTATCTGGTAAAAGAGGCTGTCGAGCAGCTGCACGGGACGGTCACACATACCGGGAATCCGCAGGGCGGGACGGTTTTTACGGTGACGATCCCGATGGAGGAATATTCGCCAGCTGAGCAGGAAGGAGCGTCGAGATGAACTACGCGAAGCAGCAAGAGCAAGCCGTGCGGGTGCTGATCATAGAGGACGACCTGCGAATAGCCGAGGTAAACCGGCGCTTTGTGGAAAAAGTCAGCGGCTACGAAGTAGTGGGCATCGCCGCGAACATGGAGGAGGCAAAAGACCAGCTGGAGCTGCTGCAGCCCGATCTGGTGCTGCTTGACATCTACTTTCCCGACATGAACGGCCTTGCTTTTTTGACCTATATAAAGGAGCACCATCCTGACTGCGACGTCATCATGCTGACAGCGGCCAAGGAAGTGGAGACCGTAGTTGATGCGATCCGCTACGGCGTCTATGATTTCATCACGAAGCCGCTGATCTTCTCACGGCTGCAGGAGACGCTGCGCAGCTACCAGGAATATCAGGGAAAGATTCGCGCCTGGCGAGAAGAAGGAGAGACGATCAATCAGGAGGAAATCGACCAGCTCATACGCGGAAAAGGGATGAAAGCTCCCAAGGAGTCGAAGCTGGTCAAAGGGATCGACCGGATTACCCTGGAGAAGATCTCCTCTTTCCTGATGCAGGCGGAGTCGGCTACCACCGACCAGGTCAGCAAGGAGACGGGAATCAGCCGGTCGACGGCGAGACGGTATCTGGAATACCTCGTTGCGATGGGAGAGGCCAGCGCCGACTTGTCGTACGGCGTGGTCGGACGCCCGGAGCGCGTATACCGGAGCGCAGGCAAATCATAAAGCTTCGGCAGGATGCAAAAAGGAAGTCCAGCGATTAGGCGGACTTCCTTTTTGCATGCGGAGAAATTCAAAAACGTGGCTCCGGCTTTTGGCGGAGCCTTGGGTGCCCTTTTACTGGACAAGAATCAGCTCTCGTCTGTACTCGAAAAACGGCAATGGGCCTCTACCCGATAAATGCGCTGGCCGCGGGAAGAAAAGCGCTCCTCGTATTCCGTCATCACGTTGTCTGCCGCCAGCTTGGACTGATGCAGGTCGAACGTGATGTTGCGCAGCTGGAATCGCTCGCCGGCAAACTGGTTCAGGGAGAACTCGAACAGCTTTTCGTTGTCTGTCTTCATATGAATCTCCCCATCCAGAGCAAGCACCTGGCGATACGTGCGCAAAAAGCTGGCGTAGGTCAGACGGCGCTTGGCATGGCGCGTCTTTGGCCACGGGTCGCTGAAGTTGAGGTACAGCCGGCTGATTTCGTGGTCGCCGAACAGTTCCGTCAATTCGGCAGCGTTGAACTGGACGAAAGCCAGATTGGGAATCTCGCGGTATTCGGTGCGCTGAACGGCTCTGAGGACGACCTCCGCCTTTAGCTCCACCGCGATGAAGTTCACGTCAGGGTGACGCTCTGCCAGTGTATTAATGAAGCGCCCTTTTCCGCAGCCAATCTCCACGTGGATCGGGTGATCGTTGCCGAAGCGCTCTTTCCACCGCCCCTTGAAGGATGCGGGATTGTCTACGAATGTCGGGTATTCGCGCAGGGCCGATTCGGCACCTGGTATGTTGCGCAGTCGCATATGTGCCTCCTTTAGAACGAACTCCTATCTACTTTACGATGACTCTCACTCTGTTGCAAGCAGATAGAAAGCGAGAGTGGCGAGATTTCCTCTGCGAGGGGGGAGGCAGCGGAGGCGAATGGTTTTTTCTGTATGAAAAAATAGGCCATAAGTCGCATGTAGCGCGGATATACGTTCAAAAATGCAGGATAAAATTGGTGGATTTTCGTGGAACATCTTGGCAAGAAAATTAACTGAAAATTTGAGGAATGCCTGTAAAATCGGGGGAAATTGCGTCAACCAGCAGATTTATCCAGAAGTGGCTAAGGCGTGTGGTAATAATTTTCCAATCAAATAGTCCCTTTTGCAATGGTAAAGTAGAGGACAAGTGAGAGGTCACCCAAACTTTGCATAAAAAGCATCCTGTAGAAGTCATGGACACGGCAATGGCACTGGTTTTGAGAGGAGCTTTATGCGTACAGGAATGTGCGGAAATATTCGCAACCATTCCGAAACGATCAAAAGGGAGGATGAACAACATGAAAGTACATAAGGGATTAATCGGGGTCTTGATGGGATTGACACTGGGATTCACCACCATCGTGGCGCCGCTTCCAGGAGATCAAAATGTGGCTCACGCAGCCTGGACGCAGTCGAAAGCGGACAAAGTCATCAGCACCGGGAAAAAGTACTTAGGCACTCCATATAAATTCGGAGCAAGCAGCGGCACGACCAGAGTATTCGACTGCTCTTCCTTCACCCAACGGGTATTCAAAGTGGCGGTCGGCAAATCGTTGCCGCGCACATCCCGCGAGCAAGCGAAAAAAGGGATCGCTGTATCCAAGAACAACTTGAAAAAGGGTGACTTGATCTTCTTCAAGGCGAACAAGACCACGAAGAGCAAGCGCATTACGCACGTCGCCATCTATGCGGGCAACAACAAAATTCTGCATACGTACGGGGCGCCTGGGGTGACCTTCTCGACATTCAAAGGGACGTCCTGGGAAAAACGGTTTGTCACTGCACGCCGTATGCTGTAACAACCTCGTTTCGTTTTCTACTTAGTAATACGTCCCACGAGGTTGATAGTTGCGAAAGAAAATAAGGCAATTGCTGTCAGTCGACATGACGAGGAGCTCCCGAAGGTCTTTACCGGACGGGGGCTCCTTTTTCCGTGCTGGACCGTTGCCGTGCAGGATGGTGGCAGACCGGATCGATTTCAGCTATTCCACTCATTGACAGATTCGTGTGGGAATGATGTTATCGTCCTAAGGAGAAAGGGGAGCTACGAAGAATACGAATGGTAAGGAGGGGAAAGAAGCATGAATGCTAATGTCTCAGACAAGAGGCTGCTGGAGGTTTTCCCGTGTTTGCGGGCGGTTTCCCCCAGGGAATGGGCGGAAGCTCAGCAGGAAGTGCGGACATTTTCCGCCAAATCGCGTCTTTTCCAGAGGGAGGAAGCCAGATCCTACGGCATGTTTTTGCTGAGCGGCAGAGCCCGCATCAGCCAAATCGGGGAGGACGGGAGCGAGAGGGTCGTCAATAAACTCCTTCCTGGTGAAATATGCGCTCTCCTTGTGTTAAGCGGACTGAGCGGACGTGACTACCCCGCCATGATTGAGGCCGAGACGGAAGTAGTAGCGCTGTTTGTGTCCAAACGCAGCTTCCTGCGCTGGGTGCAGGAATACGAGCCAATCCGTAGCGCTGTATTCGGCAGCCTCCTTGAGGGGATGATGCGGATGGGTGAACAGATGCAAGCGAGGCAGAGCAAACCGCTGAACATACGGCTGGCAGAAGCCCTGCTCGGTTTCACGTCGGAGCAGCAGCCACTGCTGCGAATGACGCATGGTGCGCTCGCTGCAGAGATCGGTACCGCCCGTGAAGTCGTGAGCCGTGCGCTGCAACGCTTTCAGCGTCAGGGGTGGGTGGAGACGGGACGCGGGTGGGTACGGATCACCCGCCGCAAAGAACTGGAGGAGCTATTTGGTGACTAGGTCACAGAAGGGGAGTCCCTCAATCTAGTAAAGTGAAAAAGGATACAATTTTCTCTAGCTTAGGAGGGATTCACCGATGGCTCACCAGCTTCAGCAGGGCATGGTTGCCCCGACATTTCGTACCGTCGACTTCCAGGGCAATCCGGTATCTTTGGAAAGTTATCGCGGAAACAAAGTGCTTCTCGCCTTTTTTCGCAACTCCGCCTGCGCTCTATGCAATTTGCGGGTGCATCATTTTATCGGCAGACATCCGGAATGGCAGCAAAAAGGCATGCGCGTAATCGCCATTTTCGAATCGCCTGAGGAGAGTATGCACACATACGTTGGTGCTCAACAAGCTCTGTTCCCGCTCGTCGCCGATCCGAAGGCGCACTTGTACGATTTGTACGGTGTCGAGACGTCCGAAGAGAAAGTAAAGCTGACATTGGCTGATGCGAACACAAAATCGTTCGCCGCTGAGGCGGAGGCTGCCGGCTTCCCTCTTACTCCGGAGGAAGGTTCGAACTTCAACCGGATCCCTGCCGAATTTTTGATTGACGAGCGTGGCATTGTACGGCTGGCGCATTACGGTCGCATCGTTACCGATCATCTCCCGCTTGAGGTGATCGACAACTTCGCTGCGGGCGGATAACGGCATACGGCAAAAAGGATAAAATTCCATGGATCTATCGAAACGAACGGGATTCAATGGCGTACGAAGAACAGCGTCAGTCAAAGACTTGTAAGATCCAGGTCTTTGGCTGACGTTGTTTCCATTGGCTTGTCCAACTGAATCACAGACGGCATTCCGTTCGTGATTGACATTTATACTACAAAGGTAGTATATTTGTTTTGAGGTGAATGTTTTGAATATTCAACAAACGATTGATACCCTAAAGGAGCTTGGCTTTACCGAATACGAAGCCAGGATTTACCTCGCCCTCCTGCGGGCCCATCCTTCCAACGGCAATACGATCGCCACCCTGTCCGGGGTGCCCACGCCAAAGGTTTACGAAACGCTGCGAAAAATGCAGGAGCGGGAGGTGGTCTTCGCGGTGGCGGGCGGTGACAAAGGGAATCAGGTGCGCTACAGCCCCTTGCCTTATGACGAGCTGCTCACGCGGACGAAGCGAGCGTTTTTGGGGAACGTGAGCTATTTGCAGGATGCTCTCACCGAATACGCATCCATGAGCGATACGAACTGGACCGAGTTGTTTGTCATCCACGGCTACTCGGCGGCCATGGAGGCGGTTCGCTCGGCAGTGGCCGAGTCCAAAACGGACATCATCATGAGCCTCTGGAGCCGGGAGCTCTCCGCGCTTTCCGACGTCCTCGGCGATGCGCACGAGCGGGGTGTCTCGATCGTCACACTGACATTCGATGAGCCCCCAGCCGTTCCCTGGCGGAATTTCCGCCATCACGACGCAAAGCTGATCCGGCTGCGCCATGAGGGAGAGCTCAACCTGGTGCTGGACAAGGAAAAAGCAATCGTCTTCCAATCATCTCACGAGCGCCCGCATGCGGTGGTATCCAGACATCCGGTCACGATCAAGACGACGCTGAACTACATTCGCCATGACATCTACGTCAATCGGATAGTGGCCGACTTCGGGGAGGTGATGATTCAGCGGTACGGACCTGGGCTGGATGGGCTCATCAACGACTTCTGACAGCATCGGGCTCGCTCATCCGCCCGGCATGTTCGAGGCAGGAATGGAAAGCGATTACAGGGAGGGGAAGGGCATGTCCCAACACGTTTCTGCAGATGACACCGGGTCAGACAAGCAAGCTGTCAAATGGCATACGTTATTCGGTTCTTTTTTCAGCTACACGCTGGATGCGATGGACTTCATGTTTTTGGCATTGGCATTGCCCGTCATTATCAAGGAATGGAACATGCCTCTCGGGGAAGCCGGCCTCCTGGGGACGGCGACGCTGATCGGAGTGGGACTCAGCAGTGTGGTGCTCGGGTGGTACTCCGACAACTACGGAAGAAAAAAGGCCCTGCAAGTGAGCCTCGGGGTGTTCGGACTCTTTACCGTAGCGATCGCCGTTTCGCAGACGTGGGAGCAATTCATGGTGCTCCGTTTCCTGGCGGGGCTGGGACTAGGCGGCGTGTGGGGCATTGCCTCGGCGTATGTCAGCGAAACCTGGCAAGCCAAGCACCGGGCAAGGGCGACGTCATTCGTGCTCAGCGCCTGGCCGGTCGGATACGGACTGGCGGCGCTGCTCTCCGCACTCATTTTGCCTTATTACGGCTGGCGCGCGCTCTTTGTCTGCGGGCTTTCCAGCATCGTGGTCATGATTTATTTGCATGTGTTCGTCCCTGAATCAAAGGCGTGGCAGGAAAACAAACGCAAGCGGGAACAGGAAACGAGCCGTCCCGCCAAGGTCTCGGTCAAGGAGCTGTTTGCCGGCGGATTGGCCCGGCGCACCGTGCTTGCGACACTCGTGTCTTTTTGCACGCTCACCGCATACTGGGGGATCAATACCTGGCTGCCTACTTATTTAACCAAGGAGCGCGGCCTGTCCGTAGACAAAATGGGGATCTTTCTGATCGTAATCAACATCGGGATGTTTATCGGCTACCAGATCTTCGGCTATGTCGCAGACAAGATCGGCCGAAAAAAGATCAGTCTCTTGTCGTTCTTCGGCGCAGCTATGATGATTCCGCTTTACGTGTGGACAGAAAACGTCACCGTATTGTTCTGGATGGGCCCGCTGCTGTTTCTGTTTTTCTCGCAAGCCGGTGTGTTCGGCGCCTATTTTTCCGAGCTGTATCCGACGCATCTGCGCAGCATGGGAGCCGGCTTTTGCTTCAATGTCGGGCGCGGCCTGTCCGCTTTTGCCCCGTATTTTCTGGGGCAGATCGCGACGCGTTACAGTTTGGGCACAGGCTTCGCCCTCTGCGCCATTACGCTTCTCATCGGTGCGGTCATCATGCTGTTTTTGCCGGAAACGTCCAGACCTGCCCAAGAACCTGCTGCCGCTGATCGGGAAGCTGTCGTATGAGAGCGGTTGGGGTGTGACCTGAAGGCAGGGAAAGCAGTATTGTTGAAAGAATATTCGGCCAAATCTTCTTTTACATTTTGTATAGGCCCCAACTGAATGAAGGGATTCCCGAGAAAAGCGAGAGGAGAATGACCATGACCCGAAAAACAAGACGCATCATTGATCTGAGCGTGATGCTGGATCCTGCGGCAAAAGAGCCGTCTCCGCCCGACATCCGCTACGATCGTCACGAGAGCGGAGCCGTGCAAGCGGCAAAGTTGTTTGGACTCGCTCCGTCCGACTTCCCCGAGAGCAAGGCGTGGGCCAATGAGACGGTGACTTTGACGACACATACTGGCACCCATGTAGACGCCCCTTGGCACTACTGGCCCACATCCCAAGGAGAACCGGCCCGGACGATTGATCAGCTGCCGCTGGAGTGGTTTTACGGGGACGGTGTGCTGCTCGATTTCAGCGACAAGCCGTCTGGCTATGAAATTACCGTGGCGGATTTGAAGGCGAAGCTGGAGGAAATTCAGTACACGCTGAAGCCGTATGATATCGTGCTGATTCGCTCGGATGCAGACAAACGGCTGTACGAGGACAACTACTTCCAGTCCCACGCAGGTATGTCAGCGGAGGGGACTCGCTGGCTGATCGATCAAGGCATCAAGGTGATGGGGACAGACGGATGGGGCTGGGATATCCCGTTCGGGGTCCAGGCTGCGGACTACAAGCAAAATCCCCGCGATGGTGTGCTGTGGGCAGCCCATTTCGTCGGAAGGGAAAAAGAGTACTGCCAGATCGAAAAGCTGGCGAATTTGGATCAGCTGCCGCGGCCGTACGGTTTTACTGTCGCCGTCTTTCCGGTCAAGGTGAAAGGCGCCAGCGCGGGCTGGGCTCGCCCAGTCGCTATCTTCGAAGAATAAATGAAGCTGCTGGCAGCATGCAAAAGGGGGAGACGAGATGAAATTTGCGACCTTTAAACGAACAGACGGTGAAGTGCGAGCGGGCTGGGTGACGCCGCGGGGGATCGTTGACATGAAACAGGCCAGTGGAGGCGAGCTGCCGGACAACATGCTCGATTTTTTGAGTCGGCAGGAGGCGTATATGCCGCTCGTGCAAAAGCTGGAACAGAGCCAGGTGGAGCCGACCTGCAAGCCGGAAGAGGTACAGCTGCTGGCACCCATCCCCAATCCGCGCAGTGTACGGGACTTCATGGCGTTCGAGCTGCACATCCTGAATGCCTCCAAGCGGCTGGGGATTCCGCTGGCACAAGCCTGGTATGAAATTCCGGCCTTTTATTTCACCAATCATCAAGTGATCACGGGACCGTACGCCAAGGTAGCCAGGCCTGCCCGTTGCCAGTGGCTGGACTACGAGCTGGAGATCGCCTGCGTGATCGGCAAGGAAGGCAAAAACATCCGGGCAGAGGAAGCCGACGAATACATATTCGGCTACACGATCCTGAACGACTGGTCGGCGCGGGACTTGCAAATGAAGGAATCGAAAATCGGCCTGGGTCCGGCCAAAGGAAAGGACTTCGCGACTTCGCTCGGTCCATACCTGGTGTCCAAGGACGAATTGGAGGCGCATCGAAGGGGGAACCGCTACGATCTGGAGATGGTCGCGCGTGTAAACGGCATCGAGCTGTCCAGGGGCAATTTCCAAGACATCTACTACACCTTCGGACAGATGATCGAACGCGCGTCTGACGGTGTCACACTTTATCCCGGCGATGTGATCGGCTCCGGGACGGTCGGAACCGGCTGTCTGCTCGAGCTGGGGCCGGAGGTGCACCGCTGGCTGGAGCCGGGGGACATCGTCCAATTGGAGATCACGGGGCTGGGAGTGCTGGAAAACACGGTCGAATAAAGCGCAGAAAAACGCAGGGTTACCGTCTGGTTCATCCCTTTCAGTCCCTGGAAATTGGCGGTGCAGCTTTTCAGCCGTCTCCTCATAGGAGAACGGCTTCTTTTTTAACCAGACTACGGGTCTGTTGCCCAACACGGTTCATGAAGCTTTTCTCTTTCCATGTAGAGGAAATTCCCGGGAAGGTTGTGGACATACTAACCCGAAAAGGAGGAGAGGCGCATGGATGACCGTCAGGAAAACGACCTGCCTGATTTCAAACAGCTGGATGACAGATTGATTGCTCAGCCCCCAACCGGCCCGATCATCGGGATACGAACCAATCTGGACAAAGATCCGAACGCAGTCGACAACCCCTATGTGCAGCAAGATTCCCGGCCTGCGAGACAAGATGGGGGTGAAGCAAATGACTGATCGCCCAACAAATGAAAAACCCGATATGGGGTACCACGGAAGCAACATGCACGGCTACTCCCTCTCGGAAAAGGGGGAGGCATTGGAGCAAACTGCCCAGGCATCTACGGATACGGAAAACAATGAAGACAGGGAAGAAGAATAGTTCGTTTCGTACCATAACTCAATAGCGACTGAAGGTCCCTTCAGGAACAGCAGGCAGCCATCCGATCAGATTGGTAACGGCCTGTCGAGCTTGCAGCACCCAGAGCGGGTCCGCATGTCTGTTCCAATGTGTCACGATGGGCTTGCATCATCTCGTAAATGTACAGGACATGGATGTCGTTTCGCCGCCATCCTCAGCTCCGGCTCCAAGAGGTGGGCTTCCTCTGCCCAGATCTCGATCGGTTTGGAGCGGATGGGAATGAAACAGCAAAAAATGGATAGGGCGCCCGAGAATGTCTCTGAAGCGCTCTATCCATTTTTGCTTTCAGCAAGTAAAGGTCGATCCGAGTGATATCTTCACGAAAGGGATTTGCTGTTTCTTAAATTTTCAACATGGCACCCGTGCTGGCGTTGGTCACCAGCTTGGAGTAGCGGGCCAGGTAGCCGGATTTCACTTTCGGCTCGAAGCCCTTCCAGTTCTCTGCGCGGCGAGCCAGCTCGGCTTCATCCACAAGCAGCTGGATCGAGCGCTCTTCCAGGTCGATGGAGATGATGTCGCCGTCCTGGATAAAGGCGATCGGTCCGCCCTCGGCTGCTTCCGGAGATACGTGGCCGATGCTGATGCCGCGGGAAGCACCGGAGAAGCGTCCATCCGTGACGAGAGCGACTTCTTTGCCGAGTCCCATCCCGACGATTTGCGAAGTCGGGGCGAGCATTTCCGGCATGCCCGGACCGCCTTTTGGCCCTTCGTAACGGATGACGACGACGTGGCCCGGCTTGATTTTGCCGGAAGCGATGCCAGCCAGAGCTTCATCCTGGGAGTCGAAGCAGATCGCAGGACCTTCGTGGCGAGTGATCGACGGATCGACCCCGCCCGTTTTGATGATCGAGCCTTGCTCGGCCAGGTTTCCAAAGAGGACTGACAAGCCGCCGGACTGGCTGTATGGATCTTCCAGACGGCGGATGACCCGATCGTTTTTGATCTCGGCGCCCGCGATGTTTTCCGCCAGCGTCTTGCCGGTGACCGTGATGCGGTCTGGATGGATCGCGCCGGGCTTTCTGGAGATTTCCTTCAATACGGCGGAGACACCGCCGGCTTCATGGCAGTCCTCGATATGGTAATCGGAAGACGGAGCCAGCTTGCAAATATGAGGAACGCGCTTCGCCACTTCGTTGATGCGTTCGATTGGGTAATCGATGCCCGCTTCCTGAGCGATCGCCAGCGTGTGCAGGACGGTGTTCGTGGAGCCGCCCATTGCCATGTCCAGTGCGAATGCGTCGTCGATCGCTTCCAGGGTGACGATGTCGCGAGGCTTGATGTCTTGCTCGATCAAATATTTCAGCTTCTCGGCGGAAGACTTGACCAGCTCCTTGCGCTCCGGAGCGACAGCGAGAACGGTACCGTTCCCCGGGAGAGCGAGGCCGATCGCTTCCAGGAGGCAGTTCATCGAGTTGGCGGTGAACATGCCGGAACAGGACCCGCAGGAAGGACAGCCGAATTGCTCCAGCTCGGCCAGCTGCTTGTCGTCGATCAGGCCTGCCTGGTGAGCGCCTACGCCTTCAAAGACGGAAGAGAGCGAAATGGAGCGGCCATCGCTGGTTTTCCCGGCTTTCATCGGACCGCCGGTGACGAAAACGGTCGGAATGTTCACGCGGAGCGCTCCCATGATCATACCGGGAGTGATTTTGTCACAGTTCGGGATGCAAATCATACCGTCGAACCAGTGAGCGGCGACTACGGTCTCCAGGCTGTCTGCGATGAGCTCGCGGCTAGGGAGCGAGTAGCGCATCCCGATGTGGCCCATGGCGATCCCGTCGTCTACGCCGATGGTATTGAATTCGAACGGCACCATGCCTGCCGCCCGTACGGCTTCTTTTACGATTTTTCCGAATTCCTGCAAATGCACGTGGCCAGGAATGATGTCGATGTAAGAGTTACAGATCGCGATGAACGGTTTGTCGAAATCCTCGTCCTTCACGCCCGCTGCGCGCAGCAAGCTGCGGTGCGGAGCGCGGTCAAAGCCTTTTTTGATCATATCGCTGCGTTGTCTAGCCAATTGAAAAATCTCCCTTCCTATAGATGGTGCCTGTCTTTTGTTTTGCACTATCTTATCAATTTTTATAAATAGAAACAACCGTAAAAGTCTGAACATTTGTTCAGGGAAGCCCTTTCATGGAGTCACTTACGACGGTGATAAGCCGGGGAAGAATAGCAATCGCGCGGCATTTGGGCTACAATAAGGGAATTGAGTATATTTTACGCTGGAGTGAACGAAATGATAGAGGAATTAAAAAATATAGTCGAGGAAGGCAGCGAAGAGGAACAGCAAATATTGGCCCTCGCCCTTTCCGCCATTCGGCACAGACGAGAGCGGGGCAAAGCCTTTTTGTCGGGCTTCCTCGGACTGAACGGAGAGTTTGTCGACGAGAGGACGTATCGCTTCGATATCCCGCTCACGGTGTTCATGCACAATTCGGGAGGTGCGGTACACGGAGGAATACTGGCGACGATTATCGACTCGGCGATGGGCTCGCTGATCAACCGATCGTTGCCGCCGGAAGAGTACGCCGTCACGACGGAGCTGAAAATCAATTACCTCCGGCCGGGCAAGGGGGAGAGGCTGGTTGCGGAAGCTACGTACCTCCACCGCGGTCAGACGCTGGTCGTCATGGAAAGCACGGTGTACGACGACAGGGGCAAGCGGGTGGCCCATGGAACCGGGACGTTCATCGTGCTCAAACGGTAAGAAGGAATTGCCATCACACCGCAGGAAGACTGCTGGAACAAACGGACGTAAGAGACTCGTCAAAAGCGAAAAACCTCTCGCACGACTAGCGGTGTGCAAGAGGCTTTTGCATGGAAAATGGAGCGTCTGGAAAGTACCGCAGCCCTCTATTGAAAATCGAAACGCGGTCACTTGATGGAGACGAGCCCGCTGTACTGGGAGATGTAGGACAGGACTTTCGGGGAGAGCGGAACGATGAACTCCATGTTTTCTTTTTCAACGATCCCGGAACGGGAAACAACTCGGGCCCATTTGACGACCAGTTTGTAGTAATCGGAACCAAAGGTGGAATGTATCGTCTCACTCTTGTAGCGAAACGATACCGGGGCTGTGTCCAGTTTGATCGGAACCATGCTGACAATGTCGTGCAGAAACAGATGGTACGTCATATGCGGTTTGAAAAAAACGAGCTCTTTGCTCGTAACCGAGCAGCCGAGGCTATGGTTCATCTGGGAAAATTTCAATTCGCCTTCCATGTTTTTCAGGCGGATAAAATCGCTGTTCATGGGTATCCCCTCCTATCTTCAAGCCGGATCGGGTGTCTCTCTATCATAGTGATGATGCGGACAATCGCGCAAGTGAAAACAATGGTACTGAAGTGAAAAGAAGGAGATGGAATCAATGCTGGAGGTTGCCAAAGAGGCGGCGCACATCGCGGGAGCTTATTTGAAGGAGCGCTTCCTGGAGCAGCTCGTGCCCGACGAAGAACTGCACAATGACGTGAAGCTGCCGGAAGACAAGGAGAGCGAACGGCGGATCATCGAGGTGCTTCACCGCCACTTTCCGACTCATACCATCTTTTCCGAAGAGGTGGGCATGGTATCCCGCGACGAAGAGTATTTATGGATTGTGGATCCGCTCGACGGGACCAACAACTACTTTATCGGGTATCCGTACTTCTCCGTTTCTATTGCCCTGCAGCATAAAGGAGATCTGGTGCTGGGCGTGGTTTACAACCCGGTAGCGGGCCAGATGTTCTGGGCGGAAAAAGGAAAAGGGGCTTATTTGAACGGCAAGCGTCTGTCGGTCAACGATCGCACCGACGAGACGAGGGCGGTGGGCACCTACATACGCGGCCGAAACTCCGTCACGAAGGAGCAGGAGCTTGATTTTACGCGCCCGTTCGTTCTTAGGACCAAGCGACTCTTGAGAAATGTGGCCCCTGCTTTGGACTGGTGCCTGCTCGCCAATGGCTGGCTGGACTACATCGTCATGCAGCGCTCGGGGATTATGGACGTCGCGGCAGGGATCGTGATCGCGCAGGAAGCTGGGGCTGCGGTGACGGACTGGGAAGGCACACCGTATCGCCACGAGCCGTTTGAGCAGGACAAGAATCGCTCCCTTTTGGTAAGCAACGGGCGCCTGCACGAGACCATTCGCGGTCTGATCAGGGAGTAACGGTACGACAGACGGCTACGATCTTTCGCCGGCAGCGAGGACTTCCGATGGCTGCCGGTTTTTGTCGTCAGCCGGGAAACCAATTGTTTCCTGATCCGTATATCATTTCATTCGATATGATAGAAAGCTGAGGGATGAAAATGCCACGACTGGAATACCGGCTGCTGGACGAAGCGAACGGCTATCCGGTTCTGTTTTACTACGATCGTATCGACAAGGACGAGGTTTCCCTGCGATTTGCCTGCGACTATCTCGTCAAAGGCCACGTCGTCTATGAGAAGACGTCGTGCGCAGTCGAGCCCGGCTGCTTTGTCGTATACGTCAAGCGCTCCCATGAGGAGCAGGCAGTGGACTACACCCACGGAGCCACTGCACGCTGGGGGAGCATTCAGATCGAACTTCGGGAATACAGGGAAGGCACAATGGTCTACCCGCTCGTCCATACGTTTTCTTTGAAAGATGACGACGATGCCTTATTGTACCTGCAAAGCGATTACCTGATGCACGACGGGCGCGAATGGGAGAAGACATCGGCGGAAGTAGATGAAGACAGGCGCGTGTATGTATATTACGCGAAGCCTGCAGGGTAGGGGGAAGAAACATGGCGCAAACCAAGACGGCCATGATGGTCGGGCTGTTCGTGGCTGCCGCATTGACAGTCAGCGGTTGTTCGTCAGACTATGACGACGATTGCTACGATGGTGACAACGATGGCTACTGCGATGACGGCGGAAGCAGCGGATCGCACGGAAGCTCATCCACGTACATCCACTCGAGCGGGAGCAAGAAGGGCAGCTCCACAGGGGTGAGCAGCGGGAGCTCCGGCTTTTATTCCGGCGGTTCCAAGGGCGGCATCGGAAGCTCTGGATCGAGTTCGGGGTGAAAGGGATGGGAGAACATACACAGGCTGCCATTCGAGAGCGGTTGTACGGTCCTATGCGCGAGGAAGGAGTGTTTACGTGGGATCGCATGTACGAGGAAGAGTATGCGTTGGCTGACATCCACCTCATTTCTCGCTCGTTGCGGGAGGAGCTGGCGGCTGCGACGGAAAGATTGGGCCGCATTTATGGGAAAGTCGTACCGGTGCTGGAGCGAGCTGATGAACCGCTCCTTCGCGAGCTGGGTGTGCCGCAGCAGGCGTTGCGAACCGTGCGAACAGTTGTCTCCCGGTCGATGCCGACGGCTGTGGCGCGATTTGATTTTGCCCAGACCGCAGATGGACTGAAGATGCTGGAATGCAACAGCGACACGCCGACCGGCATTGTGGAGGCGTTCTACGCAAACGGGCGCGCCTGCCGGTTTTACGGATATGCAGACCCGAATGAGGGGATGGAGCGGCACATCGCGTCCGCCTTTGCCGAACTGCTGGATGCATACCGGCGGCTGAATTATCCGACGGAGCACAAAGGGACAACCCGCTATTTGCTGCGGCAGTCAGGTCTTGCCGCCCGCTTCGCTGCGCTGGAGAATTTGCGCGTATGGAACGACCGGCTGTACGTCCAGGATGGAGTGGAGCTTCTTCCTGTGGATGTGCTCTACCGCTTGCACGCGCTGGAAAAGCTGGCGGAGGAATGCGACGAGGACGGCTATCCGACGGGTGCCCACGTGCTTTCGCTCATCGCGGATCGCAAGCTCGCCGTCATCAACCCTCCCTCGGCGTTTCTCATCCAGACGAAAGCCCTTCAGGCCTTGATCTGGAGCCTGCATGAGGAGGGCCGGTTTTTTGGGAGCGAGGAGCACGACATCATCGAGACATACATGCTGCCGACCTATTTCGAGAATCGGTTTCTGGGAATGGCGGACTACGTCACCAAGCCGGTTTTTGGGAGAGAAGGAGGGGGAGTCGTGCTGTTTGACGCACAGGGCGCCGTCGTGGACAAAGACCAGGAGGACAGCTACTGGGAGCAGCCGATGATCTATCAAAAGCGCGTGGAGCTGCCGCACATCCGGGTGAAGACGGAGAACGGGCCTTACGACGGACGGCTGCTGTGGGGCTCGTTCTGGATCGGAGCACAGGCTTCGGCGATCGTGGCCCGTGTCGGGGGTCCCATCACCAACAACATGTCCTACTTTTTGCCGGTAGGCCTTGCAGAATAATTGGAAGGAGAGGAAAATGGCGTGGATTCGCAATGGGGTTACTTGTTAAACTTTTTGCAGTATTTGGTCGTGACCATTCCGATTTTGGCTGTTGGCATTTACATTTTTGTGATGACGACTCCCTATAAGGAGTTTGAGTTGATCAAAAACGGTTCGCAAACCGACGATCCGAAAAAAATGGCGGCGGCCAAAGCGGCGTCGCACGATTTGGGAGGAAAGGTGATCGGCCTTGCGATCGTGCTCGCATCCGCCGTGTATCATGCCGTGAACTTATGGGATCTCGTCGTCTGGGGATTCGTGGGAATCGTTTTCCAGGTGCTCGTTTTTTATTTGTTTGAGTGGATCACCCCTTTTAAAGTCGTGTCCGAAATTCCCAATGGAAACGTATCGGTCGGCATTTTCGCTTCCCGCTTGAGCATCGCGGCAGGTCTCTTGATGGCGGCGCTCATCAGTTACTAAGGGCCTGTTTTCGCAGCTATGCGCAGCCCGGGGAGGAATTTTCTTGTTTTGGCGTGTGTTGTACGAAATCTTTGTCATCATGCTCGTGATTACCTATGCGATTTTGCTGTCCGCAGACTTCTCCATCCATCCGCTGCTGACGGATGAAGTGATGAACAAGGTGGATACGGGATTGATCCTGTTTCTGGTAATCGAGTACGCCATTCGCATTTGGCGGGCGAAGGATAAACGCAAGTTCGTCATCCGAAACTGGTTTGATCTCGTCGCCATGATTCCTTTGGACCATTACTTTTATCTGGCCCGCTTCATGCGGGTCCTCAGGCTCGTCCGCATCTTGCGGGCCTCTCCTTTTTTATGGAGCATTGTGCAGTCGGGATCGATCCGGCGTGTCTTCGGAGTCGTGTCGATGATCATGCTGTGGAGCTCTTTGGCGATTTACCTGCTCGAGTACGGCGTCAACAGCAATATCAACAGCTTCGGCGACGCCCTGTGGTGGTCAATCGTCACGACCACGACCGTCGGCTATGGAGACATTTCACCGGTGACTCCGGGGGGCCGGATCATGGCCACGATCCTGATGCTGACGGGGATCGGGATGCTGGGGGCTTTGACCGCCAATTTTGCAGCACACTGGACGGATGTTCACGACAAGCCCCGGAGCGATTCCGACCGCCTGACGGACGAGATGAAGAAGCAGGCGATCCGGCATGTCCAGGACATCGAGCAGTTGACGGACCGCGAGTACGAGACATTGAAGGAGAGCCTCGATCTTCTGTATCGGCGTACGAGGAAAGAGACGCAGGAGAGTGGGGAGAAAGAAGACCGCTGAGCAATTGGCTTGGCGGTCTTCTTTGTTGCAAACTGTCATTTTTTGATTGACGCAACAGGATCAGGCAATTATAATTCCGAGTAAACGCATATGATTTATTTATTCAGGGTGAATAAGGGGGACATCCGATGGGGGACACCGCTGTTTTGTTAATCGCACACGGTTCACCCGATCCCGATTGGTTGGCTTTGGTCGAATCGTCGGTACCGGGCAGCGTTGCTGATTTGCCCGTGCGGGTCGCCTTTCTCGGTGGAGTGGAAGGCCGCAGCATCGCAGAGGAGTGGAGACGGCTGGAAGAAGCCGGGGCGAAGCGAATCATTGTGCTTCCGCTTTTTGTGACGGCGGGGAGCGGGCACGTCGGCGAGATTCGCTCCATGCTGGGGCTGGAGCCGTGGCGGCAGGAGGATAAAGAGCGATGGCAGATCCCGGTAAAGGCAAGGATCCTTTGGTGCCCGCCGCTGGAAGACCATCCGCTGGTCGAGCAGATCGTGGAAGAGCGGGTACGGACGCTGGCTGCCAATCCCCAGGGAGAATCTCTCCTGCTCGTCGGACACGGCAGCGACTCCCCGATGGGTCAGGCGAAATGGGAGAAGCTAATGCACCGCCTGACGCTTCGCCTGCAAAACAAGTTTTTCTTTGCCGCTGCCGGATACGGTACATTGCGGCCGGACACGCTGCGAATCGCGGCAGGCTCGCTCTCCGCAAAAGGGGAGCTCGTCGTTGTCCCGCTCTTCGTCAGCCAGGGGTACTATACCCGAAAAGGGATCCCGCAGAGGCTGGAAGGCTTGCCTTATCGCTACGACGGCAGCGCGTACCTCCCGCATCCCGCGATCGCGGAATGGATCCGGCAATCCGTTCGCACGGCCCTGGCATCGGACATCCTCACACAAAGGAGCGTGTATGAGAATGGCAGAAAGAAAGCAGTGGAAATGGGCGGATGATCCGTCACTCAACAAGATGGAACTGACCAAGCTGGAGAAAGACGGGTTGGACGTCATCGAGACGATCGTAAATACGTATTCCAAAGAAGGTTTTCAATCGATCGAATCTTCTGATATGGACCGCTTCAAATGGGCAGGCGTCTACCAGCAGCGCCCCAAAGACGGCCACTTCATGATGCGCGTGCGCATCCCGGGAGGCCTTTTGAACAGCGAGCAGGCGCGGGTCCTGGCAAAGATCGCGGAAGACTACGGCCGTGACCTGGTGGATGTCACGACGCGGCAAGCCGTGCAGTTTCACTGGCTGACGGTCGAATCGCTCGCGGACATCTTCGACCGCCTCGCCGCTGTCGGCCTCTCTTCGTTTGAAGCATGCGGGGACTGTCCGCGGACGATCATGGGCAATCCGCTGGCAGGCATCGATCCGCATGAAGTGCTGGACACACGCCCGCTCGTCGCGGAGCTGGAGAAATTTTTCCTCCTGAACCGGGAGTTTTCCAACCTCCCGCGCAAATACAAAATGTCCATTTCCGCCAATATCCACAACGCCGCCCATGCGCAGATCAACGACCTGGCTTTCACTCCGGCCAAGAAGACGATCGCTGGCGAAGAAGTCATCGGGTTCCACGTATGGGTAGGCGGCGGGTTGTCGGCCAAGCCGTATTTGGCCAAAAAGCTGGATGTCTTTTGCCGCCCGGAAGAGGTCGTCAAAGTGGCGGAAGGGGTCACCACGCTGTTCCGCGACTACGGCTACCGACAAAAGCGCACGCATGCCCGCCTGAAATTTCTCGTCGCCGACTGGGGCGCGGAAAAATTCAAGGAGGAGCTGGTCAAACTCGTGGGCGAGCTCGAGCCGCAGGGAGAAGACCTGCTGCAGGGCTGGAACGGCGGGTACTTTTACGGCATACACGAGCAGAAGCAAAAAGGGCTGTACTATGCGGGCTTATCTGTCCCTGTCGGCCGGATGGACGCCAGCGAGCTGGTCGAATTGGCGCGGCTGGCCGATGAGTACGGGGACGGGACGATCGGGACCTGCAATACGCAAAACGTGCTGATCCGCAATATCCCGAAAGACAAAATCGCCGCTTTCCAGGCAGAGCCGTTGATCGTCAATCGTTTCAAGCTGCAGCCGAATACGTTTGTCGGCTACGCGGTTTCCTGCACAGGGACGGAATACTGCAACCTGGCGATTGTCGAGACGAAGGAGAGGATGCGTGCGCTCGCGCTCTATCTGGATGAAACGGTCGAGCTCGACACGCCGCTGCGCATTCACATGATCGGCTGCCCGAACTCGTGCGGCCAGCGGCAAATCGGGGACATCGGACTCCAGGGCGCGCTTGTCAAGACGCCTTCTGGAATGGTCGAGGCGTTTGACATTCACGTAGGGGGGACACTTGAGGAGCCGCAGTTCAACCGCAAACTGAACGCACGCATCACCGTCGACAAGCTCGGGCCTTTCCTGGCGCAGCTGATCACGCTCTACAAGGCGGATCGCCTGGAGGGAGAGCCGTACTGGCGCTATGTGGAGCGCGTCGGACTGGAGCGGATCCAGGAACAAGTCGATTCGATCCTGCAGACCGCCTGAGCAGGGCCGACGCAGCAGCGGACAGAAAAGAGGGAGCAGCATGTCGGAAGAGCAAACGGAAACGTATCTGTACAAACTGGAGGCTGTGCTGGAGGAAGGGCGCCTGCTGACGGTAGTCGTCCTCGCGAATTCGGATGAGAGAGCTTTCAGCGCGGCGGAAAACAATATCTTGCGGCACACGGTGGCGCCGCCTCACATAAAAGAGCTCAGTCTGGTGGAAAAGAAGCCGATCGGTCGGCAGGGTGTGGGTTACGTCATTGAGACATCCCATTTCTGACAAGAAACACACATGATACGAAAGAACAGGCAGCGAGGGAGCGATGACGATGAAGACAGGCAGCGTCTTGTTTGTCGGGGCGGGACCGGGCGACCCCAAATTACTGACGATCAAAGGAATGGAGGCCCTTCAGCACGCGGATGTCGTAGTCTATGACCGTCTGGCTAATCCGCTTCTGCTGGCCCATGTCAAACAGGAAGCACGTCTGGTGTACTGCGGCAAGGAAGCGGATCGGCATACGCTACCCCAGGATGAAATCAACCGGCTGCTCGTCCGCGAAGCGCAAAGGGGCCAGATCGTCGTCCGGCTCAAAGGAGGCGACCCCAGCATGTTCGGACGCGTGGGCGAGGAGGCGCAGGAATGCCTGGCCCACGGCATTCCGTTCGAAATCGTGCCGGGGATCACGTCCGGCATGGCGGCTCCGCTGTATGCGGGCATTCCGCTTACTCACCGCGAATACAACTCGTCTGTCGCGTTCGTCACCGGCCACTTTTGCGAAAAAAATGCCGGCAAAGAGCTGGACTGGGCGGCACTGGCCCGGATGGAGACGCTGGTGATTTACATGGGGGTCAAAAATTTGCCCCGGATCAAGGACAGCCTGCTGGCGCACGGCAAGCACCCGGATACGCCCGTCGCCCTCGTGCGCTGGGGGACGCTTGGCGAACAGCAGACAGTGGAGGGCCGGCTGCTAACGATCGATCAGACTGCGGCGCAGGCTGGCTTTCGCTCTCCGGCGATCATCGTCGTAGGGGAAGTGGTACGCCTGCGGGAGTCCTTGAATTGGCACGAGAGCAAGCCGATGTTTGGTCAGACGATCGCCGTGGCTTCCCGGAGGACCGGGGAGCAGTCGCTGGCCCAGGCCCTCGAGCGGCTGGGCGCAGAGGTGTGGCCGCTTCCCCTCTCCGAAATGCCGCGATGGCAGACGGACAGCGGAAGCGGCTTTCCGGAGGCCGTTGAAGACTATCCGTGGATCGTGTTCGACAGCGAGCGGCACGTGACAGCCTTTTTCCGGGAGCTGTCGGTCCGGCGCTTCGACATTCGCCGGCTGAGGGGCAAAATGGTCGCGCGCGGATTGCAAGCCGCCCGAGCGCTGGAGGAGAGGGGATTGTATCCGCATCGCGTGCTGGAAGAGCCCGGCCGTTCCGTTCCGATCCGACAGCTCTTGCCGGAGGGCCAGGGCGAGCGGATCTTGCACGTCCGTGGCGGCAAAAGCCCGACGGTACGAAACGGGGAAGAAGCTGTGGACCACTTGTGGCTGACGGGAGAGCTAGGGTGGGATCGCGAGCATCTTGCTTCCCGGTGGTTCACAGAGCGCAGCTTTGACTGGCTGGCTGCGGACGAACCGGACGCCTTGTCCGTCTTGGCGGAGCTGGCAGAAAAAGGCTGGAAAGACGGGAAACTGCTTTGCGTCGGGGAAGAAACGGTCCGGTTTGCCAAAGAGCTGGGCGCAAGCGGGATCGTCGCATGCCCGGCAGGAATCGGACAATTGGAAGAAGTGCTTGATCAGCTTGCGACCGCAAGCAAAGTGACACACCTCTATTCGTAATTTTCAGACGGGCGTGTTGGGAGGTGGTCGATCCCGTGGGATGGAGTTATGTCGCAATCGCCATTGCATTGTTTTTTGCGATGAATATCGGAGCTAGCGGGACAGCCGCATCTATGGGAGCAGCGTACGGCAGCGGTGCCGTACGAAACAAGCGCATCGCCATGCTGCTCGTCGCCGCGGCGGCTCTCCTCGGTGCGGTCCTGGGGGGAGGGGAGGTCGTCAAAACCATCAGCGGAGGCATCATTCCCGGGAATCTGATGATCGTCGAGACCGTCGTCATCGTCCTGGCTGCCGCTACATTCACGCTGTTTGGCGCCAATTTGCTGGGAGTCCCCCTTTCGACCAGTGAAGTGACCGTAGGATCAATCGTTGGGGTCGGGCTGGCCTATCAGTCCCTGTACCTCTCCAATCTGCTTTTGATTGTGCTGTTCTGGGTGCTGGTGCCGGTCGTCGCCTTCTTCGCCGCCTATCTCGCCGGCAAGCTGATTCGGCGTGTCGATCGCCGCTATCCCCACCTGCAAAAGCCGGGGACGTCGGCAGAGCGGTGGCTGCGCTGGCTGCTCGTCGCTTGCGGTGTGTACGAGGCGTTCTCGGCCGGCATGAACAACGTGGCCAATGCAGTCGGTCCTCTCGTCGGCGCGGGCTTGATGAGCACTTCGTCCGGCATTTGGCTGGGAGGAGCGGCGGTAGCCATCGGGTGCGTCTTGCTGGGCGGCAAAGTACTGGAGACGAACGGTAAGAAAATCACGTCGCTGTCTCTGCTCCAGGGCAGCGCGGTCTCGGCGACAGGGGGGACGCTGGTGATCGTGGCATCGCTGTTCGGCATTCCCGTACCGCTGACCCAGGCGACGACCTGTGCGATCCTCGGGGTGGGAACGGCGGAAAACGGGTTCAAGCTGTGGCAGAAAGGGATCATCAAGCAGATCTTGATGGTCTGGATCGTCTCTCCCGTATCGTCGCTGGTTGTCTCGTTTGCGTTCGTGCATGTGTTTCTGCGCGCCGATCTGTATATGCTGACAGCGCTGGTCAGTGTTTTCATCGCGACGTGGGGCTTTGTCGCGCTGATCCGGCTCATTCGCAGGGAGAATAGTTCGATCAACGACCAAGGAGGGGGCATATGAGCCACGTAAGTTATGCGACGGCAACAGAGGAGAAGCTGGCCGAGATCAACCGGGAGCTGGGGAAGGGGGATACGCTTGATGCAATCAAATGGGCCTACCGGACGTTCCAGGACGATTTGCTGTACTCGTGCAGCTTTGGGGCTGAGGCGATGGTGCTGATCGACATGATCAGCGATGTGAAGAAAGACGCCCGGATCCTTTTTTTGGACACCCAGCTGCACTTTCGGGACACATACGAGCTGATCGACAAAGTCCGCGAGCGCTATCCCGATCTGCGCATCAAGGTCAAGCAGCCAAAGCTGACGCTTGACCAGCAGGCTGAGGCCCACGGAGAAGCGCTGTGGACCAGACAGCCGGATCTGTGCTGCCAGATTCGCAAGGTAGAGCCGATGGACGAAGAGCTGCGCGGGGCGGTCGCCTGGATGTCCGGGCTGCGCCGGGAGCAGTCCCCGACCCGCGCCCATGTCCAATTCGTCAACCGCGACGACAAGTTTCAATCGCTGAAGATTTGCCCGCTCATCCATTGGAAGGAGGAAGAGGTCTGGCAGTACATACGCATGTTCGAACTGCCGTACAACCCTCTGCACGACCTGAACTACCCGAGCATCGGATGTGCGCCCTGCACCCGAGCCGTCGCACCCGGAGAAGATTCCCGAGCCGGCAGATGGGCAGGGCAAGGCAAAACAGAGTGCGGCCTCCATTTGGCGAAATAAACGGGAGCAATCAACGTACAACGAACAGGAGAAGGAGTGGAGAAAAGATGAGTGGAAGCACACCACATGGGGGAATTTTGATCCGCCGCTTTGATCCGGAGGCAGACCTGTCGCAAGCGACAGCAGGGGTGGAGCTGGATGCGTTTGCCCTGTCCGATCTGGAGCTGATCGCCATCGGCGGATACAGCCCGATCGAAGGATTCATGGACCGACGCGACTACGAGTCTGTCGTCGAGCGGATGAGGCTGGCGGACGGACATGTATGGAGCATACCGATCACGCTGCCTGTGACGGAGGAGACAGCGGCAGGTCTGCAGACCGGGCAGCAGGTTCGCCTTGTGCACGGGGGTGTGGTTTACGGACTCATGACGATCACCGACATCTACCGGCCGGATAAGCAGGCGGAAGCGCGCCATGTTTACGGAACCGAAGATGTGAATCACCCCGGAGTGAAAAAGCTGCTGAATCGTCCGGCTGTTTACCTCGGCGGCCCGATCACACTCACCCGGCGGACGGATAAAGGGGTGTTTGCCGCTCATTATCTGGATCCAGTCGAAACGAGGGCTGGCTTTGCCGCGAAAGGCTGGCGGACCATCGTCGGCTTCCAGACCCGCAATCCTGTTCACCGCGCCCATGAATACATTCAGAAGTCCGCGCTGGAGATCGTGGACGGCCTGTTTCTGAACCCGCTCGTCGGGGAAACGAAGGCAGACGATATTCCGGCAGAAGTACGGATGAAAAGCTATCAGGTACTGCTGGACAAATACTACCCGAAAGACCGCGTGCAATTGGCCGTGTTTCCGGCTGCCATGCGCTATGCGGGGCCGCGTGAAGCCATTTTCCACGCTATGGTGCGGAAAAACTACGGCTGCACCCACTTTATCGTCGGGCGTGATCACGCCGGGGTGGGCAATTACTACGGCACCTATGACGCCCAGCTCATTTTCCGCCATTTCACGTCCGCCGAGCTCGGCATTACGCCGCTCTTCTTTGAAAACAGCTTTTACTGCCGGACATGCGGAAACATGGCTTCGAACAAGACGTGCCCGCATACCTCCGAGCACCACGTCGCCCTGTCTGGGACAAAGGTGAGGGAAATGCTGGCCAGAGGGGAAGCCCCTCCTGCAGAATTCAGCCGTCCGGAAGTGGCCCGGGTCTTGATCGAAGGCTTGCAGGCGCTTTCCGTCTGACGAAAGGAGGAGCGAAGGATGACAAGAGAAACGACAGCCAACATCGTGTGGCATCCCACTACGGTGACCAAGGAAGACAGGCAGCGCCGAGCCGGACACAAAAGCTGCGTCATCTGGTTTACGGGTCTGTCCGGGGCGGGCAAGTCGACGTTGGCCAATGCGGTCGAGTATGAGCTGCACGAGCGCGGACTGTCCAGCTATGTGCTGGACGGCGACAACATACGGCACGGATTGAATCGGGGCTTGGGCTTCGGGGCAGAGGACCGGAGGGAAAACATTCGACGCATCGGGGAAGTGGCGAAGCTGTTCGTCGACGCAGGCGTCATTACACTGACCGCCTTTATTTCGCCCTTCCAGGAGGATCGCGCTTTAGCGCGGAGTCTGGTCGCTGACGGAGAATTCGTGGAAGTGTATGTGAAGTGCTCGCTGGAAGAGTGCGAGCGGCGGGACGTCAAAGGGCTGTACCAAAAGGCGAGGGCCGGGGAAATCAGTCATTTCACAGGCATTTCGTCGCCGTACGAGGAACCTGATGCTCCGGAGCTGGTCATTGACACCGGGAAGCTGACGGTGGAAGAGTCGGTGCATGCCGTCCTCGCCTATTTGCAGCAAAAAGGAATCGTGTAACAGGGAGAATACGAAATAAGCACGGCGCCCAAGTGTAAACGGCGCCGTGCTTTTTGTTTTGCAACTGATTATGGGGCAACAGGCTCAGCTGTCGCTTCCGCTTCCATTTCTTCTTCCCATTCTTTTTGCCATTGGTACTGTTCTACCAGGCTTTCCGCGAATGGACGCAGGAAGCCTTTGCTGCTGAAGCTCTCGATTGCCTTTTTGTCCTCGTACAGCTGTTCTGCCGTAAGAGCCGCGTCTTTCGCCGGAATAGCAAATTTCGTCGCTTTTCCGAAGTTGTACGCGTATTGGTCTGCTTCCAGACCGACAGTCAGAGGCTGCTTCATCTCAGGCAGTTGGATGGTGACGTTCAGAGCGCTCTTCTGATGAACAGGCATTTTGGCGTTGTCGATGTAGAAGTCGAGGTTCCAGGCGAGCCCTTGGAAGCCTTCTTTTTTCATTTCTTCCACGATTTTTTCTGGGGTGTACACTTTTCCGGTCTCATCCAGCCATTGCTTTGCGGACTTCAGACCTTCTGCTACGGTTTGTTCCGCCAGTGCGCGTTTTTCCGCTTCTGTCGTTTTGCCCAGCTCAGGGTTCAGCTCTTCTTGCAGGGAGTTTGCGAGTACCATCATGTCGATGGCAAAGTCTTTTACGTCTTTGCTAGCGACTGCATCGTTCGCCGTGAAGAAGAACATTTTCACCAATTCCTTGGCGTCGATCTTGATGTTTACGTGAGTCGCCTGCACTTTTTCGCCGTTAGGCAGCGTGACGGTCTCTACACCCAGGTTCTTCGCGTTGGAGAGAGCGTAGCCGTATTTCGCGATATACTTCTTGACGAAATTGATGGTGAGGTCGTTCATTTTATCCTGATACTCTTTCAGCTTGGCAGGGTCCGCCTTGCTGTCGGACATTCCCAGCGCACCGGTCGTGTCCGCGCTGATTTTCAAGTATTTGCTGTCCAAAGGCGTTTTGGCGTAGAAATTGTCATCCGCCACGATCAGCTCGACGGAAGCTTTTTTGTCTCCGTCCCACAGCTTGTTGTCGCGAAGCAGTTTGTCGTCGTTGACTTCGAACTGGACTTTCGCATTATCCATATCCAGCTGGGAGCCTTTCAGAGTGACTCCTGCTTTGAGTGCTGCAAGCAGAGCTTGATCTTCCTTCGTCACAGCCGTCTCACCGAATGCTTCCGGCAATTTATCGATGTCGCCTGTCAATTTCAAGGTTCCTTCGAAATCGTAATTCGGCTTATCCAAGGACGCCACGATCGAGTCGCGTACCAGGGACGCTTCGCCGGAGCAACCGGTCAGCAGCAGCATACCGGCTACGAGCAGGGCGCTACCTTTTTTCCACATGTGCTGTTCCTCCCCTATGTATCTATTTTCATTCCCTCCTCTTAGTACGTTTGAATTGGGAAAAGGTTTCGCAAAACCGGAAAAAAATCACAATCTCGCAAAAATGCCGTTATTTCATGGTAAGATGGAAGGGAAAAGATGGTTAGCGAAAGAAAGGGCGTTGCAACATGTGGTCGTGGCTTCAAAAGCTGATGAGTTTTTTTCAGGGCGAAGATGAACAACGGATAGAAGAAGGCGCTCGTCCCCCCGTTCAACCGGCTCCCCGTCAGCTTCAGGCAAAGACAAAGAGCATCTACCCGAAAGAGCGGGCGTACAGTCGGTCAGAGGACGAGTACAGAAGGGAAAAAGAACGTCAATTTCGCTTTCCCGTGGTTCCTGACGATTATTTGGCGAAAAAGGGCAAGAAAGCGGACAGGACAGAACCGTCTCAGGAGCAGCGCATTCCGGCAAGGGACCGCTATCAAGGGACGGCTCGCGACAGCGAGACGGCCGTTCGCGACACACCTTTTGCGCGGTTGGGCGAGAGGAATATAGAGAGCAGCAGAAAAGTCGAGAAGCAGCCGACGCAATCTGAGCAATCGAGGGAGCGGACGGGACGAAAGACGGAGGGACGCGTGGAGCCGCTCGTGCGTCCGCGTCAGCCGGATGAACCGAAAAAGGCGTACAAGCCGTCGGAGATCGTGTCCCCTGTCTACGGAAAAATCACGCCGACTACCCGTGAAACAGAGCATCGGATTCACACCACGGCTGGGATCGTGTATCCGCGACTCGAGCAGGAGGAGCAGCTGCAACAGTTAAAGCAATGGGAGCAGCAGCAAAAAGAAAAAGAAAATGATCAGCCGGCGGAAGAGCTGGCCTGGGGTGTTCCAGCAGAAGCGCGGGGGGAAACGGACGCAATCGGACTCGCTGCGGAACCGCGATTGGCTCCCGTGCAGCAGGAAGAGCAAGCAAGCGGGCTAGTGGAAGCGATGAAAGCAGATGCTTCAACCGAGGTACATACGGCAGGTCCAGTGAGTGCAGCTGAGGTGGAGAGGCCGGGAATGTCCGCGTTTGCCGTGGAAGCGGAAGGGACAGGTGCGGCCGAAGTCATCGCAGAGCAAGCGGAGAGAGCCGACGCAGTAGAAGCGGCAGAAGCGGTAGAACTAGTAGAAGCAGTAGAAGTTGTAGAGGAAGAAGAAGCCGTAGAAACCGTAGAACCCGTTAAGACAGAAGCAGATGAGCTAGCTGAACAATCGGAAACGATAGAAGCGGTTGAGAGGAAAGCAGCGATAGAAGCAATAGAAGCAACAGAAGCAAGCAAAGCGGGAGCGGGAGAAGAAGACGCTATCGCATCAGGGAAAGCAATGGAGTCAGAGCTGCCCCATGAGGAGAATGCCTATTCATCGGTGGCGACGAAAGAAGATGTTGGAGCCAAAGCTGAAGCGGCAGAGGTCCTTGCAGACGATCTCGTTTCTCGGGAAAGTGACGCCGAGGCGGGCCTGAATGGCAATGAGGGGACCGAGCCAGCTGGCAGTGGAATTGACTACAGCGGGGAGTTTCAAGAATCGGATGTTCCTGCCTCTGTCGCAGCTGAAGAATCTGAAGCGTTCAAAGGATCGAGTGCTCCGTTCCGTACGGGAGCCGAGCCGGAGCTTGACGCCGATCTGATCCGCGGATCTGCCGATGCGCCTGCAACAGCCGAGGCTCAGATAGGAGAGAATGCGTCGGGCACGGTACACGCCGAACTCGCCATCACTTCTGGAGGCAGCGATTCCGTGCTGCAGACGGACAGCAAGGCAGATTGGGCTTACGACGTGAACCGACTGTTGGAGAGGGCTGAGATTGAATTGCCTGCGGCTGAGCGGGATGTGGCAGTCCACGATCCTTTCGCGCAGTCTTCCGCAGCCATGAATGAGGCGGCTGCGGCGACGGTAATCCAAGAAGAGCGGATCCAATCCGAGTCGGTTGAAGCGGTGCAAGAGCAATCGAAGTCTGCGCAATCCGAACCGATTCAAGCGGCGCGCCCGCAATCCGAGCCGGTTCAAGCGTTACGTGTGCAATCGGAGTCTGCCCAAACAGCACCTGCGGAGGCGCAAGTCAGCGAGCCGGTAACGGCCTACCGCATGCCCGAGCTCGATCTGCTCAACCCGGGCGCGATTCCCAGCGATGACGACGATGAGCATACCCAGCTGCAAAAGCTTTTGCTGGAAGAGACGCTGTCCAACTTCAATGTCAGCGCGCAAGTGGTCGGCATCGTCAAAGGTCCGTCCGTCACCCGCTTCGAGCTCCAGCCAGCTCCTGGCGTCAAAGTAAACAAGATCACCAGTCTGATCGACGACATCAAGCTCAATCTGGCTGCAAAGGATATCCGGATCGAGGCCCCGATTCCGGGACGCAATGCGATCGGGATCGAGGTGCCGAATCTGTCCAGCCGTCCCGTCATGATCAGCACGATCATCGGTTCGGACAAGTTTCAGGAGCATAGCTCCCCTCTCGCTGTTGCGCTGGGGATGGACATCGGCGGAGAGCCGATCGTCGCCGACATCAAAAAGATGCCGCACGGCTTGATCGCAGGCTCCACCGGTTCCGGCAAGAGCGTCTGCATCAACTCCATCATCGTCAGCCTGCTGTACAAGGCGACGCCGGAGCAGGTCCGTTTGCTGCTCATCGACCCGAAAATGGTGGAGCTGGCACCGTACAACCACTTGCCGCATCTGGTAACGCCAGTGGTGACAGAAGCCAAACAGGCGACCGCCGCTCTCAAATGGGCCGTCGAGGAGATGGAAAAGCGGTACGCCCTGTTCGTCGATGCCGGTGTCCGTGATATTGACCGGTACAACCAGACCACGGATGACACGCTTCCCTACATCGTCATCGTCATTGACGAGTTGGCCGACCTGATGATGGTGTCGCCGCAAGACGTCGAGGACTGCATCATCCGGATCGCGCAAAAAGCGCGGGCGTGCGGCATCCATCTGCTGCTCGCGACACAGCGTCCATCCGTGGACGTCATCACGGGGAATATCAAGGCAAACGTGCCTACGCGGCTGGCCTTTGCCGTCTTTTCCCAAGTGGATTCCCGTACCATCCTCGACCAGTCCGGCGCGGAGCGGCTGCTGGGACGCGGGGACATGCTGTTCCTAGAGAGCGGGACGACACCGCTCCGCTTGCAGGGGAACTTCGTATCGGATGACGAGATCGAGCGAATCACGCAAGCGATTAAAAAGCAGCGCAAGCCTTCCTATCTGTTCAGCAAGGAAGATTTGGAACAGCAGGTTCAATCGTATGATTCCGGCGATGATCCGCTTTACATGGAAGCGCTCGTCTTCGTGGCGGAGCAAGGCCAAGCGTCCGCATCCGGACTGCAGCGGAGATTCCGCGTCGGCTACAACCGGGCTGCCCGCCTGATCGAAATGATGGAAGCGGACGGATACGTAGCGGGACAAAGCGGGGGCAAGGCCCGCGCGGTTCTGATTTCCCGCGAGGACGCGCAAGCCATCGTGGACGGATCTACCTTGGTGTAAACCTGAGCAGGCACATAACAGAAGGGGAACGGCCAAAAAGGCAGTTCCCCTCTTTGTTTCATGCAATCGTCAAGGATTCGTAGTTTGAATATTGTTTGTAATTAAAATATTGACTCTATTTTTGGGATGCACTATAGTAAGTAATAACTTTCGGAAACTAGCAGCATTTGAGGGGCGGTCTGATGAATCCGCTAGAGTTGAGTGCAGGTCAGTTGAAGCAAGAATTGACCAAAGTCTACAACGAAGTGAATGTGCAGCTGTTTCAGATTGGGGTCAAACGGCTGCGAGTCGATTTCGTGGGCGACCGGATTTTGTTCATGACCTACCATCGACGAGTCCCTGCTATGAGCTCGATCGACGGGAAAAACCGGGAGCTTACACGAATGATGGACGTGCTCTTGATCGATGAGTTCAAAGTGCATCTGAAAAAACGTCTGGAAGCGAAGTATGGCATCAAGGTGGTCTCCATTCTAAAGGATTACGACCCGGAAACCGAGCTGTCGGCAACCGCAGTCGTACTCGACAGAGATGTGGAGACGTACCTCAAACGGCAAATCTGACTGGTGGAATGATCTCGAAAGCGAGCGCAGGACGGCCGTCAGTACGCAAATAAACAGGTGGCCTTTGTCTTTCCTGTTTGTTTGGTACTGGCGGCCTTTTTATTGTGCAAAAGGGAGGAGAGCAAGATGACAACCATTCAAGATGTAGTGATTGCATTGGACACGCTGTCGGGAGGAAGGGTGAGCCGGACAGAAACAGAGCATCCGTTTTCGATTTGGAAGGACTCGGGGATACGCGGAAAAAAAGTGCTGGAGAGCCCCGGGCTCGTGTGGGGAGACCCCTCTCGGCCGGTAAAAAAGCTGGCGGTGGCGATGACCCTGTCAGAGCATGACATCGAATTGGCGGCCGCTACAGGGGTAGACGCCATTGTGGCTCATCACCCGATTGCGGACGCAGCCAGTTCGGGAGGAGTGACCTTAAAAAACTACCTGAATCTATCGGGCCTGGCAGTGCTGGAGCTCCACGAGGCCTTTCACGGATTGCACCCCGGTATCGCCTTTTTGCATGGGCACCGGGTCCGGTATTCCGATATTCATTTCGGCGGGGAGGAAGGAAACGTCCTGTTCGTTGGTACGGTGTTCCCCGAGGTCAAGACCTTGGGCGATATCCTGAGCAGGCTCCATTCGTATATGGGGGTCGACGAAGACGCAGAACTGCTGAAGATGGAAAAGGAGATCCGGGGCAGCTCATCGGCCGTAGAGGCTTCTCTCGTGACACAGGGTCGCATCGTGCTGGGCAGCAAGGAGAGCGCGGTCAAGCACGTGCTGCATATCTTTCCCCACACCGGCTTTTCCCCGTCCCATTTGCGACAGGCGAAAGAGCGGTTCCCGGAGGCAGATACCGTGATTGCGTCGATCAGCCGCGTCCGAAGCGACAGCGAATTGGTCCGCGAGGCAGAGCGGCTGGGGCTGGCATTTGTCATTGGAAACTGCCACGTCCTCGAGATTCTGGAGAACGGCCTTCCGCTGGCTTATGCGCTCGACAAGCTCCTTCCCGATGTGGAGGTGGTTTTGTTCCGCGAGCGGGTGACGTCCATTCCACTCAGGGAAATGGGGGGAGAGAGAATCAGGCAATACGCGGAAATGATGGCGGATCACTACCTGGTGAACAAAGTGCAGGTGTAGCTAGACAATCTACTGAAACGAGGGAGGAATGAGTGATGGCAAAACCGCAGGAACAACTGCAAGGCGTCTACGAACTGCAGCAGGAAGCTCGGAAAAAAACGATGACCTCGATGGAATGGGTGGGACTTGGGCTCGTCGCGGCGGTTACCGTACTCTTGATTTTTCAGCCGAGCGTGCTGGGCGATGCCTTTACCGCGATGCTGAACAAAGTGAAGCCGATTGTGGTCGACGTGTTTTTGATGGGATCGGTCGGAGTGGCCATCATCCTCAGCGTAATGACGGGAAGAATGCTGGAGAGGCTGGGCTTTACCGACGCCTTGATGCGAATCTTCGTGCCGATCACGCAGCGAATCCGCGTCAATCCATCTGTCGTGATCCCTGGCGTCTACAACATATTGGGCGATATCAACGCCGCCGGACGCATCGGCGGTCCGATCCTGAAGCGGGCAGGAGCGACGAAGGACGAGCAAAAGATCGCGATCGCCACTATGGTGCAGTCGCAGCAATCGTTTTCCTGTTTTATGCTCGGCCTTATCTGTCTGTCCATTGCCGGGATTCAAGCCTTTCCCGTCGTCTTTTTGGCGATATTCGCTCCGCTGGTCGTCGTGCCGTTCGTGCTTAGCCGTACGATCTACCGGGATACGAAGTGGGTGTCGTTCCGCGATTTGCCCTCGTTCACGCCAACTACGCCCTACTTTACCACGCTGTTCAATGGGGCAAAGGAAGGGGCGGAGCTGCTGTTTCTGCTGGTCATTCCGGCAGCCGCTGTGATCTTCGGCCTGATTGGGCTGCTGGATTACATCGGAGTGTGGTCGGGAATCGAGGGCGCATTGTCTGCCACCCTGCATTGGATCGGGGTCGATCCGAAGACGGGGATCACAGCGATCATGGCATCTCCGACCCTGGCGATGGCCCAGCTGAAGGAGGTAGCGGGAACTGTCGATCCTCGGCTGGTCGTAGGGGCTTTCGTGCTGGCTGCCTCGGGATTGCCGCTCTCCGATGTGTTTGGCCAAATTCCGGCGATCTGGTCGGCCAATTCCGATTTGACCCCGAGAGAAGCATTGTCCGCTGCACTGGTTGGGATGGCCATGAGGATCGTGACAGTCGCGATCTATGCATTTGGCTTGACTCCATTGCTGACCTGAAGAGGCTGATGTCCCCCCGAAAACCATCTGTTGAAAACCGGCCACGACTTCCTGCAGAAGTCATCGTCCCTTGCCCCCAGTCATCTGACGTTTGAAATTGGATCGTGAATAACGCTGAAGTGAAGACAAATGGAACCTATTTCGCCAAGCAATTCTGCGAGACGAATAAAGAAGACGAGCCTTTTCAAACGGAACGATGAGATGTAGCGAACATGACGGCAACCGGCCATAACGAGCGGTTGCCGTTTTTCCGTTGGTACGAGCCTGCCTGCCTGGCTGAATAGCTCAGCTAGCACGCAGGAAACGTGTAGGTTCATCCCTGGCAGGCCACTCCAATGCCAATGATAGTTTATTCGTTCGTACGAAGCGCCAACAAGCGTTTGAGGTTGTCATCAATAAAATGATTATCGGCACGGTTGATACCGCGACCGGCAAAATGGCCCCAGATCGACTCGATAGGTGTGAAATCTGCATGAGGGATTAGCTTCGCCTCGTATTCGTTATCGTCCGCCGGGCAGAAGAGATCTGTGCTTCCTGGCATGATGCAGGCAAGCGCTTTTATGCCTCCTAGCGCCGCGTCGAAATCTCCGTTATAGACGGGATTTGCACTTATGTCTGCGTGTTGGCCTGTCCATAACATGGCCAGGACATTGTGCGGATCCATCTTCATAAAGCTATCTTCCCAGACGCCAGTCACAAAATCCTCCAATGAGTCAAATCCCAGCTCACGGTATAGTTCCTCTCTGTAAAACGCCTGCGATACGCCCCATCCCGCATAGACACGGCCAACGGCACGCATGTCTGAAGAAGTCAATTGGTCTAATTTACTTGAATCGAAGCGGACCGCAGCCATGAGTGCAGCTTTCATTCCGTCCAGGACCACATACGTTTGGGGCCAAGTCTTGGCAACTCCGGCGAAAGGGGCAATTCGTTCTACCATGTCCGGATAACTTGCTCCCCATTGGAATGCTTGAATGCCTCCCATTGACCATCCTACTACGAGAGCGATCTTTTGAATGCCGAATGTTTCGGTCACCAGCCGATGCTGAAATGTAACGTTGTCATAGATGGTTACCTGTGGAAAATTAGCCCGGTCGAATGGGGGAGGCGTGTTGCTGGGAGACGAAGATAATCCGTTGCCCAACAAATTTGGCACAATGATGAAATATTTCTGTGGATCTAGTGCCATGCCGTTTCCAATCAACCATTCATTTTGAACATGCTGATCGCCAAACGCAGTTGGATAGACGATGACATTATCTTTCTTTTCATTCAATCTTCCATAAGTCTTATACGCAAGAAAAGCGTTCGGTAACGTCACTCCTGATTGCAAGGTAACGTCTCCCAAATCAAAAATCTCGTAATCCATCGTGTTGTCTCTCCCTTCAAAATGAAGCCATACAGCCAGAATGTATTTCTTGTTGGTAGTATAGATCTGTGGTAGTCTCAGTAAAAGTGAATAGAATTCAAAGCTGTATTCAATATTTTTGAAGATGAAGGGGGATCGTATGATGGAATTGCGCCAACTGATTACGTTCCGCACGGTTGCATCCACGTTGCATTTCAGTCGGGCTGCGGAAGTGCTGAACTACGTCCCCTCCAACGTCACGATGCAAATAAAAGCATTGGAGGATGAGCTCGGTGTTCGTCTCTTTGACCGTTTGGGCAAGCAGCTCGTTCTCACGACTGCGGGCAAACGCTTTTTAACACATATCCAAAGCGTTCTGGACAAGTTGGACGAAGCTCGCAGCGCCGTTCATGACAATGAAAATGTAAGCGGCACCCTCACAGTAAGTGCGAACGAGGTTCTTTGCGCCTATCGGCTTCCGATTGTCTTTCACCTATTTCGCTCGCGCTATCCGGGAGTGCGTCTCATCTTCCGCTCCGTTCCCAATCAACATCTCAAGCAAACGCTCTTTGAGGGAACCGCAGATGTCGTCTTTATGCTGGACGAACCCATTCTCTCGAGTACACTTGCAGTGGAGCCGTTGGTAGAAGAAACGTTCCGCTTTTTCGCCGCACCCGATCATCCACTCGCAAAACGAACTGTACTACAGCTGGAAGATTTTCACGGACAAGTGTTCCTGACCAATGAACAGGGTTGTCCCTATCGCACCATGTTTGACCGGCAATTTGAGAAAAAAGGGATTGATCGTATTACGTATTTAGAGTTTCAAAATGCCGAAGCCATTAAGCAATGTGCCATTACGGGAATCGGTATTGCCTTTCTTCCCGAAATGACAACGAAAGCGGAAGTGGAACGAGGCGAGCTTGTTGTTCTTCCATGGACAATTCCGGACTTGCACGTGTATACACAGATGCTATGGCATCGAGACAAGTGGCTTTCACCAATCCTGTCATCGTTCATAGAAGCAGCGAGGGAGGTACTCACCATAGAGGGGACGAATCAAGCCGTTGGGTGACAAGAACATGAACCCATTTCCTCGCGATGGTCCCCTTACATCGTAACGATTGAAAGTGTGTGCCGAACAGTCTACACCGACCAACTTACTTGTTTGGTAAAAAACGTGGATTTGCTCCACGTTTTTTTGCTATTCGCTTTTTTTATACTACGCATACGATATTGGAATTTCCATTTTTATGATGGTAAGTTACGATATGTATATAAAATGAAATGAAGTTTTAATAGATGAAACTGACCAATCTTATTTTCTACCAAAAGCTTTTAGAGAGCAGAAAGGGGAGTTTGATTATGATGGGAACAATATGCAACCGCCTCACAAGGTAGACGAAGAGAAATAAAAGAAAAAGACAGGGTTCTGCTTTCATGGATACTCGTCATGAAATATGGGAGGTCGCTATGGAATTTAAAACGGCAACTGTACACCATCTTCCCGCAATTGTCCGATTATTAGCGGATGATGAATTGGGTGCTACCCGTGAGCGCTATGAACACCCACTGCCAAAAGCGTACGTGGATGCTTTTTCAAAGATGAACCAGCAGATTGGGAATTCCATAATCGTTGCTTTGGACAACCATGAAGTTATTGGCTGTCTTCAGCTTACAATTATTCCGGGGCTAGCAAGATTAGGAATGACACGGGGTCAAATTGAGGGTGTTCGTATTGACAGTCGTTATCGTGGCAAAGGAGTCGGAGAAGCCTTATTCCGTTATGCCATTAATGAAGCTAGAGCAATGGGCTGCGGGATGATTCAACTGACAACGGATAAAAAACGTAAAGATGCTCATCGGTTCTATGAACGACTTGGATTTGTTGCGAGTCATGATGGTATGAAACTGTTACTCAGTGAGTAGCTATCGAACGATCCGGTTCAATCAAGCGAGGCCGGATCGGCTTTCACATCTGTTGCAAAGAGGATGTCATTCTGCCTAGCGGAAGTGAGATCCTTTTTTGACGTGGACCATTTTTCTGGAATTTTTTTGAGAGGGGGACCCCCTAACAGACGTCTATAGTAGTGAACAAACAAAAGGACGGCTGCGCAGCACCCTTTTGCAAGGAGGAAACAAACATGCAGGACGATCGAGAGGTCATTGCGGAGGTTCTTCAGGGAGACAAAGAGGCCTATGCTCTGATCGTCAACAAATACAAAGGAAAAGTCGCTTCCATTCTCCAAAGAAGCTTGCGTCATCCCCACGAGGTCGAGGATGTCTTGCAGGAGGTATTTATCAAGGCGTACTACAGTCTTTCTGATTATCGGCCGAATCACTCATTCTCCGCTTGGCTGTATCGAATCGCCATAAATCGGGGCATCGACGAGCTGCGAAAGCGAAGACGAGCTCCTTTCCCCGCTGAGATTGATGCCGATCTGGCAGATGAGTGTCCGATACCAGAGGAAGTCTATCTGGAGAAAGAGCAGCGCAGGGCATTGCGGCAGAAGATGATGGGGCTGGACAAGGAATACAGGACGGTGCTCGCGCTTCACTATCTCCAGCAGCTCAGCTACAAGGAGATTGGCAGCAAACTGTCGCTGTCCGTGGATACCGTGCGGATGCGTCTTTCCTATGCCAGAAAAAAGCTTCGCGACCATTTCATCCGGACGGAGCAAAAAGGGGAGAATCGGCTTTGAGCTGTCTAACGCAAAGAGATCTGATCGCCTATATGGAAGACAAGCTGTCACCAAGAGACAAAAGGGAGCTGGAGAGTCATCTGGATCATTGCGTGCATTGCCAGCGGCAGCTGGAGCATTTCGTCGATGGTCTGGACCAAGCAGATGAGGCGCTTCCGGGAGATCTTCTGCCCAAGCATCTCGACCAGAAGATCATCCGTTCTCTCTCTGCTCACCCAGTCAGAGTATTGAGCCCCACCGCACTTTCGTACGAACAGCCCTTGTGGAAAAAGAGGAGCATCGCCATTATGAAAAGAACGACAATTGCTGCTGCAGCCATAGCCCTTGCCATATCGGGAGGAATGCTGATTTCCCCGAATTTTGCCCAGTACGTAAATGCCGCCATCTCGAGCAGCTCCCTTCAAAAGGATCTTCCTGCGAATGCTGTAAGCAAAAGCAAATTTGCCGATGTCGGAGACCGCGGTATCCAAGAGGCGGCCCAAAACGGATTTGCCGTGCCGATCAGAGCAAGCGTTACCGACCAAGGAATTACGTTTGAAGTGCAAGAGGTCGTGGCTGACCCGCTGCGCATCAGCATGATGGTGACGGTGAAAGACAAAAACGGCAGGTTCATGGATCTAGGCTGGAACGACTTGTATGAACGAGCCGATAGGGAGCCAGCGATTACACTGAAGGACAAATTGGGTAACATATTGAAGTCTTCTCGAAATGCAGAAGATCGCAACCCGAATGAATATTGGGACAGCTACACGTATCCGAATGACGGGTTCCTGATTCTGAATCGTGAGCTGCGAAGCTATTTCGATGACCCGAAGCAGATCCCAGACGTACTGGTGGTCGACTTCAACATCAATAAAATTAGCGATAGGAAGGGAAACTGGAAGCTGTCCGTGCCGGTGGATATGAAAAAAGCCAAAGCGGCGACCCATATTCAAGAGATTAACAAGACCTATACGACCAGACAAGGGCTGACGCTAGACGTAAAACAAATGACATTTGCGCCAAGCGGCATCGAGCTGGTCATCGACCGGAACGCCAAGAAAGACGAGAGGAGTGGCTACAGCTATCAGCTTGTGGATGAACAGGGAGAGGTCCTGGGCTCATGGGATTCGGCAGATGCATGGAAAATCCCCAGAAATCAAAGCCATGTGAACGGTTGGATAAACTGGAGCAAGTCCGTGCCTACCCAGAACGGGGTCAGAGACTTCCAATACTTCTATCCGATCGACGATGACAAAGGCATAAGCTTTGAGCTGGAGTCTGTCTATTACGAAGAACCGGCAGCTTTTCGCGTAAAGCTCGATCTTGACCGAATGGAAAAAGAAACCGTTACAGCAGAGGAGAAGGGAGATCGCTTTACGTTTAAGAAGTACGTCAGGAAGCCGGAGGACATCGTTGATTTCGAGGAAGGAAGGGGAGACCTCCTGCAGGTTAATCCAGACGGCACAACCAGCAAAATAGAAGCCTATCACCTTGCCTATGATGGCTTGCTCGGTGAAAGCACTGCTCCCATGTACCCGTTTGATGCCTGGTCGATTACCGACGAAAATGGCAAAGAGCGCGAGGTGCAATTCTTGATCGATAAAACCGAGTATAAAAATGGAAGAACGATCGTACAGGGAGGGATGCTGGTGTTCAAGCCTCTTCCAAAACAATTGACGATCTCCTATGACAAAAAGATGACGGAGAACCGAAATGTTAATTGGGAGATTCCGATTGTGGCCGGGAAATAAGCAGATGAGAGATAGCAGAAGCATGTGAAGGCATGACGTTCATGTAGGATTCGTATGTCGCGCTCCGTACCGGTTCGACAGCCCCGTTTGTCAGGGCAGGTATCCGTAAAACCAATGGAAAAGGAAAAAGTGGAGCCTCCAAATGAGGGGGACTCCACTCTTTCTTTGTTGAGTAGGTGTTTTGGCATACATGCGGCTGCAGCACCGGCCGGTGTTCCGAGAAATGATAATGTAGGACGCGGCCTTTTTCCCCCGATTACGAGGGCAGCGCGCTTACATGAAAAAGAGTTGCCTAAATATTCGATAAAATAGTATCCTAAAGGATATGACACGACCTTTGGGAGGACCTATGGATCACGTGACCAAAAAGTATCAAGCGATTGACAGCGAGATGGTGCTATTCAATGAAGAATACTATTTAAGTGTTATCCGCCTCGATATTTCCAGACTCGACACGCCGGTCCGGGAATCGTTTTTCAACCGTCTCTTCGAGTTCGACAGCGACGATATGGAACTGGAGATCGATGTTTCCGAGGAGCATCGCGGTATCTGGTACCTGCAGCTGCTGGTTCCCCACGTGCTCACCCTTCCCGAAGCCGCCCGCAAACGGCTGGAACGGGGCAAGGAGCAGCTAGATGCCCATTTGGCGGGCCAGCCTGCCACCCTGTCTACCTCCCAATTGAAGGGGGAGGATATTTATCAGTATGTCAAACGATACAATCCCCACCTGCAGGTCATCGGTTAATACAGGCAGCTAGCGACAGCGATCTCACACGATCGCTGTTTTTTGTCTACGGCTTCCCGCAGGCACTTTCCCTTAAGAAGCGTGACAGATGACAGTAAAGTGCCACCCATTGCCGTAATAGACTGAATATAGGAATTGTCCAATCCAATGAAGCGAGTAGGAGAGACTGGCTCATGAAAAGGATATTGCGAACGCTGGGCGTCATCTTGGTGCTGGGGGCGGGAGGGGCCGCCTATACGTTTTACCAGTTTTACAAAAACGTGGAGCAAACAGCGACTGCGATCTACGAGCCATTGCCTGAACTGCCTGCCGCGGAGCAGCAGCCTGACCCGCCTGTGCAGCCAGCATCCACGGAGAAGAAGCAAAGCGAGGAAGTGCCTGCACAGCAGAAGCCGATTTCCATCTTGCTGTTCGGCGTCGACAAGCGGGGAGCGGATGAGGGCCGATCCGATACGATCATCTACCTTGCGAGCAATCCGGCGCTGAAACAGACGCTCATGTTCAGCATCCCGCGGGATACGCGGACCCAGATTTACGGGAGCAAAAAAGAAGACAAAATCAACCACGCCTACGCGTTCGGTGGAATGGCCTCCACTGTGCATACCGTGGAAAGCTTCTTGGACACCCCGATCGACTATTACGTCAAGGTGGACATGGAAGGCTTCTCCAAAATCATCGACTCCCTGGGCGGGGTGCAGGTAGACAATACGTTTCCGTTCAGCTACGAGGGATACCGCTTCGAGAAAGGGAAGATCGTGCTCGATGGGAAAAAAGCGCTGGCCTACGCCCGGATGCGGCACGACGACCCCGAGGGAGACTTTGGCCGCAACAAGCGGCAGCAGCTGATCATCCAGCAGCTGATGGCCAAAGCCAAGCAAATTTCGACGGTCAGCAAGCTGGATGAAGTGCTGGCGAACATCGGGGAAAGCGTCAAAACAAACCTGACATTCGACAACATGCAGGACCTGATGTTTCACTACAAGAGCGCGCTCGATCAGGTGAACGTGCTCCGCATCAACGGGCAGGGAGAAATGCTGAACGGAATCTACTACTACCAAGTGTCAGCCGAAGAGCGAGCGCGGATCAAGCAGCAGATCGACGCGGTGCTGCATGGGAGCGCGGAGAACCAACATTCATAGGGAAGAGGGAAGCCGAAGGGGACTGAAAGCCTGGTCCGGCTGCCCAACAATTGCTGACGCCATGCCTGTGGCGTCAGTTTTTGCAAGATGGGAGTTAGCGGAAATTTGGATAAGTCCGTGACGGAAACGAATCTTCCGCATATCGTATAGCAGGTCCACTCCACGAATAGAAGGGAGAATAGGTAGATGAGCATACTTACACCGCAGCCGTACGCCGTTTCGGTTGTCGATTACAAGCAATATGCGGTCAATGTCGGAACAGCCACGGAAGACTGGTCGGACGCGATTCAGCGGGCAGTCAACGACGTATCGCAAAAAGCGCGAAACAGCTCGAATGGCTACGAAGCAAACATTCAAGGCGTCGTGGTGTTTCCCATCCAGCGGTTCAAAATACGAAAGCCGATCCTTCTCCCGCCGCAAGGGGTCATGCTCGTTGGCACATCGATCTCCTCCACGATGCTAGACGATATCTATACCGGGAAGTTTACGTTCGTCCCCGGTACGATCATCGAAAAAACCACGAATACCACGTACGGCACGAAGACGCGAAAGGCGCGGGGAGGGGCGGTCACCGACAATTACAATGTCGACGCCTTTTTCCTCATCGACCACCCCGACAATGACACGAACTACAACACTTCTCTCCAATACCTGACTCTCCATTCCACTGCCCCCAAGCAAGTACGATACGGCATTTACGCTCCCCGCACGACGCATGCCACCTTCGAGAACATCCAAACCTACTACTGCGACTACGGTTTCTTTACGTACGATTCCTGGATGACGACGATTGACAGATTTTTTGCCCGGGATTGCGTCTCCGCCCTGTGCTGGCAAGACGACGGCACCAACAACGGGACGGGTACGACCCTGAACGCGTCGAACGTCTGGGCGAACACGGCTCAGGTAGGTTTTGACATCACCTTGCTCAACTACTCCACGTTCACCAGCTGTGGCGTCGACCACGTACACAGTGGAACGGCCCGTGCCTACTCCTTCAAGAAGTGCAACGGAATCACGCTGAATGGATGCGGAGCGGAAGACATAAAAGGCGACGTGCTCTATTTCGAAAACACGAGCGGGGTCGTGAATGGGTTCAACTCCTACTTTCTCCTTGGCGCGCCGGCCTCCAGAGGGACGTCCGCGATTGTCTTTGTCACCGGCACTTCCAGCGTCGTATTCAATGCATGCCGGTTCCCGAACTATCAAACGACGGATCCCAACGACAGCTCGTACACGCTGAATACCGCCACCAACTTCAACCACATCGTGCAAAACGGAGCAGATGCCATGTTCAATCTGTGCCAGCTTCCGACAAACGGGAACAGCTACGTGTCCTACAGCAACAACAGCACAGCGACGTATGTGGACGACAGCGGCACGACGACGTGCATCAATGTGGGGGGAGTCATTTACAAGGGGACTTTGGTAAATGGCCTCAAACGGATGCAGGGAACTGCGATGCCGACGACAGGGAGATGGACGGCTGGAGACATGATCGAAAACACGGCACCCTCCGTCAGGGGGACAGCCGGCAGCAGGTACGTCATCCTAGGCTGGCTTCGATTGACAACCGGCACCGGCAATACACTGAATACCGACTGGGTACAAATGATCAGCTATACAGGAGCTTGACATCAGCGCTGGCACCTCGGGAGTCCGCAAGTCCCGGGGTGCTTTTGCGTTTCACGATGGTTGTTCCATCAGGCTTTTTCGCATTCGGCTAACTTTGGTTAGTTGCACCAGGGAGAGCTGATCGACTAGATTATGGGGAGAAAGACCGCGAATAAAGAAGGATTGACAAATCGACAGGAGGCTCATTTTTCGCTATTTCTTTTAGCCAAACGACAAATTAAGTCTATTGTCATTCAAATAGGCGTATTGTAGTATAAGCCTATCCGACGAACCTCCCAGTACATATGCATCCCGCTTGATCCTATCCATCAGCGAGGGCGCTCGGGGCGTTGAAGCTGAATCCAGGGGTGAAAATGTTGGTGGATACGAATCACGTAGGAGATCCTGGACCTGATACTGTTGAAGCGTACAATCGCTGGCTGCGCCACGCAGGCATGCCGGCAGACCTTTTGGAGGAGCTGCGGCAGATCGGCTCGGACAGCCGTGAAGTGGAGGACCGCTTTTACAAGCATTTGGAATTTGGAACAGGAGGAATGCGGGGAGTCATCGGCGCCGGAACCAATCGGATCAATGTCTATACGGTCCGACGTGCCGCGCATGGAATTGCCCGCTATCTGGATAAAAAGGGTGAGACGGCAAAGAGCAAGGGCGTTGCCATCGCCTACGATTCACGAAAGTACTCCGATGTATTTGCCCTGCAAGTTGCCGCTATTCTGGCGCATTCCGGCAACAGGGTGTACCTGTTTCAGCACCTCGCGCCGACTCCGCTGCTCTCCTTTGCCATTCGCCATCTGCAAGCCTCCGCAGGTATCGTGATCACCGCCAGCCATAATCCATCAGAATACAACGGAATCAAGGTATATAACGAGGAAGGCGGCCAAATTACAGAGCAAGACGCCGCGGACATCTACGCTGAAATCCAGCGGACGGGAGATCCTCTCCTGCTTCCGGAAGAAGATCCTGCAGCCTCCGACCGCGCTGATGCGATCGCCACGATCGGCAAAGAAATCACGGAGGCCTACGCGCAGCGAGTCGAGCAGCTGCTATGTCAACGGCCGCTCATAAAGGCGGAGGGCGACAGCCTGTCTATCGTGTATACCCCTCTGCACGGCACGGGGATACAGGTGATCCCGGACCTTTTGCGGCGGGTCGGTTTCAGCCGTGTCCATCTCGTCCCTCAGCAGGCGAAGCCCGATTCGGAGTTTCCAACCGTCAAGGCACCAAATCCGGAAGAGCGGGACGTATTTGCGCTCGCCCTTTCGCTGGCCTCCGAAAAACAGGCCGATCTCGTCATGGCGACGGACCCGGATGCCGATCGACTCGGAGTATTGGTCAAAACAAAGCACGGCTACGAGATGCTGAACGGAAATCAGCTCGGCGCCTTGCTCCTGCACTATTTGCTGGAGCAGTCCTCGTCGAAAGGACGTCCCTTGCAAAACGGACTCGTATTGAAAACCATCGTCACCTCGGACCTCGGGGGAAAAATCGCGGAGAGCTACGGCGTGACGACAGAAAATACACTCACGGGCTTCAAGTACATCGGCGAAAAAATTCAGGAGTGCCAAACAACCGGCTCACATACGTTCGTATTCGGATACGAGGAAAGCTACGGGTACTTGGCAGGTGATTTCGTCCGGGACAAGGACGCGGTCCAGATCGCCGTGCTGGTGGCCGAGATGGTGCTGGTTCATCGCCGCCGAGGCAAGAATCTGTTTGAAGTATTGGAGGAGATTTACGCCACGTACGGCTATTTTCGGGAAGAGCTCCTGTCGCTTACCATCGAAGGCAGAGCGGGTCGGCAGGAAATGGAGGAAAGCATCGCCCGTCTGCGCGAAAATCCTGTAAAACAGGTGGCGGGGTATGGTGTTCATGCTGTAGAGGACTATGAGCGCCGGGAAAGAACGGTGATTGGCACCGGGGAAACGCAACCGCTGTCCTTGCCGAGATCCAATGTCATCAAGATCATCATGCAGGACGGCTCATGGATCGCGGTCCGCCCATCGGGTACGGAGCCGAAGATGAAGGTATACTTCAGTGCGTACTCCCCATCCTCCATGGCGGAGGCCGATGCGAAAATGGCGGCGTTTCAGGCGGCCGTGCCAGACTTGATCGGCAGATCCAGGTAAGAAGGCCGAACGGATAGACACGCAGGGGCATCAGGAAAAGCGCAAGAGTGGCCAGCCAAGTTTTTGTAAAGGGAGCTGCGACTGATGAGACCATCGAAAATCAAAAAGGCCATTATCCCGGCAGCAGGCTTGGGCACCCGGTTTTTGCCGGCGACCAAGGCGATGCCCAAGGAAATGCTGCCGATCGTAGATAAGCCGACCATTCAGTACATTGTGGAAGAAGCGGTGGAGGCGGGGATCGAAGATATCATCATCGTGACGGGCAAAGGCAAGCGGGCGATTGAAGACCATTTCGACTCCGCATTCGAGCTGGAGCAAAACCTGCTGGAAAAGAAGAAGCTCGATTTGCTGGACCGGGTGCGTCATTCGGCCAAAATCGCCAATATCCATTACATCCGGCAGAAGGAGCCTCTGGGTCTGGGACATGCCATTTGGTGCGCCCGGAAATTCGTGGGGGACGAACCGTTCGCGGTGCTGCTTGGAGACGATATCGTCCGTTCGGAAGTACCGTGCATCAAGCAGCTGTCTGAAGTTTTCGACCATACCGGCTGCTCGGTGATCGGCGTGCAGGAAGTGCCGGAAGAGCACATATCCAGGTATGGAGTTGTCGATCCGATCACGGAAGAAGGAGGCTTGTACCGCGTGCGTGCATTTGTGGAAAAGCCGCCGAAGGGAACGGCTCCGTCCAATCTAGCCATCATGGGCAGGTATATCCTTACCCCAGACATTTTCGCCATCCTGGACAGACAGGAAAAAGGCATGGGCGGCGAGATCCAATTGACGGACGCCATCCAAGCCATGAACGAGCGACAAACCGTGTACGCGTATCAATTCGAAGGGGTTCGCTACGATGTCGGGGATAAACTGGGGTACATCACGACGACACTCGAGTTCGCCATTCGAAACGAGGAACTGCGCACGCCGCTTTTGTACTATTTAGAAAATTGGATGCAGGGACAGACGATCGCGCCCAAGCGATGAGCGGATGGCTACTCCTTGTTTTGAGCCAGCTTCCACTTTTGATATTCCAGAAATCCCCGGAACTCCTCTTTGCTGACTCCTGATTGCATGGCCTCCATGACTAATTGATTCCATTCATCATCCAGCTGTTCAAAATAAGGCTCTTTATCAATCAAAACATTTATCGGAACTTGGAGAACATCGGCGATTTTTTCAATGAATTGCAGCGAAGGATTTGATTGAATATCGCGTTCAATGGAGCTTAGGTACGATTTGGCAACTCCTGCACGTTCAGCCAATTGCGACAGGGAAATTCCCTTTTCTTTTCGCAGTTTCTTGATACGTGTACCAATCATCGGGAGAATCATCCTTTGTCTTTGCTGATTCTTTTCATTATAGCAGGAAAATACCCTTTTGCCTAATAGTGAAAAAAGGTGCAGTGCCTGCCTTTTGGCGTGATTGGGCAATCGTCCGGGAGGGGAAATCACGATGGGTGCGAACAAAGCGGTGACGGAAGAGATCGATTCCGAGTGGAAGGAATTGATCATGGAAGCAAAAAGGCTGGGAATCCCGGTCGATGAGATTAGGCAATTTTTACTGGTGTCCGTCAAAAAGTACGCGGCAAACGAATAATTCCGGACCGAACAGTGGAATGAGGGGCTCCTTTGATATTTTCGTTCTTTTTTAAGAACAAAGATGAAAATGCTACCTAATCTGAGAGAAACGGCTAAAATGGCTAAATTTGGCTATTTTAGCCGTTTTTGTTATTTTTACTAGGAGAATATACTTAGGATAATCGTTCCTTATAAAGAACGAAAATGGTTAGGAAGGATGATTGTGGACACGGGATGGGAGCAGCTGAAAAAGTGTGCATTTTCGCGCCGGTGCATGTTTACACGGACATCCGGGTGTATCAAAAGGAAGCAAAAACAATCGCTTCTGCCGGCTATTCGGTAGTGCTGATAGCCAGGGCTGCAAAAGAGAGGGAAGCGGCGGAGGAGCGGGGCCAGCTGCGGATAGAGGGAGTCCCGCGTTACAGGAGCCGCTTTCAACGTTTTCTCATGCAGCCATTGATGCTGAAAAGCATCTGGAGAACCAAGGCGTCCATCGTCCATCTCCACAACCCGGATACGCTTTTGCTCGGGTTTCTCCTGAAGCTCATGGGGAAAAAGGTGATCTACGATACGCACGAGGATTTTACGAAGCGAATCCTGATGCGCGAATGGATACCGGCGATACTGCGCAAGGCGGTCGCCAAAGCTGTCGGGCGGCTGGAAGCGTGGGCCGGGCGGGTATTCGACGCTTCGATCGCGACTCAAGTGGATGTGGCGCGCAGGCTCGGGGCGAAGAGCGTCGTGATTGAAAACGCGCCGATCTCGCAAGGAGAACTGATCGAGAATGCCTACTCGCTGAGCGAGGCCATCCAGAAGACGGAAGTGTTCCGAGCCGTATACGTCGGGACAATCGGGCGGACGCGCGGGCTGTTGCAGATGGTCAAGGCTATGGAATACGTCAACCAGCTGTTTCCGGCGCGGCTGTGGCTCATCGGTCCTGTACACGATCAGGCGGCTATGGAAGAGGTGCGCGATCGGGTGGGGTGGATGTATGTGGACTACCTGGGAGTATTGTCCCAGGAGATGGCCTTTGCCTACATGATCCAGTCGGATGTCGGTCTGATCACGATTCAAGACATCGGAGACCACGCCAAAACGAGTCCGAACAAGATATACGAGTACCAGCGTTTCGGGATTCCCTTCATCGCCAGCGATTTTGCCGTGTGGAGGGAAAAAGTGGGACATGTCGGATCCGGCGTCTTCGTCAACCAGGAAGACCCGTTGGAAATAGCGCAAGCGATGACGTTTTTGCACGATCATCCCGAGCAGGCGAAAGAAATGGGGCAAAGAGGGGTGGAGTTCACAGTGAACGAGTACAACTGGGAGAAGGAAGCGGAGAAATTGATCCGGCTGTACCAGTCGTTATCCTCCGCTGATCAGTCAGGTCAGCCGCAGGCGGGAGGTGCCTGCCCGTGACCATTTCCCCTGTGCCTGTGAGCCAAGCAGAGCCGGCACATCCGCTGGTGTCCGTGATCACGCCCACTTACAATGCGGCACGATTTATCCGGGAGACGATCGATTCGGTCAAGCGGCAGACGTATCCGCATTGGGAGCTCATCCTGATCGATGATGCCTCCTCCGACGATACGGTCCCGATTATCCGGGAAGAACTCGCGGATCCGCGCATTCGCTTGATCGTCCTTGCGCAAAACAGCGGTGCGGCCGTAGCCCGAAACACGGGAATTTCCGCCGCGAATGGAAGGTACATCGCGTTTTTGGACAGCGACGATCTGTGGCTCCCGCAAAAGCTGGAGAAACAGGTGGCCTTCATGCAAGAGCGGGATGCGGCGTTTTCCTTTACCCGTTACCGCATGATCCAGGAAGACGGCACGCATACCCCGTATGTCGTCCCGATCCCGGAGAAAATCGACTACCGCGGCCTGTTGAAAAACACCATTATCGGCTGCCTGACCGTGATGCTGGACAAAGAAAAGCTGGGGACGATCCAGATGCCCAATCTGCGGACCCGGCAAGACACGGCGCTGTGGCTGAACATTCTGAAACAGGGGCACCTCGCCTACGGGATCCAGGAGGAGCTGTCCCAGTACCGCAGAGTAGCCGGCTCGATTTCCAGCAACAAATGGAAAGCGGCGAAAAACACGTGGCGGCTGTATCGGGATATCGAAAAGCTGAGTTTCGCGTCCGCCGCATGGTGCTTTGTCCACTACGGCTGGAACGCGTGGAAGAAAAATGTGGGTCAGACCTGACGGGAGAGGAACGGACAAATGAAGATAGCCATTGTCGGAACAGGATACGTCGGACTCGTGACAGGGGTCTGCTTGGCGGCCATCGGCCATGACGTGACATGCGTGGATGTAGATGAAGAAAAAATGGCGCAGCTTGGAGCCGGGATTGTCCCTTTTTTCGAGCCCGGACTAGATGAACTGCTCGCTGTGCAAAGACAGGAGAGGCGGCTCTCGTTTACGGAAAGCCACGAAGCGGCTTTTTCCGGGGCGGAAGCGATCTTTATCGCAGTAGGAACGCCCCAAGGAATCGACGGCATGCCGGATCTGCGGGCGTTGATTGAGGTGGCGAGGGCGATCGGGCTGACGCTGGCAAACGATGCGGTCGTCGTCATCAAAAGCACGGTGCCTGTCGGGACGAACCATTTTGTACGCGAGCTCATCGCGGAGCATCTCGTTCGGCCCGTAACCGTACAGGTAGTCTCCAACCCGGAATTTTTGCGGGAGGGGGCCGCGGTTTACGATACCTTCCACGGGGATCGGATCGTCATCGGTGCGGACGACGAGGAGGCGGCGCGCCTGGTGGAAGCGATCTATCAGCCGCTGGGCATACCGGTCCTGCATACGGATACCCGCAGTGCCGAGCTGATCAAATACGCGTCCAATGCCTTTCTGGCGACGAAGATCAGCTTCATTAACGAAATCGCCCAGCTGTGCGAAAGGCTCGGCGCGACGATCGAGGATGTGGCCCGGGGCATGGGTATGGACGCTCGGATCGGCGAAAAATTTTTGCGGGCTGGAATCGGCTACGGGGGTTCCTGCTTCCCGAAAGACGTCAAGGCGCTGCTCGGAATGGCAGAGCTGTCCGGGTATTCCTTTTCCATCCTTCAGGCTGTCGAACGGGTGAACTACCGACAGCGGCTGCTTCTGATAGAGAAGCTGGTCGGGCGATTGGGTGATCTGCACGGCAAACGGATCGCACTGCTGGGGCTTGCCTTCAAGCCGGATACGGACGATATGCGCGAGGCCCCGTCGCTGACGATCGCGGAAACCTTGCTGAAGATGGGGGCGCAAGTCGTCGGATACGATCCGGTGAGCAACACAAAGGCGCGCCATGTCTTGCCGCCTGCGGTGGAGCTGGCGCCGGGGGCAGAGGAAGCGCTGGGAGGAGCGGACGCCGCGTTTGTTTTGACCGAGTGGGAAGAGTTTACACGCCCTTCATTCGCCCGGCTGTTTACGCGGATGAAAGCGCCGATCGTATTCGACGGACGAAACTGCCTGGATGCTGCTGTGCTTGGAGAGTGGGGCATTGAGTATCATCCGGTCGGAAGAGGGGCATGGGTCCAAGGGACAGCGACAAGTTATCTGGAAAAAGGGAGATCGCGATGAAAGTACTGGTGACGGGCGGAGCAGGCTTTATCGGTTCGCATGTTGTTGATCAACTCATCGCCGACAATTGGCAAGTGGTCGTCGTCGATAATCTGTCTACGGGGAGAAAACATTACGTTCACCCGTCTGCAAAGTTTTACGCGTGCGACATTACCAGCGATGAGCTGGAGCACGTATTCGCACAGGAAAAGCCGGATGCCGTCATCCATCAGGCGGCGCAAATCGATGTCCGTCAATCGATGATCGCTCCGCTCCGCGATGCTACCGTCAACATCGTTGGTACCGTCAGGCTGCTGGAGTGCGCTCTTGCGCATCACGTACAGAAGTTCATTTACGCATCGTCAGCAGCCGTCTACGGAATGCCTCTCGGCGAGTTCATTGAGGAGTCGCACCAGACCCTTCCTCTTTCCTGCTACGGTATCTCCAAGCACACTCCCGAGCAGTACATACGGGTGTTGTCCGAACAGTACGGCATGGATTACACCATCCTGCGCTACGCCAATGTGTACGGAGAACGCCAGGAGCTGACGGGAGAAGGAGGGGTCATCCTGAGCTTCATCCAGAAAATGCTGATGAATATCCCTCCCGCCATCTACGGCGACGGCTTGCAGACGAGAGATTTCATCCATGTGGAGGACGTCGCTGCCGCCAACGTGGCTGCACTGCGCCATGGGGCCAGGGAGGTGCTGAACGTGGCGACGAACCGGTCGCTCAGTATCAACGACCTCGTGGAGCTCTTGAACGAAATGATGTCCATGCGCATCGAGCCGGTCTACTTGCCGGCGAGGGAAGGGGACATCCGCCACAGCTGCCTGAACAACCACAAAGCGCGGGAAGTGCTGAAGTGGGAGCCGCAGGTCTCCTTGCATCGCGGATTGAACCAGACGATTCAATACGTTCGCAGCAAAATGTCCATCGCCCACAGCTGACGATTCTGTGGATAACGGCAGGAGGAATCTATGAGTGGCAAGACGTTAAAGCTACGCCTGTTTTTGCTCGTATTGCTCGACGTAGGCTTGCTGAATGCCTGCTATGTGGTTTCGTTTTTATCCCGCTTCTCGTTTGACGTTCCTTTGCGCAACTTCAAGCCATACCTCGCATTGTTCCCGTGGATCTCTCTGTTTTGCCTCATCGCTTTTTACATGTTCGACCTGTACTCCAATTGGAAGCGAAAAAGCTTGCACCATTTGCTCTACACGATCATTTTGTCCATTCTGCTCGTGATGGTTTTGACCATGTCGCTGACGTACCTGGGCAAAGGCTTCTCATTTCCCCGCAGCGTGATTTTCGTCGCGACGTTCCTGCAAGTGATCGTACTGGGGTCCAGCCGCTACTTTCTCTGGCATCTGAGCCGGAAGCGGCATGGCAGCAAAAAGGTGCTGATCGTCGCAAGCACTCTCGAAAACGGTTTGGCTCTGGCGGAGAAGTGCATGAACCATTCGAAAGGGTGGTTCGTCATCCACAGCTTTCTTCCCGCCCACAGCAAACGGGTCCTGCAAATAAAGATGGCGGAAGTCGATGTCGTCCTCCTGGGCCCGAGTCTCAACCGGGAAGACAAGGCGGAAATCATCGGCATGTGCATCAGACAGGAAAAAGAAGTGCTGGTCGTTCCGGAGATGGTGGAGCTGCTTGCCATCGAATCGGAGCTGCAGCAGATCGACGACCTTCTGGTGCTGTCCATCCAGCCCCCCAGGTTTGTCCCTGGCAAATTGCTGGTGAAGCGCAGCTTTGACATCGCGGTGTCCAGCCTCATGCTGATCCTCCTGTCACCCGTGATGCTGATTTTGTACGCCTTGATCAAAGTCACTTCCCCGGGACCCGCGATCTTCAAGCAGGAGCGTCTGGGGGAAGGCGGCAGATCGTACATGATCTACAAATTCCGCAGCATGGTCCCGGATGCGGAGAAGGCGACGGGCCCGGTGCTGGCAGCTGACGGCGATCCGCGAATTACACGCATCGGCAAGTTCATGCGCTCTACCCGCCTGGATGAAATCCCGCAGCTGTTCAACGTGCTGAAAGGAGAAATGAGTCTGGTCGGACCGCGGCCGGAGCGCCCCTTTTTCATCCGACAGTTCCAGGAAAGCATCCCGGATTACACCTACCGCTTGTCGGTCAAACCCGGCATCACGGGTCTCGCCCAAATCTTGGCGAACTACAGCACGAAGGTGGAAGACAAACTCCGCTTCGACATTTTGTACGTGAAGACGTATTCGTTCGTCCTCGATATCAAGATCCTGCTCCAGACCATCCGCGTCGTGCTGCAAAGAGAGCAGGCGGCAGGGGTGGCGCGCGAAAACGAAGAGCACAAGAAAAAGCTGCTGCGGCTGTTCGGCTACTACGACATGGCCAACACCGCCAATCACGAGTAAAAACGGATGAACGGGAGATGGGACAGTGAAGCTGATTCTTCTATCGGGCGGGTCGGGAAAACGGCTGTGGCCTTTGTCCAATGACGCGAGATCCAAGCAGTTTCTCAGGCTGCTGCAAAACGAAAAAGGCGAGCGGGAGTCGATGATCCAGCGTATCTGGCGGCAGCTCGGGGCGGCAGGCTTGCAAGAGGAGTGCATCATCACCACCAGCAAAACGCAGGTCGACATCATCCAAAACCAGATCGGCACCGATGTCGAGCTGCTGGTCGAGCCGCAGCGCCGCGACACGTTTCCCGCGATCGCGCTGGCAGCGGTTTACTTGTACGCAAGGAAGGAAATCAGCATGCAGGAAGTGTGTGTGGTCATGCCTGTCGACGCCTGCGTGGAGGATGCGTTTTTCGAACGGCTGAAGGAACTGGAGTCCGTCCTTCGCGACTCGGAGGCCCAGCTCGCTCTCATCGGCGTAAAACCGACGTACCCTTCCGAGAAGTACGGCTATATCGTGCCATTTGCGGGACAGGAGGGCATGCGGCATTGCCGAGTAAGCCGATTCGTGGAAAAGCCGACGCAGGAAGTGGCGGAGGAGCTGATCGCCCGGCAGGCGCTGTGGAATTGCGGCGTGTTCGCCTTCCGCTTGGAGACGCTGATCACGGCCCTGATCGAAAAAGGGATCCCGATTCATTACGAAGAGCTGCTGCGGCACTATCATTCCCTGCAAAAGATCAGCTTTGACTTCGAGGTCGTCGAAAAGACGAGCCGCATCGCCGTCCTGCCTTACGAGGGGAGCTGGAGCGATCTCGGGACCTGGAATACGCTCACAGACCAGATGGCAACAAGCCAGGTAGGCAAAGGGTGGGTCGATGAGCGTTCTGCCGCTACCCATCTCGTGAACGAGCTGGACATTCCCGTCGTCGTGCTGGGGTTGTCCAATGCGATCGTAGCTGCCAGTCCGGACGGCATCCTCATCGCGGAAAAATCGGTCAGCCATCACGTCAAGGATCTGGTGAAGGACATCGGGACGAGGCCGATGTTCGAGGAGCGGCGTTGGGGCTGGTACAAGGTACTCGATCACGATACGTCGGTGGACGGGCGTGAGGTTCTGACGAAGCGCATCGGCGTCACCGCAGGGAAAAATTTGAGCTACCAGCTTCACCATCAGCGCAGCGAGGTGTGGACGATCATTCGCGGGGAGGGCGTTTTTTGCCTGGACGATAAAATTTTTCATGTAAAAGCAGGCGATGTACTGACGATTCCCGTACAGGCCAAGCATGCAATCAAGGCGCTGACCGATCTCGAATTCATCGAGGTCCAAACCGGCCAGTCGCTGGTGGAAGAGGACATCATCCGCATCTACATGACATGGGATGAAGTCGAAAAAAACTGCGTGTGGGTATGAAGGGAGCGCTGAAGCCTTGCTAGGGAAATGTATACAAGAGCTGCGCATGCGAAAAGGACTGTCCATGTCTGAGCTCGCGGAGAGATCGGGCGTGACCAAGTCGTATGTGAACGCGCTGGAGCGCGGAATCAAGACGAACCCTTCCATACAAATACTGGAGAAGATCTCGGCTGTGCTGGAGATCGAAGCAGGAGTCCTGGTCCGTTGCGTCCTCGACCGCCAAGCGGGAAGCGTCCCGTTTGATCTGGAGTGGATGGAGCTGATCCGGGAATTGACAAAGTCGGGGGTCAGCAAGGAAATGGTCATATCGTGGAAAGAAGCCTGGACCAAAACCCAAGAGGAGCAAGCCTCTAAACATTCTTCATAACGAACGTCGATTCGTGTGGAAACGTACGCAAAAAACCTGTCGGAACATGAGTTATATAGGAGGTTTGTAGGGGGAAACGCACGAATATGGCTGTTTCATTTTTGAGGGATTTGAGGTACACTAGAAGAAATTCGTTCTATAAAAAGAACAAACTTTTGGGAGTCCGGGAGGGCATATGAAAGTACGCGATCTAGTTGACATGATCTGGCGGCGATTCTGGATTGTCATTGTCTTCACCACCTTGGTCACCTCGGCCATCGGGGTGTACAGCTACTGGTACATCACCCCGCTGTATGGCGCGACGGTGGAGCTGCTCGTGATGCCGAATCCTGCCCAGAGCGACGCGCAATCGAGGGAGATCGATTTCAACGATATCCAGACCAGCATCAAACTGATGGACACCTACCAGGTCATCATCAAAAGCCCCAGGGTCTTGGAAAAGACAATGAACAGCATGAGGCTTCCGCTCTCCACCACCGAACTGGACAGCAGGACGATAGTCAAGCCGGTCAAAGCTTCGCAGGTGATCGAAATTACCGTGCGCGATCCTTCGCCTTCGACTGCGGTTGAGATCGCCAATACGCTGTCCAACATTTCCGTAGAAGAAATCAAGGAAATCATGCGGATCGACAACATCCAGGTGATTTCCGAAGCGAAGACATCGGATAATCCCAACCCCGTCTACCCCAGGCCCATCCTGAATATCATCATGGCGTTCGTGGTCGGATTTTTCCTGTCCATTGCGTTTGTCCTCCTCTACGATTCCTACGTCGTCTACAAGAAGTCCAAATATTTGCAAAAGCAGCGGATGATGAGCAAATCCGCTCTCGGCTAAAGGAGAGGTCCTGCCAGATGACAAAAAAAGCGTTGGTTACAGGCGTTACCGGCCAAGACGGTGCGTATTTGTCCGAGTTTTTGCTGGAGAAAGGCTATGAGGTGCACGGAGTCAAGCGAAGGGCTTCCTCGTTCAACACAGACCGCATCGATCACTTGTACCGAGACAAGCACGAAGAGGACAGCCGCTTTCACCTTCATTACGGCGATCTGACGGATTCCACCAATTTGATCCGCATCATCCAGGAGGTGCAGCCGGACGAGATTTACAACCTGGCGGCGCAAAGCCATGTGAAGGTGTCGTTCGAGACGCCCGAATATACAGCCAATGCGGACGGACTTGGGACGCTGCGGCTGCTGGAAGCGATTCGCATACTCGGGCTCGCAGGCAAGACAAAATTTTACCAGGCGTCGACGAGCGAGCTGTACGGAATGGTCCAGGAGGTCCCGCAGCGGGAGACGACTCCCTTCTACCCCCGCAGCCCCTATGCAGCAGCAAAGCTCTATGCGTACTGGATCACCGTCAATTACCGGGAGGCCTACGGCATGTTTGCCTGCAACGGCATTCTGTTCAACCACGAATCGCCGCTGCGGGGGGAGACATTTGTCACCCGCAAGATTACCCGGGCGGCCGCCCGCATCCGGCTGGGCTTGCAGGACAAATTGTACCTCGGCAACCTGGATGCCAAACGGGACTGGGGCTATGCGAAAGATTACGTCCATGCCATGTGGCTGATGCTCCAGCAAGAAGTGCCGGACGACTTTGTCATCGCGACGGGGGAGACGCATTCCGTTCGGGAATTCGTGGAGCTCGCCTTCGCGGAAAACGGTCTGGATCTGGAATGGCAGGGGCAGGGAGCCGAGGAAGTGGGAATCCATCGCCAGACAGGAAAAGTCCTCGTCGCAATCGATCCGGCGTATTTCAGGCCAACGGAAGTCGACCTCCTGCTTGGCAATCCTGAAAAAGCGAAAAGGGTACTGGGCTGGGAGCCTTCCTGCACCTTCTCCGAGCTGGTGCGGCTCATGGTGCGGGCAGACCGGCAGCAGGCCGAGAAGGAGCACATGCTTTCGGTATGATCCACAAATGGCGCTTGTTGACCCTCTCCCTCGTACACCTCGTATCCAGGAGCCAGGGATTGAAGAGAATCGTGATCAGCACAGGCTGGCTGGCGATGGAACGAATCTTTCGGATGGTCGTTTCCTTTTTCGTCGGGATCGCGATTGCCAGGTACCTCGGCCCGGCCCAATACGGACAGCTGAATTACGCGCAGTCGTTCGTCGCCCTCTTTTCCGCGATTGCAGCTCTCGGTCTCGAGGGAATCGTCGTCCGCAACATCGTCAACCACCCTGCGCGAAAAGACGAGATCATGGGCAGCGCCTTTGTATTGAAGCTGCTGGGCTCCCTGTTTACGATCGCTCTCACCATTGCTCTGATCGTCCTGCTGCGGCCGGATGACCCCCAAACGCAATGGATGGTGGCGCTGATCGCGCTAGGGACAATCCTGCAGTCGTTCGACACGATCGACTACTGGTTCCAGTCGCAGGTGTACGCAAAAGTGAAGGTGTATGCGTATGGCATTGCCTTTTTCCTGATTTCGCTCGTCAAGCTCGTCATGATCGTGCTGCACGCCCCGCTCATCGCTTTCGCCTACGCCGGGATGGCAGAAGCTGTGATCATTACTACCGGGCTTTTGATCGGCTACCGGATCCACGGCCATTCCGTCAGAAAATGGCGCGTGTCGCTGCCGTGCGCGATCGACATGCTGAAGGACAGCTGGCCGCTGATCTTGTCCAGCCTGGCAATCATGATCTACATGCGGATCGATCAGATCATGATCGGGGAAATGGCGGGAGATCACGAGCTCGGCATCTATTCGGTGACAGTCCGGCTGGGAGAGATGTGGTATTTCGTGCCGATCGCCATCGTCTCCTCGACGTTTCCCAGCATTGTGGAGGCCAAAAAAATCAGCGAGGAGCTGTTTTACGAGCGGATGCAGCATTTGTATGATGTCATGGCGTTCATCGGGTACGTGGTGGCCATTGCCACGACCTGCTTCGCCACCGTCATCGTCAAGCTGTTCGGCCCGGATTACGAGGCAGCTGCCTCCCTGCTGATCTGGTACATCTGGATCGGGCTGTTCGTCAATCTCGGTGTGGCGAGAACCTCGTTTCTCAACACGATGAACTACACCCGTTGGCAATTCGTCACGTCGCTGATGGGCTGCATCATGAACGTCCTGTTGAATCTGCTGCTCATTCCCAGATACGGGGCGATGGGAGCCACGGTCGCATCCCTGTTTTCGTACTGGCTCCAGACGCATGGCTCCTGCTATTTCTTTCGCCCGCTGCATCGGACAGGTGTCATGCAGACCAAGGCGATCTTCGTTTTCTTTCGCCTGAAGAAAATCATGGCTCAGCTGCACATTCGCTCGAAAGGGGAGTCCCTCTAGTGGATCGAGAGGCACGAATATTTGTCGCAGGGCATCGCGGCCTGGTCGGGTCGGCTATCAAACGAGCATTGGAGGCGCAAGGGTACCGGCAAGTGCTGGTCAAAAGCCGCAGCGAATTGGATCTGTTGGACCAGAGGGCCGTAGCGCGGTTTTTTGCGCAAGAGCGCCCCGAATACGTGTTTCTGGCTGCGGCCAAAGTAGGGGGGATTTACGCCAATGCGACGTACCCGGCTGACTTCCTCTACCAGAACGTGCTGATTCAGACCAATGTGATTCATGCAGCCCACCGGTATGGGGCGAAAAAGCTGCTGTTTCTGGGCAGCTCTTGCATCTACCCCAAGTTGTCTCCGCAGCCGATCCGGGAAGCGTATTTGCTCACAGGCGAGCTGGAGCCGACCAATGAGCCGTACGCGCTCGCCAAGATTGCCGGGATCAAGATGTGCGAAGCGTACCACCGCCAGTACGGTTCCGATTTTCTTGCGGTGATGCCGACCAATTTATACGGCCCGTACGACAACTTCGATCCCCAGACGTCCCACGTGCTTCCCGCGCTGCTGCGAAAGTTCCACGAAGCGAAAGTCGCGGATGCGGCTGAAGTTGTGGTATGGGGGACAGGGACGCCGAAACGGGAGTTTTTGTACGTCGACGACTTGGCCGACGCTTGCGTGTTTTTGATGAAGACCTACAGACACGCTGACATTGGACCGATCGTCAACATCGGGACCGGTACGGATTTGGCGATCAGCGAGCTGGCCGAGTTGATCAAGGGCATCGTCGGCTTCCGCGGAAGCATCGTCTTCGATGCGTCGAAGCCGGACGGGACACCGCGGAAGTGGCTCGATGTCAGCAGGATGGAACAGCTTGGCTGGCGAGCGTCCACGACGCTTGCGGAAGGCATCCGGAAAACGTACGACTGGTATCTGGCGCAGCAATCGGCTGTCAGGCCGTAGAGTAAGAGAGGTTGCGGGGGGATTTGCTTGCGAGACACGTTCATCATCATATCCAGAAGCCAAAACGGGCAGCTGGCGGCAGAGGGCCAAGGGGCAACGACCTACGCGATGGCTTCCGGCATCCTGCTGCTCAGCGTGTTCCTCTATGGAACAAGCGTCCCCAACCTGTCTTTGATTTGCCTCATTCTCAGCTTTCCCGCCATCTTTTTCCTGAGGCGCAAGACCGTGACCGTCTCCTTCCTGTTGGATGCTTCGCTTGTTTTTTTGTTCGCATTTTTGTACTACACCATGAGCGTCCTGTTTGAGATCACGACCGATGATGAATGGCTGGAGAGCAAATTCGCGTTTCTCATCGCCAACATGACGATCGCCTATATCATCGGCTATTTTCTCGCTCAGAACTTTGCGAAGATCAGCGCCGTGATCGCCGTCACCGCCGGGGGGCTTTTCAGTTACGGATTCCTCTCGACAGCGAAATTTACGCTGGAGCACTTCGGCGAGGTCGCAGGAAACAACTACTTGATTGCAGAAAGGGCGGTCCCTTCCTTTTGGAACGGAGGGATCGTCAATGGCCCGATCGTCGGAATCTTCTTTTCCTTGAGCATCTGCCTGATCGCCATGGTGTACAGCAGGATCAACCTGCTTCTGAAAGGGTGCTTCGTCGCACTCGCCCTCGTCAGCGTTTTTCTCAACCTCATGTTGCAGAACCGCAGTCCCATCTATGCGGGCGTCCTTTCCATTTCCATCGCTACCTTGCTGTACCTGACACAGATGAAGCTGACCCATAAGAAGCTGATCACCCTGCTCGTCCTGATTTGCCTGTTGCCGCTAAACCTGTTCTTCGTGGATTTTTCGGAGACGAAAAGCCTCTTGGACAATCCGTTCATGGAACGATTGATCAGCGAAGGGCTGGACACGCCGCGTTATCAGCTGTGGTACAAAGGAGTGCTGGGACTGATCGAGTACCCGATGGGTGGAGCGAAAACGGACTTTGCCCCGTACGACTACGCCCACAACCTGTGGCTGGACGTCGGCTGGTACGTCGGCTGGATTCCCATGCTGCTGCTGCTCCTGATCCAGGTCCGGCACCTGCCATGCCTGTTTCGATTTGTTCGCAGCTATCCGGATCAGTCGTACGGCGTCATCGGGCTGTCGGTTTCCTTTCTGGTGGCCATGATGGTCGAGCCTACGCTGATTGCATCGTATACGTATGTCACCTTGTTTTTCTTCTTTATCGGTTACCTCAAAGGCTTGTCTGGGAAATAAAAAGCTGTGCGAGAGGAGGGGAGTCGTGTGGGAACATCGCCGCATTACCCAAAAGTAAGCATGGTGACCGTGACCTATCAGGCGATCGGCCAGCTGGAGGCGACCATCAAGAGTGTCGCGGCTCAGACGTACCGGAACAGGGAATACATCGTCGTCGACGGGGGATCATCGGACGGGACACTGGACCTGATCGAGTCGTATCGGCATGTCATAGACCGCGTCGTTTCCGAGCCGGATCGCGGCATTTACGATGCGATGAACAAAGGTCTGTCCCTGACAGCGCCGGACAGCGACTACATCATTTTCATGAACGCCGGAGATGTCTTTTTCAATGATGTGGTCCTGGACGCGATCTTGCCTGGACGCCGGGGCGAGACTCATTTGTACGGCAATATTCACAGGGGCGGCAAGCTGGTGATACAGCCGCCGCGCCTCGGCAACTTTTACATGAGCACGAAGATGATCTGTCATCAGTCCATCCTGTTCGCGACGAGGCTCCATCGCCGTGTACAGTATGACACCCGCTACCACATCGCAGCGGATTACAAGGCGGTGCTGGAGATGCTGCAGCGGGGGGACGTCTTCGAAAAAGTGGAGCAGGCCGTCTGCAAGTACGAAGGCGGCGGGATCAGCGACCTTCACAGGCAGGAGCTGTTTTCCCAACGGCGCGAGATCATGCGGCACTACCCTGCTCTGTGGCGCATGTACGTGGGAAAGAGGCTCCTGGCACGGTGCCTGCCATTTCGAGATCAGTTGAGGATGCGATGAAGATGGGAAAACAAGTCTTGTACATTTCGGGAAAGCTCTTCCCGGTCAATTCCGGCGATGCGATCTACTCGCTGGGGATATTGGAACGACTGGCCGGAACAGGCGCTACCTTCGACGTCTTATCGTACCGGTACGAGGACACGGACGTAGGGGCTGATGAATACCGCTACTACGCGTCCTTGTTCGGGGAAATGAGGCTCGTCGACTACGCTCCAACGAAGTGGGAGAACTACAAGAAAGTGCTGATCTACGGGGACAGCACCCAAAAGTATCTGGGGAGCATGATCCGGGAAGCGGAAGCCCTCCTGTCCCAGAAGCGTTACGATATTATCATTCTCGATCATCTGCGGATGTTTTTCCTGTACGAGACGATCCTGAAGCACATCGACCGCAGCCAGACCAAGCTCGTGCTCATCCAGCACAACATCGAGCATCTCAACGCCAGGGAAGAGATCCGGTTTCAGCAGCGGGCGAAGGACAAATGGAAGCTGCGCCTGCTCAACCGCGGAATTCGGAAGCTGGAGGTTCAAGCCATTCACGCTGTAGACGACATCTGGGTGATTTCGCCGGAGGACAAAGCGCTCATCGAGAGGATGGGGAAAGACGCCAGCCGCATCCACGTGATTCCGCCCTACTACAACTACCCGGCCATCAAGCTGCAAGAGCATGTCGAGCAGCCGACCTATCAGCTGCTGCTATTGGGAAGCATGGAATGGTACCCCAATGTGGTCGGGGCCGTCTGGTTCATCGAAAACGTATTCCAAGAGCTCGTCAAGCAGGACGATCGCTACCGGCTGTACATCGTCGGCCGTGATCCGAGTCCCAGGCTCTGGCCGTACCGTTCGGAGAAGATCACCATCACGGGTGCAGTGAAGTCGGTGGATGAATACATACGCAGCTGCGACTTTCTGATCGTCCCCAACACGCTGGGCGGAGGGGCCAAGATCAAGATACTGGAAGGGATCATGAAAGGAATCCCGGTGCTTGCGACCAAGGAGAGCACGGTAGGGTATTCGGAAGAAATTTTCGACGAAGACTTTTGCGTCAACCATCCTCAGACCTTTGTGCAAAAAATCATGCAGCTCAACATGGACGCACAAAAGAAAATTTCGTTCGTGAGCAAGGCGAGAGAAATTTTGGCGGACAACAGGAGGGTGAGTGAGATCCTCTGACAATAAGCGACGAGAAGGAGGAAGTTTGCATTGCTGTTGACAGCGAAAGGGTTGAGGAGTTCTGGCGGTGAACTGCAGTCGTGGGAAAACCCGGATTATTTGTTTCGATGGAGGGGGTTCGTCTACCTGCTGGGCTTTGCGCCTGGAGCCGCTTCGGTCCGGGAGTTTTCCCGATTGATGGCTGCAGAAGGGCTGGACCGTGCCATTTCCTCGCTCAAAGGTCATTTTTTCATGGTGGTGAAGGAAAAACAGACGCATACATACATCTGCTTTACGGACAACAATGGGGGATTTACCGCATTTCATTCGAAAACGGCGGCAGCCAGTTCGTTTTTGGACCTGGTCACCTACCACGGTCTGACACCCGTCAGCCTGAACCGCGATTCCGTCATGGAGTTCGTCAATTTCGGAAACGTGTTCCTGAACCGGACGCTTGTCGAAGGGATTTTCCGGATTGACCGCAACCAGGTCATCCGGTTTGGACCGGGCGGGAAAAGCATCCATTCCAAAAATTTGGCGCCGATCGATGCAGGCCATGGGGATTTCGACTATCTTCAGTTCTTCGAGAAATTCGCGCACTCTGCCCGCGAATGCCGGATCAGCGTGGATTTGACGGGAGGGGTGGATTCGCGGCTCATCGCTGTCATGCTCGACTATTTCGGCGTCCCGTTTGAGACGACCGTCTCCGGCATGGATGGCATGGAGGACGTGGAAATCGCAAAGGAGGTAGCGGCAGCTCTCGGCAAGCCGCTCCACATCACCTACCCGTGCATCGACGGCTTGGAAGACAGCATTCCCGAGCTGTTTCGGCTGAGCGACGGCCTGAACGACACCTTCAAGCATTACCGCTCCTATCAGCACAATCGGAACCGGGTGAAGCGGGGGATCGAGCTGGCGCTGTCCGGCATCGGCGGAGAATTTCTCAAAGACGAGCTGTGGCTGCAGGATTTCCCGTTCTATTCAAGCAGGATGGCGAGGCTGGAGAGGCTGGTGACGCTGCGGATGTTCCCCATTCCGTGCAAGGACGACTACTTCAGCAAAGATTACGCCAGACGCAATCAAAATGTGAAGCAGGCCGTCGTCCAGAGGCTGTCCCGCTATCAAATGGACCTCAACACGAAAACGTACGACCATATCTACTACCAGTACGAGCTGCCGACGATTGGCGGCAACTTCCTTACTGCGGCCAATCGCGTCCTGCCCAGCTATGCGCCCATGATGGAGCCTGAATTCGTGCAGTTCGGCTTCCAGCTGAAGCGCCGGGAACGGTTTTTCAACACGTTTCACCGCAAGACCATCTCCCAGGTCAACCCGGCCATCTCCCGGATTCGCACTTCCGAAGGCGGCGTATCCGTCTCGGCAGACAAATGGGAGGTCGGCAAAGACATTCAAAAATACGTCAGGGACAAGAGCATCCGGCTTGTGAAGGTCATCGAAAGGAAGCTGTTTCAGACATCGTATACGAGGCAAAAGGCGGATCATCCCGATTTGTACGAACGAATCCGAAATTCACAGTTTGCCAAGGATGCCATTGAGCTCTTAAAGGAAGAAAACATCTTGCACAGGCGCGTCCGCCTGCACGAGATCCACGACGCTCATCTCAGCCATTTCTTGTCGCTGTTTCTCTTTGTGGATTTCCTTCATTCGACAAAAGGGCAATGTTCCCTCGGAAACGAGTAAAAAACCGGACACATTCCAGCTAATGGGGGAGTATACTTGCTAATTACACACGAGGGAATCAAATCGGTCGACCCGGGGTACAGCAAATGGGAAAACGACTGGGCCGTGTTTTACTGGAAAGGGTTTGCCTACATGCCGGGAATTGCTGCAGGACTGCCATCCGTCCAGCGGTTTGCCGCATTCGCAGCCGAGTCGGCTTTGCCAGAGGATGTACTGCAGCTAAAAGGCAGCTACCATATGGTCCTGAAGAGCAAACACACGCATGCGTACTACAGTTTTACCGATTCGAGCGGCTGCTTCGACGCTTACTTCGCCGACGATGCCCTGTCCAGCTCTTTTCTGGCACTGGCCGTCTTCAAGTCACGTCCGGAGACGTCCTTAAACCCTGACGCGGTTGTGGAATTTCTGCATTTTGGCCATCTCTTCGGCAATAAAACCTTTTTCGATTCGATCCGGAAGATCGACAGCAGCGAACTGGCCGTATTGAACGGTCGGCATGTCAAGCTGGTCCGAAAGAAGCTCGCCTCCATCTACGAGACGGCGGAGCCGGTCGATTTTTACGCATTTTTTCAGCAGCTGGCCGGCTCTCTGCGGCATCACAAAGTCAGCATCGATTTGTCGGGCGGAATCGACTCCAGGCTGCTCGGCGTGCTGCTTCATTACTACGGCGTCGAATTCGAGACGACGATCTCGGGGATGGAGGGCATTTCGGATGTGGAAATCCCGAGAGAAGTGGCGGACTTGTTCGGAGTCCCTCTGCATGTGACGCACCCGTACGTGGACGATCTGGAAGAGCGCGTGGAGGAGCTGTTTTTGCTCAGCGACGGACTGCACGATCTGTTCCGCCATTATCGTACCCATCGCCATAACCAAAACCGTCTCCAAAGAGGGATGGATGTCGCCATCACCGGCATCGGCGGAGAGCTGTTCAAAGATTTCTTTTGGCTGCAAGACTTCCCGTTTTACTCCCGAAAAAAGGCCAACCTGAGCCGGCTGTTCCATACACGGATCCTTCCCATTCCGTGCAGCACCCATTATTTTTCAATCCCGTTTGTCCCCCTTTGCCAAACGTTTTCCGCGCGTATGCTGCAAGAACTCTCTCCTTACGTGCTCGCGACCAATACCGAAACCTACGACAATATTTACTACCATTACCGCATGAAAGCGATCGCGGGCAATTTCATGACGGCAGCCAACCGCGTGCTGCCTTCGTACGCTCCTCTGCTGGACGAAGATCTCGTGCGGTATGGTTATCAATTGAACAGAAAGGAGCGCATGTTCAACGGATTTCACCGCAAAGTCATCACGCAGCTGAATCCGGCGGTATCCAAAATACGGACAGCGGAAGGAGGGATCTCCGTTTCGAGCGAACGGCTGGAGGTGGCCAAGGACGTCCAAAAATACGCGATCAACTACAGCAGGCGATTGATGAACCTGCTGGGCAGGAAGGTGTTGAAGAAGAGCGTTTCGCAGGACAGTCCCGAGCATCCGCGCTTGTTTGCGGCAGTCCGGCAGCTTCGCCAGGCCCAGGCCTCGCTGGAATTGCTGAAAGAGGCAGGCATCCTTCATCCGCACCTGACGCTGGAGCAGATCCACAATCAGCATATCGGCAGCATGATCACACTGGCGACACTGCTCCATTATTTCGACCAGAAAATAGGAAATGAGCACCAGGGTGATCGCGAGAAGCAAAGAGAAGGACGCCTATCGCATCTTTCCCATTCATCGTGAATTCTCAGGGAGAACAGGGTGAGCAAGCATGCTAATCACACAAGAGGGGATTACCCACTATCAGAAAACGGAGCAAATGTGGGAAGACGGCGACTATTTGATCAGTTGGCGGGGGTTTGTTTTTGTTCTGGGCATTGCGGCGGGAATGGATTCGGTCATGACATTTGCAGAGGAAGTCAGAGCGTCCGGGCTGATCACGGCGATCAAGCTGTTGAAAGGACATTTCTTCATGACCGTCTGCGACAAGCAGGCAGGCGTGTTCTATTCGTTTATCGACAACAGCGGAGCTTTTGAAGCCTTTCATACGGATTCCGCCATATCCACTTCGTTTCTCGCCCTGGCGAGGTACAGCGGCTTTGGCAAGGAACGCGTGTCCAAGGAAGCGATCGTCGAATTCATCAATTTCGGCAACATCTACGACAACCGCACGCTCCTGGATGGCATTTGCAAAATCGATAGCAATGAAATCATCGTCTTTTGCTCTCATAAAAAATCTATCGTATCCAAGCAGCTGGCAAGTATCGACACACCCTGTCCCGACGTGGATGTCATGGATTTTTTTCGGCGGTTTTGCCAGTCCATCCGGCATTTGAAAATTAGCGCCGATTTGACGGGAGGAGTGGACTCCAGGCTCGTCTGTGTGCTGCTCGATCATTACGGGGTTCCCTTCGAGGCGGCTATTTCCGGGAGGGCGGGTATCCGGGATGTGGACATTCCCGTAGAGATCGCCCGTGTGCTGGATCATCGCCTGTACGTGACGGAGCCGTGCGTCGAGCGGCTGGAGCAGATGGTTCCCGAGCTGTTCGTCTGGTGCGACGGAATGAACGATCTGTTTAAGCATTACCGGACGTTGCCGCACCACCAAAGCAGGAGGGACAGAGGGATCGAGCTGGTCATATCCGGCATCGGAGGAGAGTTTCTCAAAGAAAACATGTGGGTGCAGGACTTTCCGTTCTACGCCCGGAAAAAGGCCAATATCCGCCGGTTTCTGCGGATGAGAATGCTTCAGATCAAGTGCAAAAGCTCGTATTTCGCGGGGGAGTTCCGCGCGATCAACGACACCTTCGAAAACGGCGTGGTGGACAAATTGGGGCGCTATCGGATGGACACGAATACGAAGACGTACGACAGCATCTACTACCATTTTCGGATGAAGACTGTCGCCAGCACGTTTATCGCTTCGACGAACCACCTGTTCGGCTGCTACTCGCCTTTTCTGGAGTACGATCTGGTCCGCTGCGGCTTCCACTTGAAGCGCCGCGTGCGTTTTTTCAACCGGTATCATCGCGAGCTGATCACGAGATTGAATCCGCAAGTAGCCAGGATCCCCACGGCAGAGGGAGGCATCTCGGCATCGGCGGAAACGCTCGAGATGCTCAAGGATATCGGAAAGTACATCCGCAACAGATGCAGGCGGGTCACCAAGGTAGTCGGCCGCAAGCTGCTGAGCAAAACCTACCTGCAGGAGAGCCCGGAACACCCGGAATTGTTCCGGAAAATGCGCACCCTGGGCGTGACTGAAGAGGCCGTCGAACGGTTAAAGCGGGAAGGAGTTCTCGATCCGCGGCTGGAAGTCAACGATATACTGGATGCCCATTTGGGAAACATCGTGACCTTTGCAGTGTTTCTGGGCTACCTGGAAGGACGGGAGGCGGGAGACGTACGGGGGGAAGATCGCACGGAGAACAATCAGGCGGTAGTGACTGTATAAATGCGAAGGGGCGGGAGAATGGCATCCCGCCCCAAACCTTTCACTCATCCAGCACGTCCGGTGAGTCCGTATGTAGTGAGCTGCATTTCGGGGACGAGCAGGGTCAGCTCTTTGAATTGCTGAATGATGGAGCCGCCGTACAAATCCATGACGCTGCCGTTTTCGCCGAGGACCGGGTGGCACATGATTTCGGCAGAGACCGGCCGCTTTTCTCCCTTCTTACAGGCGGTGATCATGTCCGTAATTTCGCAAAAGTAGCGGACTCCGCGCAGCCCCTTTGCCGAAAGAATGCTGTTGTAGAGATGCTTGTATGCTTTTTTGGCGATCGACATATTCTCTCCGAGGTTGCGTGTGAGCCGCAGGTAATGGATGCCTTCCTCTTTCAAGACATCCATGATCAATGTGCCGATCACGAATTCCGTATGGACGTGATTGTGGGAGTCTGCGTGCGTAAGAGGCAGGCCGTGCGCGCGGCAACGGTCGATTTGCGCCTTGACTTCAGTGGCGAGGGCATTTTTTTCGTCCGGGTTCAACGGGAGGAAGAGGCGGGAGAACGAGAGCTTCTTCGGAAGAAACAATCCGTCTGCATCGCAAAAGCGTGGGCATTTGCGGATGCGATCTGTCAGCGGCAAGCCGTCCGTCAGATTGATGTGAAGCCCGATGCGGTCCAGCAGCTTCTCATCATGGGCGCGCACGCAGGCGGATTCGAAGGTAGCTCCGTTGGCGACGATGGTGGTGGAAGACAGGGCGCCTGAAGAAAATGTCTGGATGATCGCTTCGTCCGTCGAATGGGACGTGCCGAAATCATCCGCATTGATGATGATCTTCATACAGTCAACTCCTATTTCTCTCTCGAAAACCAACTGCGATGTAGACGTGGGCGAGGCGGGAAGGGGATTGGAAAGAATGTTCGTTATTGAGAACTACTCTTCGTTCATTATAGGACTACCAGAACTTCCAGTCAACGTCTTTTTGCTTTTGGTAGACCCGGACGTAATCGATGTCGTGGAATTGGGGAAACACGGTCGTTTCGTCGGGCGCACCCGGCCAGTCACCGCCCACTGCCGTGTTCAAATACAAATAGGCCGGCGTGTTTTGGACGTGGGAGGTAGAAGAAAAGCGCTCGATGCCATCGATGTACCAGGTGATCTTGCCGGGCTCCCACTCGACCGAGAACGTATGAAACGACTGCGAATAGTCCGGGCCCCGGTACGTACCCGTATACTGCTTCTTGCCGCTTCCCAGCCAGTGGTGTGTCAAATAAATCTTGTCGGGCTCGTGTCCCAGCATCTCCATGATATCGATCTCATACGGGGAAATGTGATCGCTCGGCGGCATCCAATGGGCGGGCCAGATCCCTTGTCCCCTGGGCAGGCGAGCGTGTATTTCCACTTTTCCATACAAAAAGTCAAACTTGAATCTCGTATCGACCGCACCGGATGTGTAGTCCATACCCTTGTAGCTGCGCTGGTCGGTGCGGATGCGCAAATATCCGTCGACGATGGACAGCGCCGAGGGGGTGTAGTATTCCAGCTCGTTGTTTCGGGGAGCGGGGGAATCGACGACGTTCCATTTCGAGAGGTCCAGAGAGGGTCCGTCGAACTCGTCGCTCCATACGAGGACCCATTGATTTCGATAGTGGTTCAGTCGGTCTTTCACGATGACAGAGAGCAGGAGAAGCAGGCAAACGACAAGCAGCCACAGTGCAAGCCGATGACGGGCTATCATGGACACCCCCTTGGTACGAAAATAGCAACACTCTACTATTCATTATAACGAACGTTTGTTTTTTTTACAAAGAAAGGATTTGCAGTTTATTCAGCCAAAAATAATAAATACACCATCATAATCCCGATATCGGCGAGGATATGGCTGAGCATGGAGCCCAGCAGGGAACCGTCGCGGTGCCGCATGTACCCCCAGACGACGCCTGCGAGAAAAACCGGAAGGACCATCGCTGCGTTGTAGGGCCAGGCGAACAGGGGGATGACCGAGAGCAGGTGGTACAGGCTGTAAAAAAAGGCAGTCACCAGGACGACGATGTGCGGGTTTCGCTTCCGGGCCAGCTTTTGGTGGAGGTAGCCTCTCCAGTAGAGCTCCTCCAGCAGCGGGTTGACGAACATCAGGATCCCGATGAGCCACACGGCATGGCTTCCGGAAAATTGCCATCTTTCCAGGAGGCGCAGCAGCTCGTCTCTCTCAAACAAAGAAGCGTGAAAGAAGAAACCGGCAGCCACGATCGCAAGCAAAAAGAGAACGCCGCTTCCGAGCCCGAAAAGGAGATTCCTTCGTTTCGGGACCAGCCCGACTGCGGCAAGCAAGGCCTGCCTCCGACCGGCTTTTTGGCGAAGGCATTCTTGAAGGGGGATGAACAAGAGCCAGCTGTAAAAGAGAAGAAAGGCAACGGGAACGCTGCCCGCCACCTGCAAGCCGATAAAAAGCATGAGTGTAGGACCGAAAAGCAAAAGAATGAGATTCATAGGATTCGCCACCGTGAGTAGAGTTTCGAGCGTGCAGAGCTTGGTCTGCCCGGCCTACCTTTTATCGTAGCGAGTCTTTGCGCGCAAAAGTAGTACCTATTTTCATTGGTACCTAAGTAGAAAGACCATGGCGGCGGCCGTTCTGGCCAGCTGCATCGAAGCGGTACAGACAATAGGAGGGGGAAGACCAGATGAAAATCGAAATCGATCGCAACGGACTGATCGCATTGGTGCAAGATCTCATTCGGATAGACTCGGTGAATCCTTATCTGGATGCGGACGGTCCAGGGGAGAGGCAAATCGCCCGTTTTCTTCAGGAAAGGATGCAGGCAGGGGGGCTGGAGGTGAGGGTGATGCCGATCAACGACACGGCGGTCAATGTCATCGGCATCCTGCGTGGATCGGGTGGCGGAAGGTCTTTGCTGCTGAACGGCCACATGGACACGGTGAGCGCCAAGCGCATGGCGATCAAGCCGTTTGATCCGCTGCACGAGGATGGCAAAATTTACGGCCGCGGCAGCCAGGATATGAAAGGCAGCCTCGGCGCGATGATCGCTGCGGTGGAGGCGGTCTCCCGAGCACAGGTGCCTCTCTCGGGGGACGTCATCCTCGCATTTGTCGCCGACGAGGAGTACAAGAGCATCGGGACGGAAGCCCTGGTCGAGGAATATTCGGCGGACGCAGCCATCGTCTGCGAGCCGTCCGACCTGGACATCGGCATCGTCCACAAAGGCTTCGCTTGGATCAGCTGCGAAGTGAAAGGCAAAGCCGCGCACGGCAGTCGCCCGGCTGAAGGGATCGATGCCATTGTTCACACGGGCAGGGTGCTGTCGGAGATCGAGCGTCTGTCACAGCAGCTCGCACAGAAACGGCACCCGATTCTGGGCCCGCCTTCCGTTCATGCCTCGCTTATCCAGGGCGGGACGGAGCTGTCTACGTATCCAGATCATTGCCGGCTCGACTGGGAGCGCAGAACCATTCCGGGCGAGACCCGGCAGGAGGTGGAACAGGAAGTGGCGGGCATGCTGGAGCGGCTGCGGGCAGGGGACGACAGCTTTCAGGCCAGCGCAGAGCTGTTTTTCTGGAGGGAACCGTTTGAAGTCTCTACGGACGAGCCGATTTTCGCAGCGCTGGAAGCTGCTTGCCGCAGCAGGCTGGGGCGGGCGCCAGACATCTCCGGCTTTTCCGGCTGGACCGATGCCGCCCTGCTTCAGGGAGCGGGCATTCCTACTGTCTTGTTCGGACCGTGCGGGGCAGGACTGCACGGTGCAGTCGAATACGTAGAGACGGAGAGTCTGGTGGACATGGCGAACATTTTGGCGGATACGATTCGCGAATTTTGCCGGTAGACGCATGCGGAGCATTCGGCCCGTCTGCCATTCGCGGCAGCATGGAGGCAAGGCGGCGACAGGAATAAAGTGACAGCCCCGTCCTATCAGCAAGGCTGGCGATCCCGTAGTCAGCCTTTTTGGATTGGCGTTCGTTTTGTGGTATCATATCTCTAGTGCAGCGATTTTTCATACGGGAGGAGGAAAAACAGATGAAAATGAGAGAAATCGTAGGATGGATCCGTTCCATTGGATTTGCTGTCATCTTCGCCTTGGTTCTCGGAATCTTCGTATTCCAGCCGTACAAGGTGGATGGGCATTCCATGGATCCGACCTTGCAAGACCAAGAACGCATATACGTTTCCAAACTGTCCCATACGTTTAGCTACATGCCGAACTACGGCGACATCGTCGTAATCGACAGCCGTGTAGACCGCAACCGCACATGGATGGACGATATACTGAGCCACCCGCTGATCGGCCTGATCACAGGAACGGCTGACGATCATTCCATGTACGTCAAGCGCGTCATCGGCAAACCGGGCGATGTTTTGGAATTTAAGGATAACAAGGTGTACCGAAACGGCGTCGCCCTGGACGAGCCGTACATCAAGGAAACGATGGACTACGTGTCCGACGGCAAGCTCACTGTCCCGCCGAATCACATCTTCGTGATGGGGGACAACCGCAATCACAGCACTGATTCCCGCGAGATCGGATTTATTCCGCTCGACCACGTGATGGGAACCATGATTGAGAATCCATTTTCCTAAAAGCGAGGGGTTGTCCAAGCGAGGACAACCCTTCTTAGGCGGCTGAAGATGTCGAAATCTTCAGCCGCTTCGAAATAGGAGGTATGTACCGTGCCGAGCATCTTGATTGCGGACCGTGATACGAACGAGCGAATCGGGATCGGCTGGCTCATCACGAGCTGCGCCATTCCGTACGATCATGTGTATATGGCCTCTACCGCGACTGAGGTCATCCGCTGCGTAGAAACCCATACGCCGGACGTGCTGTGCCTGGAGCTGGACATGATCGGGAAAGGGCAGTGGGAGCCGCTCAAGCTCTTGATCGAGCATTATCGCCCACGGGTAGCTGTCATGACCGCGGAAGCGACTTTTGAGCGCGCAATGCAGGGAATTGAGCTGAATGCACGCGATTTGTGGCTGAAGCCGCAGACGCCGGAGACGATCCGGCGCACACTGGCACGGTATTGCCAGGAAAGAAGGGACGCTGCTGCCCACGGGCAGGAGGGGGGAGACGACGCGGGCCGGGTGGCGGAAGTATCGTACCTGGATCTGTTCTTTCCACTTTCGATGCCGGGAGGGCCGTACCCGCTTATGCTGGCGCAGCTGGAAGAGCCGAATCGGCATCCCGAGCTGCTGCGCTTCCTGACGGAGTATCCATTTCGGGAGAAGCCGGTCCTGCTTCCGCTGGGGGATGCGATCGTCGGCCTATTTCCAGCTGACGAGCCCGAGCCGCTGTCCCGCCTCGAGCAAGTCGGCAGGCGGCTCCTGCGCGATTGGGAGGCGGCCTCGGATGCTCCGCTGTCGCTCGTCATGTACGATTCGGACGACCCTGAGCAGCGGCTGAGCGAAAAGTACAGGGACGCGAGCCAAGCGCTCGACATCCGCTTTTTCAAAGGCTACAGGCAGCTGTCGGTCGTGCGCGGCCGTATCGCCTGGACGATGATCGACCCGTTTTTGACGCCCAGCGAGCAGCGCGCCTGGATCGACATGCTTCACGACGGCAGCAAGGAAGCGCTCAAGGAGTGGATGTATCGCCATTTCTTCTTCAAGGAAGAGCCGTATCCGGAGCCGGGGCTTCTGCGCATCAGGCTGACCAGCATCCTGGCGCAAGTGAGGCGCTATATGAAGGCGCACGGACTTGACCGCGGGAAGCTGGAGGAAGAGTATCACCGGGCGTTCGATACGATCCTGTACTCGCCCATCCTGTACCGGATCGTGCAGGAGCTGCTGCTTTTCATCTATACGCTGCTCGAATCGGCGCGCAGCCATCAGGTTGGGGGACGTGCGGACGTGATCGAGCTGGCTATCCGCTACATGGAAGGACGCTATACCGATCCGACCCTGCGGCTCGAGGAGGTCGCCCGTCACGTGGATCGCAGTCCCGCCTACTTCAGTACGCTCCTGAGCCAGAAGCACGGCATCTCATTCCGCCAGCTCCTGGTCAACATGCGGCTGAAGGAGGCGCAGCGGCTGCTTTTGGAAACATCGCTGCCGGTCCAGGAAGTGGCGATGCGGACCGGGTTTGGGAATGCCAATTACTTTAGCAAAATCTTTAAGGAAAAGACGGGGACAACCCCTCGTTTTATGCGAAATCAAAAAAAAGTATAGAAATCGAAAGAAAAGAGTGAAAAATTCGATCGAAGGCTGTCCGAGGACAGTTTCGGATCGAAAAAACTGGCACCATTTCGAAAGACAGGTGCCTTTTTTGCGTTTTTTTCCTTCACTATACTGGAGCCAAGCGGTGAATCTCGAGAAAGCAGGTGGACAAGATGAACATGACCCATACGCAGTCGATTCAGCAATTGCTCCAGGAGTATTCGGGCACGACATTGCACACGAAAGGCTGGGTGCAGGAAGCAGCCTTGCGCATGCTGCTGAACAATCTCAATCCCGACGTCGCAGAGCGGACGGAAGACTTGGTGGTGTACGGCGGGATCGGCAAAGCGGCCCGCAACTGGGAATGCTTCGATGTTATTGTCAAAACATTGAAAAATCTGGAGTGCGATGAGACCCTTCTGGTCCAGTCCGGCAAGCCGGTCGCGGTGTTCAAGTCGCATCCGGATGCGCCGCGCGTCTTGCTGGCAAACTCCAACCTCGTGCCTGCCTGGGCGACATGGGAGCACTTCCATGAGCTGGATCAAAAAGGACTGATGATGTACGGGCAAATGACGGCGGGCAGCTGGATTTACATCGGCAGCCAGGGCATCGTGCAAGGAACGTACGAGACGTTCGCGGAATGTGCCCGCCAGCATTTTGAGGGGACACTCGCGGGCACAATCACGGTCACGGCCGGCCTCGGAGGAATGGGCGGGGCGCAGCCACTCGCCGTATCGTTGAACGGCGGCGTCAGCATCAACATCGAGATCGATCCGACCCGCATCCAGCGCCGTCTGGACACGAAGTACCTGGACGTCATGACCGAGAGCCTGGACGAAGCGATCCGGATGGCCGAGGAAGCCAAGCGGGAGAAAAAAGGAATCTCCATCGGCCTTTTGGGCAATGCGCCTGAAGTGCTGAACGCGATGCTGGCGCGCGGCTTTATCCCGGACGTATTGACCGACCAGACCTCCTCGCACGATCCGCTGAACGGCTACATCCCGATCGGCATGAGTCTGGCGGAGGCGGCAGAGCTGCGGACGCGCGACCCGATCGCTTACGTAGCGCGGGCGAAGGCGAGCATCGCCGAGCATGTCAGGGCGATGCTGGCGATGCAGGAGCGCGGCGCCGTCACCTTCGACTACGGGAACAACATCCGCCAGGTAGCAAAAAACGAAGGCGTGGAAGACGCATTCCGCTTCCCGGGCTTTGTACCTGCGTATATCCGTCCGCAGTTTTGCGAAGGAAAAGGGCCGTTCCGCTGGGCGGCGCTGTCGGGCGACCCGGAAGACATTTACAAGACGGACGAAGTCATCCTGCGCGAGTTTTCCTACAATACCCACCTGTGCAACTGGATTCGCATGGCCCGCGAGCGGATTCAATTCCAGGGACTGCCTTCGCGCATTTGCTGGCTGGGCTACGGGGAACGCGCCCGCTTCGGCCAGATCATCAATGACATGGTGGCCAGCGGCGAGCTGAGCGCCCCAATCGTCATCGGCCGCGACCATCTCGACTCCGGCTCCGTCGCCTCCCCGAACCGGGAGACGGAAGCGATGCGGGACGGAAGCGATGCGGTGGCTGACTGGCCCATCCTCAACGCCCTGATCAACGCTGTCGGGGGAGCGAGCTGGGTATCCGTGCACCATGGAGGCGGTGTCGGCATGGGGTATTCGCTGCATGCGGGCATGGTCATCGTGGCCGATGGGACGCCGGAAGCCGCGAAACGACTGGAGCGGGTGCTGACGACCGACCCGGGCATGGGCATCGTCCGTCACGCGGATGCAGGATATGACTTGGCGATTCGGACCGCGAAGGAAAAAGGCGTACACATCCCGATGATGAAGGAGTGATCACGATGACCAGACCCGTATGGATTCGCCATGCCAGCCAGCTCGCCACGCTGGCTGGCGGCTCTGCCGCACCTGTAGTCGGGAAGCGCATGAATGAGCTGTCCATCATCGAGGATGGCAGCGTATGGCTGGAAAACGGCCGGATCGAGCGAGTGGGGACGGATGCGGAGCTGGAGGCCGTGTACGGAGAGCGGGTGACAGAGGCCGAAGTCGTCGACGCGACCGGCCGTCTTGTCACGCCGGGGCTGATCGACCCGCACACCCATCTGGTCCATGCCGGGACTCGGCAAAATGAATTCAACATGCGTCTGAATGGCGCTACTTATATGGAGATCATGAACAACGGCGGGGGAATCCACGCCACGACCGCAGCGACGAGGAACGCCACCCATGACCAGCTGTACGAAGAAAGCAAAAGGAGGCTCGACCTGTTTCTCTTGCACGGAGTGACGACCGTGGAAGCCAAGAGCGGCTACGGACTGACGCTCGCCGATGAGCTGAAGCAGCTGGAGGTAGCGAAAAAGCTGCATGAACTGCACCCGGTCGATCTGGTCAGCACATTTATGGGCGCGCACGCCGTCCCCAAGGAGTTCAAGGCGGACCCGGACGCTTTCGTCGAGCTGGTGATCCGCGAGATGATTCCGGAGGTGGCCCGCCGCAGGCTTGCGGAGTTCAACGACGTCTTTTGCGAGCGGGGCGTTTTTACCCCGGAGCAGTCGCGACGCATCCTGGAAGCGGGAAGGGAGTACGGCCTGCTGCCGAAGATCCACGCGGACGAAATCGAACCGTACGAAGGCGCGGAGCTGGCGGCGGCGATCGGGGCGGTCTCGGCCGACCACCTGCTTCGGGCTTCGGATGAAGGGATCAAGCGGATGGCGGAAGCGGGAGTCATCGCGGTGCTGCTGCCGGGAACGGCCTTTTTCCTGATGGCGGAATCGGCCAACGGGCGAAAAATGATTGATGCGGGCGTGGCAGTCGCGATCTCGACGGATTGCAATCCGGGCTCGTCCCCTACCGTGTCCATGCCGCTTATCATGAACCTCGGCTGCCTGAAAATGGGCATGACTCCTGCGGAAGTGCTGACAGCGGCGACCATCAACGCGGCCCATGCGATCATACGGGCGCACGACATTGGCAGCATCGAGCCGGGCAAACGTGCGGACCTTACGATATTTGACGTGCCGGACTTCATGACCTTGCAATACCGCTACGGGGTGAACCACGTGCATACGGTCATCAAAAATGGTGCGATCGTCGTCTCGGAAGGGAGATTGGCATGAAAAGCTATCCGTATCCTCTCCTGAAGCCCCCCAGCTTTGCCTGGGACCGAAGCGCCGCGCCCCCGGAACCGAAAGTAAGCGAGTGGATCCAGACGCTGGAGCCAGGGAGTGGTGACGCTGTTGATTGGTCGGACTTCGACGTCGCCCTGTTAGGCGTCCCGCTGTCCCGTTCCTCGATCTCCGCATCGGCAGCCAGCGAAAATCCCGAAGCGATGCGCAGAGCGTGGAAGTACTTTACCACGTACAATCTCGATCACGACGTGGATCTGTCCGAGCTGCGCGTGGTCGATCTGGGGGATGTCCGCCAGCATGTCACCGACATCGCCCGTTGCCACCACAATATTCGGGAGGCCATGCATGCGATGCGCACCCATCATCCCGGAGTGCTGCCCGTCATGATGGGAGGCGATCACTCGATTACCGCGATGCTTGTCAAAGGCTACAAGGACGCCCATCCCGAGGAGCGGGTCGGCATTTTGCAGCTCGATACGCACTTCGACCTGCGGGATTTGGCAGACAATGGACCGTCGAACGGCACGCCGATCCGCAATCTGATCGAGAGCGGAACGATCAAGGGAGAAGACGTGCACAACATCGGCCTGCACGGCTTTTTCAACGCGCGTTCGCTCAAAGCGTACGCCGACGAAGCGGGTGTCCGCTACACGACGCTTCGGGAGGCGAGGGGGAAGGGAGTGGCCGAGACTGTCCGCCAGGCGCTCGATGCCCTCGGCCGGAGGGTGGACACGATCTATCTAACCGTAGACATGGATGTGCTCGACATCAGCTACGGTCCCGGCGTGCCCGCCTCGACACCGGGCGGGATGAGCAGCGACGAGCTGTTCGAGGCGGTGCATGCCGCCGGCTTGTGCGGCAAGGTCAAAGCGATGGATCTGGTGTGCCTCGACCCGTTCAAGGATCGGGGAGAAGCTACCGTGAAAACGGCAGTTCATGTGCTGCTGTCCTTTTTGACGGGATGCAAGCAGAGAGAGAAGTGACAGGCTCGGATGGGAAAGTGGAGAGAGCGTGAAGATCACCAGGAGTAAAAGGGGGAATTTGCTTGGAAACTCATGCGAACCACCAGCTGGGGGTGCCTTCCCAAAAGGAAACTGCTTCCGCCGCTCATGCCTGGAAGTTTTTCGTTTTCAGCCTTATCGGTATTTTCGTTTTCTTCGTTCCCGTGACCGTAAACGGTTCCTCTTCCATCATGCTTGACCACATCGTCACGTGGCTTCGCCAGCTCGCTCCCGGGGCGGCGCCGCTCTACGCTCTCGCCGTAATTGTTTTGGGAGCCGTCTATCCGTTCGTGGCGAAGACGTGGAACAAGAACAAGGTCAACCTCGTTTTTTCCGTGCTGAAGGTGCTGGGAGTCCCTGTTGCCTTGATGATTTATTTTCAAGCCGGCCCCGCCTGGCTGCTGGAAAAGGACATGGGGCCCTTCCTGTTCGAGAAGCTGGTGATTCCCGTGGGCATGGTGGTCCCGGTCGGGTCCGTTTTTCTCGCCATGCTCGTGGGCTATGGATTGCTGGAGTTCATCGGCGTCCTGGTCCAGCCCATCATGCGTCCGGTCTGGAAGACGCCGGGCCGCTCGGCTGTCGATGCGGTGGCATCATTTGTAGGAAGTTACTCGATCGGTCTGTTGATCACCAACCGCGTATTCAAGGAAGGAAAGTATACCGTCAAGGAAGCCGCGATTATCGCAACCGGATTTTCCACCGTTTCAGCCACCTTCATGATCGTCATCGCCAAGACGCTGGACATCATGTCTTACTGGAACCTGTATTTTTGGGTGTCGCTGGTGGTGACGTTTCTGGTGACGGCTGTGACCGTCCGGCTCTGGCCGCTTTCCCGCATGAGCGACGAGTACTATGAAGGAAAAGGCGATCCGGAGAAAGTGATCAAGGAGCAGTTTTGGCGCCACGCCTGGGCAGAGGCTATGGCTGCAGCCAGAGGGGCGCTGCCGATCGGTCGCAATATATGGGAAAATCTGCGCGATGGCTTCATCATGACCATGGGCATTCTTCCCTCCATCATGTCGGTGGGACTGCTCGGGCTCATGCTGGCAAAATTCACCCCGCTGTTCGATTGGCTGGGCTACCTGTTCTATCCGGTCACGCTCCTGCTGCAGATCCCGGAGCCGCTTCTGGCGGCCAAGGCGTCCGCCATCGAGATTGCCGAAATGTTTTTGCCGGCGCTGCTCGTGACCGGAGCTCCGCTCGTCACCAAATTTATCATTGCCGTCGTTTCCGTCTCGTCGATATTGTTTTTCTCCGCTACCATTCCGTGCATTTTGTCCACGGACATCCCCATCAGCATTCCCAAGCTGTTGGTGATCTGGCTGGAGCGGACCGTTCTGACGCTCTTGCTTGTGACGCCGCTTGCTTATCTCCTGTTGCCCTGAAAGCTGGTATGGGAGGCCAGGCATCCCGCTTCTGCACCTCTGAGGCAGCGGGATGCTTCTTTTTGGTGAAGTCCTCGTCTTGCCCGAGGGAGGAGCGTTTTTTCCTTCCTGATCGCGATTGCTTCGGCCAATGGCGTTTTTTTTGTTGCATTAGTAAGTCTTACTGTATATAGTGTAACTATATAGTCAAACGATATAAAGTTGTCGGAAGGAGCGTAAGCATTGGACAGAGACAGACACTTGCCGTTGACCGAAACCGTTTATTACATTTTGTTGGCCCTGGCAGAACCGGCGCACGGCTATCTGATCATGCAGAAGGTGGAGGAGCTCAGCGGCGGGCAAGTGCGAATGGCGGCGGGTACCCTGTACGGCGCCATCGAGAATCTCGTGAAGCTGAAGTTCATACAGCCCGTGGCCAGCGAGGACAGCCGACGAAAGGTGTATGCCATTACCGACGAAGGGCTGCGGATTCTCCGTCTTGACCTCGAGCGCATGAAGCACATGGTTCAGGTCACGATGGAACGATTGAGATAGAAGGAGGGGCTGCGTATGAGGAAATTCAAGTTCTTTACCAACTTTGACGCAGAGGAAAAATGGCTGAATGACATGGCGAGACAGGGCTGCCGTTTGACGAGGAAGACGATGCTCGGCTATGAATTTGAACCGGGGAAACCTGATCAGGCAACGATCAAAATCGATTACCGCCCGTTTAAAAATCGGGAGGATTTTGAGGATTACCGCGCCTTGTTTGAGGACAGCGGCTGGGAACACATCGCTGGAACGAAAAGCTCGGGCTATCAATATTTCAGAAAGGCGAATCGACAGGGAAGCGAGGAAATCTTTTCGGATGTCGATTCCAAGGCCGGACGTTACAAGCGTCTGTCTGACATGTGGGCTACCCTGGCAATGACCTTCGTGCCGATACTGGCGGCTCTCATTTCTACCGGCGCGATCGATGCGGGAGTATTGCTCGATCCGCAATCGCTGTACTACACGCCAGGGCTGTGGGAATTGCAAGGGGCAGATTTCTGGAGAGCCTTTCTCTTCGAAACGCCGTTCGCCTTGTTTAGAGGGTTGACGTTGCTCGTTTTGCCGGTGATGACGGTGTTGTATCTGTACTTCGCCATTCAGGCCAATCTGTGGTACAAGAAGACGATTCAAGGGGGGAGCTTCCGTAGATAGCATCATCGGGAGCAAAGCCGAATCCTTTATTCCGAATGGTGGCAAGTCGTGATAAAATCAGACATATTTCACCGGGGACGATCATAGAAACCAATACGCTTGGAGGGTGGTACATGGAGGGGAGTTTGCTGACGGTATTGTCGATTGGGTTTCTCGTCGGGATCAAGCACGCGATGGAGCCGGATCACGTCATCGCCGTCTCCACGATTGCGAGTCAAACCAAGAAGCTGGGAAAGGCTTCGCTGGCGGGGGTATTCTGGGGGAGCGGGCACACATTGACCCTGCTCCTGGTAGGGATGGCGCTGATTCTGATGAAGAGCGCCATTCCGGAGACATGGGCGATGTCGCTGGAATTTGTCGTCGGGATCATGCTGGTCTATCTCGGGATGTCCAGCATTCTCTCCTTCCACAAACGGAAGGTACGATCAAGCAGCCACGTGCACGCCGGTTCGCTGCGCCGTCATACGCATGCGGCAGCGTGGACGGATGATTCGGAGAGCGACGGCGTCGGCAGAGCATCTTTTGCCAAGTCGGCTGTCATCGGCATGGTTCACGGTCTGGCCGGGAGCGCTGCCATGGTGCTCTTGACCATGTCCACGGTGCATTCGGAGTGGGAGGGACTTCTCTACATACTCATTTTTGGTGCGGGGACTGTCGTCGGGATGCTGCTATGCACGACCGCAATAGGGATTCCCTTTGTGCTCAGCGCGCGAAACGCCGGCGTGAACATGGCGCTGACCCGGATTACAGGTGCGATTAGTGTCGCGTTTGGCTGCTATTACATGTACAACCTGGGCGTCACGGAAGGGCTGTTCCGGATGTGGCTGGACGCCGCTTGAGGCTGCTCCCGCAGGTACAATGCGGCACATAGGAAAGGGAGGGAGAAACTGCCGATGCCGGCGGTTTTTTTCGTTTCGTCTGGACCTTTGCTCGACGCGTTCCTGTAAGTGTCCGCTCTGCCAGTTCACTATTGATAAACATAGGGGGAGCAAGGTACGATGACAATATCTGCCACACCCTTTGAGATGAGAGGTGCCCCGATGAAAGTGTCTGGAAATGAATTTCTGTCCATTCCCATCCATGTCCAGCTAAAGGAGCAGATCAAGACGCTGATTCACCACCGGTTGTATCAACCGTCCGAACGCCTGCCGAGCGTGGATGAGCTGGCGGGATTTTTGCGGATGAGCCGCGATACCGTGGAACAAGCGTATTCCTTGCTGGAGCAGGAAGGGTACATTTCGACGGAGCCGGGCAAAGGTGTGTTTGCTCGGGCCCATCCTCCAAGTGGACGCGAGCAAGCGCCGGGAGTGCCCGTTCGGCATGTGCATCAGACGCGGCTGGAGCAGTCGGTCGATTTGCGGGACTTCGCCGAAGCGGCTGGGCAGACCAAGCCGGTGCTGCTGTTTGTAGAATGCAACGTCCCACAGGCGCAGGAATACGCCGTGGAGCTGGAAAAAGCGACCGGATATGTCGTCAAGCCGTGTCTGGTCAAAGATCTGGAGCTGCTCGGCAGCAACATACAGAGCGGGAAATACGACCTGATCGTGACGACATTCCTCCATATCGAAGAAGTGAAGCCCATTGTCGATCGGCTGTTCGGGGACGCTGAACCGAGAGTGATCGCTTGCCTGCTCGAGTCGAATTTGCAATGCATGAAAGTGCTGCAAAAATTGCCTCCCGGCAGCAAGGTAGGGATTGCGGGGACCACCTGGGAAGGAGCGGAAAACTTGCGGCAATCGATCATCCAGGCCGGCTTGTTGCATGTCGAGCTGATTGTGGGCGCTCTGGAATACCCGCCTTCCTTGGATGAGATCGTCGAGGCGGAACCCGCCTTGATCGTAAGCACCAGCATCGTGAAGCCTTATTTGCAACGGCTGTCCAGGTTCACCCCGCTCATGGAGGAAGACCGCTGCCTTAGCGATCAATCGGTCCAGTATATCAGGCAGTACGTAGAAACCAAGCGGGGCGCTTCGGGAAGAGGTTGACGGAAAGGCTATGTCCACCCTGACAGTATCGTTGTGCTATGATGGAGGCAAGTACGAAATCTCTGTGGAATGAGGTGTTTGGTTTGCAACAAGGATTCGGAATGTTTCGGGAAGTGATCGACGAAGAGGAGGATCTCAGGGAGCTGCTCGGGGAACCAAGCCGGATGGTGCAGAACAAATCCATCGAAAAGCTGGATCAGCATTGTCGTGACTTTATCGCAAAGGCGCCGTTTCTCGTCCTGGCGACTTCCGATGCGAAAGGGAAGTGCGACGCGTCCCCGCGGGGAGATGCCCCCGGTTTCGTCCATGTGCTGGACGACCGTCATCTGGTGATCCCTGAACGCCCCGGCAACAAGAGAATGGACTCGCTGCGAAATATCCTTGCCAACCCTTACGTTGGCCTGATTTTCATCATCCCTTCCCTGGAAGAGACTCTTCGCATCAATGGACGGGCCTGCGTCATACGCGACGGGGACATCCTCGAAAAAATGGCGGTAAACGGGAAAGTTCCGGTCATCGGCATCGGTGTGCAAGTAGAGGAGTGTTACGTGCATTGCGCCAAAGCCTTCATGCGCTCCGGTCTGTGGCAGCCCGAGAAATGGCCGGCCAAGGAGTCCATTCCGAATATGGCTCAGATGCTGGCCGATCACGTGAAGCTGCCGGGCGTGACCGCAGAGGAAGTGGCGTCCGGGCTGCGAGACAGCTACACCAATCGATTGTACTGAGTAGAATCGCATCCAGGCCGACAGTCCGAAAAGACTGTCGGTTATTTTATTCCCCGTCCCACAGCGACACGTGGAAATGAATCATCAAGTACGTCGCCACCACAAAAGATACCGCATAGGCGAGCAGGGGACGCGTGTGATGCAGGCGGAGGATGGAGAACAAGGTCAAGTCGAAAAAGGCTGACCACCACATGTTCCACGAGTGGGCGTGAGAGATGAGACCGTAGTGGAGCCCGATTATTTCCAACACCACGTAAATCGCCGCATACTTGAAGATGTGCAGGAGCTGTTTCCATTTTTCTTCCGGATAATTGGACAGAAAGAGCAGGGCATTCGCGGGGAAGGCGATGACGGTGTACATAAGGCTGGCCATTTCCTCGCTGACGTAGCGATTGCCGATGTATCGCCAGAGGTAGAAGTCGCCGTCATTCACAAGAACGTCGTACATGGCACTGGACAATGCCATGAAGAGCATGGTGGCGTGGTATTGCTTCCAATGCTTCCAGTTCCCCCAACGCCATACGGCAAAAACGGACCAGAGGATAAGTGTGACATGCATCATATTCAACTCCCACAGGCATGTTTAACTTGCATTGCTGCGAGTACCGTACTTGACGATCCCGTGTACGGCGTAGAAGGAGACGAGCTGCAGAAGGACGAAGAAGGCAAATTCTCCGCGCCTGTCTACCGTTATGACATCCAGCAAGAGCAAAAGCACATCGAACCCAACCAGGCAGGCAAGCATAGCCAGCTTCGCCACAGGGGCCATAAAAAAGGCTGCTGCGGTGATCAGGGAAGCGAAGACTTCGATCAGTTCCCCAAAAGCCAACTGATCGCGGATCGGATCGGGAAACCAGCCAACCTTCAAATCATGGATGTCCAGAAAGTGTCCTTGAATGACATGGCTCGTACCGTAGACGAACAAATAGACAAAGAACGTGTAAAAAAAGAGGAAGGGCTTGCTTGCGTGTCCGCGCTGGATGGTTCTCCACAGATACTGTCCGATCAGAAAGAACAGGAAAATACCGATTCCCGTGTACACGGTTTTCCACCAAAACAGTCCGAACAGATCGAGGTGCAAAAATAGCCATTCCACGCCCATAAACAAGACGGAGAGAACGAGCAGCCAGGCCAAGCGAAGGCGAAAAGCCGCCGCTGCTACTGCTACGGCAGGGATGATCAGATCGTTGGAAGCGAAAGCCCCGATGATGTTGTCAATCCATACATCGCTGATGGCAGTCGGGAAGTACTGATAGGAAGAAAAGAGAATGAGAACGAAGTATTCCAGCGGATCGATCAAGCCTGCCAAGCAAAAATGCAAAGCGAGCAAGCGGCCGTCCCTGGTCTTCCAAAGGGTATAACCGATTAGACACACGCTGACCACAGCTAAGCCGACATACCAGAAGACATTTGGCATTTGCATCACCTGCTATGTATGGACTTGAATACCGATAGTATTTCCTTTTTCTAATCCAATTAACAAAAAAATGTAAAAGAGTTTCGCCGGCTTCCCGCCCTTTTTTTGGAAGGAGGCTTGTGCTAGACTTGTTTCTGTACATACATATTTTTCGATAATGGGAGGAGATCGGATGGCTACATCTATCACGGATCGTTCGGTATTGAACAACGGGGTTGAAATGCCTTGGCTTGGTCTTGGTGTCTGGAAAGCGAAGGACGGAGACGAAGTGACGCTCGCCGTCCGCTCTGCCATTGAGGCGGGGTACCGCAGTCTGGATACGGCTGCCGTCTACGGAAACGAGGCGGGCGTCGGGGAAGGAATCCGCCAATCCGGTATCGATCGGGACCAGTTGTTTATCACGACCAAAGTATGGAATGCGGATCAAGGCTACGAATCCACTCTCAAAGCCTTTGACGAGAGCATGAAAAAACTGGGGATCGATACGCTGGACCTGTATCTCATCCACTGGCCGGTGAAAGGCAAGTACCTTGAGACCTGGCGAGCTCTCGAGAAGCTGTATCGCGACGGATATGTGCGTGCGATCGGCGTCAGCAATTTCCATATCCATCATCTGGAGGATCTCCGCCAGCACAGCGAAATCACTCCGGTGGTCGACCAGGTCGAATACCACCCGCTTTTGACCCAGAAGGAGCTGCTCGCTTATTGCCAGGAGCGCAACATCCAGATGGAAGCATGGAGTCCGCTGATGCAAGGAAACCTCGATCATCCGCTGCTTGCGGAGCTGGGGCAAAAATACGGCAAGTCGCCCGCACAGATCGTCATTCGCTGGGATCTGGAAAATCGGGTCGTCACGATTCCGAAGTCGATCACACCAGAGCGGATTCGCCAAAATGCGGATGTCTTTGACTTCTCGCTGAGTGCGGAAGACGTGGAAAAAATCAGCGCACTGAACGAAAACAAGCGTTTCGGAGCAGATCCGGACAACTTCAACTTCTAACCATACCCTATCTTCCTGAGAAACAAAGGGAGCCGCGCTGCGCAGCTTCCCTTTTTTCGTCCCCGGCTCCATCAACGGTAGCTCAGGATGGTATGGTACATCTGTCTATCGGCGAGCTTCAGAAACAAGGAGGTATCCGGCCGCAGGTTGGCTTCGATGATCCACACTTTGCCGGTCGTATCGATGCCCATGTCTAGCCCGAACACCTGTTGGTGAGTATAGTAAGTGGCTAGTGTTTCGGCGGCAAGGAGGGCGATACTGCTCAGGCTTTCGATGACGGCATCGGGGGAAATCCAGGAGATCGTGGAGCGCTCGATGGCGGTGCGCAAAGGCAGGACTCGTCCGCCGCTTCGTTTGATATTGGTGATGATGTAGCCCCTGCCTGCCACTTTTGCCAGCATGCCGGTGACCACCCAGGGAGATCCCATGTGCCTCTGCACCATGACGCGCACGTCAAAGGGTCTCCCGTTGATCCGCGCAAGAGAAATGCCGCGCTGGACGAGGTAAGGAGCCCTGACTTTGCTGCGGACGTGGCGAAAGGCGTTGCTTTTGCCGCGGACCATTCGGCGGCCGGCCCCGCGATGTACCCGGTACCTCCCGTTTCGGAGTCCGGAGACCATGATGACGCCGGCGCCGCCGCTGCCCGCTGCCGGTTTGGCGACTGCCTTTCGATACTGATCGAGAAGGGCAAACAGCGCCTGTCTGGAAAAAAGCCGTGTGTCCGGCAAAGCTCCTGCGAGAGTCGGATTTGCCCGCAGGACGCGGTATTTGGTCCATTTTGATTCGCTTATGGCCATATGAGGTCATTCCCCCAATCCTGAACTGAAACAAAAGGTTGTTCCCCTTCTAATGTATGTCCCTTTTGCTTCATCGCTTGTGGGAGTGTCCTCGCCCCCGCAAAATCGGGATGTTTCACGCGGGTTTGCAATTTGGGCTCTTTACTATGTGCATTTTTTTCGTATACTGAAAAGTAGCATAACAGTTTCATCAGATGAAACGTACGGAACCATGAAGGAAGCAGGTGTAAGGAAGATGGAAGAACAAAAAGCAAACGTGCGGGCAGTCGAACGGGCCCTGGATATCCTGCTTTGTTTTACGGATTCCACGGATTTGGGCCTGAGTGAAATTTCCAGTCGACTCTCCTTGCATAAAAGCACCGTGCATCGTTTGCTGGCAACATTGGAAAACAAGGGCTTTCTCATTCGGGACGTGCAAACGGAAAAGTATCGTCTCGGTTTTCGGATTTGGGAACTGTCTGCCAATCTCACGCATAATGACGATCCGGCGACCATGCTGCTTCCGGAAATGGAGCGGCTGCGCGATCTGGTGGAGGAAACGATCAGTCTGTACGTCCGAGACGGCCAGGAGCGGATTCGCATTCAAGCCGTTCAGAGCAAACAGCCGATTCGCAGGGTAGCGCCAATCGGAGCACGCATGCCGCTGACGGTCGGGGCCTCCAGCAAAGTGCTCGTCGCGTACGCCGACGAAGAGGTAGCGCGAGAGCTCTTGGAAGACCCGGATTGGCCTGACTTTGTGAGCCGGGAATCGTATGTCGAGCAGTTGGAACAGATCAAGAAGCAGGGCTTTGCGACAAGCGTCGAAGAGCGGGAGCTGGGTACAGCCGCAGTAGCTGCACCCATTTTCAACCGCAATGGCCAGCTCGTGGCATCCATTGCTGCTTCCGGACCTTCTAACCGGCTGACTCCTGAAAAAATGAAGGAGTACGCGCCCTTCATCATGGAGGCGGCGTACCGCATGGGGAAAATGATGAAATGAACGAAAAGCCAACACGGGACCGCAGCGCGGCGTGCTGGCTTTTTTGTACAGATAGGAATTTATCAAATTCCCATCCAGTATAAGGGCAACCGCGGCTCCGCCAAAAAGGGCTTGGCATAGCCGGGTTTTCTAATGTTATCTCCCTCGGCGGTACTCGTCGTGCAGGATGGCCCAGAACGATTTGACCGCTTCATCGGCCAGAAACCGTTCTCCCCGCTGCTTGACATAGTGACTCATCTCCTGGTAAAAGGCAGGGTTGCTCAGCTTTTCATAATGATGGACGATATCGTACGCATCATCCACGAACAGTGGGTAGCTTTCGCCCAGCAAGCAGAGATTGCCGATCGTTCGCGTGGTCAGCACGGGGACTCCCAGCCCCATGTATTCCAGAATGCGGGACAGATACGAATGGGAAGGGTTGCGGTCCTCTGTCGTGTCGTAGAGGAGAGCGACCCCGATTCCGCTCTTGACGATCATTTCTTTCGTTTTCCACATGGATTTTTGCCCGTGATCGGCGACGCCCGGGGAGCGCAGCAGCTTTTCGGCGCGTTTGCGGTACTTCCCGACGATGGAAGGATAAAGCACGCGCAGTTTGGCATGCGGATAGCTTTTGCGGATCAGCCGAATTGCCTTGGTGGCCACCGGGAGCCCGTAGCGCGGCCGGATCACGCCGGCCTGAATCAGATCGAGGGGATCAAAGGGCGAGCGAGTGACCGAAAGCTCTGGCATCGGTTCCACGAACTGGGGGAGCACCTGGATTTTGCGCTCCAGCTCCTCGTGGGAGTACGATGCTTTTTGCAGCTGGTAGGTCCGGTAGCGCTCGGCGTTCGGTTCTGTCTGGAAGAAGACGACGCGGGCATGGCGGAACACGAAGTTGAGCCTGCCCATGATGTACGGATCGTGCAGATTGTACTGAATGGCCAAAAAAAGCAGCTTGGGGCCGAGGGAGCGCTTCTTTCGGAGAAGCTTTACGGCCTCGTTGCGCCCGCGAATGAAGATGAAGTCATAGGGCTTCCTGCGATCCAGGCGGATGATCTCCGAAATGGGCTCCTCCGACTGGCGAAAGCGGATATGCCGAAAGGTGAAGCCTCCTGTTCCATCGCGAAAACGGAACGGAAGGACGCACTCAAAATCGTACGCTTGCCGCTCGCTTGCCGGCAGCTGCGCCAGCATCCGGTCCAGGGCGCGCAGCAAGATAAAAAACTGCAGGACATTCCCCTTCGGCTTGAATTCCACGAGATTGCAATGAAAACACACTCTCACGCGTTTCTCTCCTTTTCGGGCTCTTCACTATGGTATTGGGATTGAAAGCGATTGGCTACCCGGACGGAGAAAACGGTGAAGAAATAAACGGGTAAACTTGAATAAAAAACTTTACTCAAGTTAATTTATGTAGTAGGATAAATATAACAAAAACAAAGCAGGAGACCTGACCATGAATCCGTCGCTGAGAGAAAAGAAAAAAGCGAAAACCAAGCTGGCTCTGCTGCAGGCGAGCCTGGAATTGAGCGGGGAGCGCTCGTTTCGACAGGTGATGGTAGAGGAAATTTGCCAGCATGCGGACGTGTCGAAAGTGACTTTTTTTAAATTTTTTCCGCAGAAAGAGGATGTGCTCCTGTACTTCATGAGCGTCTGGCAGGCGCGGTGTCATTTGGAGCTGTTGGATGCGGGCAAGCGAGGATGGGAAGCCGTACGGCACGTGTACGGAAAAGTGGCGTCAGATGCGGAGAAGCATCCGGGCATCATGCTCAGCCTGATCAGCTTCCTGGCCGAGCAAAAGATGCACCCATGGGTACCAAAGCTGTCGGAAACGGAGCTCTGGCTGCTGTTCCCGGAACGAGACTGTCCGGAGGGGTTGGCAGACGTTACGCTCTACCATATTTTTCAGCGCTGCGTGACCGAAGTCAAGGAGGATGGACAGCTTGCCATCGGGATCACCGACCAGGAGGCGGTCGTGCTGCTGTTCTCCATTTTTTACGGAGCGTATCTCTCTGCGCATCTTTTTCGTTCGAACGATTACATGGCGTATTACGACATGCACCTCAAACTATTGATCAGGTAGGTGGATTCCATGGGAAAAGTCATACCGGGCAGATTTACGGCGAAACTGGATGGCCCCTTTGTGGTTTTTATTATCGGGATGAGGGTAAATCGGGTGCTGGCACTCCATAAATGGGTACCCGTCGCAAATGCGATGGGGGGCATGCTGCGGGAGCTGTACCAGCATCCCGAGCTCGGCTTTTTGGGAGCGACTTCACATGTCAGCTTTCGGCAAGTGACGCAGATCCAGTACTGGCGTTCCTACGAGCATCTGGAAAGCTACGCGCGGAACAGTCACAATCATCTGACAGCGTGGCGGAGGTTTAATCAGGCGGTCGGAACGGACGGCACCGTCGGAATTTTCCACGAGACGTATCTGGTGGAAGCGGGAAAATACGAGTGCCTGTACGGCAATATGCCCGTCTGGGGCTTGGCTCGAGCCGGCGAGCACGTGCCGGCCACAGGCACGAGGGAGACGGCACGGAGGCGCTTGGGGGGAGACAACGAGCCTGCTGTTCCCACGCCTCCGCAATAATAAGAAAACGATGGCAAACAAAACGGCAGTCCTGAGTGGCTGCTTTTTTTTACGGAAGCACAAAGGATAACGTCGCTGATTTACATCCTGATTCAGCATGAGCAACCTCCCTAGGAAGATTTTTAGGCAAAAACAATCCTGGCAGCCAAGTGGGACGTCGGTGTACACTGTGAGCAGAAACGCTGCACGGAGGTGATGGTTGGATGGTCACACGGCTGGTACGCGTTGCCGCATGCGGCTCTAAGCAAAGAGTTCCACACGTTCTTTGTTTAGAGCCTGCCAAGTGACGCAAGCGGGAACTCTTTGCTTCTCTATATCGAAAAACATGATATAGATGGGAGCAAAGTGCCATGAAATACGGAAACGCGGAAAAACTATTGCCGAAGGAATTGCTTCGCAGCATTCAGGAGTATACCCAAGGCTGCTACTTGTACATCCCGATTCGGGAAGAGAACAAAAAGAGCTGGGGCGAGTGCACCGATTCCAGGCGGGTGATGCGGAAGAGAAACGAGGCGATCGTGGAAGCGCACCGCGCCGGAGCGGCTGTCAAAGCTCTCGCCTTGCGCTATCATCTGACCGAGCACAGCATCCGCAGGATCATCCGGGAGAGCCGGAACGTACAACTTTGAGTCTGTAACAGGGTCGAACTTTCTTCCCCTCGTTCCTTGTCGTACCCTTATGGATAGGGCGAGGAATGAGGAGGTACTTATTTATGAGCGACTTGCATCTTCTTACCATCGAGATCGAAAACGGAGGGCAAAGACAATCGATAGCTCCCGTCCTCTTGCAGGATGAGCGCGATGTGGTTCTGGTGGACTGCGGATATCCTGACAGTATGGAAAAGCTTGAAGCGGCGGCCGGACGATACGGTCTCTCGCTCGGCTCGATCACCAAGCTGATCGTGACTCACCACGATCTCGACCATATCGGTTCATTGGCAGCGCTGAAGGAGGCGTATCCGCATATCGCCGTCATCGCTCATGAGCGGGAAGTCCCGTACGTACAAGGGATCAAAAGGTCATTGCGGCTCCAGCAGGCCGAATCGACATTGGCAGACCTGCCGGATGAGCTGAAACCGGGGGCCGAGCAATTCATCCGGTCGCTCGCATCTGTCGAGCCGGCGGTCGTCGACCAGATCGTTTCCCATGGCGAAAAGCTTCCCTGGTGCGGCGGGATTGAGGTCGTACACACTCCCGGACATATGCCGGGCCATATCTCCCTGTATCTTCCCGGCAGCAAGACCCTTATCGCGGGAGATGCGGTCGTCTACGAGAACGGGCAGCTCGACATTGCCAATCCCCACTTTGCGTTGGATCTAAAGGAGGCGGTCCGCTCCGTCCAACGCTTGCTCGCCTATGACATCGAGCAAATCGTCTGCTACCACGGCGGCTGGTTTCGCGGGGATGTGCAGAAGGAGCTGTGTCGGCTGATCGATTCCTACCAGGAAAGGTCTGGTGAAGCGCGATGAAACAAAACAAGTACGACGACGAGTCCTTCTTTTTGGCGTACCAGCAGATGCCGCGGTCGATCAGAGGGCTGGAGGCCGCGGGAGAGTGGCAGGAACTCCGGTCATTGCTGCCGGATTTGCGAAGCAAGCGCGTGCTTGATTTGGGATGCGGGTATGGGTGGCATTGCCGGTATGCCAGAGAGCAGCAGGCGAGCTCGGTGGTCGGAGTCGATCTTTCGGAAAAGATGCTGCAAAAAGCGCGGGAGCAGACGAATGACCCTGCCATTGCGTACGTGCAGATGGCAATCGAGGACATCGCCTTTGCGGACGGGGAGTTTGACGTGGTCCTAAGCTCGCTTGCCCTCCACTATGTCGAAGCGTTCGGGGCGCTGTGCCAAAAGGTGTATGACTGCTTGAAGCAAGGCGGAACCTTCCTGTTTTCCGTCGAACACCCGATCTTCACATCCAGAGCCGAGCAGGACTGGTGCTACGGGCCAAACGGGGAGCGCCTGCACTGGCCTGTCGACGATTATCAGTCGGAAGGTGTGCGGGTGACCTCGTTTCTGGATGAAAATGTGATCAAATACCACCGTACCATCGCCACGTACATGAACGATGTCATCGAGGCGGGTTTCGTCATCAAAGCCGTGAGGGAGCCGAAGCCTCCGAAGGAAATGATGCAGCAAGACGTTCGGATGAAAGAGGAGCTGCGCAGGCCGATGATGTTGATTTTGTCAGCAGAGAAGCCTGCAAGCCAAAAGAGGTCTACCGAATAAGAACGGGGACCTCTTCTTTGTACGGTGCAATTCAGAACGGCGGCAGGTTGTCCAGGTTGTTTTCCTTGATTCCGTCTGGCTCGCTGCGCAAAATATCGCGGCCGTATTTGTGGAAGACGTCGACGTGGGCGAGCTTGCCGGCCTTCGCTTCGCTCAGGGCAGTGATGTAGTCCAGCTCCCGGCCCGTATCCGTCTTGAATGCGATCAGATCGCCATCGTCGTTTTTGCGGACAGCCACGATCTGCTCCTTGCCCGGGATCGACTGTGCTTCGCCGCCGTTTTCCAGAATGGCCTGCTGCTCGCCGTTCGCCTTGTACTCTTCGTAAATTCGCGCAAAGTCTTTTTCGTTGGATGAAGTCATGCGAGATTCCCCCTTCATATGGTAAGGGTGTCTAGGACGAGGGGAAGTCATGCGCCGAAAATAAAGCTCCAATATTGAAAAAACGGGAGCGAGCCATGATACTGAAAGATACAACGAAAAAAGAGAGACATGAATGGAGGAGTGGATGGTGTGGGGACGTACCGGGCATGGGGGTTATTGGTGTTTTGCAATCTTTTTTGGGCAGGCAATTACGTGTTTGGCAAGTACGTCGTCTCGGAGCTGAGCCCTCTTTGGCTGACGTTCTCGCGATGGGTTCTCGCGCTTGTCATCTTGATTCCGCTCGCGCAGCTTTTGGAAAAGCCGGATTGGAAGCAGGCGGCGAGGGCATGGCTGCCGCTCTCGCTGATGGGCCTGCTCGGAGTAATCGGCTTTAACGTTTTGCTGTATACGTCGCTCCAGCATACGTCCGCCACCAACGCGGCCCTGGTGACGGCCCTCAACCCGGGGGTCATCGTGCTCTTTTCCGTATTGCTCCTGCGGGAACGGGTGTCGCGCGTACAGGCAGCCGGATTCGCGCTGTCACTCTTGGGAGTGCTGGTGATCTTGACCCGGGGAAAGATCGCGCACGTGTTTCAGACGGATTACAATCAGGGAGATCTGCTGGTCCTGGGCTGTGTGCTGGTTTGGTCACTGTATTCCATCACAGGCAAGCGGTTGAAGGGGGTGCCTCCCGTAACGGCCACCGCGGCATCGACGATTTTGGGAACCGCGATGATGCTGCCCTTTGCCATCGCGGAAGGAGTCGATTTCTCAGCAATCAGCCCAATGGCGATCGCGGGCATTCTCTATATCGTGCTGTTTCCGTCCATCTGCTCGTTCGTGTTTTGGAATGTCTCCGTACGTGCTGTCGGGGCCAGCAAGGCCGGCATCACCTTGAATCTGATCCCGGTGTTCACGGCGATGATCAGCGTCATCATGGGCGAGAGCATCACGCAGGCGCAAGTGTGGGGAGGTTTGCTCGTATTTGCCGGCGTCACGCTTGCATCCGGTTTGATCGAGCAGCAGTGGAGCAGGAGAAAACAGGCGGCAGCAGAGCTGGCAGGGAAATGACGGCCAGACCGAATGGAAAATAACCAAAACGGCAACGCAAAGAGGCAGCTCATCGATTGCTCGATGGCTGCCTCTTTTTTGGGTGGGTGCTGTAGCGAACGTATTTTAGTGAATCATTTATGCGTTAACTGGTTTGCCTTCATCCAGCAGCTGGCGCAGAACCGTTTGCAGGATACCGCCGTTGCGATAGTAGTCGACGTCTACCATGGAGTCCAGACGCACGATGACATCGAAGTCGAAGGTGCTGCCGTCTACGCGGGTAGCGGTCACTTTCACGCGTTGGCCAGGTTGAACATCGTCCGAGAGACCTTGGATGCTGAAGGATTCTGTTCCATCGATGCCCAGAGACTTCCAGCTGTTTCCGTCTGCGAATTGCAGAGGCAGAACGCCCATACCTACCAGGTTTGCACGGTGGATACGCTCGAAGCTCTCGGCGATAACCGCTTTGATGCCCAGGAGGAACGTACCTTTGGCTGCCCAGTCACGGGAAGAACCGGTACCGTACTCTTTACCAGCCAGCACGACGAGTGGAGTGCCGTCTGCTTGATACTTCATGGAAGCATCGTAGATGGACATAACTTCGCCAGTTGGCAAGTACTTGGTTACGCCGCCCTCAGTGCCTGGAGCCACTTGGTTGCGGATGCGGATGTTTGCGAACGTACCACGCATCATGACGTCGTGGCTACCGCGACGAGCGCCGTAAGAGTTGAAGTCTTTGCGTTCTACGCCGTTTTCTTGCAGGTATTTGCCTGCAGGGCTGGTCGGCGAGATGTTACCTGCTGGGGAGATGTGGTCGGTTGTTACGGAGTCACCGAACAGAGCGATTGCTTTCGCTGCCAGGACGTCTTCGATGTGACCAATGTCGCCAGTCAGGTTTTTGAAGAATGGCGGTTCTTGGATGTACGTGGATTTTTCATCCCACTCGTACAGATCGCCAGTTGGAACGTCGATTTGGTTCCAAGCTTCGTTTTGGGTAAACACTTGGCCGTACTCGGCACGGAACAGAGCAGGGTTCATCGCTTTGTCCATCGCTGCTGCGATTTCTTGCGGAGTTGGCCAGATGTCTTTCAAGAATACCGGTTGACCGTCTTTGCCAGTACCGATCGGCTCGGTAGTCAGGTCGATATCCACAGTACCCGCCAGTGCGTATGCAATAACGAGCGGAGGAGAAGCGAGGTAGTTCGCTTTTACCTGTGCGTGGATGCGTCCTTCGAAGTTGCGGTTACCGGACAGTACAGCTGCTACAGTCAGATCTTCGTCCGCGATTGCTTTGCTGGTTTCCTCTGGCAATGGACCGGAGTTACCGATGCAAGTGGTGCAACCGTAACCGACGACGTTGAAGCCGATAGCGTCCAAAGAGTCGATCAGACCAGCGTCTTTCAGGTATTGCGTAACGACACGGGATCCTGGAGCCAGGGAGCTCTTCACGAATGGCGGTTTTTTCAAGCCTTTTTCCACTGCTTTTTTCGCCAGGAGACCAGCGCCCAGCATTACGCTTGGGTTCGATGTATTGGTACAGGAAGTGATCGCTGCGATAACGACAGAACCTGTTTTGAGTGTAGCTGTTTCACCGTTTGCATAAGTAACCGGTGCGGAAGCTGCGATTTTCTCTTCGGAGAGACCGAAGCCGCCTTTGTCGATCGGTGTGCGCAGGCTGTTGTTGAAGGATTCCTTCATCGCAGTCAGTTCTACGCGGTCTTGCGGGCGTTTTGGACCAGCAAGGCTTGGTACGACGGTGGACAGATCCAGTTCCAAGGTTTCGGAGAATACCGGGTCTGGCGTATCGTCAGTACGGAAGAGACCTTGAGCTTTGGTGTAAGTTTCTACCAGGGAGATCAGATCTTCTTCGCGACCGGTTTGACGCAGGTAGTTCAGCGTTTCAGCGTCTACTGGGAAGAAGCCCATCGTAGCGCCGTATTCAGGTGCCATGTTTGCTACGGTAGCGCGGTCAGCCAGCGAGATGTTGGACAGGCCAGGTCCGTAGAATTCCACGAATTTACCTACCACGCCTTTTTTACGCAGCATTTGCGTAACAGTCAGAGCCAGGTCGGTTGCAGTTGCGCCGGCACTCAGCGTACCAGTCAGTTTGAAACCAACGACTTCCGGTGTTACGAAATACAGCGGTTGACCGAGCATTCCTGCTTCTGCCTCGATACCGCCAACGCCCCAGCCCAGTACGCCAAGACCGTTGATCATGGTGGTGTGGGAGTCGGTACCTACGAGAGAGTCAGGGAACGCGACCAGTTCGCCGTCTACTTCACGGGTAGCGATGACAGTAGCCAGATACTCCAGGTTTACTTGGTGAACGATCCCGGTTGCTGGAGGTACGGCACGGAAGTTGTCAAACGCAGTTTGCGCCCAACGCAGGAAACGATAGCGCTCAGCGTTGCGTTCGAATTCCAGCTTCATGTTGTTTTCGAGTGCCGCAGGGTTTCCGAAATCGTCAACCATGACGGAGTGGTCGATAACGAGGTCAACCGGAACGAGCGGGTTGATTCGTTTTGGATCTCCACCGGCGCGTTTCATAGCGATGCGCATAGCAGCCAAGTCTACAACGGCAGGTACACCGGTGAAGTCTTGCAGCACGATGCGTGCAGGCGCAAGCGGTACTTCTTTGTTTGCGTCGCGGCCTTTTGTCCAGGTGGCCAGTTGTTGTACGTGTTCTTTGGTGATGGCGCGGCCATCAAATTGACGAACCGCTGCTTCAAGCAGTACTTTAATGGAGAACGGCAGCTTGGAAACTTCTCCAATTCCTTGTTCTTCCAACCCTTGCAGGCGATAGTACGCAAAAGACTTGTCGCCTACTTGCAAGGAGGATTTTACTTTGTAAGCATCTTGTTTAGCCAATGTATACGACCTCCCTAAAGATTCATGGGGTTTCATCTGGTGAAACGCAGTTTCGTTTCTTCATTACGAACCTATTATACTCGATTTGTTTCCCGCCATCTACCCCAAATTCATCATTTCTATACAAAAATCATCGGAGAAAAAGAGCGGTCGAACTGGAATGTACCTAACCTCCCGTATTATCCCGTTTATATTCCGTTTACATTCATGCGGTATCTTTTCTCTTGCAAAGAAGGAACACGTCAACCTTGACAAAGGAGAGAGGAAGGATGGAAAACGGGAAGCAAGGGAAACCCGGGCTGATTTTGACCGGTTTGCTTTTGGGGATTCTCCTGTCATCCCTCGATCAGACGATTACAGCCACAGCCATGCCGACAGTGGTCGAGGAACTGGGAGGATTATCGCTTTACAGCTGGGTCTTTTCCATTTACATGCTGACGTCTACGACCAGCATGCCCATCTATGGAAAGCTCGCGGATTTGTACGGAAGAAAACGGATGTACATTACAGGCATGACGTTCTTTCTCGCGGGCTCCGCACTGTGCGGGCTGGCCGAAAACATGGCACAGCTGATCGTGTTTCGCGGAATACAGGGCCTGGGGGCAGGCGCGCTCATGCCGATCGCGATGACGATCGTCGGCGATCTGTATCCACCGGAGAGAAGAGGGAAATTTCAAGGGCTGTTTGCGGCAGTCTTCGGGGTATCGAGCATTCTCGGGCCAGCCCTTGGAGGATACCTCACCGAGCACGTTAGCTGGCACTGGGTCTTTTACGTCAATTTGCCGTTTGGCTTGGCGGCGGTCGGATTTTTGACGGCAGGCCTCGCGGAAAAGCGGGAGGAAACGAAGCATCCGATCGACTGGCCGGGAGCAGTGGCTTTGAGCGGATCGATCATCGCGATCTTGCTCGCCCTCGTCCTAAGCGGAAATGGCAGGGAGACGGACGGGATGCTGCTTGGACTTTACGGGCTGGGCGGGGTGTTGCTCGGACTGTTTTTGTGGATCGAGACGAAGGTGAAGGAGCCGATCCTGCCCTTGTCCTTGTTTCGCAATCCCGTCATCACCAGCTCCAGCATCGTATCGTTTTTGATGAGTGCGGGCATGTTCGGCGCGATCACGTACGTCCCGCTGTTTCTGCAGGGCGTCAAGGGATTGTCCCCTTCCGCGGCGGGAAACATGCTGATCCCGTTTATGCTCTCCCTGATTGCCGGCAATATCGTCGGGGGGCGGTTGCTCAACCGATTCTCTTACCGGCAGATCGTCTGGGTGAGTTTGGCCGTCGTGGTGATGGGCTTCGGCCTATTGAGCCAGATCGACAGCCATGTGACGATGGCGGCGCTTGCCGCGTATTTAATCGTAGCGGGATTGGGCATGGGGCCGCTGATGCCGGTGTTGGGTACCGCCATGCAGAGCGCCGTTGACCGAAGGCAGCGCGGGGTTGTGACTTCGCTTTTCGGATTCGTCCGCTCCATGGGCGCTACCATCGGTGTCAGTATCATGGGGGCGCTGATCCACATACAGCCCAGCCTGGAAAGAGGCGTGCAGAACGTCTTTACGCTCGGCCTCCTGCTGCTGGTCCTTGGATGGGTGGGAGCGTTCCTACTAGGGAAAGCCCGATTGCTCCAAACGGCACAGGAACCGATTTCGCATTCCATGAAGAATCGAGGAGAGAATTGATATGAATGCAGCCAAACAGGAACGAGCCCAGGGAAACTGGCAACCGTTCTTTCAATTAATAAAGGAAACGAAACCTTCCAAACTGAAAATCGGGGTGGCGCTGTTTCTGAGCATCGCGACCACTCTAGTCAGCCTGGTGATTCCGCTGTTTACCCGCGATCTCGTCGACAGCTTTTCCCTATCCTCGATCAGCAAAGGCCAGATCGTGCTGCTGGCGATCGCTTTCATCGCGCAAGCCGTCGCCGGCGGGCTGTCGATTTACTTGCTGAACCACGTCGGCCAGGACATCGTGGCTTCGCTGCGTGACCGGCTGTGGAAGAAGCTACTCGTCTTGCCGGTCTCCTACTACGACAATCACCGGACGGGCGACACGATCAGCCGCATGACCAATGACACCGGTGTCGTCAAAGGGCTGATTTCAGAGCATCTGTCGAACTTCTTCACAGGGATCATCGCGATCATCGGTTCGATCGTCACGCTGTTCTACCTCGACTGGCAGATGACGCTGGTGATGTTGATCGCGGTCCCGCTGTCGTTTTCGATCCTGTTTCCGCTCGGACGGCAAATGTACCGCATCTCCAAAAGCTTGCAGGATGAGACGGCGAGCTTTACCACGGTGATGAACCAGGTGCTTTCGGAAATCAGGCTGGTCAAATCGTCGAATGCCGAGCCGTTGGAGTACCGGAACGGAAAGCGGGGCATCGAAAACCTGTTCCGGTACGGAATCAAGGAAGGAAGAGTGCAGGCGATGATTGGGCCGCTCATGTCCTTCATCATCATGGTGCTGCTGGTCGTCATCATGGGCTACGGGGGAATGCGCGTCTCGAGCGGCGCGCTGACGGCAGGGGAGCTGGTGGCCTTCATCCTGTATCTCGTCCAGATCGTGATGCCCCTCGGACAGTTCACACAGTTTTTTACACAGCTGCAAAAAGCGATGGGAGCGACCGAACGAATCATTCACACGCTGGGTGCAGAGGAAGAAAACTACACAGCAGGTCGGGAGCTGAAAAAAGCCGACGGGCCGATCCACGTCGAGCATGTCAGCTTCGCGTACGACAGCGGCGAAACGATCCTCGACGACGTGAGCTTCACGATCAAGCCGGGCAAGGTCACGGCCATCGTCGGTCCGAGCGGAAGCGGGAAGACGACGATGTTCTCCCTGATCGAACGGTACTACAGTCCGAATAGCGGCGTCATCCGTCTGGGCGACGAACCGATCCAGGACTTTACCCTTGCCTCCTGGCGCAGCAAGATCGGGTATGTGTCGCAGGAGAGCCCGCTCATCGCCGGCACCATTCGGGAAAACATCTGCTACGGCTTGGACCGCCCGATCAGCGACGAGGAGCTCAGGAAAGCGGCTGCCATGGCGTACGCCGACCAGTTCATCGAGGAATTTCCCGATGGCTACGACACCGAGGTCGGGGAGCGTGGCGTCAAGCTGTCAGGGGGGCAGCGCCAGCGAATCGGCATCGCCCGGGCGCTTCTGCGGGATCCGCAAATTCTCATGCTCGATGAGGCGACCTCCAGCCTGGACAGCAAATCCGAATGGATCGTCCAGCAGGCGCTCGGCAATTTAATGAAGGGACGCACCACGCTGGTGATTGCCCACCGCCTGTCTACCGTAGTGGATGCAGATCAGATCCTCTTCATGGAAAAAGGGAAGATTACCGGCAGGGGCGTACATGCCGAGCTGTTCGAATCCCACGCGATGTACCGGGAATTTGCCACGCAGCAGCTGCGTGTGAAAGAGAGGGTGTGAGCGGAATGACTCGATTGATGGTGGTGGATGACGATCCGCACATTCGCGAATTGGTCCGCATCTTTTTGCGGCGGGAAGGCTTCGAGGTCACAGAAGCCGCAGATGGGGAAGAGGCGCTCGCCAAGCTCGAGCAAACGCCCGCAGAGCTGGTCATCCTCGACATCATGATGCCGAACATGGACGGCTGGGAGCTGTGCCGCGAGCTGCGCAGCCTGTATGACATCCCGTTGTTGATGTTGACGGCCAAAGGAGAGACGGCGCAAAAGATCAAAGGCTTCGAACTGGGTACCGACGACTACCTCGTCAAGCCGTTTGAGCCTGCCGAGCTGGTCGTACGGGTCAAAGCGCTGCTCAAGCGGTACCGCATCGCCGCTTCCCACGTCGTGCAGGTCGGGCAGCTGCAGTTGAACCGGCAGACGTTTGAGGCCACAAAGGACGGCAAGCTCCTCACCATCCCGCTGAAGGAATTCGAGCTCTTGTTCAAACTGGCCAGCTATTGCGGCAAGACGCTCTCGCGGGAGCAGCTGATCGAGAGAATCTGGGGTTACGACTTCGAAGGGAACGAACGGACGGTAGACGTGCACATAGGCAGGCTGCGCGAGCGGTTCCCCGCGGAGGAATTCGGATTTTCGATCCGGACGATCCGCGGGCTCGGCTATCGGCTGGAGGTGACGCCATGAGAGAGCGGCTCTGGAAGTATCGCTATGTTCTGAGACTGCTCGGGACCCTGGCCTTTCTGGTCCTGTTCTCTCTTTGCTGGTCGGCCGCGTATTGGATTACCTCGTTCGTCTATCCGAGAGTATGGCCGGAGGCATCCGATTTTGCCGCAGGCCTGTCCAATGTCCTGCTCGGATTTTTCATTTTCGTCGGAGCCATGTTCTTGGTTTCCCGCTTGTTTCCCCGCCGGCACATGGACCTGTTTCGCATGATCCTCGATGCGCTGCGCAGAATCTCCAAGGGAGACTTCAGCGTCAACATCGATTTGAAGGTGGATCGTCAATGGGGTGAGCTGGTTCAAGGGATCAATCACATGGCAGTGCAGCTCGGGGAAATGGAGCAGCTGCGCCAGGAGTTCATCTCCAACGTCTCCCATGAGATCCAGTCTCCGTTGACGTCTATCAGCGGCTTTGCGAGGGCCTTGCGAAACGACAGCCTGACCAGCGAGGAAAGGATGCATTACCTCGAGATCATCGAGATGGAGAGCGAGCGTTTGTCCAAGATCAGCGAAAACCTGCTCAAGCTCACCTCGCTGGAGGGCAAGCACCATCCCATTGAGTGGAAAACGTACAGCCTCGATAAGCAGCTGCGGCGGATTTTGTTAGCCTGCGAGCCGCAATGGCAAGAGAAAGAGCTGGAGCTGGACGTCGAACTGGAGAAGGTGGAAATCGTCGCAGATGAAGAGATGCTGAGCCAGGTCTGGATCAATCTGATCAGCAACAGCATCAAGTTCACGGAAAGCGGCGGTACGCTCGGCATTCAACTGCGCGGGCAAGGAAAAGAAGTGGTGGTGCAGGTGTCCGACACGGGCATCGGCATTTCCAGCGAGGATCGGGAGCGCGTGTTCGAGCGGTTTTTCAAAGCGGACAAATCGCGTACGCGCACGGGTGGCGGCAGCGGCCTGGGACTTTCGATCGTCAAAAAAATCGTCGATCTGCATCACGGGACCATCTCGGTGCAAAGCCAGCCAGGCGAAGGGACGACGTTTACCGTTACGTTGCCGTCCCAGCCCCCTGACCGGGTGGGTGGGGCTGAGGGAGCAGAGCCGATCAAGCAGTAGCAGAAATGGGAAAAAAAGGGCGATTCCGTCGATAGGAAGTGACGGAATCGCCCTTTTGGAATCGGGACAAAGGCGTGGCTACGCTCCGATGTATTTGGCATGAAGGCTGCGCGCCTGCGTGATGTCATCCGTTCCCTGGACAAGCACCCGGCCATCCGGGAAGACGACCAGCGTATGCGGATCGACGCGGAAGCGCAGCAAAAACTTGTTGCGTTCAATTTCCCCAAGGGGAGCAAGCCGCTCGGCGAGGGCGTCCAGGTCGAGAGTCGCTTTAGCGGCAGGGGAAATCTGCACGGTATCCCGGCCACACAGCGAGACGGCCTGTCCATCCTGTGTTTCCGGCTGCAAAAAGGCAAATTCGCGCTGTCCGCAGCAAGGGCAGTCCGCACGCTTGCCGCCGGACACCTTGATCTGCTGATGGCGGTTTTGCCAGATCTCGAAGTGCTCCAGATTCGGATTGAGCGCATCGGTCGCGCCTACGAGCAGCTTGAACGCTTCTGTAGCCTGATACGATGCGACGATGTGAATGATGGGGCCGATGACTCCAGCCGTATCGCACGTCGGCATCTCGCCGGGATTTGGGGCTTCGGGAAACAGGCAGCGCAGACACGGCGTTTCCCCCGGGCGAATCGCGGTGAAAGTCCCGGTGGCGCTCACCGCCCCTCCGTATACCCACGGGATGCCGTGCTTGACACAGACGTCATTTACCAGGTAGCGGACTTGAAAATTGTCCGTAGCATCGAGGACGAGATCGACTCCTGTGAGCAGCTCCTCGGCGTTGTAGGCGGTCAAGTCGGCGACGACCGGCTCGATCTCGACTTCGGAATTGATCTTGGACAGCTTGGCATGTGCCGCGATCGCTTTCGGTAGATGCTCGGAAGCGTCGGATTCGTCGTAGAGCATTTGCCGCTGAAGGTTGCTCGGCTCCACGAAATCCCGGTCGATCAGCCGGACGAAGCCTACTCCTGCCCGGACCATATGGTTGGAGAGAACCGTGCCGAGCGCTCCCATCCCGACGATGGCGACTCGGCTGTGCCGAAGCTTTTCCTGTCCGCTCGGCCCGATGGGAGCAAACAGGATCTGGCGGGAATAGCGTGTATTCACTTTATGATTCCACTCCTTCGTCATAGGTCGCGAGCGGATTCCACGGCCCTTGCTGATGGCCTTTCCACTCGCTTCCGTCTTCCCACAGCTCTTTCTTCCAGATGGGGACGATTTGCTTGAGACGCTCAATCGCGTAGCGGCCGGCCTCGAACGACTCGTTCCGATGAGCCGTCGCGACAGCTACGACGACGGCGATCTCTTCTATCTGAAGGTGGCCGACGCGGTGCTGCATGGCGACCTGGGCGCCGGGCCAGCGCTCTTCGATTTCGGCAGAGATTTGCTTCATTTTTTGGACGGCCATCGGCGCGTACGCCTCATAGGAAAGGGAAACGGTACGCTGCCCATGCGTAAATTCGCGGACGGTTCCGACAAAGGTCAGAATGGCGCCGGCGTGGGGATTGCTTACCAGTCGGACGAGCCTGTCCGCGCTGAGCGGCTCTTCGGTAATGGAAAAACGAGGATCTTCCCCTCCGCTGACGGGCGGAAGCAAGGCGATTTCGTCCCCGGGGACTACGATTCGGTCGAGGGGCGCGTACTCGTGATTGATGGATACGAAGCAGCTGCCGAGCAAAGGGGCGAGAGCAGGGTACTGGTGCCCCGCTGCATCCAGCAGATCGCGAACGCTGGCCTGCTCTGGCAGCGTCAATTGAATTTCCCGTTCATTGGCCCGCTCGGCCAGGCCGGCGAACAACAAGATCGTGAGTGTCATCAAGGCGATTCCTCATTTCCCGTAGAAAATAAACATTTCTCTATGGCTTGAAGATACCATACAACCGAGAAGATGCCAACGCTCCAGGGCGCATGAGGTTATTCCCGAAATGCATCGGACCGGCAAAACTCAAACCTGGCAAGGCCGAAATGCCGGCACGTATCAAGGGAGTCGGAGAGCGTACAAGCAGGAGATGGAAACCTTTACATTGTGATTGCTTTTATCCGGAAGCCAGAGTAAGGTAGAGGGTAGAGACGATCAAGGATCGAATGGGGCGAAAAACGGGAATTCTCCGGATTTTCGCCTATTTTTGGAGGCTTAGCATGAGCGATCAGTTGACACACTTCAATGAACAAAACCGTGCCCGCATGGTCGACGTGTCGGAAAAGGACATCACCAAGCGAGAAGCGGTAGCCCAAAGCAAGGTTGCGATGAAGCCGGAAACGCTGGCGCGGATTCGCGAAGGACGCATCGAAAAAGGCGACGTGCTGGCGGTTGCCCAGGTCGCAGGGGTGATGGCGGCCAAAAAGACATGGGAGATCATCCCGATGTGCCACCCGCTGCCGCTGACCGGGATCGATATCCGCTTTTCGTTTCAGGGCGACGATACGGTCGAGATCGAAGCGACCGTGAAAACGACCGGGAAGACCGGTGTGGAGATGGAAGCGCTGACGGCTGCAAGCGCTGCGGCCCTGACCATCTACGATATGTGCAAAGCGATGGACAAGGGAATGGTAATCGGACCTACAAGCCTTCTATTAAAGACAGGCGGGAAAAGCGGGGATTATCGGCGGGGAGAGAACTAATTCATGAATCAGGCATGGAAATCCTATCCGAGCGGCATCCGCATGCTGGCGGTTGCCACGATCCTCTTTTCGACCGGGATGGCCTGTATCTGGCCGCTCGTCACGATCTACATTCACGATTACTTGGGCAAGCCTCTGACGGTAGCCGGACTCCTGCTTTTATTGAATCAGGGAGCGTTTCTCATCGGCAGTTTGGCAGGCGGCATGCTCTTTGACCGTTGGGGAAAGATGAAGACCATCGTACTTTCTTCAATCGGAATCATTCTCATTTCTACTTGTCTCGGCTTTGCCACCGATTTCACGGTATACACCGTACTGCTGCTTTTGAACGGACTGTTTTATGGAACACTGTCTCCGGTCATGAACGCGCTCGCGGTCGTCATGTGGCCGGACGGAGGGCGAAAAGCTCTCAACCTCGTGTACGTCGCTCAAAACGCGGGCGTGGCCGCAGGTTCCGCCTTGGGAGGACTTTTGGCCAGCATCTCGTTTTCCTGGACGTTTTTCGGCAATGCACTCGCTCAGGTCGTGGTGTTTCTTATGTTTATCGTGCTGCTGCCCCGCCATTTAAAAGCGATCGGACAGACGGCTGCACAGTCGACCAGACAGAATGAAGCGCCTGTTGCGAATCCGGCGGTGCCGACTTCGCCGAGGAAGGTCGTCTGGGGAGCCCTCGTGCTGCTGTGCGCAGGGCTGTTGATCAGTTGGATCGTATACGTACAATGGACGACGGTTCTGTCGACCTATATGCAGTCGCTCGGAATCACCTTGCGTCAGTACAGTCTTCTCTGGACCTTGAATGGCGCCCTGATCCTGTTTGGTCAGCCGCTGATCTCCTGGGTGATCAAGCACTTCGCCCGGACACTGCGCACCCAAATGCTTCTCGGAACCTATGTATTCGCCTTGTCCATGCTGATCTTGTCCCAGACGACGGCATACGCCGGGTTCGTGGTTGCGATGTTCGTGATGACCATCGGTGAGATGCTCGTCTGGCCAGCCGTGCCGACAGTTGCGGCCCAGTTTACTCCGGAGGGTCAGGAAGGCTTTATCCAAGGGCTGGTTTCCGGCACAGGATCTGCCGGACGCATGCTTGGGCCACTGCTCGGCGCTTTCATCTTCCAGACGTTTCAGGCCCAAGGGCTGCTTTACATCATGGCAGGTCTTTCCCTGTTGTCCGTCGGCTTTTTCGTCCTGCAAAGCTCCTTGCAGCGCCGAAGCGAACGCAGTGTGATTGCGACTCCCATTGAAAAATAACGATCGAAAAAAGACGCCTCGTGCGTCTTTTTCGTTTTGCAATTTTGCCGTTCTATTCGCGGAAGGCAAACTTCGATAGCGGTGGAAGGGAAGGGCTGGTAGAATACAGGCATGCAAGCAACACAGGCTGAAAAAGAAGAAGGAAGGGATCTGTGTGTCACGGTCACTGTTTCTCGTATTGACGCTGCTTAGCCTCATCTGGGGAGGATCGTTTTTCTTTTTCAAGATCCTGCTTCACGACTTCGGTCCGTGGACGATTGCCTTTTTGCGCTCGGCTCTCGGTCTGATCACGATCGTGCTGGTAATGGCCCTTTTGAAAAAGCCGATTGGCTTTAGACAAATCGCCTGGTTCCCGATGGCCCGGATGGCGCTGATCAACACGGCGATCCCCTGGGCGCTCATCGGATTTTCCGAGACGAGAGTGACGAGCACGATGGCTTCGGTGCTCAATGCCACGACGCCGCTTTGGACCGTGCTGATCGGGATCCTGTTTTTCAAGGCGGCTTCGAGCCGGATGCAATGGATGGGGATGTTCATCGCCTTCGTCGGAATCATCCTTTTGCTCGATGTGAATCCCGTGTCCTTTGTCTCCGTCGATACCCTCGGGTTCCTTTGCATGATGGCGGCGACGTGCTGTTACGCGATCGGAGGACAGCTCTCCAAGCGATTGCCCGGGGACTTGTCGATGTTCCAGGTCACGTTTGGCACTTTGCTCAGCAGTATGATTGGCAGCGGAGTGATTGCTTTCGCCAGCGAATCGGCTTCCTTCTCGTCCTTTGCATCCCCCGACATTCTCGCCGCATTGGCAGGCATCGGGGTGCTCGGATCCGGTGTCGCATACATCCTGTTTTATTACCTGGTGCAAAAAGGCGGACCTGAGATCGCTTCGCTGGTCACCTATTTGATCCCGGTCACCGCGTTTGTCTGGGGGTATGTCTTCCTGAATGAGGAGATCACCTGGAATTTGCTGGCGGGGATGGTTCTCATCGTCGGCGGCGTGTTTTTGACAGGGAAGAAGGCGAGGCGGAAAACGGAGCAATTTCCGCAAACAACTTGACATGGGGAAACCGCTCCATGTAGTATGAAGAAGATTCAAAACATTATATTCCGTGTGCTTTACTTATTGAGAGAGGTGGAGGGACTGGCCCTATGAAGCCCGGCAGCGGATCTGCACGCAAAGCAGATGCTGTGCCAATTCCAGCAGGAGAATTCCTGACAGATAAGGACGTGACGAAGCTGATCTACCCCCTTTTTCTGTAAGGAAGAGGGGGTTTTTGCTGCTTGTTTCATGCAGCCCGCATTACCCGATAGAAAGGAAAATGAAGACAGATGCGTATCCAACCATCCGACATGATTGATCGGCTCCCGACACAGTTTTTTGCCACGCTGGTAGCGAAAGTGAATAAAGTTATCGCTGCAGGCCACGATGTCATCAACCTCGGCCAAGGCAATCCCGATTTGCCGACGCCGGCTCACATTGTAGAAGAATTGCAGGCAGCCGCCGCACTGCCTCTGCATCACAAATATCCGCCGTTCAGCGGACGTCTGGAGCTGAAACAGGCCGTCGCTCACTGGTACAAGCAAGAGTTTGACGTGGATCTCGATCCGGAGGAAGAAGTGGCGATCCTGTTCGGCAGCAAAACGGGACTGGTGGAAATTTGCCAGGTCCTGATGAACAAGGGAGACGTGGCACTGGTGCCGGATCCGGGCTATCCCGACTACTGGTCCGGTGTAGCCGTCGTGGACGGCCGGATGGTCATGATGCCGCTTCGGGCGGAAAATCAATTTTTGCCTGATTACGGCAGGCTCGACCAAGCGGATCTGGAGCGCGCCAAGCTGATGTTTCTCAACTACCCGAACAACCCTACGGCCGTCAACGCGCCGTTTGAATTTTACGAGGATACCGTACGCTTCGCCCGCAAGCACGAGATCGTCGTCTGCCACGACTTCGCCTACGGAGCGATCAGCTACGACGGCAAGAAGCCTGTCAGCTTCATGCAGGTACCCGGGGCGAAAGAAGTAGGAGTCGAGTTTTATACATTGTCGAAGACGTACAACATGGCTGGCTGGCGCGTAGGCGCAATGGTCGGGAACCGCGAGCTGGTGCGGCTGATCAACCTGATTCAGGATCATTACTTCGTCAGTCTGTTCGGAGCCGTGCAAATGGCTGCGGCGAAAGCGATGACCGATTCTCAGAAGTGTGTCCGCGAGCTCGTCTCCGTGTATGAAGGACGCCGCAACGCGCTGTTCTCCAACCTGCACCGCATCGGCTGGAAAGCGCAGCCATCACAGGGCTCGTTCTTCGCCTGGCTGCCCGTGCCGAGCGGGTTTACCTCGGTGGAGTTTTCCGATCTGCTGCTGGAAAAAGCGCACGTCGTGGTCGCGCCGGGGAATGGTTTCGGCCCTACCGGTGAAGGCTACGTCCGAGCCGCCCTGCTGTCGGATGAACAACGGCTGGCGGAAGCCGTCCGCCGCATTGAACAGCTCGGAATATTCACGAAAGCATAAGAAAGAAGCAAAGAGAGGCCGTACCTGCCGTAAGACAGCGGGTACGGCCTTTTTCAGCGAAATTTCCCCTGCAAGGGGCCATCGCCTAGAGCCCCATGCAGCCGGGACGAATAAGGTAACAAGGAATGGGCAGCCTAAACTTATTCTCAATAAAAATCATTCTCATTATTGACAGATAATGATTTTCATTATACGATGAGTTTGTTAATGATAATTAGTCTCATCGTCAACTTATGGCAGATCAGGAGGGTATCATGCGCTATCAGATTAACGGTTACACGGATATGTACACGGTGATCGCCAACGAGCGAAAGATCGGCGGGGCCATCGAAGCCAGCTCGATTCGTTTGCGTACAGGTGAAGTGTATGCCAATGCCGTACTCACTCGCTTGGAAATGTCCGGTGCGCATTTTTGCTCGATCGGGTTTGTGACGGAAGAAGGGCAGCGCCTGATCGTCCATGTCGACGATATCAGCATGATTGCGGATGCGCGCCATGTGGATGTCTCCATGCTGCGCAACGAATGCATGCGTGCGGAGAAAAAAGCGGAGCGGCTCAAGCGATTGAAGCGTCTGTGCGAGCTAAACGAAGGCAGCTGTACGCCGACGTTTCAGGAGGAAGCCCTGCTGCTGGCCCAGGATATCGGCCTGGAAGAAGCACACGCGCACGTCGATTTGTCTTTCCTGCCGCAAGCGGAGAAGACACGTGTCGTTCGCATCGCGTAAACAATACAGACCATGCGCACACATACATAGACCTCTTTCCTGCGGGAAGGAGGTTTTTTGCTGTTCGCTTCCAGTTGTTAGAAATACTGCTTTCGGCATGTTTCAACCAGCTTGTTCCGATCCAAGCCGGAGGATGGATCACTTGTCAGGGCTTTCGAGAAACTGCTTTTCGTTGCGGTAGGCGGATATAGTGCCGGCAGCTCGCGACGAATCGATCGAACAGTCGCTCGACATAGCCAAAACCTATTCCCCCATAGCAAGCGACCATTGGACATTGCCCCTCGTCAGTGATAAAACAAGAATAAACCAAAAATCAAGGAGAGAGGAACATGGAGTATTCCTTTTCAAAATCAGTAGAAGCACTGTCCTCTTCGGCAGTCCGGGAAATCCTCAAGCTGACGCAGGGCAACCAGGTGCTCTCGCTTGCAGGGGGATTGCCAGCCGAGGATTCATTCCCCATCGCAGAAATGCGCGAAGCTTTTGATCGTTCGTTCGATCTGGGTGCCAAATCGCTGCAATACGGCTTGACGGATGGGTACCTGCCTCTTCGCGAGTGGGTTGCCTCCCGCATGAAACAGAAACTGATGAATGTTGGCGTGGACAATATGCTGCTGACCACCGGCTCCCAGCAGGCCGTCGACTTGCTATGCCGAGTCTATCTGGACGAAGGCGACGTCGTGCTGGTAGAAAATCCTACGTACTTGGCTGCGGTCCAACTGTTCCAGTTTCGAGGGATTCGCGCCATTCCGGTGGATGGAGACGCTGAGGGTATGGATCTTGACGATCTGGCCGCGAAAATCAAGCAGTACCGTCCGAAAATGGCGTACGTGATCCCCACCTTCGCAAACCCGACCGGAAAAGTATGGTCGGTGGAACGCCGCCTCGGCCTGCTTCGTCAATGCAAGGAAAACAACATCCTGATCCTGGAGGACGATCCGTACGGCGAGATCCAGTTCGACGGAGAGGCTCCATACCGTTCGATTTTCTCGCTCGATGAGCATCCGACCGATTCCTGTGTCGTCTACACGAGCACGTTTTCCAAGATTGTGGCGCCTGGACTCCGCACAGGATGGGCAATCGGAGACTCTCGTGTCATCCAGATGATGGTCAAAGCGAAACAAGCCGTCGACCTGCAGTCCAGCACCATCGACCAGATCGCCCTGCATCAGCTGTTGTCCCGCTTTGATCTGCAAAGCCACATCGAAAAGATCCGCACTTCCTACAAGGAACGGATGGAGTGGATGCACGAGCTGATGACCCAGCAGCAATGGGAAGGCGTGACATGGGAAAAACCGCGCGGCGGCATGTTCCTCTGGGTAAATCTGCCGGAGCATGTGGATTCGGAAAAACTGCTGGCCCTTTCGGTAAAAGAAGGGGTGGCCTTCGTACCGGGCAAACCGTTCTATGCGGCGGAGCAGAAAGTAAACACGATGCGGTTGAACTACACGCTGCTCAATCGCGAAGATACACAGCTGGCCATTTCCCGGTTGAGCAAAGCATTGGCCGCCTACAGCCAAAACGAAGTTGCCGCCACAAAATAAAGCCATTTGCAAAAAGACAGCCATCGGATTGGCTGTCTTTTTTCTCGGACACAAACAAACGTCCCTCAGCCGTGCGATTCGCGGGCAAAAGGGACGTTTTGTTGTTTATTCTTCGGTTTCTTCCAGTGTGCAAATCGCGCTCGGGCGCTTGATGCGCAGGACGACGCACTCGTACACGCGGAACAGGCTGTTCATTTGCTCGTCGCCGAGGAAAGCCGAGTCGAAGTCTTCGGCGATCGCCAGGTCGAGATTGTGTCGGCCGGTAGCCACGAGGACACCGGAGCGCCCTTTGATGGTCGGCGATTGGAAGACGCCATCCGTGACGAGATTGCGCACGTGCTCGATCTCCAGCACGTTCGTTCCTTTGTGCACGCGATGCAGCAGGGCGTACAGCTCAGGGGATACAACCAGGGCGTAAGGACCGCTGTGGCCCATTTTCAGCAGCTTGTTGCGGGCTTCCACGATGTCGGCAAACGCGTTGCCCGACTCCATCCAGTCGCTCTTGAGGTGAGTGAGGCGGCCTTTCACGTTCATCAGGCCGGGCAAATCGAATTCGGCTGCGCCGTTGAAGATCAGATCGTCTTCCATCAGAGCGCCGGCCGAAGCCGCATTGGCCGCAGCGCCCATGTCGAGCGGCATGCCGAGGGTGCGAGCCTGTGCCACATCGCGCCAGTAGAGCATGAAGTCTTTGTACAGGATCGGGATGGTCATGCTGACGCGGCGGCTCGGCTGGGTCATTTCCAGCGATTCTCCGCGCAGGCTCAGACCCCCGAAGCGGGATTCCTCGTACACGTCGTTGGTGATGGTCTGAATGCCCTCACCCAGCGGTCCGTAAATATCGATGAAGCGGCGGCCGACCAGCTGGCGGCGGGCCATTTCGACGATTGTGGCGTCCAGTTGGGCCCATTCCTCCTGGGTCAAGGGCGAATCCGGATATTTGCGAAGCTTGTCCATAGCAGTTCCCTCCAAGTCATACAGGATCGTTCTTTCTTTTACAAACCTTTCAGGCTGCCGACAGTCAGCCCTTTCTTCCCGGGAGCGGGGGCAGGAGCGTGCTTGATCACGGAAGCGACGCCTTGCGGGGCGTTCGCGGACGCTTTCAGATGGTCCACCTGATGGACGTCATGTCCTTCGTCGTGATCGGTGAGATCGGCGTGATAGACGTCGGAGAAGCGTTCGCTCAGCCTGCTCATGATCTCTTTTACCTGAAGGTAGTCGGCGTGCGTCTTCTCGCGCATGCCGTCAAGCGTCTGGCGGGTCTCCTCGTCCCGGAATTCATACAGGGACAGCTCCAGATGCTCGCGGAAATTGTGCAGGCCAAAACGTTCCAGATTGATATCCGAAAGCAGTTGGGACAGCTCGCGGTCGCTCAGCTGATCCGGCTTGTTTTCGGCAGACAGTTCTGCCAGGTGCGGAATCAGTTCTTCCAGACGGCCCAAGCGCTGCTCTTCTTCTTCCAAAATGTGGTGATAGTACAGTCGGGTATGCTCGTCCTGGGCAGCGTCAATGATCGGTTGAATAATGCCCATGAAGCGGTTGATATACCCTCTTGTTCGATCGAATATGGCGTGCAGCTGGGAAAAGTCTTGCACCCTACGCCACCTCCTCGCAATGATCTATATTTGTTCATTATACCGTTGGAAAAATACACCGGGCAAGAAATATGTACAGTTTCCTTTCATTGTCCTTAGTTTTGTGTCTGATTAAAAAAGATATCATGGAGAGTATTGTCAAAGGTAAATGGGAATGATAATATTTATCAGTAAGAGTGATATTCATTATCAATAACGAATGAAAAACAACATAGATCCATCATCCAAACATTGAAGGAGGTACTATGGTTATGTCATCGATTCTGGTCATTGGCGGAGATCGCCTGGGAAATATCATCGATTTTTTGCAGGAGAGAGGATTCCAGGAAATCCATCACGTAACGGGGCGCAAAAGCTCGCAGACCGGCGTGAAAATTCCTTCGGGGATTCACATGATTCTCGTGCTGACGGACTATGTCAATCACAATTTGGCCAAAACCGTAAAGAGCCAGGCAAAAGACCGGGAACTGCCCATCTTGTTCTGCAAACGCTCGTGTTCGGCCATCGCCAAAGCTTTTCACAAGACGGCGTAAATACATACCTTCCGGGCAGGACAGACTAGTGAGGAGTCTGATAACCACGGAGGAATGAAGCGCTATGGAACAAAATCGCCTGAACGAATTGCCGATTGCGCAGCTGACGGCCGCCCAGCTGCAGCAGCTCAAGCAAGCGGAAGAGCAGATCAACTCGGAAGGCCAAGATGTGTATCTGATCGCCTTTGAGAAGCAAGCCCCGTCCCGCTAGACGGGGTCTTTTTGTGCAGATAGGAATTGATAACCGCGGCTCCGCCAAAAGGCATGGCGCAGGCAGGATTTCTCCTGTGAAAAAACGAGTGGACGCCTGTAACAGAGGCTACGCCGATGCGTGGCGCAGCCGACCTGCCTTACGTCCTGAGAAGGTTTGTTGTTTTTTCATTTGAATACGTAATGGTCCAACTGGTTTTTCAGAGCGTCGATTCCGATGGCAAAGCCCAGACACTGGCTCGACTGAATGATAAACGCATTCAGTCCAATGACTTCTCCGTTCAGGTTGATGAGCGGTCCGCCGCTGTTCCCGGGATTGATGGCGGCGTCCGTCTGGAATATTTCCTCGTACAGTCGCTTGGCGACCTGCAAGCGGCGGTTTTTTGCGCTGATGATCCCTGCTGTGACCGAATTTTCCAAACCAAGCGGGGAACCGCCTGTTTCCGAACGGCCAAAAAGTGTCAGCGAAAGAGCAAATGGGTCAGGCGCACTTGGCGGTTGCGTCTGGAAGTGGTGAGGGCTTCGGCATCCAACCGCTCAACCAGCGTCGTGATCAGTTGCCGTTTTTCCTCGCGGGTGGCGAAGGACCACACCTCTCTCCAGTCGAGAAGCGCACGGTAATCGGTTGGGCAGCCTGAATCCGCTTGGCCGCAAGCCGTGTCGCTCGAAGCTGACCGGAGAAGCGGACGGGAAGCTTTTCTCGCCAAATCGTCAAGCTCATCCAGCTTTGCCCGAAAGGCAGGCAAGGTGATCAGCCCTTCTTCGTAGGCTTTTTCCCATCGTCTTCGCTTGGCCGAAAGCTCGGCTTCCACCGATCCAGTCTCCCTGCCCGCTGAAAGCCGGGCCGTGTTCCATGCAGCAGCAGCTGCCTCCCGGATCGGCTGCGGATACAGCAGCAGTTGGCCGAGCAGGGCCAGCTCCAGCAGGTCTTCGCGAATGGCAGCGGCATCGCAGGCGCCGGTGCCGGTGCGCTTCGCACGGCACGTGTAGTAGGTGTGCGAAGCGCAGCCGCCGTCTCTTTTGCCGATTCGCGTCGTCTTCCCGCGCATGGGCGAGCCGCAGCGAGAGCAATATAGCAGCCCGGAAAACAGCAGAGACGAAGAGAGGACCCGGGGATGCCGGGAACCGCGCTGCCCGATCCGATCCTGCACCTGACGAAACAAGTCTTCCCCGACAATGGCGGGGTGGGCCGCTTCTTCCAGCAGCCATTCGTCAGGAGCGTTTTGCCGCTGGCCGGAGTCCGTAAAATTCCAGCGCAGGGCTCCGTAGTACACAGGGTTTTTCAACAGGCGCAAAACCGCTCCGGCGCTCCAGCGCGCCCCGTTTTTCCCCCTCGCTCCCCCGCGATTGGCGTGCTCCGCAATGCTGCGCGGCGACTCGCCTCGGTTGTAGCTCTCAAACATCATGCGTACGACGGAGGCTTCTTCGGGATGGACTGCCAGCTTGCCATCCGCCAGCTCATAGCCGTATGGAGGCGGTCCGCCAGGCCGTTTCCGTTCCTTGACCATCTGTTCCATCCCGAGCCTGACGCGCTCACCCAGGTTTTCCCGCTCCCACTGCGCCAAGGCAGCCACCAGCGTAATGAACAGGCGGCCCATCGCCGTCGTCGTATCGTATACCTCGGTACAGCTCTTGAATCGGACACCGTACTCCTCGAATTCCTGAAGCAGCCGATACAGATCGAGTACAGACCGCGTAAGCCGATCCAGCCGATAGACGAGGACCACGTCGATCCCGCCGCTGCGCACGTCAGCCAAAAGCCGCGCAAGCTCGGGCCGGTTGGTATCCTTGGCGCTTGCCCCCTCATCCACGTACAGGTCAGAGACAGTCCAGTCCTGGGAGTGCACGTACGCAAGCAGCTTTTCCCGCTGAGCAGGGATAGAAAAGCCTTCGCGAGCCTGATCATCCGTACTGACCCGAATGTAGACAGCTGTCCGCATAAGCCCCCTCCTGTCGCGTTGGGATGCTAGAGTCTACAACACGAGAAGGGGGCTTATGCCTGACCCGAACAAAAAAAGCCCCGCTTCATCCTGTCTGGGACGAGGCGGGGGGAACTACATCCATTTTTGTCCCCATTCGTGTATGGATTCGACAACAGGACGCAGATCCTTTCCTTTTTCTGTGAGTTCGTATTCGATCCGAACGGGAATCTCCGGGTACACTTTCCGCTCCAGGATTTCCAGCTCTTCGAGTTCCTTCAGCCGTTCCGACAACATCTTGTCGCTCATATGCGGGACCATTTCCCGGATGTCCTTGAAGCGTACCGTGCCGCGCATCAGCACGTGGAGGATCAAGCCCGTCCAGCGTTTTCCCAGGACGTTCATCGCCCCTTCGTACTTCGGACACATGTGTTCGCCACAAAAATCTTGACTCATGACGGCGTCACCTCTACAGCATGTTTGAATTACCTCATATTGTAGCACACGGACTTGAAAAAAGTAAGTAACAGAAGTTTACTGTGGGCACACCACTAATATTCACCGAAAAACGGACAGCCTACTCTGCCAATGCCCGGGAGAAACGAGCAAACGAGCCTGTTTCCCGGACTCCCGTTACGGCGGTCCGTGGGCGCACATACAATGTGGGAGAAAATAGCGAGGAAAGAGGGGACTTGCATGCCAGCGAAAAAAGTCATCGGGATCTTGACGTGGAGAGAGGGGATGCGCTTTGCGGAGCCGGGCTACCTGCGCAGACTGGTCGCAGCTGGCCGAAAGCTGGGAGCCGATGTGTTCTTGTTCTCCCACCAGGACGTATTCGCGCGGGGGAGGAAAATCCGCGGATTCGTTCCCAAGGCAAACGGTGGATGGGAGAGCGGGTGGCATCCATGGCCGCAGATCGTCATCGACCGTTACCGGAGGCGGGTGCCCGCCTATATGAAGCTGCGCCATAGCGGTCTGTTTGACTTTGCCAACAGCCCGTTCAGCAAAAAGTGGAGAGTGACCCAGCTTCTCGCAAGCGACGAAAGGGTCCAGCAGTGGATACCCGCTACTAGCGTATACTCGCCGGAAAGGTTCAAAGCCATGCTGAAGCGGTACCCGATTCTTTACGTGAAGCCCGGCAACGGGACAGGCGGAAGAGGCATCGCAAAGGTCGTCGCGCGGGCAAACGGATACGAGATCTCGGGACGCGACAAGCGCTACGGACAGCGGACGGCTAGCCTCCGTACAGCGGAGCAGGCGGGAAGCTGGGTGAAGCGATGGGTCCGTGATGAAAGCATTCAGGGTGGCAATTTTCTGGTTCAGCAAGGGCTCGATCTGGGGCTTGTCCCTCGCCGGGTAACGGACGTGCGGCTGTTGATCCAAAAGGACGGGAAAGGCGAATGGCGGGTGACGGGATGCGGTGCGAGAGTCGGGAAAAGCGGCAGCGCCACCTCCAATTTGCACGGTGGGGGAAAGGCCGTACCGTTCCATGTACTGGTTGCCAAGCGGTTTGGCGAGGAACAGGCGGGGACGATCTTGCGCGAATGCCATCAGATGGCCCATCAGGTTGCGCGTGTGCTCGAGGAGCGGTTTGGCCGCATGATGGAATTCGGCCTGGATATCGGAGTGGATGTGGACGGAAAGGTCTGGCTGATCGAAGTGAACCCAAAACCGGGGAGGGAAGTCTTCCGCCAGATGGGAGAACTGGCTCTTTACGAGGAGGCGATCCGAAGACCCGTTCAGTTTGCCCTGCATCTGATCGAGGAAAAAGCAAAACAAAATCCTTCGAAAGACCTTTCGGGCGAACGAAGCGTCATCTAACGCGAATTCATTTTGCCTCTTTGGCGACAGGCGGGGAACCGACGCTGATGACCCATTCCCCTACTTTGGTATGGGCGGAGCTCCCCAAGGGCAGCGGAAACAAGCGGCAATCGGCATCGATCTTGATGACGGCGTAGTCGCGTACCCGATCGGACAGAATGCGCTGCGCTTCGAATACGCGCCCGTTGAAGAGCTTGACGTAAATGTTTTTGGATTTGCCGATAACGTGTTCGCTGGTGAGGATATACCCCTTCGGGTGAAAGAGGAAGCCGGAGCCAAAACTTCGCTCCGTGGTATTTGGCTGTTCTTCTTCGTTGATCAGACTGCGAATCAAGGAGTCCACGTTTTTGGAATGGGGAGCATCCTCGGTGACGATGGAGACCACTCCCTCTTGCACACGTTCTACGATAGGCACGAAAAAGTTGAAGGGATGCAAACTGCTGCTGCTCACGGGGTACTTTACCCGCGTATAATGGGACCATTTTTTACTTTTCACCGATTTCTCCCCCTACGTACAGCAGATAGGTATGTATCATCTTATGGGAGGTCCGCAGTGAAGGGAAGCCCAATTTTCCACAGGCGTCTGCTATGACAGATGTGATATATCATTATTTTTGATTGATATAATAAAGAAATCCCATTGGTATAATTATTAGAATCCAATTATAATACATTTAGTTAAAGAATATTTTGAACATAAAGGCATTCATTGATCCCCCGCACGGAAAGCGGGAATCGATCAGAGGGGCCGACACAGAGAGAGAAAAGAAACGAATGGAATTGGAGGATGCGAAGAGATGGATGTCAAAACGATCATACTTGGTTTCTTGAGCTATGGCGAGATGAGCGGGTACGACATAAAGCAGGCGTTTACCAACAGCATCGGCTTCTTCTACGACGCGAGCTTCGGAGCGATCTATCCGGCTCTTAGAAAGCTGGAGGAAGAGGGGCACGTGACGAAACAGGAGATTATCCAATCCGGCAAACCAAACAAAATTTTGTACCGGATTACGGATACGGGAAAAGAGACGTTCCGCCAAGAAATTCAGACGCCGATCGTACCGCCTGTGCTGCGTTCTGACATGTTGGTCAAAATCTTCTTCGGGAAAAGCCGAAGCCCGGAAGAGCAGCAGGAATTGCTCGACAGCTGTATAGAGATTCAGCGCCATCTGCTGGAGCAAAGCAGGGCTACATTCAGCAAACTGTCAGCCGAGTTTGACGAATATCAGCGTTTTTGCTGGGAATATACCATCCATCACTTGGAGTCGACCATTGCGTTTCTGGAGCAAAAGTCGCCCAGCCTGCTCAAACAGCCGGCGTGTTCCGTTCCCGTGTAGGCAAAGAAAATGATTACCATCAGGCAGGATATACCAAAAAGCGAAGGGACCTCTCGATGAGCGCGCCCTTCGCTTTTTTTGGCAGAACTCATCCCTCTCTACACGGCGGCGGGCCTTGTGCCGGCTCTGATAGAGGGGGTTACTTCAGGTTTTCGGGGTTCAGGCACTCGAGCTCAGGGATGACGAAGCGCCCGTCTTTGCGGATCAGACGGTCGTCAAACCAGATCTCGCCGCCGCCCCATTCCGGCCGCTGGATCATGACCAGATCCCAGTGGATGGAGGACTTGTTGCCGTTGAAGGCTTCTTCGTAGGCTTGTCCGGGCGTGAAGTGGAAGCTTCCGTCGATCTTCTCGTCGAACAGGATGTCTTTCATCGGGTTCTGGATGAACGGGTTGACCCCAATGGCAAACTCGCCGACGTAGCGGGCCCCTTCGTCCGTATCGAACACTTCGTTGATTTTTTCGGTATTGTTCGCGGTCGCCTCGATGATTTTGCCATCCTTGAAAGTCAGCTTGATATTTTCATACGTATAGCCCTGGTAGGGCGAAGGAGTGTTGTAGGAGATGGTCCCGTTGACAGAGTCGCGCACAGGGGCAGTAAACACTTCGCCGTCGGGAATGTTCGCGTTTCCGGCGCATTTGATCGCCGGGATGCCTTTGATCGAGAAGGTCAGGTCGGTTCCGGGACCGGTGAGGCGCACCTTGTCCGTCTTTTCCATCAGCTCTACCAGGCTGTCCATCGCTTTGTCCATTTTGCCGTAGTCGAGTGTGCACACCTTGAAGTAAAAATCTTCGAAGGCGTCTGTGCTCATATTCGCGAGCTGGGCCATGGACGCATTCGGGTAGCGCAGGATGACCCATCTGGTTTCCGGTACGCGGACGTCCAGGACAGGGCGCTGAAAGAGCTTGGAGTACATTTGCATTTTGTCGCCCGGGACATCAGCCAGTTCGCTGATGTTGTCTGCCCCGCGAATGCCGATGTAGCAATCCATTTTCTTCATGAAGGCAACATCTGCTTCCCGCATGACTTCCAGCTGTGTCTCATTGGCATGGAGCAAGAGCTCGCGCTGGACGGTTTGATCGATCAGTTGAACGTAAGGGTTGCCCCCTGCAGCATATACCTTGGCGATGACGGCTTTCACCAGGTCGGTGACTTGCCCGATCGCATAAATCAATACGTGTTCACCCGGCTGCACCCGTGTGGAGTAGTTGACCAGCACATCCGCCAGTTTTTCGATACGTGGATCTTTCATAGGAAGGGTATCCCTCGCTTTCCATATCATTCAGTATGTATTGTACCACAACCTGCCTACAAAAAAGCTACCCGCAGGAGGCGGGTAGCGTGCGTGAAAACGCGCTTGAGCAGGATTCGGTTTTCATATATATGCAGCTGTCAGCCGAAATGTGCCTATGTTTGTTGGAACCGAATCAATCGCAGCCGCAGCCGACGATCACGAGCAGGATGAACAGAATCAATACAATGGTGAACCCGTCGAATTCGCCGTTGAAAATGCTACTCATAGAGAAAACATCCTCCTTTTGTGTGTTAAGCCTCGTTGTGCTTACACCCATAACATATGGGTTTTCGCACAGCGCCGATACGGGCATCCGCCTATTTTTGGGAAGATTCTTCCGCCGTCCTTTTTTCTGTTCCAGTGGCTATGTTTATTATTCTGAAAATCAGGAAAAGCTAGAGGATACCAAAAGACTTTGCTATATCGAAAGGATGTCATGAGGATGCAAAGATCATTGTCCAGCCTCCAGCACGACTTAGTTCCCATTACGATCAATGTAGGAGAAGACTTCAAATCCATCGTCTGGAAGGCCCAGTACGACATGGATTTCAATACGGAGTGCCTGTTTTGCTTCTCCGAACGAATCACAGGGTATCGGGTAGAGGACGAAGCCGGACATACGGGCAAGGTTGCTGTTTGCCCCCATTGTGAAAAAGTAAACGCGATCTACGCCTGATCCGCCACCGGATCCAAGAAGCATGTTCCATCAGCAGAAGCGGTGCCCTTTTACAGGCATCGCTTTTTTGGGTTTTCAAACGCTTCGAGCTTATCTTTATCTGCCACCTCATCCACCATGTACCACCAAATGTTTAGCAGGATTGAAGAGGGGTTTCACGAATATATGAGGGGTATACATATGTGGAATTGAGGTGAAAAGATGCAGAAGAAATGCAGCCGCTGCGGAAAAGACATGGAAATCGTGCTGCGCAACGTCGTGTACCGCAACCGGGTCAAGATCCTGAACGTACCGGTGCACGTCTGCGTGGATGACTGCTGTGCTCATTCCCAAGTAGTGGATGTCATTAAAGGCGATTTGAAAGCATTGATGGAGGAACTGGGGCAACATCCCGAACGCCAGGCCATCGAGTTCGAAGAAATGTCAGAGTTATCCAACATATTGGTACTGATTTCCAATGAGAGAACGAATTCGTCGGTTCGGGAAGCATTGGGCGAGAAGGTCAACGAACTCTTGGATCTGTTTTTGCTGGCGCAATCGCTGGGTGACGAAAAGTGGATGCTGGAGCTCAGAGAGAGACTGACCAAAATCATGGTGTAAGAAGGGGGAGGGGCGCCTTAGAGGGCGTCTTTTCTTTTGTACAGATCGGAATTTAGCAAAATTCCTATCCAGTATAAGGGCAACATAGCGAGACTTCGAACACAGTGAGATAGCGAGACTTGTGCCCTTTGGGTACGCGGCTCCGCCAAAAGGCATGGCGTAGCCAGGTTTTCTAAGCGAGCATTGTGCATCGCGGGCGTAGACTTCCCGCTGCCGGTTTTTGTATACTGAACCACATGGAAGTAAACAAAAGGAGAGATTCGACATGGCACAAAAGCAGCTCCATTCCACCGAAGAACTCGATCAGTTTGTCGCGGAAGGCGGAAAAAGGCTCTTGTTCAAGCACAGCACCACCTGCCCGATCAGCGCGGCGGCGTACGGGGAGTTTCAAGCGTTTTTGCAGGAGCAGGAAGTGCCCTCGGCCGTCATTTTCGTAATCGAAGACCGTCCGGTATCCAATGCGGTGGCAGAGCGGTTCGCCATCAAGCATGAGTCCCCGCAAATCTTCCTGCTGGAAGAAGGACAAGTCAAATGGCACACCTCCCACTGGAAAATCACCAAGGATGCCATTGCGGATGCCATGAAAGCCTAATAAGTCAAAAGAGCTGCGACCCCAGGGAGTCGGCAGCTCTTTTTCATTAGTCCCAATACAGCTCCAGCTTGTCTCCGCTTTTCAGCTCTGTCTGAAAGGAGGCGACCTCCCCATTTACCAGCATCACGAAGCCAGTGATGCTTTCTCGATCCGGTTTTTCCAAAGAGACGTCGACGTAGCGGAATACATCGCTGAATACAGGTGTGGCGGCAGGCGCCGACTTGACAGTGATCACCGCTCCGTCCAAGATGAGGTCCTCGGCCTGGGCAGTCTTGCCGTCCATTGTGATCGTCACCTGGGCCACCGGCAAGACGACAGGCTCCCCGTTGAAATGGACCGTGATCGTCTCCTGCACCCACTCTTCCAGCGGGATCACGTCCCGAATCGTCGGCAACGGCACATCTTCCACCCGATACAGCAGCTCGTCGCCCTGACGGATGTAATCGGAAGCCGAGGCAGTCTTGCCGTTTAGCTCGATCGTGGTGGAGCGGGACGGGATTGAATACGAATGGCCGTTTACCGTGAACTGGTAGGGCTGGGATGGAGTCTCGTCCTGCCCGGATTCAGATAGCACGCCGGCGATTTGCAGCACTTCTCCCACCGTACGCGGCAAGCGGATCTCTACCTCGCTGCGGTCCGGCACCGCCGCCTCTAGCGATTGCGGCTTGCCGTTGACCAGGATGACCGGACCGAGAGAAAGAGGCCGGCCGTTGCAGTGTATTTCCAGCGTGTCCAACTGGTCCAGCAAATCCTTGGCTTGTATACGCGCGTCTTCTCCGTCCTGCCCGGGCACGATGACGATTTGATCGCCGTCCACGAGCGGGGCGTCCAACCCGGCCGCTTCCCCGTTTTTCTCGATCACGGGAGGAGTGCCGTGCTTGCCCGGGATCATCTTCATTCTGCCGTTGACCGTGACCGTCATAGCCAGTCCGGGTCGCCCGTAGAGGCGGCGAATGTCCAGGCCCGCGCCGACCAAGGCATCGCCCAGCGTCATTTTGCGCAGGTCAAAGATCCGCAGAGGCGCGTCATTGACCGTGACCGTGACGTAGCGGAGCGGATGCCTGCGGGCAGCGACCGCGATCCCGACCGGTGTGACGAACTCGGGTCCGCTAAGCTGCGGGTGGTCCCCGACGTATTGCTTGATCGCATCACCGCCGCGGACAGCCACCCGCGCGGCTGGGATGTTCAGCACCTGCGCCACTTTCGCGGTCAGGCCGGGGGTGAGACTGCCTCCGCCGATCAGCATGACGGCTTGCGGTGCCTTTCCATTCAATTCCAGGATCTTAAACGCGATTTTCTCCGCCAGCAGGTGAATGTCGGCATCGATTGCCGCTGTCACTTCTGCCGCGGTCATGGTGTGCTCCATGCCCAAAATGTCGGTAAACGAGACGGACTCCTGGGTGGAAAGCACCCGCTTCACTTCCTCCGCCATCGGGAAGTCCAGCAGGAAGGCGTTCATGAGTGCATCCGTAATCTCGTCTCCGGCCACCGGGACCATTCCGTAAGCGGTAATCGCCCCTTCTTCCGTCAAGGCGACGTCCGACGTGCCGGCCCCGATATCGACGAGGGCGATGTTCAAACGGCGCATCGTGACCGGAATCAGTACGTTGATGGCGGCGATCGGCTCCAGCGTCAGCGCCTTCATTTCCAGGTCGCACCTCTTGAGAGCGGCGATCAGAGAGTCGACGACCACCCGTGGAAGGAAGGTGGCGATGACATCCGCACTCGCGGTATCCCCCCGCTGATCGATCAGGCTGCCGATGACTTCGCCGTCCAGATAGTAGTTCACGACGCTGTATCCGACGCAGTAATAACGGGTGACATCCTGGTCTTTCAGCTCTTGCGCCAGCTGGGCCTGGGCTTCCTGGACGGCGGCGAATTCCAGCGCAAGCACGTCTTCCCGGTTGATAAAGGCATGGCGGGAGAGGGGCATGTCCGTCCGGACTCTCCGGGTGCGCAGGGAACGGCCTGCAGCTGCGACCGCTACCTGGTGGAGCGGCCCGAATTTTTGCTCCAGCTCTTCCTTGATTTGCCGAATCACTTTGGCGACCGCGACAATGTCGTGGATCTGCCCGTCCAGCATGGAACGCTCGTCATGCTCCCGAATGGCCAGGTCCAGGACCCGGTATTGTTCGTGGTCAGCCTCTACGATCAGGCCGACCACGCTGCGCGTTCCGATATCTAATGAAAAGATCAGCTCTTTGGTAGCTGTTTCCGTATGCTCAGACAAAGGTCAGGTCACTCCTCGTTCTGGATGAATATCGTGCAAAGATATGTACTTTTATCCAATTATTCGACTTTCGCAAAGGAGAATCCTGTCGAATCAGCGAATCTTCCGGGTTGATTTGAAGATTTGCAAAACATTTGCAATTTACTTTCGCGCTTTTTGGCGCTAAACTGCTGACAAGGGAGTTTGAATCGATTATAATAACCCTAATTTATCGATAAAGACCCGAAATGAGAAACAAAAGTGAAGAGGAGAGTGGAGAGACATGGCACACGATGTGATCGATACCATGCGCAAACAGATCGACGAAATCAATCTGCAGATTCTCGAGTTGATTAACAAGCGTGCGACGCTGGTGCAGGAGCTGGGCAAGGAGAAGGAAAAGCAGGGCAGCAATCGCTTTGATCCGGAGCGCGAGCGTCAAATGCTCAACCTTTTGGTAGAAAACAACAAAGGTCCGTTCAATGACAATACCGTTCGCCATTTGTTCAAGCAAATCTTCCAAGTATCTCTCGACCTGCAAAACGACGACAAGAAGAAAGTCCTGCTCGTCAGCCGCAAAAAGCAGGCGGAAGATACAGTGATTTCCGTAAAAGGCGTGGAATTCGGTGCCGGCAATCCGATTCTGATCGCGGGCCCTTGCTCGGTCGAGAGCTACGAGCAAGTAAAAGCAGTGGCAGAAAACCACGTGAAGCGCGGTCTGCGTACCCTGCGCGGCGGAGCGTACAAGCCACGCACCTCTCCATACGACTTCCAGGGTCTGGGCGAAGAAGGCTTGCAGATCCTGAAGCGCATCGGTGACGAGTACAACCTCGTGACAATCAGCGAGATCGTGACGCCGGCTGACCTGGAAATGGCCAGCAACTACATCGACGTCATCCAGATCGGCGCGCGCAACATGCAGAACTTCGAGCTGCTGAAAGCGGCCGGACGCATCAACAAGCCGATTTTGCTGAAACGCGGCCTCTCGGCTACGATCGAGGAGTTCATTTACGCAGCGGAATACATCTTGTCGGAAGGCAACACGCAGGTCATGCTGTGTGAGCGCGGTATCCGCACGTACGAGAAAGCGACCCGCAACACCCTCGACATCTCGGCAGTGCCGCTCCTCAAGCAAGAGACTCACCTGCCGGTATTCGTGGACGTCACTCACTCGACCGGACGCCGCGATCTGCTGCTGCCGACGGCAAAAGCTGGGATCGCAGTCGGTTCGGACGGAATTATGGTCGAAGTTCACCCGGATCCGGACGTGGCGTTGTCCGACGCGAAGCAGCAGCTGAACATCCCGGATTTCAACAGCTTCGTGGATGCTCTGCTCGCTTCCGGCTTGTACAAAGGCGAAGTGGTTACCGCTCGCGGTTAATTCGATAAGCGATGGCAAAGGAGGCTTTCCTGCATGCGGGGGAGGCCTCCTTCCTTATTTGACGAAAGAGAATCGACGAAGTAAGCTAAGAGTACGTGCTGGTAACGGCAGAAGGGGGATGTGCCAGATGAATGAACACGACCAATGCTGCTCGTCGGAACGCGCGACGATGCGACCGGACAAAATCAAGTCCAACCTCATATCCCGTCTCAACCGTGTAGAGGGACAAATCCGGGGGATTCGGGGAATGGTCGAGAAAGACGTGTACTGCGATGACATCTTGAACCAGATCGCTGCCGTACAGTCAGCATTGAACTCTGTGGGCAAAATACTTCTGGAAGGCCATATGAAAAGCTGCGTCATCGACCGCATTCAGCAAGGCGATAGCGACGTGATCGACGAGCTTTTGAAAACGATGAACAAACTGATGAAATAGGAAGAAGACGACAAGCCAAAAACGATTGCAACCGCGTACGGCTTGTCGTATCATAGTTGCATACATTTTTGAAAATGATTATGAAAACCATTAAATGGGGAAAGTGAGGGTGTGTGATGCCGGTAACAATCTATGACGTGGCAAGAGAAGCGGGGGTTTCGATGGCGACGGTTTCGCGGGTAGTGAACGGAAATCCCAATGTGAAACCTTTGACCCGGAAAAAAGTATTGGCTGCCATCGAGCGGCTGGGGTATCGGCCAAACGCTGTAGCGCGCGGACTCGCCAGCAAAAAAACAACGACGGTCGGTGTCATCATTCCGGATATCTCCAGCTTGTTTTTTTCTGAGTTGGCTCGCGGTATTGAGGACATCGCGACGATGTACAAGTATAACATTATTTTGTGCAACTCCGATCAACGGATGGAAAAGGAATTGCAATTGATCAATACGCTTTTGGAAAAACAAGTGGACGGGCTGCTCTTCATGGGCGCGGAAATCAAGGAAGACCACCTGCAGGCGCTTACGAGCACATCGGTTCCGACTGTACTGGCGGCTACGCGGGACGCCGACAATGTGTTGCCGTCCGTCAGCATCGACCATTACCAGTCCGGCTACGATGCGACGGAAGCTCTGGTCCAGCGCGGGCACAAGCGGATCGCGATGATTACCGGACCGCTGAACGATCCGCTGAGCGGACTGATGCGCTTCGAAGGGTATAAAAAAGCGTTGATCGACGCAGGTATCGGGCTGGTGGACGAGCTTGTGGCCACCGGCAACCTCTTCTATGAATCCGGCCTTTCGCTTACGAAACAGTTTCTGCAGCTGCCGGAGCCGCCGACGGCGATTTTTGCGGCCAATGACGAGATGGCGATCGGAGCGATCCACGCCATCCAGGATTCCGGCCTGAACGTGCCTGGAGACATTGAAGTGATCGGCCATGACAATATCCGACTGGTCGAAATGGTGCGCCCGCGCCTGACGTCCGTCGTACAGCCGATGTACGACATCGGTGCGGTGGCCATGCGTCTGTTGACCAAATACATGAACAACGAGCACGTGGAAGAACACGTCGTCCTGCTGCCGCACCGAATTGAATACCGAGAGAGCACCAGGCCCGAAGAAGCGTAAGAACGGGACACAGATCGACCAGCATGAGGAGGGGTAGTATGCGCATCGGCATCATCGGCGCGATGGATGAGGAAATCGCGCTTTACTTGGCAGCGATGGGTCAGACGAAAGAGACCGTCAAAGCGGGGATTACCTATTACGAAGGGGAGATGGAAGGAAAATCCGTCGTCCTCTGCAAATCAGGCGTAGGAAAGGTCAACGCCGCGGTTACCACGCAAATTTTGATCGACCAGTTCCAGGTGGATCGGGTCATTTTTACGGGAGTGGCGGGGGCTGTCCACCCGGATTTGAACATCGGGGATATCGTCGTCTCGACGGACTGCATCCAGCACGACATCGATGTATCGCCGCTCGGTTTTGCTCCCGGGCAAATTCCGTTTACAGACCAATGGGTATGGAAAGCGGACGAAGAACTGATACGCCAGGCGGTCGAGGCGGGAAAGGAACTGGAAGCGGATGTGCAGGTCGTAAGCGGCCGCATTCTGTCCGGCGACCAGTTCGTCGCCAGCAGGGAAAAAGTGCAGTGGCTCCATAAGCAGTTCGATGCCCATTGCACCGAGATGGAGGGAGCTTCCGTTGGACAGGTGTGCGCGATGAATGACGTGCCGTTTGTAGTCGTTCGCTCCATGTCGGATAAGGCGGACGGATCCGCTCATGTCAACTTTGTGGAATTCACCAAGCTCGCCTCCGAAAGATCCTTTGCGATCGTTCGCAACATGCTGAGCCAGACGACCGAAGCAGCCGGTGTCATCGTCTATTCCACCCAAAACTGCGTCGATTGCAATTTGGTGAAAGGGTGGCTGACCGCGAAAGGCATCCCTTTTGAGGTGCGGGATGTCATGACGAGCCGTACTTACCAAGAAGAAGTGGAGCGCTTCGGCTTCATGGGCGTGCCGGTGACGGTCGTCGGCGACAAAGCAGTGAAGGGCTACCAGCCGGCGGAGCTCGAACAGCTGGTGAGCAGCCTTTCCTCCTGAGAGGGTGCTGATAAGCTGAGCCCCGAAGAAGCTGCACCACAAACTTGATGGAAAAAAAGCGTGCAGGCTACGTATCAAACGGATACGAGGTCTGCGCGCTTTTTTGCATGTTCGGAAGCGTTCAGTCGAGCTATTCTGACAAGCCGCTCGAAGACGACTCCGGTCCGATCGGGGCGTACATCAGGGCCCGCTCCAGCGTTACTTGGTTCTTTTGCGTAATTTCAGCCCGGCGGGGGATGGCGGGGAACGGTTCATCGTACAGCCTCTTGGGCAGGACGAGGCTGGAGTGCGGCTGCCATTTTTCGCTCCACGATTCGGGAAGCGGTCCGTCAGTCAGGGGCTGATCCGTCATTTCACTCCACAACAAGGTCCAGGCGCGGGGAACGACTCTCCAAATATCGTAGCCGCCACCTCCTACGGCGATCCAGCGCCCGTCGCACAGTTCGTGTGCCAATTGGTGCGCCAATCGCGGGATGGCTCCGTAAATGTTCATGGAACAGGACAGGTGGGTAAGCGGATCAAACGCATGGGCATCGCAGCCGTTTTGCGTCAAAATGACGTCTGGCCTGAAGCCTCGTGCCAGCTTCGTCACCAACTCCTGGTAGATGGCAAGGAACGAGTCGTCTTCGGTAAAGGCGTCGAGGGGGACGTTCACGCAGTATCCGTAACCGCTTCCATCGCCTCGTTCGGTCAGATTCCCCGTGCCGGGAAACAGGTATTTTCCCGTTTCGTGCATCGAGACCGTCAGGACGTTGGGATCGTCGTAAAAGGCCCACTGGACGCCGTCTCCGTGATGGGCGTCCGTATCGATGTACAAGACGCGGGCGTTCCACTTTTTGCGTAAGTAGGCGATGGCCACTGAGCAATCGTTGTAAATGCAAAAGCCCGAAGCTCGTCCGCGAAAGGCGTGGTGCAGCCCACCTGCCGGGTTGAAAGCGTGCTCGGCTTCGCCGTTCATCACAGCCTCGACAGCTCGAAGCGTTCCTCCCGCGATCAATGCAGCGGATTCGTGCATATGGGCGAAGCAGGGGACATCCTCGGTTCCGAGACCGTAGCTGGCAGCGAGTGGGAGCTCCGCTTCGCTGTGGCCCTGCTCGCGTACGAATTCGATGTAGCGCTGGTCGTGCACCATGGCCAGTTCTTCGTCCGTGGCCTCTCGCGGGGGCAAAATGTCCGCGTCGTCGAGAATGCCGTACGCCTTCATCAGATCGTGCGCCAGCAGCAGGCGCCGCTGATTGAATGGATGTTCGTCGTGAAAGTAGTAGTTCGTATAGTCAGGTGAGTAGATCAGGCGAGAATTGCGGCTCACTGAGGGATCCCTCCTTCGGTCGGGCCGACGACGTGAAACCCTCTTTCCGAGAGCAGATGGAGAACGGTGCGAGGGTCGATCGTCTGTACGCGAAAGACCAGGTTTTTCTTGGCGGGCTTTTTTCCCGGGAAGACAACCACACTGGTCACGTTCACATGGGCTTCCCGAAATACTTGGCTGACCTCGGCGAGCACTCCCACCCGGTCGTCTACTTCCACCTCGATGTGCGAGCTCGGCTTGTTGACTCCGAAGAGCTCGATGAGGCTGGAAAACAGGTCGGATTCCGTGATCATCCCCACCAGCTTCTCGCCTTCGACGACGGGAAGAGAGCCGACTTTGTGCTCGTACATGTGGGCGGACGCATCCTCGATGAAGTCGAGCGGATGGGCGGTGACGACTTGCTTTTGCATGATGGCAATGACCGGTTTGTGCAAAATGGTGTCGTCATCCTCGTGCGTGAGCAGGCGGGAGGGAAGGGCATCCCGCAAGTCGCGGTCCGAGACGATCCCTACCAAACGGTCGTCCTGCAGGACCGGCAGATGCCTGATTCGATTGGCGCGGAGCAAGAGGAGCGCCTCCCCGATGGAAGTGGAAGGGCTTACCGTAACGACATCTTTTCGCATGATATCCTCAATACGCATGAGAGAGGCCTCCTTTTTCAACTTGGCGGAATGCACAGGCGAAGCGCCCGCATATCCGTAGCGAGCGTCAAATAGCAAAAGCGTCCTCCTAATAGAAGAAGCGATTTTGTAAACGCATGCTGTCGAAGGCTTCAATGGTCTCGGGGGGAACGCGGCTGCCAATTTTGGCCATCAGGCAATTGGCAGGATGCGAGCAAATTTCCGGATCGTCCGTCGCCATCCAAATCATGCCGACGCTTCCCATGACTTTTTCCATCACTTTGCGGTACTGCCAGACATCGAGCCCGGTGCCCTTCAAGTCCCAGTGCCAATAATATTCGGTGGTGATGACGATGAAGTCTTCCAGTGCATCGTCGGCAAAGGCAACCTCCAATATCTTCTTGGCAACGCCGCTTGCCCGGATGAGATGGCTGATTTCGATGGCACCCAGCTCCAGAAGATCCGGAAGCTTGGCTTCCGACCAGCGCTCCATCGGGTCCGGGTACAGGATCGTGGCGTAGCCGAGCACCAGATCATCTTCACGGGCCACAATGATTCGCCCTTCCGGAAGATCGGCGATTTCGATGAGTGCCTTGTGCTGCTGCTCGGGAATGCGAAACGCCTTCAGCCCTTCATCGAAGCGGAAGGAGGCGAGCTCGCTCCCTGTGATCGGCCCCTCAATCAAAAGCTCCCTACCGTTCGCGGTCATCTTTTGCGCGTGATAACGCTTGACGTGATCCATAGGGTTCCTCCCTTGTGCTTGTAGAAAAACAGAGATGGCCATGAAACCATCTCTGCTGTTTCTTTCATTGTATTAGTTGCCGCTTGCCGTTACGCTGTTCGATTGTGACGATTCTCCGTAACTGTTCACGGCTGTGATGTAGTAGCTGCCGTTTGGCACATCTGCAGCGTGTGTGTAGCTGGTGCCGGAAACCGTGTCGAGGAGCAGATAGCCGCTCGTCGCATCGGGTTTGAAGTAAATGTTGTAGGCGATGACCTGCTCGGATACAGCGTTTGCTTTCCACTGCAGCTTCCAACCGCCGCCCGCCGTTTTGATCGTCAGCGATTTCGGCGTGGATGGAGGAGAGGTCGAGACATCGCCGGAGTTCCCGTTGTTTCCGTTGTTTCCAACGTTGCCTTCCCCAGACGGCGTTCCTGCAGGATCTGTGTTTTCCCCGGGGAGACCGGACAGATCGGGGATGTCTGTCACCGGATTCGGATCAGGAAGTTCCCACGTGTGCGAGGTGCCGCTGGCGGTCGCAATGGCGGAAGGCGGAGACTCCTGTCCGGTAATATCGACGGCGGTCACGTAGTAGCCCGCGTCTCCCAGCGTCGCTCCCGTGTCGGTAAACGTCAGCACCGACGGATCTTTGACGGTTGCGATGCGGGTAAAGCCGTTCTGGGTATCTGCCCGATAGATCCGGTAGCCGAGCAGGTCGGCTTCTTTTGCGGATTGCCACGTGAGCACGGTCTGTTTGTCTTTGGCGCTCGCAGCCAGCCCGGTTGGCGATTGCGGGGCGCCCGGCACTTCGGTGCGAGGATCCTCCGCGTCCGGGAGACGCTGTTCCCAGTCTGGCGGTCGGATCGCGACTCTCTTGTTCTTGGCCTGGATCTGTTCCTTGGTGGGGAGCGGATCAGGCGAACGGTAGAAGACGCCTTCGGTGACAAAGTCATCCGGCGTGCCGTCCTTCGCCAGATACCTTTCTTCGTTGTACGTGACGATTCGCGCCTTTTGATGGGAGTCGTCCACTTTTGTCGGCACGAAGCGGCGGTTGAAGATATCCGTGATCAGGTGCCCGGCTTCCTTGGAGAGCTCGCTCGGCAAAAGACCGGATTTGGAGTCTACCGTCGCGCTGACGATTCCTTCCGGCTTTTTGAACGTGTCGCTCGGAGACGACAAATTCGGCTGCTTCTCCAGGATGTCTTTCATGACCTTGCCCCATACGACCATCGGTACGTACTTGTCGGCGTCCGGCATCGGGTAAGGCTCGTCGAAGCCGACCCAGACGCCCATGGACAGCTCAGGCGTGTAGCCGACGAACCACAAGTCGTTGCTGCTGTTGGTCGTACCGGTCTTGCCCGCGACGTCCACTTTTCGCGGCACGTACTTGCGGATATGGGTACCGGTCCCCGAATTGACCACCGTACGCATCATATCGGTGATCAGGTAGGCGGTTTGCTCGCTGTACACCTGCACAGGCTGCGCCTCGTGCTTGAAGATGACCTTGCCCTGACTGTCTTCGATCCGGTCGATGAGGTAGGCGTCCACAAACGAGCCGTGGTTGGCGAAGGTGGCGTACGCGTTGGTCATTTCCTCGACGGTCGTGCCGTATGTAAGCCCGCCGATCACCCCGGTCGCTGCGTAGTTGTCCGCGTCCACGAGGGTGGTAATCCCCATCTTTTTCACGTATTCGAGCGCAGTCGGAATACCCACTTTGAGATACGTCTTGATGGCCGGAATGTTCCACGACTGCCGCAAGGCCTCGCGGGCACTCATGATCCCCTGCCATTTGTTGTTCCAGTTCATCGGCAAGTGAGAGCCGTTCTGACCGTCCGCCAGCAAGACCGGCGAGTCGTCGATTGGTGTGGCCGGCTGCAGGATGCCGAGCTCAAAGGCTGGCGCATAGGCTGCGAGCGGCTTCATGGCCGATCCGGGCTGCCTTGGTGCTGTGGCGTGGTTCGTCTGTTCCACTTTAAAGTCGCGTCCGCCGATCATCCCGAGGATGGCTCCGGTCTTGTTGTGGATCAGCATCGCGCCGACTTCTTCCAAGGCGTTTTCGATCTTTTCGGTCGTGCCGTTCGAACGGCGGATCGTATAGGATCGGTTCTTCCCGAAGTTTTTCGGGTCGTTGGCGACGGCCTGCATGATGCTGTACACGTTTTTGTCAATGGTTGTGTGGATCTTGTAGCCGTTGCGGAGAATGTCCCGCCGCTTTTCTTCGATAAGCTGGCGGTACTCGTTTCGGCCGACCGTTTCCTTGTCCCGGCCTTTTTCCTTGAGGTCCGCATCGACCAGCTCGCGGGCCGCGCGCTCTTCGATTTCCATCATCAGGAACGGCACTTCGCGGTACGCCTGCTGGGTCGGCTTGGCCAGCGTGGCTTTGAGGTCCGCGCTGCTGGCTGTATCGTACTGCGCCTGGGTGATATACCCGTTCTCCAGCATCCGGTCCAGGACCATCTTCTGGCGTTCTTTCCCGCGAGCGTAGCTCTCGGCGCCAAACGGTGAGTAGGCGCCAGGATTTTGGATCATCCCTGCGAGGTACGAGCTTTCGCTGAGGTTGAGTTCTTTGACGTCTTTGCCAAAGATGCCCTTTGCTGCGGCCTGCACCCCGTAGACGTTGGAGCCGTTCGCATTTTTCCCGAAATAGATTTCGTTCATGTAGGCTTCCAAAATCTGATCCTTGGAAAACATGCGCTCGATCCGCAGGGCGCTGAAAATTTCCCTGGCTTTGCGCGTGTGGCTCACCTCAGCAGAGAGAATCGTATTTTTGACGAGCTGCTGGGTGATGGTGCTGCCGCCCGTCACGACGGGCTGATTGGTGAAATCCTGGATGGCTCCGCGCAAGGTCGATTGCAGAGCGATCCCATTGTGGTGGTAGAAGTTTTTGTCCTCGGTTGCGATGATTGCGTTGATCAAGTACGGTGAGACGTCTGCTTTTTTCACCAGCCGCCTGTCTCCCTCTTCCGCTCGGAGCTGCCCGATCAGAGAGCCGTCGTTGTAGTAGGCGAAGCCGGTCAGATAGTTCGTAAAAATCTTTTTTTCTAGTTCAGCCTTGCTGCGTACAGGCTCGTCCTTTACCAGCGCGGCTACATAACCCGTCACAATTCCTCCTGCGACAGCTCCCCCCATCAACCCTAGCAAAAACAGCATCTGAACGACGATCCAGATGGTCCTGCCGCGGCTTCTTCGTCGTTTTTTCTTCGTCGGTTCAGAGGAAGAAGTGTGGCTATTCGACATAGTTTATGACCCCCTAGCATACACCCTGATTATACCATACGAGGAACCTGGAGGATAGAAGTGCGGAAGTTGGCAAGGGGGGACGTCTGTCGAATGGCGCAGAAAATGGTGGGGAAAGAGAGGGGAAAATGGCGGGCGGTTGTAGGGCAGGCGGAATAGGAAAAAGGAGCCTGCGAGCAGATAAATGCTGCACAGACTCCCGATGATCCGTTCTGGTCTTCCGATTATCCCTTTTCTGCGATCGGGAACCAGCCTGGCGTATTGACGACGGCTTGCCAGAGTGGGTCAGGGATCTCCAAGCGAGCCTGATCGTGGCGGGAGAGCTCGACCCGGATCTCGGCTTCACGGCCTTGCCGGACTTTTTCCACCCAATCCGGCTCGATGATCAGCTCGCGGCCAAGCGCGACGAACGGCACGCCGGATTCCAGGGCTTTCAACGCCTCGTCCGGTGTATGGATGGAACCGACTCCAATCAGAGGTACGCGTCCCGCGACCTGCTTTTGGATCAGCTCAATCCGAGTCGCGTCGGAACCGTCTGCTCCACGGCGAGGAGTGGACCAGAAATCCATCAGGGACACGTGCAAGTAGTCCAGCTCTTTGCTTGCCAGGGCATCGGTCAGCACCAAGGTATCCGCCATCGTGATCCCGGGGGTCTCCGGCTCCTCAGGCGAGAAGCGGTATCCGACCAGAAACGGCTCCTTCGCATGCTGGGATACGACTCGTTTCACTTCGTCCACGACAGCAAGCGGGAAGCGCAGGCGATTTTCCAGGCTTCCTCCCCAGCGATCCTCGCGGCGATTGGAGTGGGGGGAGAAGAATTGCTGCACCAGGTAGCCATTGGCACCGTGAATCTCGACGCCGTCATAGCCGGCTTCAATCGCGCGGCGGGTCGTTTCCCCGAACGACGTGATGATCTCCTGAATTTCCTCCTCAGTCAGTGCGCGAGGGACTTTCGCTCCTTGCTGTTCCGCGGCGACGCTGCTGGCGCTGACCACATCGCCTTGGGGAACGAGCTCCGGTGGACACATGCGCCCGCCGTGGAAAATTTGCAGGATGGCTTTTGCCCCCTGGCCCTTGATCGCCGAGGCAAGCTCACGCAGGCTCGGGATCATTTCGTCGCGATCTCCGGCAAACTCCCCGTGAAATCCTTTGCCATTTGCGGTTACGTATGTGCAGGCGGTGATGACCATGCCGACACCTTTGGAGCGGCGGACGTAGTAGGCCACTTCCGCTTTGGAAACGGTATCGTCCGGGTCGGCCGAATAGGTGGTCATCGGTGCCATGACGATCCGGTTGTTCACCTGTACTCCGCTGCGAAAGCGGAAGGTCTCAAAGAAAGGCTGGTATTTTGGATTCATGGTCTCCCTCTTTTCTTCTGTTTGAAATTGCGGATCAGTATGCGAGCTGCCCCTCTACATCTTGCCCCAATTGCTCCCGGGGCTCGCATGCAGGGGACGCGTTCAGGATAAAGCCACGTGGGCGCCGATGTCTTCCTATTATAAAAATGGATACTTACCACCAAAAAATGCGGACAAACCACTGAGCAGCGGCTCCTCATTTTTTCTCAGGGCGTGTAAAATGGAAGGCAAAGGAAACAAGCAGATAGGGTGAAGGAGTGATTTAGCGTATGGTCCAACAGCTCGTTGCAGAGTATGGAAGCGGATATGACCAGGTGAAGAATGCGATTGGCGGTTTGACAAAGGAGGAGCTGCAGTTCAAGCCTGCTCCGGACAAGTGGAGCATCCATGAGATCATCATTCATCTGGCGGATGCGGAGATCGTTGGCGTTCACCGGATGAAAAGGGTCCTTGCAGAAGAAAACCCGACGTTGACCGCGTACAATCAGGATGCCTGGGCTGATGCCTTGCAGTATTCACTGGAGGATGCGGCGCGATCTCTGGAACTGTTCGGACTTTTGCGCCAGACGATGCTCCCGGCACTTTTGCGGGCCGAGGAAGCGGACTGGCAGCGCTGCGGCATTCATGAAGAGGCGGGGCCTTTGACACTCGCACAGCTGTTGGAGCGGTATGTAAACCATGTTCGCGGCCATTTGGCGCAGATTGACAGAGTACTTGCAGCCTATCGGGAGAAGCAGGCGCAGCAGTAGGGTGAGAAAGAAAAAAAGAGTAGGCCGGCTGGCGGCGCTACTCTTTTTTTGCTCTTCAAGCGATTAACGGCTGTAGAACTCAACGATGAGAACTTCGTTGATTTCAGCTGGCATTTCTTCACGGTCAGGCAGACGAGTGAAGGTACCTTCAGCAGCAGCATCGTTGAAAGTGATGTAGTTTGGCAGGAAGTTGCGGCTTTCCAGGGAGTTTTTGATGATTTCCAGACCGCGGGATTTCTCGCGGATGGAGATCACATCGCCTGGTTGTACGCGATAAGATGGGATGTTCACTTTCTTGCCGTTTACCAGGAAGTGACCATGGTTTACCAACTGGCGAGCAGCTGGGCGGGTAGGAGCGAAGCCCATGCGGTATACCACGTTATCCAGGCGGGATTCCAGCAATTTCATGAAGTTTTCGCCCACTACGCCAGCCATTTTGCTTGCGTTATCGAAAGTGCGGCGGAATTGTTTTTCGTTAAGGCCAAACATGTGGCGCAGTTTTTGTTTTTCTTGCAACTGAATTCCGTACTCGCTCAGTTTACGACGGTTGTTGTGACCGTGTTGACCTGGAGGGAAGTTGCGCTTGATGTCTTTTCCTGTACCATCGAGGGAGATACCCAGACGACGGGCCAGTTTGTGACGAGGTCCTGTGTAACGTGACATGTTTTCATTCTCCTTTAATTTGGATTCGCAGGTGTTTACTTCCGGCAGGTTAGTTTCTTCTTTATCTACACGAACTTCGGACGGTAGCGTTTCCGCATCGTGCTCCTCACAGGTAGTTCAGCCGCTGCCTGTAAGGGAAGCAACTAAGAGGGTTGATCCTTCCGTTTTTACCTGCAATCAATGCTACCCTGTACACATACATTCAATAATACAAGGATAGGCAGCGGATAGTCAAGGGAAAAGAAAGGGCGCCGGCCGCGCAAAAGCAGCGGGGACGGCGCCTTTCGTGTTCATTACTCGGCCGTGTAGGCGACTGGCTGGGAATTCTGATCCCCCCGCTTTTCCAGGAAGCGGGTGAAGGCGATGGCGGCATCGGCACGGGATACGGCGGCTTGCGGATGAAAAGCCGTCTTGTCGGTCGGGATGATGCCCAAGGTAGTGGCGATGACGATCGCCCCGCGATGCTTCGATCCGGAAATGTCTGTCAGGTTGGACTGGAACATGCCAGAATAGTTCGCCAGATTGCTGTAACCCAGGGCGCGGACGATCATGTCAGCCAGCTCTTCCCGATTGATTGGCTCATCGGGATTGAGCTTGGAAGCGTTTTTGTCAAGCAGGCCGCGGTCTACGGCGGCTTCGACCGCAGAGAAGAAGCGGGAGCCGTTGGCCACGTCGCTGTATGTCGCCTTGCGCTCGGCACCGTAGACCGGATAGTAGCGTCCATTGTTGAGGCTGATCATCAGCATCTCGACCATCTCGCCGCGCGTGATTTGCCGATCCGGCAGAATCTTGCCGTCGATCAGGGAGAGAGCGTCATACTCGTACATGAGCGAAAGCTCTTTTTCGGCCGGATGCCCCTTCAGATCGGCAGGCTCGGCCCGGTGAAGGTTGACGACTTTTCCGGAAGCCTGTGAGCGCCATTCACCGGTCACGGCATCGAGGTAGTAAGACTGCTCAAAGGGAGTGGATATGGTACGGTACACCAGTTTGGCCGTACGCTTCGGCAAATAAGACGGAGTCGCCTCCATTTTTTTGCGGTCTTGCTCGCTCTGTGGCGTCAGCACGTAGACAGCTTCTACTTCGGTCTCATCCTTCCAGGCGGAAATCGCATCCTCAGCCGACAAAATTTTGCCTGGCTTCGCCGGGTACGTCTCGCTGCCGAACTCGGCGTAGTACGAGAGGAGTTCTCCGCTCTTGGCGTCATACGTCAGCGATGCGGAGCCGGTTGCGGCAGCGATCCCGTCCAGATAGCGCTGGAATGTCACGCTGTAGCGATCCGAGTCACCCCGGCTTGCTTCATCCAGGGAGCGGTCGATCCAGTACAGCTGATTGGCGATGGTAGGGGACCATTTGCGGATAGTTTCCAGCGCCTTTTCCTTCAGACTGTCAGGATCCGCCTTCTTGGCAGTGGCCTTTTCTGTCGCGAGAGGGCGGACGTCTTTGTTGTAGGCGAGGATGTCGCCCGTTTTGGCATCAATGGATACGTACAGATAACCGCCGTCGCCCTTGTCCGTTCCTCCGTATTCCAGATTCCAGACGGGACGGTTGCCACGATAATCGGTTTCGCTGTAATTGGCCGAACGCAGCTCGTATTTGCCGAGGTCAAACGTTTGCGAGGCCCACTTGACCGCTTCGTCCTGCGAGAGAGGAGCGCCGCTGTGTCGTGCCGGCAGCTTTTTCTCGCTCACCGGTGTCGGAGCTTTTACCTGGCTGCGGGGAACCAGATACGGTGACGTCAAGGCAGTTCCGTCCTTGGCATCGATGTAAAAGATAAACGGATTTTGATAGGCCAGGACGGGCTTGTTGCGTTCCTCCCCGGTTTTTTCCCACGGCAGCAAATAAGAGAGGGGAGCAGTCGCTTCGGCGGTCATCCGTTCCTCCGCTTCCTCCTGGGAGATGATCTTGGACGGTTTTTCAAACGTGACGTCGTTCCACATAAGCGAGTAGCCTGTCACGATTCCCGCGCCGTCCACCGTAATGTCTGCGCTGTTTTCGGGAAAGAGAACCCCGTCTACGACCCGAACGAACCGGAACGAATAGGCAGTTTCGGAGTTCAGTGGCGTTTTGGGAGCGGGCATGTCGCGCAAATACAGGCGGGTCTCGGCGGCTTTGCCGGGATTGTACTTGGCCAGGAAGTTTTCCGCCTGCTTGCGCGCATCCTCGTACGAAACGCGTTTGGCATACGGCAGGTTGGAAGCGCCGCGGTCGAAGCGGGAATAGGAAGTGACCTCTCCGGTGTCCGCGTGGATGCCGATGCTGTAAGAAAGCTCGACATCATTGCTTTTTGCTGCTTTCTTTACCCAGTTGAAAGTCCACTCGGGAAACGGCCGCCAATAATCGGCGGAACGAAACGAGACTTGGGTCAGCTCCAGCCCTTGCGTGGGCACGATCTTTTTGGCGAGGTTCACCGCATCCTCCTTGGACAGCTTGGCTTTGCTGGCGGCAGCAAGCGCGGCGCCTCCGACCTTGACGCTGTCGGCAGCCGCGAGGTCAACGGCAGCGACTGGCGTTTGGGCGTGCGCCGAGACGGCTGGCAGCACCAGGCTGGCCGTCAACAGAAATGAGCTCGAGCGTACGAGCCATGGCTTCATGAGAATCCCTCCAACGGTGTCAAAATGCTTACCTAACACTCTGACGAGCCGAAGAGAGGTACCGTTTCACTGTGATGGAGAAAAAAGGTACAAAGAGGCTCGGACCCCGCGGAAAGGAAGAATAATGGGAATTTTGTCCCAAATGTTTTTTTATCAATCTAGAATTGCGTAATAGCATCTTATATAATAAGAAGTATTATCGAAAGTTTGGTTAAAGGAGATTTGCCGCCTTGGAGACTATCATGTACCTCGTTCGCCACGGAGAGACACAGTGGAATCAAGTCCGGCGGATACAAGGTCACAGTGACATTGCTTTGAACGATCAAGGATTGCAACAGGCAGAGAAGGTAGCCCGGCGGTTCCGGGACGAAACGATCCACGCCATTTACTCCAGTGATTTGAGCCGAGCTTACGTGACTGCGACGAAGATTGCCGAAGCGTCCGGATCGGCCGTATCCACCCGGACGACCCTGCGGGAGCGTTGCTACGGGGAATGGGAAGGGCTGACCTACGAGGAAATCCGCGCCCGCTTTGAGGCGCAGGACGAAGCTGCCTGTGGCATCGAGACTTTCGAGGATATGCAGCAGCGCGCGGTGACAGCCCTCACAGAGCTGGCGAAGAACCACCCGGGTGAAGCGATCGTCGTCGTTTCGCACGGTGGCCTCATCAACAGCTTTTTGCATTATGTGACAGCGGGCGAGCAGGGAACGGGGATCACGCGGATCGACAATACGGGAATCACGGTGTTCCGGTACGCTTTCGATCGATGGGATGTCTTGCAGGTAAACTGTACAGACCATTTGTAAATTTGAGAAAATGTTGAGAGAGGGAGTATCTCGTGTCAAGTAAAATGTTGGGGAAGTTAGAGACGGTCTTTTCCTACACAGCCCACTTTATCTTGCAATCGTGGCCGGAAAAGCGCCCAGGCATCCTTTTCTTGACAGATTCCGGGGGCCGCGTAATCAACTTCCTGGAGCTAATGGCAGGCCAATCCTGGCACCCTCAAGGACTTGACCTGATGCTGCACTCTGTTCCTTCCGGGAAAGTATACGAGGTGATCACGGAGGCGACCGGTGGCAGGGAAATTGTCGTGAGAGCATGGGAGGGGGATGATTGCGTGTACGGGGCCATTCCCCTGCGCGAAAACGACGGACGTGTCCGCGCTGTCGTCGGAATGATCGCTCCCCAGTCGCAAATCGACTTCGAACTCTTTTCCTACATGCGGGGACTGGAGCCGATGATACGGATGGGCTACGACGCCTACATCCAGCACGCGACCAGCCAGATTATCATGGATCTCAACTTTCACGACACGGCTCGCGATCTCTTGGGTTGTCTGACTACGCAGATCAGCGATATCATCCAGAAAGGCTACTGCTCGGCCGTAAAGCTGTCCGCAAACAGGCTCTGCATCCCGCAGGAGTCCGTGACGACCCAGCACACGGGCGGTGGGCCAGGCGATATCGCCCGGGTAGTCGCCCGGATCGGACAGGAGCCCGTAGAGCCATCGGTTCTCGACGGCAACCGGATTGTCATCGTCCCCGTCAACTGCCAGTCCCACCCGTTGTACGCGCTTATCCTTCACTTGCCCCCGGACGAGATGGATTGCACGTATGACGAGCGGGATGTCGCTTTTCTGCAGGAGGTGGGCGAAAAAGCAAGCAGTGCGCTGTGGAGGGCAATTCGGCTGGACGAGCTGCGCAGGGAAGCCAGCAAAAAGGACCTATTGTACCAGCTGATGTCCAAAATTCAGGCCTCCATCGATGTGAACGACGTCTTGCACGAAATTGTCACCAGCATTCCCAGCCTGTACCCGCATTTGTCGGTCGAGCTGTTTCTGACGGTCGAACCGAATGCGACGACTCCCGTGAAGCAGCTGTCCTTTCAGGAAGCGGAGCCTTCGACCAGCACGAGAGCCTATCTGGAAGGCAGGCTGATCGTGGAGACGACAGGCGAGGGCGAGCACGCGACGACGGTCATCGCGGCTCCGCTGCTCGGGAAGCAGGGAATCTACGGAGTGCTGCAAGTCACGTCGGACGAGCGGGTGTCGCTTAGCCAGCACGAAACGGATTACATCGCGATTTTGGCAGACACCGCGGGGACCGCTTTTGAAAACGCACAGCTGTACCAGCAATCCCGCAACCTGATCCGCGAGCTGCGTCTGATCAACGAAATGGCGAGACAGCTCAACCGCAGCCTCGATCTGAAGGAAATTTTGGACTTTGTGACCACGATGATGGGCGCTACCTTTGACGCCGAGTTTTGCGCCATTTTAAGCAAAGCGCCTGGAGAAGACCGTTTTGACGTCCTTTCCGCATCGATCCCGGAGTTCAACGGAATGATGGTGCCGACGAACGAAAAGCCGTTTCAGGAAATCCTGCAGAACAAGCAGGCGCTGCTGCTGGCTCAGCCGGGAGCCGGTCCGCTGCCTTTCTCGCTGCTGCCTTGCTGCTCGCTCATGGGCGTCCCGCTGATTGTGGAGGGCGAAATAAGTGGAGTGCTGCTAGTCGCTGATTCTCGCTATCATTTTTTTAGTTTTGACGACTACAAGCTGCTCGAAATATTCGGCCAACACGCCAGCCTGGCGATGACAAACGCGGTCCTGCACAACGAAATGGAGCGCATGGTCATCACGGACAACCTGACAGGGCTTTACACCCGCAGGCATTTGAACGAAAGGGTCCGCGCCTCGCTTGAGCAGGATGGATACGGCTCCCTGATTTTGATCGACATCGATTACTTTAAAACCGTGAATGATACGTTTGGCCACCAGGTAGGGGATGAAGTGCTGATCCAGGTCTCCAATCTGATTCGCCACAGCATCCGCGACAGCGACATCGCGGCGCGCTGGGGGGGCGAAGAACTGGCGGTGTACTTGCCGCGTGTGGACAAGGCCACTGCGCACAGTGTGGCCGAGAGAATTCGCAACTGCGTCGAGCAGGAGACGTCTCCGCAAGTGACGATCTCGTGCGGTCTCGCGAAGTGGAGCAAGGAATCGGGTGCAGATTTGAGTGTCGAGTCCCTGTTCCATCAAGCGGACATCGCGTTGTATGAAGCCAAGAATTCGGGTAGAAATCAGGTTGTGTTAGCGTAGAGCCAGAAGTGGCTCTTTTTCTTTTTTCGGCAAAAACAGCGAAAATATTGAGAGTGGCTGCTTGTTTTAATGAAAAAACGGGATTGCATCGGGGAGCGGGCTCTGCTCCTGGCGGGAATGTTTCCCGGTTCCTTTCGCAAGGCTGTCCGCGTGATCGTTGGCGACTTCGACGACGCCGGTATCGATAAAAGGAGGTAAGCTTTTTCCCGATGTTGCCTGGATCAGGCTTTCGACGATTTTCTTTCCCCATTCCTCCTCCTTTTGGGAGATGACAGCCGTGATTTGCCCGTTGATCATGGCCTCCTTGATCTCGGGCGTCATCCCGAACGCAATCGAGTACCGGGTCAACCCCTTCGCCTTCCAGACCAGGATGGAAGTAGAGCTGGATACAAAGTCCAGCGCGACAAACGCATCGAAATGGGGATGCTGCTCGATCATCTCCTCGAGCTCCGTAAGCGCTCGTCCTGTATGGCCTTCATGGTAGCGGACATCCAGCACTTGCACCTCCGTATGATCGTGCAAATAGCGGAGCATTCCTTCCAAACGCTGGTTCAAGCTGCGGCTGCCGCTCATTCCTGATTCGACGAGAACCATTCCCCTTCCCCCAAGCAGCCGGTCGATGGATTGGCCCATGATTGCCCCTGCTTTCTCGTTGTCGGTGCCGATAAACGCCGTTCGCATGCTCTCCGGAGAATCCGCCTCGAAGCAGATCACGGGAATGCCGTTTTGGACTGCTTTGTTGATGATCGGTGCGAGTACATGTTCATCGATCGGATCGATGGCGATTCCGTCCACCTTTTGCCGGATCATCGTCTCCATCATCCGGATTTGTTGTTCCAGGCTGGCTTCGTCCGGGGCTTTGACAAGCAGTCGGACCTGCCTGGCGAGGGCAGCTTTTTCCGCGTCCTCCGTAATCCTTTCATAGAAGGGATGGGAGATCGGATAAATGATCCCCAGAGTCAGCGGCTTGCCATCGGATGGAACGGCCGGCGCGGAGATGGCGGGAGTAGGAGGAAGGGAAGGGGAAACATCCGACTGCGGGAGGCATCCGCTCCCCAGTGCAAGCAACAGGAGGAGGGCAAGGACGATTTTAGGCAAAGGGGCCTTGGCTCTCACGGGAAGTCCCTCCTGTCTGCCTGAAGTACGATACGCCCAGCCGTCTGAACTCTTTCGGGGTCATCCCCGTCGTTTTTTTGAACAGGCCGGAAAAGTAATGAGGGTCGTGGTAACCGACCGAGAAAGCGATTTCATAAGTCTTCGCACGTGTATTCTGCAGGAGTTCCATCGCCTTCTCGATACGGGTCCGAGTCAGAAATTCGATAAAGGTCTGTCCGGTCTCTTGACTGAATATCTTGCTGAGATGGCTCGGGCTCACGGCCGCATGCTCGGCTGCATCCTGCAGCGAAAGCTGGTCGTTCGCGTAGTGCTCCTCTATGTACCCTTTTACTTTGCGGATCAAATCCCCGTATTTCCCCGTTGCCTCTGATCGCCACTGCCAAAAACGCTCCATCAGCTCAAGCAAATACCGGTGACATTGCTCTTCGCTACGAACCTGCTTGATTTTCTCCCGCAACGGCTCCAGAATTCCCTCCGTCCTGTCTGGCAGCTTGAAGGTTTGCTTCGCCAGATAGACCGTTTCGAGGGTCAAATCGTTCAGGAGGTAATACCCGTACAAGGAAGATTGCCAATCCAGGCACCGCAGGCCCGCTGAAAATTGGGTGAGGAAGTCTGCCGTCTTCTGGGGGCTTCCGATTTTCAGAAACTGTAAAAACTTGGCTCGTTCCAAGACCACGTTTCCATTTGCCGACTTCCCGACGGCCTCTACATCCCGGAAAGAAATCCTGCGGAGGTTTTTGTCTTGTTCCGCTTCCAGAAAAGACGTGTGAATGTTTTGCAGCCGATCCTGGATGCTGCCGACACCGATGCCAGGGGGACTGGAAAACGCCGCTTCCAACGCAGCGAAGCCTTCTGTTTGCAAGGCGGCGAGCCGAGTGCGCAGGGACTCCACGGTCTCCCCCTTCAACAGATACACTTTCTCCATTCGGCTTCTCTGAAACGAAAAATGCTCCCCCATGATTTCATCGAGCATCGCTTCCGCCATTGCGGTACGGGCAGGGTCTGATGCTGTGTCAGGGTACCGCAAATCCCGGATCACCACGGCGTAAAAGCGGGCGATGAGCTGCATGGAAAAGCCGGAAGCATAGGTAATGGCATCGGCGGTGGAGATCAAGCCGCCGCATAGATCGCTGAGCAGCTTTTCGCGAGTGTAGGCGTGCCTTTGTTTTTCCCGCCGCTCCCGATCGATTTTTAGGCTCGTCGCGCGCAAAATCTCGATCAAATCCGCTGCACTGACAGGCTTCAGGCAATATTCCTCGACTCCGATGCGGAGCGCGCTGCGGGCAAAGCTGAATTCGTCATGGCCGCTCAGTATGATGATTTTTACGTCCGGCATGCGCTTGCGGACGATGCTGGAGAGCTCCAGACCATCCATGAAGGGCATCTTGATGTCCGTAATCAAAATATCCGGCATCCATTCCTCGATCAATGGCAAGGCGACTTCGCCGTCTGGAGCGTCTCCGCAATAAAGGAATCCTTCCTGTTCCCAATTCACGCAATCCCGAATGTTTTCCCGGATGAGAATCTCATCATCGACCAGCATCACTTTCTTCATCCCTGCCATGCCCCCTTTCTCTCATCGGAATTCGCACCGTGATGCGGGTGCCTTCCAGTCTCACGCTGTCCACCTCCAGGCCGTATCCGTTTCCGAAATACAGCCGCAAGCGCCGGTGAACGTTCAACAAGCCAAATCCCGAGGCCGGCTCATTTTCAGCTTCGTTTGCATGCAGCGGTTTTTCCAGCTGCTTTCGCACGTCGGCCAAGCGCTCCTCGCTCATGCCAATCCCGTTGTCCTCGACGAAGAGCGTAATGTCCCGACCGTTTTCCGCATCGCCTGTGATCCGGATCACCCCTTTGCCGCGCTTGTTTTTGATTCCGTGGTAGAGCGCGTTTTCGACCAAAGGCTGGAGAGTCATCTTGAGGATTGGATAAGCGCCCAGCAGAGGATCCACGTCGATTTGGTACTCGAGGATATCGCGATAGCGCATTTGCTGGATGACCAGATAGCTTTGGACGTGCTCCAGCTCCGTTTTCAATGTGATCCAGTCTCTTCCCTTGTTCAGGCTGATGCGGAAAAACTGGGAGAGCGCCTTGACCAGTTGAATGACCTGGTCGTTCTTGCCGGCTTCCGCCATCCAGATGATCGAGTCGAGCGTGTTGTAGAGAAAGTGCGGATTGATTTGGGCCTGAAGGGTCCGCAGCTCCGCTTTCTGGACTTGCTCTTGTTCCCGTATGCTTTGCTCCAAAAGCGCCTTGATTTTTTCCAGCATGATGTTGAAGCTGTCGCCGAGGTCAGCGATCTCATCGGTGCCGGTGGGGGTGACCTTGGCATCGAGGTGGCCCGCAGCGGCTTGCCTCATCTTGGTTTTTAAGAGCTGAACGGGACGGATCAGCCTGGTCGTGATGACGAAATGAAGCCCGATGGCAAACACGATGCTGAGCGCGACGCTGATGATGATCAACTGGCGGATCTCGTGGGCGTCCTCGACGATTTCCTGCAGAGGAGCCGTGCCGACGATTTTCCAGCCGGTCTCCTTTGAAGTGGTGAAGACGACAAAGCTCGGTTTGCCGGAAGGGGAGTGCACAAAGCTGCCGCGCGCTTCGCTCAGAGAGGCGGACAGGCCGAGTGCCGTGATGGTCCGGGCTGTTTCCTTTTGCGCAGAAGGGGCAAAGATCGGGGAGCCGTCTTTGTCCACCACGTAAAAAAATCCCGTCTTGCCGATGGTCACATTGTTGCAAAACTGCTCGACGATGGAATCCTCCAGGTCAATCATGGTAAAGCCTACTACCTCATGGGTGATCGGTTGCTTCACGGGAGCGATGATGGAGATGATCCCCTGTCCGGGATACGTGAACCCATCCAGGCGGTCCCATTCGGTCGCGTTTGCCGGGGGAACGATGACGATCTCGTCCGGGTGGTTCATCAGATAGAGGAAATGGCGATTCCGCAGAGGATTGTAGGCGACGTGGAAGACGCCTTTGCGTTCGCTGATGCCTTTCCCGTACAGATTGATCATCGATATGTTCAGCACGCTGTCGTTTTTGTAGGTTTGGCGATAAAGATCGAATGTTCGGACAATCTCTTTGGCATCCTCGTAAGGCTCGCTCTGAGAGAAAAGAAAGCGCATCGCTTCCGGGCTCTTTCCTACCTCCAGGAGCTTCCCGGTGTCCTCAAAAAGAACGTCAATGCTGTGGGCAAGCTGGTCTGCGACAAGGATCGTAGCTGCCTTGCTGTGGCCGGAAATCGTGTTGAACGACTTTTGATAGGAAACGAGCCCGACGGTTATCAGGGGAACCGAGGTCAGGATGATAAACATGGTCAGCAGTCTGGCCCGCAAGCTGGAGGATACCCAATGGATCATCTTCATTGTGAGCTACCTTTCCCTCGCCGGATGAGAAATTAGGACTTTTCTTCCACTATAACAAAATTGTAGCAAAAAATTTGAATGTAAGGCCAAAAAAGAGAGCCATCGCAAAATAACCCACCACTTGCACAAAAAAATCCACGAATTGAAAGAGGGTCACGACAAATAGACAAAAAATTCAACCAACTCACCCGGAGGCTCCATATCCCCGTGGAATGTAAGCGCTTTATAATGAGCGAAAGCCAATCAATCCATGAAAAAAGGAAGGGGAGTCAAACTGATGGTGAAACGACTTCGGAAATGGGGAGTCCTGCTCGCGATGACGGCCGCTATGACGGTTACCGCGGCGTGTGGCTCAAATGCGGGGAGCGGAACGACGCAGGCTGGAGGAAGCCAGCCCCCTGCTGCGGCATCCGGGCAAAGTCAGGCCCAGGCACCGAGCCAGCCGGCCTCCGCAGAAAAGAAAATCACGCTGGGCTTCTCCCAGGTGGGGGCGGAGAGCGGATGGCGGACAGCGAACACCAAATCCATCCAGGAGTCTGCAGCAGCGGCGAGCATCGACTTGAAATTTTCCGACGCGCAGCAGAAGCAGGAGAACCAGATCAAAGCCATCCGTTCGTTCATTCAGCAAAAAGTGGATGTGATCGCATTCTCGCCGGTCGTCGAGTCGGGCTGGGACACTGTTCTCAAGGAAGCGAAAGATGCGGGGATTCCGGTAGTGCTCACAGACCGCGCCGTGGATTCCAAGGATCCTTCTCTCTACGTGACGTTCCTGGGCTCCGATTTCGTAGAGGAGGGACGCAAAGCCGGGCAGTGGCTGGTTGAACAGTACAAGGACGCAAAAGATCCGGTAAACATCGTGGAGCTCCAGGGCACGACGGGATCCGCACCGGCGATTGACCGGAAAGCGGGCTTCGAGGAAGTGATTGCCTCCAATCCGAACCTCAAGATCATCGCATCGCAAACCGGCGATTTCACACGGGCGAAAGGCAAAGAGGTCATGCAGGCGTTTTTGAAAGCGCATAAAGACATCGACGTCCTTTACGCCCACAACGACGACATGGCGCTCGGCGCAATCCAGGCGATCGAGTCGGCCGGTCTGAAGCCCGGGGTCGACATCAAAATTATTTCCGTTGACGCTGTTCGCGACGGGATGCAGGCAGCCAGCGAAGGCAAGATCAATTTCATCGTGGAATGCAATCCGCTGCTCGGACCTCAATTGATGGAAGCCGTTCAAAACATCCTCGACAAGAAAGACATTCCCAAGCGGATTGTGACCAAGGAAGGCACCTTTACGTCGGAGCAAGCCAAAGAAGCACTTCCGACACGCCAGTATTGAGGCGGTCGCGAGCCGGGAGACGCAGTCGCTTCGCTATCGGTTCTGCGCAAGAACCAAGTGGCTTGTCTCCCGGAACGCGGCGCACTATCTATATCCCAGAAAGGAGCGGATACGGTGAATGAACGACAGCCCATTCTTCAAATGAAGGCAATCCATAAACAGTTCCCAGGGGTAAAAGCGCTCTCGGGTGTTGACTTCCGGTTGTTTCCCGGAGAAGTGCATGCGTTGATGGGGGAGAATGGTGCAGGGAAATCGACGCTGATCAAGGTTCTGACCGGAGTCTATTCGATTGAGGAGGGCAGCGTGGAGCTGGCAGGACGTCCCATCGAGGTGCATAGTCCGCAGGAGGCCCAGGAGGTCGGGATCAGTACGGTTTATCAGGAGGTAAACCTCTGCCCCAATCTATCGGTCGCCGAAAACATCTATATCGGACGGGAGCCTCGCAAGTTCGGCTGCATTCGGTGGAAGGAAATGAATCAGGGAGCGGAGAGGCTCCTGCAAGAACGCCTGCAGCTGCGAATTGATGTGACACAGCCGCTTTCCGCGTATTCTGTCGCCGTCCAGCAGCTGGTCGCGATCGCCAGGGCGCTCGATATTTCCGCGAAAGTGCTGATCCTCGACGAGCCGACTTCCAGCCTGGACCATAACGAAGTGCAGCAGCTGTTTCGCATCATGCACAAGCTGAAGGGCGAGGGCTTGGCCATTCTGTTCGTGACGCATTTTTTGGACCAGGTATACGCTGTAGCGGATCGGATCACGATTCTTCGCAACGGCGAATTTGTCGGCGAGTATCCTGCACGAGAGCTCCCCCAAATCGAGCTCGTCTCCAAAATGATCGGCAAGGACCTTCACCTGCTGGAGGAGCTCCCGAAATCTGCGGCTGAACAGAGGAGGACGAAGGATGAGCTGATGATCGAAGCATCCGGTCTGGGAAGAAAAGGGGCGATCGAGCCTTTCGACCTGCGCATTCACAAGGGAGAGGTAGTCGGACTTGCAGGGCTGCTCGGTTCAGGGCGGACAGAGGTTGCGCGCCTCCTGTTCGGGGCGGACCGCGCAGATCAGGGCAAGCTTACGATCGGGGATGCCGGCGAGGGAGTCGGATCACCGAAGCAAGCGATCGAGCGGGGGATCGCCTTTTGTTCGGAAAATCGAAAAGCCGAGGGGATCATCGAGGACCTGTCTGTCAGAGAAAACATGATTCTGGCCATTCAGGCCACGCGTGGCTGGTTCCGGACGATCTCCCGCAAGCGGCAGGAAGAGATTGCGGATGAATACATTCGCATGCTCAACATCAATCCGCCGAACCCGGAACACCTGATCAAAAACCTCAGCGGCGGCAACCAGCAGAAGGTGCTGTTGGCCCGTTGGCTCTTGACGGAGCCGAAGCTGCTCATCCTGGACGAACCGACGCGCGGGATCGATGTCGGGGCCAAGGCAGAAATCCAGAAGCTCGTGCTTTCGTTATCTCAGAGGGGCATGTCCGTCCTGTTCATTTCTTCGGAGCTGGAGGAAGTGGTGCGGGTAAGCAGCCGCATTGCGGTGCTGCGCGATCGACGCAAGGTGAGAGAGATCGTCGGCGCAGAAATCAATCAGCAAACCGTCATGCAGACGATTGCGGGAGCGTGAGAGAGATGAATCGGATCGCCAAGCATCACTTGTTTTGGCCGTTAACCGTTCTGGCGGCGCTGCTCGTATGCAACCTCCTGGTGGAGCCTGACTTCTTCAAAATCGAGGTGAAAGAAGGGCATTTGTACGGGAGTCTCATCGATATCTTGAATTTTGGCTCGCCGCTCATTCTCGTGGCGATTGGGATGACGCTGGTGATCGCGACCAAAGGCATTGACCTGTCCGTCGGTTCGATCGTGGCCATCGCCGGAGCTGTCGGCTGCATGACCATCAGCAAAGGTGCCGACCAGAACGCCATGGGACTGGTGCTGTCAGCGGTCGCCATCTCCCTTCTCCTGTCTTTGCTGCTCGGTCTTTGGAACGGCTTCCTGGTAGCCGGGGTAGGGATACAACCGATCATCGCCACGTTGATTCTGATGGTGGCCGGGCGAGGGATTGCACAGCTGATAACGGACGGGCAAATCATTACGGTAACCAGCGAGAGCTACGAGTACATCGGGGCAGGATCGCTCTTCACCCTTCCGTTTTCCATTTTTATCGTGGCTGTCGTATTTGCCCTTGCGTCGATCGTGACACGCAAGACAGCGCTCGGACTGTTCATCGAATCCGTGGGGTGCAATCCAAAAGCCAGCCGACTTGCGGGCGTGCACGCGGGGTGGGTCATCGCGACGGTGTACATCTTCGGGGGCCTATGTGCCGGTCTCGCTGGGCTGATTCTTAGTGCCAACGTCTCCAGCGCAGACGGGAATAACGCCGGTCTCTGGTATGAGCTCGATGCCATTCTCGCCGTCGTCATCGGAGGGACGTCGCTGAACGGAGGAAGGTTTTACCTGGCAGGCACACTTGTTGGTGCGCTCATCATTCAGACGCTGACCACCACGATCTACATGGTCGGGGTCCCCCCTGAAATCACACTGGTCGTGAAAGCGTTCGTCGTGCTGGCGGTCTGCCTGATCCAGTCGGAAGCGTTCCGCAATGCGATCGTGCAGCGCTGGAAAACGCGGAAATACCCGGCGGAAAGGGAGGTATCACCCCATGCGTAACCGAAAATACACCTCCATTCTTGTGACGTTTGGCCTCTTCGTCCTGATGTTTGCGTCGGGTTCGTTCCTCTATACGGGCTTTTTCTCCTTGCAGGTGCTCCTGAACCTGCTGATCGACAACGCTTTTCTGCTGATCACGGCGGTGGGCATGACCTTTGTCATTGTGTCCGGCGGGATCGACCTGTCGGTGGGATCGATGATTGCGCTCACGACGATGATTTCGGCGAGCCTCGTTCAGCAGCATGGGTGGCCGCCCGGGGTCGTCATTCCTCTTGTCTTGACCTTGGGTGCCCTGTTTGGCTGGGGGATGGGGGCCGTCATCCATTACTTTCAGATCCAGCCGTTCATCGTGACGCTGGCAGGCATGTTTCTGGCGCGCGGGCTTTGTTACGTCATCAGCATCGATACGATTACGATCGACCATCCATTCTATACCAGTGCAGCCCAAACCAAAGTAGCGGTCGGGGGCGGCAACTTCCTATCCGTCAGCGCCATCATTGCCCTGATCGTGGTAGCGCTAGCCGTGTACCTCGCCCATTACACAAGGTTTGGCCGCAACATCTACGCCATCGGGGGAAGCGAGCAATCCGCCCTGCTGATGGGGCTTCCGGTCGCCCGGACCAAAATGCAGGTGTATACGTTGAGCGGATTTTGCTCTGCGCTTGCCGGCGTCGTGTTCACTTTCTACATGCTGTCCGGGTATGGCTTGCACGCGGTCGGTATGGAGCTGGATACGATTGCCGCTGTCGTCATCGGAGGCACGCTTCTGACGGGAGGGGTGGGGTATGTCGTGGGGACCTTCTTCGGCGTGTTGATCCAGGGGGTTATCCAAACTATAATTAGCTTCGAAGGTACACTCAGCTCTTGGTGGACCAAAATTGTGATCGGGCTGCTTCTGCTTGTGTTCATCCTTCTCCAGCGATTGCTGGGCGCAAGGAGAGCGATGCAGCAGCAAGGATAAGAAAGATTGTGAAAGCGCTGACAGTTTCGCCGATATACCAATCCTGCTGGGCGGAGGAAAAGATGGGAAGACAATCTCGCCGATGGTTTTTTCCGTACATCTGGATATTGCTGATGGCGTGTGGCCTGCTCGGCTGCAATGAAGCCAGTACGCTTGAGTCCTCCCCGTCTGCTGCCCCGCACATGGAGGGAGCGATTTCGGGTCAGGGGCGTGCTTCGGACGCGGCAGAACCGCTAACGGACAAACGGATCGTGGTGGGCTTCTCCCAGCTCGGCTCGGAAAGCGACTGGAGGATCGCCAATACCCGTTCCATACAGGAGGCAGCCCGTGAGGCTGGCATTACCCTGCTGTTTTCCAATGCCGAGCAGTCCCAGGAAAAGCAGTTCGAAGCGATCCGCTCCTTTATCCGGCATAAGGTCGACGTGATTGCGATCGCTCCCGTAGTCCAGTCGGGGTGGGAGCCAATTCTCAAGGAAGCCAAGCAGGCCGGGATCCCCGTCATCATCACCGACCGCGCCGTCGACGTGAAAGATCCGTCGCTGTACGTCAGCTTCATCGGCTCCGACTTTTATGAAGAAGGGAGAAAGGCCGGAAAGTATTTGCTCGACAAGCTGCGCGACACCCCCGGACCGATCGTGATTGCCGAATTGCAGGGCACGGTTGGATCCACGCCCTCCATCGAGCGAGGAAAAGGCTTTCGGGATACGATCAAAGCGCGGGCGGATTTGGTCATAGGCTACGAGGCCCCCGCTGATTTTACGGTGGAGCAAGGCAAGAAGGTCATGAGCTCATTTCTGAAGGATCCGAAGAAGGTACCCAAGGTGCTGTTCGCCCACAACGACGACATGGCTCTCGGCGCCATCGAGGCGATGGAAGAGGCAGGCGTCGCACCGGGGAAGGATATCATCATCATCTCGGTCGACGGGACGCGAAAGGCTTTCGAAAAGATGGTCGAGGGCAAAATCAACTGTGTAGTGGAGTGCAATCCATTGCTCGGGCCCCTGATCACGACTGCCGTCATGGAAGTCATGGAAGGCAGAACCTTGCCCAAGAGGATTGTGTCCCCGGAAAGCGTGTATACCGAGGTCTTGGCCGCAAAAGAAGTGGCAAACCGAAAATATTGAGAGAGCGGCAGTTTATGGGAGTGGACTGATTCAGAAAATAAAGAATTCCTTTGATCGGGGAGGGATATGGTTGCTGGAGCGATTGAAGCAAGAGGTGCTGGAAGCAAACCTGAATTTGCCCAAATATCGGATGGTGACGTTTACGTGGGGAAATGTCAGCGGGATCGATCGGGAAAAAGGTCTCATGGTGATCAAACCGAGCGGCGTACCCTACGAAGAGCTGACAATCGACGATCTCGTCGTGGTGGATTTCGAGGGAAAAAGGATAGAAGGGAAGTGGAAGCCGTCCTCCGATACCCCGACGCATCTGCTGCTGTACCAGGCCTTTCCGGAAATTGGCGGCATCGTTCACACCCACTCGCCTTGGGCGACTGCGTGGGCGCAGGCGGGCAGAGGGATTCCCGCGCTGGGGACGACGCATGCGGATTATTTTTACGGAGAAGTGCCTTGCACCAGAAGGATGACGGCGGAGGAAATCCACGGCGAGTACGAGCAGAACACCGGCCAAGTGATCGTGGAGGCGCTCAGGGGACTGGACCCGCTAAATATCCCGGGAGTGCTAGTCCATTCGCACGCACCGTTCACCTGGGGGAGGAATGCGGATGAAGCCTTCCACCATGCGGTTGTATTGGAGGAAGTAGCGAAGATCGCATCCCGTACCTACGCGCTTCAGCCGGATGCAGGCGGGATGGATCAGGCGCTATTGGATCGGCATTTCCGAAGGAAGCACGGGGCGGATGCCTACTACGGTCAGGCTGCCAAACAATAACTGAAAATTCAGAAATAATTCAATCATGTCCTCCGGCGCACCCGGTCGGACTATCCAAGGAGGAACGCCATGCTCGAACAGAAAGCGTATGAATTTTGGTTTGTCACAGGTAGTCAGCCTTTGTACGGCGAGGATACGATACGTCAGGTGGAGGAAAACGCCAAGCGGTTGGTGCTCGGACTCGCAAGCGAGGCGTTTGCCCCGCACCAGGTGATCTTCAAGCCGGTAGTAACCACGCCGGACGGCATTCGCCAGGTTTGTCTGGAAGCGAATGCAGCCGCCCATTGCGGCGGGGTCATCACCTGGATGCACACTTTTTCTCCTTCCAAAATGTGGATTTCGGGCCTTTCCGAATTGCGAAAGCCCCTCCTCCATCTGCATACGCAGTTTAACCGGGAGATTCCATGGGAGACCATCGACATGGATTTCATGAACCTGAACCAGTCTGCCCACGGCGACCGCGAGTACGGGTTTATCGGCAGCCGCATGAGAATTCCCCGCAAAGTGGTCGTCGGCTATTGGGAAGATCCGCAGGTAATAGGCAGGCTCGGGGCCTGGATGCGAACGGCAGCCGCACACGTGGAGGGAAGGCAGCTGAAAGTAGCCCGCTTCGGCGACAACATGCGCGAGGTAGCCGTCACGGAAGGGGATAAAGTGGAGGCGCAGATCAAATTCGGCTGGTCGATCAACGGCTTTGGCGTTGGGGATCTGGTAGAAAGGATGCGCGCCGTTCCAGAATCAGCGGTCGACTCGCTCATGGAGGAGTACGAGGATCGGTATGACTTTCAACCCGAAGCACGCTCAGATGGGCCGGTTCGAGAAGCAGTCCGCGAACAGGCGCGAATCGAGCTGGGCTTGCTGTCCTTTTTGCGAGAAGGCGGGTTCAGCGCTTTTACCACGACATTCGAGGATCTCCACGGAATGAAGCAGCTTCCCGGGCTGGCCGTACAGCGGCTGATGGAACAGGGCTACGGCTTTGGAGGAGAGGGAGATTGGAAGACGGCGGCCCTCGTCCGCCTGATGAAAATCATGGGGGCAAACGAAGGGACCTCCTTCATGGAAGACTACACGTACCATCTGGAAGAAGGCAATGAGCTCGTTTTGGGAGCACACATGCTGGAAATATGTCCGACGCTCGCGGGCAATCGTCCGAGGGTGGAAGTGCATCCCTTGTCCATCGGGGGTAAGGAAAACCCGGCGAGGCTGATCTTCGACGGGAGGGCTGGTTCTGCGGTAAATGCTTCGCTGATCGACATGGGAGACCGCTTTCGTCTGCTGATCAACGAGGTGGAAGCCGTAGCCGCATCCAAGCAGATGCCAAAACTTCCGGTTGCCCGCGTACTCTGGAAAGCGCAGCCGTCTTTGCAGGAGTCGGCGGAAGCGTGGATCCTGGCGGGCGGGGCGCACCACACCTGCTTCTCGTTTCGGGTAACGACGGAACAGCTCGTGGATTGGACCGAGATGGCCAACATCGAGTGTCTCGTGATCGGCAAAGGGACCTCGCTGGCAGCTTTCCGCAATGAGCTGCGCTGGAACGACCTTGTCTGGAGGCTCCGGTAGCCGATCATTTTCGTTCGCACTTGTACGTACAAGCGAGGGGGCAACGATCGTTTTGGAAAAGACCTATGCAATTGGGGTGGACTTTGGTACGGAATCCGCCAGGGCGGTGCTGGTCGATCTGGCAAACGGAGATGTATTGGCATCCGCGGTAAAAGACTACACGCACGGCGTGATCGACGAGAGGTTGCCCGGCACGGACGCGGAGCTGGAAAAGGAGTGGGCATTGCAGGATCCCAATGACTACGTCGAGGCATGGGTGGAGACGGTCGCGGCGGTCGTTCGCGATACGTCGCACCGGTTGTCGCCTCGGCAAATTATCGGGATCGGGACAGACTTTACAGCGTGCACCGTTTTGCCGGTAAAAGCAGACGGCACGCCGCTGTGCAATCTCCCTGCCTATCGGGCAAACCCGCACAGCTGGGTGAAGCTGTGGAAGCATCATGCAGCGCAAGAGGAGGCCGACCGGTTGAATGCCATCGCGATGCAGCCCGGCTTCTCGTTCCTGTCGCGATATGGCGGGAAAATCTCCTCCGAATGGCTGTTCCCGAAACTATGGCAGATCGTAAACGAAGCGCCGGAGATTTACGATGAAATGGACCGATTCATAGAGGCGGCGGACTGGATCGTCTGGCAGCTTACCGGGAACGAAGCGAGAAGCTCCTGCACGGCCGGCTACAAAGCCATTTGGCATAAACAGCAGGGATATCCGGGTCCGGACTTTTTTCAGGCGCTCGATCCGCGCCTGGAGCATGTCGTCGACCAAAAGCTGTCCCGGACCTTGCTGCCACTGGGCAGCAGGGCGGGGGGACTACGGGAGGAATTCGCCCGGAAAACGGGCCTTTGCCCAGGGATTGCGGTGGCAGTCGGGAATGTGGATGCCCACGTGTCTGCTCCGGCGGCGGGGATCACCCAACCAGGCTCCATGCTGATGATCATGGGAACTTCCGCCTGTGACATTTTGCTCGGGGATGAGGAAAAGATTGTACCCGGCATGTGCGGGGTTGTAGAGGATGGCGTCATCCCGGGCTTTTACGGCTATGAAGCCGGGCAGTCCGCGGTGGGCGATATTTTCGCCTGGTTCCTGGAAAACGGCATCCCTGAGGCTTATCACCTCGAAGCGAGGGAGAAGCAGCTTTCCCTGCATCAACTGCTCGAAGAAAAAGCAGCGAGGTTGAAGCCGGGGCAAAGCGGCCTGCTCGCCCTGGATTGGTTGAACGGAAACCGCTCTGTCCTGGTGGATGCCCATTTGAGCGGAATGATCCTCGGCCTCACGCTCGATACAAAGCCTGAGGAAATCTATCGGGCGTGGATTGAAGCGACGGCCTTCGGCAAGCGGGTGATCATCGAGACGTTTGCCGATAGCGGGGTGCCGGTGAGGGAGCTGATAGCGTGCGGAGGATTGCCGCACAGAAACCGGATGCTGATGCAGATCTATGCGGATGTGACAGGGATGGAGATCTCCATTGCCTCCCACCTGCAAACGCCGGCGGTAGGAGCAGCGATGTTCGGAGCAGTAGCGGCGGGAAAGGCGGCCGGAGGGTTTGACGATATCGAAGAAGCGGCGCGCAAGATCGCCCGAGTGAACCCGGAGAAGATCGTGCCGGTTCCGGAAAACGTGGCGGTCTATGATAAGCTGTATCGGGAATACAGGCGGCTGCACGACTATTTCGGCAGGGGAGAAAATCATGTGATGAAGGCATTGAAGGAAATCAGGCGGTCTCAAAGCAGCATGCGATAGGCGGATGATGGGGCCTGAATGTGGGGGCTGATGACCGATGGAGGGCTGTGCGCAGAATAACCTTTTTCTTCCCAGGAAACGCTAAGGGAGACGAGCGACCGGGGGCGGCTTGCCGATGTCGCGTGAAGGAGGGCTATTATGCGCAAAGGTTGGACGATTGGTCTGGTGACCCTTTTTTGTACGGCCATGGCCGGCTGCAATCAGATGGGCGTCAAGCAAAATGCGGGATCAGCTTTTGATCAGGTACACGATCAATTTTCCGCGCAAGATTCGTACGCCTTTTACGGCAGCACCAAGCTGCTTACGGAAAACAGCGCCAATGGCAATGCCGTGAACTTTTCCGGACGAAAAGATAGAGATGCCGTGTATATGAATGTAAAGCTGTCCGTGCCCGAAGAGAACCGGGTGGAGACCCTCAGCCTGCTGCACCGTGGCGACAAGCTGTACGCCAAACAGGGCAGCGATCCCGAATGGAAGGACGTCGCACACGCCCAGGCGGCTTTCCGGCAGGAGCTGGACAACTGGAGTCCGGACTACTCCTTTCAGCAAATGGCAGAAATGAAAAGGAATGTCCGCCCCGTTCCGGACGAGAATCCGAATGACGATATCGAAGCGGTGCGGGTCACGCTCGATCCCGCGAAGCTGAAAAACTGGCTGGTAACCCAGATGAACGAACAGACAGGCTCTCACGTCCAATCCACGTCAGCGGCTACTTCAACCCACCGGCCGAGGGTCAAACTGGCGATGGCCTTGTCGGACGGGGCGTGGAAAAAGAGCGCAACCGGACAGAAGGGACCCAGGATCCAATCCGCGAACACTCCGAACTTGAACGAAATCGTGGAGCAGATGGACCTGAATGCCGAGTACACTGTCCACTACAACAGGAAAACCATGCTCCCCACCACGATCACCATGTCGATTCAGTCGCAATATGATTTGAATGGCCGACGAGTTCGTGAGCATTCCCAGGTCGAAACGTATCTACAGAATTATGGCCAAGTAAAACCGATTCCGGATCCGGAGGCTGCTCCAGCTTCTCCATGACGTTTTGCTTGCAAGGCGATTCCTCTTCGGCTCAGCCGGGAGGGATCGCCTTTTTCTCGGTTGAGAGTCCGGACTTCTTCAGTTCCATTTTCACTGGAAAGTGATCGGAAGGACCGATAGCGGGAGCAGAGGCGGCGAGGAAGCCGAAATCACGGGAGTACAAAATGCGGTCGATCTCCTTTGGGGGCCCGTCATGCTTGAGCGTGCGCAAGGCCAGATTTCTCTCGTGCTGCGGGTCAAGGAGCGGTCCGCGCAATTGGCGCAAGAGCGGATCAGACGGGAGCATGTTGAGATCGCCGAGCAAAACGGTGGAATCGTACGATTTTTCTTGCAAATAGTCGTACAATGATTCGACCTGTTCGCGATGTTCTGACTTTTCGATGCCCAAATGGGTGACCAGCACATGGAGCGGGTAGCCGTTCCAGTCTATCGACACATCCAGCAAGCTGCGCGGCTCCCATTCGGCAGGCAGCCTGAGAATCCCGGCATGCCGGATCGGAAACTTGCTGAGCACGGCGTTGCCGTAGGAGCCGATGGCGAAATCGATCGATGGCCCGTATGCGAAGTTCATTCGGAGCTGGGCGGCGATGGCCGCGACCTGATCGACAAATCCGGAGCGCGGCAACCGAACGTCGACCTCCTGCAAGGCGATCACATCGGCATCGAGCGTACGCAGCGCAGATGCGATCCGCTCGGGGTCAGCGGCACCGGTATCCGTACGGCAACCGCGGATGTTGTACGTAACGACAGACAAGGGTTGATCGTAATGACTGGGGGAAACCAGGTCGAAAGGAGCGGAGCTGCTAACCACCGGGCCTCCTGGCGGAAAGCTGAACAGCGCGAGAAACAGGGTGAGCGGAAGCCATTTTTTGCGCATGGGACCTCCTTTCGCACGGAGCGAAGGTGACGTTGTTTTTTTATCATAGCTTGCCCGCATCGGGGAGGAATACTGGAAAACATTGTCGAACTAACAAACGAGACTATCTTTTTGCGTCGAAACATCGTTAAAATAGGAAAGATGCCTCACTGCCTTGGTGACGAGCCATAACAGGAGGGACCGGGCAATGGATCAGACGAAAATGCGCATCTTGTCTGCAGCGGCCAAGCTGTTTGACATATATGGCTACAAAGGAACATCGGTTCGACTGATTGCTGAGGAAGCTCAGGTGAATTCCGCCTTGATCTCTTATCACTTCCAAGGGAAGCAAGGAGTTTTGGAAACCTTGATCGCTTCCTATTTTGAGACGTTGTTCAGGCTTGTGGAAGAGCAGGAAGCCCGCGATGGGGACGCCACGCCCTTTGAGCGGCTGGAAAAGGCCGTCGAGCTGTACGTAGGCTTTCAATGCGAGCACGCGCCGATCACCCGGCTGATCCAGCGGGAATTGAGCGTGGAATCGATGCTGGCTCGCGAAGTGTTGACGTTGTATATCAGCCGCTGGAAGCACGGGCTCACCCGCGTCATTGAAAATGGCGTAGCGACGGGTGACTTTTTGCCTGTTTCGATTGATCGGACTGTTCTGGCTGTGATCAGCCAAATGACGTATCCTTTTTTGCAAGCGCAAATGGTTCGCCAGGTTTTTGACCTCGAACCGTACTCCGAGGAGTTCGCCTTATGGCTGCAAGCCTCTATCATGAGCTATCTTCGCGGATGCTTGCTTCCCACATAATGAGTACCCTCACCCATGAATACATACGTTAAGGGGTTGTATGAAACGTGAAACGAAAATTATTCATGCTCTGTCTGGCAGGCATGTTGCTATACGCGAGTCCGGCTTTTGCCACGCCGTTCCCGGACAAAACCGACGAGGTCGTTCAAGACGCGGACAACTTTTTGAAAAAAGAAGAGAAGGCAAAGTTCGCCGATGCCCTCAAAGAAAATCCGGGCACTTACAAGGTCGTGGTCGTGGAAAGCACGTCCCCGGAAGCGGAGTCTCCGGACGATTATGCCCAAAAGCTGTTTGACAACTACAATCTGGCCGACGATTCCTTGATGGTCGTCCTGGATACGGATGCGGAGCAGCTGGGCGTATACGCCGGGCCCGGCCTTCAGGCAAAAGGCGCCACGATGGAAATGCTGCATGACAAAATCACTTCCTTTTACGAGCCTTTCCGCAATCAAAAGCAGTATTTGACAGGCATCCAGACGATGATTACAGAGGTCAACGCCGAGTTGAACCGGATCAGCAACAAGCCGGCGACGAACGCTCCAGCTGACGCCAAAGCGAGCACCGAATCAGATGACAAGAAAGCGTCCGATCTAGGAGGCGTACCGTGGTGGATCTACCTGATCGGCGCCATCTTTGCCGCACTCTCGATTGGACTCATCTACGCCATGATACGGCGCCGTTCCATTTTTGCACAGGTGGACGAAGTGGAAGACTGGAAGGACGAGGTCGTAGACAAAATCAACCAGATTGAAGTAGAAAAGCGCCGCTCCAGCGCCACGACGGAGGTCCGCTACCACCACCTCGCCGACAAGAAAGAAAATCTGCTGCGCATCCGCGTCCCAGACGTGGAAATGATGATTCTCGACGCGGAAGAGGCTTGCGACCGCTTCCGCTTCTCACTGGCACTCGGCATGCTGGGCGAAGTGAGAGAGCTGCTGACCGAGATCGAGACGGAGCTTGCGGAGCTCAAAACGGACGCTCCCAAAGTCGAGGCGACCAAGAAGGAGTCGGAGACGAAGGTCGTCATCCCGGAAATCGGCAAGCTGGTCGAGCAAGTGGAGCGGCGCCTGTCCGATTTGCGTCTGGAGTACGGGCTTTCGTTTCACGAGCTGAAGTCCACGCTCGACGAGGTCGAGACGATGCGAAACCTGATCAAGACGGCACGGGCGGCCGGAGACGATCTTCAGGCGTACAATACCACGCTCAAAGCACAGCAGCTGCTGGAGGGCGTGACCCAATCCATGGAGCAGATCCCGTCGCTGGTCCAGAGGGTACAAAAGGAAATGCCGGAGGAGTTCAAACAGCTGGAGGAAGGTATCGATCAAGCCCACCGCGACGGGTTTCAACTGGAGCAGGATGCGTTGGATAAAGCGCTGCTTCAGGCAAAGCAACTGCTGACGGCAGCTAAAAGCGCTCTGGAGGAAGGCAATCTCGAGATGGTGCGAACCCATCAAAAGGCGTTCGAGGTGTTGGTGGACACCACCTATCAAAATCTGGAGGAGGCAGTCCTGGCCCATCGGGAAGCTGCAGCGGGGGGACAAGCGGCTGTCTGGCCGAAGCACGCTCCGTCCGAGGCTGCGGAAGAAGTGGAAGAGACGGGCGAGTCTTTCCGCACGAGGGAATCAGACGGATCCGGACAAGCAGCGGAGCTTCATTGGGAGACAGAGATGCCGGAGGAAACCGCCCTTGCTTCCAAAGCAGAGCGAGAGGAAGAGCAAGAAGCATTCTCCCCATCGCGGTCGGATCGTGTGGAGCAGGTAGGTACGGGAAGTAGGGAGACGCTGGCCTGGCATGCCGATGAGCTGCCGGCTGAACTGAACCAGGCCGAGCTGAGCAAGGCAGAGCGCGATGTGCTGCTAAACGCCAAAGCGATCCCGTTTCCGACTTCCGGGCGGCAGACTGTGGCGCCGCAGCAAAAGGCGGCCGAGCCGATGGAAGAAGCGGGAGACGAGTACGAGCTGGTCATTCCCAAGCGGGCCGCCGAGTGGGAAGAGGCGGAGCCGGAGCCGGAACCACTCCGACTGGTCATCGAGACGGAAGACGATGCGCTCGACGAGCTGGAGCGCATTTCCGGGACACTGATCCGCGTTCGCCAGCAAATCAAGCGCAGCTATTTGCCCGGCATCCCGGATCACCTGAAGTATATGTTTGAAGAGGTAGTACAGACGCTCTCGCAAATCAAGGCGATCATGGAACAGTATCGCTACGACCTGGAAGAAGTCGCGATTCTCATCAACGATGCGAACGAACTGGTAGGAGAGACCGAGCGGATGGCAGAGCGGATCATTTCGACGTGTCAATTGGCCGAAGGGGCGATCCAGTACACGAACCGGTACCGCAGACAAAATCGGCAAGTAAACGAGCTGTTGACGAAAGCGGAGCAGTCGTTTAGGCAGCTGGCTTTTGCGGAAGCCTACCAGTTGGCGGAGGAAGCGCGCCTGGTGGTCGAAGGGGCCCCGGAAGAGATGGAAACGCGCTGGCTTTTGCGACGGAAGAAAAAGGGGTGAGGCATCCTTGTTTTTTCCCCTGTTTCTCCTTTTGATGGGAGTACTGGTGATGGTTCAGCCCCGCACGAAACGGTGGCAAGCCCGAATGGAGGCACATTTCCATGGAGATGAGAAGCGGGTCAAGCAAAGGGCAAACACGTTTTACCTGCTTGGCTTTGCTTTTGTCATGGCGGGACTGGCCTATTTGTACCAGGCAGCCGTAGCTTGAATAGAGGAAAGAGAACCCGTGCAAACAAAACCGCACGGGTGTTTTTTTGTATTTCTATCCAGTATAAGGGCATCCGCGGCCCCGCCAAAGATTGGCTCCGCGACAAGCGCACAGCAAAAAAAGAAGCGTCGCTCACCGCGGCGACGCTTCAGCTAGGGAAGATAAAGGGAGTAAAGGTGTGATAACCAGCATCTTACAACTAGGGGGGAGTAAGGTGCTGATCACTCTTTTCCAAAAAGAGTACCTACTTTATTCGTTCCCCGCTTTGTTCTTTCTTAAACCTCTTTATCTCAAACTTTTTCCAACGCTTGTATGGCACTGTGCGTTCCTGCGACGTGGCCGGAGGAAAAGGCGATCGTGATGTTGTATCCGCCTGTGTGGGCGTGGACATCCATCACTTCTCCGGCAAAATAAAGGCCATCGACGCATTTGGACTGCATAGTGCGCGGGTCGATTTCCTTTACACTTACCCCGCCGCCGGTGATGAAGGCTTCCTGGAGGGACAGGGTACCGGTGATGGTCAGAGGGAAGGCCTTGATCAGCTTGGCCAGGTCCGTCCACTCCTGCTTGCGCATGTGGCTGAGCGTCGTTTCCTCCGGGATCGAAGCGAGCGAGAGCAGAATAGGAATCATCCGCTCGGGCAGGTAGCCTCTGAGGACGTTTTTCACGGCCTTTTTCGGCTGCTCCTCCAACAGCTCCCAACTCTCTGCGGATACGACTTCAGCTGACTTGGCCGGCATCAAGTCCAGGGTAAGCTTCAATGGTCCGGCACCGTATTTGCGCATGGTGATGGATACATAATGGCCCATGCGCAGAGAAGCGGGGCCGGAAATCCCTTGATGGGTAAAGATCATGTCGCCTTCCTGCGTATTCACTTTCTTCCCGTTGGGCGCGTACAGCGTCATTTCTACATCGCGCAGGGAAAGGCCTTGCAGCGACTTGTCGCGGATGAACGAATCGCTGGCAAGCAGCGGGACCTCCGTAGGGTACAGGTCGGTGATGGTATGCCCGGCTTCCCGAGCCCACGCGTAGCCATCCCCGGTAGATCCGGTTTGCGGGACAGAGCAGCCGCCAACCGCAATCACGACGCTGCACGCACTCAGCTGCTCGCCGTTGAGCAGTTCGATGCCAACGGTGCGTCCATTTTCGTACAGCACTTTTTTAACCGGGCTGTTCAGCCGGATCGTCACGCCCTGCCGTTTGATCTTGTCAATCAAGGCCTGCGCTACTGTGACGGCTTTGTCTGTCACCGGAAACATCCGGCCGCGATCCTCTTCTTTCAGCGCTACGCCGAGCTCTTCGAAGAAACGCACAATGTCGCGGTTGTTAAACTGGGCGAAAGCGCTGTACATAAAGCGTCCATTCCCGGGCATTTGCTTGATCAGCTCATCCTCTTCCTTGGCGTTGGTCACATTGCAGCGTCCGCCGCCTGAAATGATGAGCTTGCGCCCCAGCTTTCCGCCCTTTTCCACCAGGCAGACGCGGGCGCCCTGTCCGGAAGCTGCCGCAGCGGCCATCAATCCGGATGGTCCGCCGCCGATGACGATGACATCGTAATCTCGTAGGTCTCTATTCATGTACGTAACTCGTCCTTTTTCGTGTAGGGTAGGTCAGCCCATATTGTACCACAAGCGGCTCTCGCTTGCCGTTACCCGCGATCGGCTTCTTGTAGGATCGAGGAAAAAGAGCGCTTCTCGAGGACGTACCGAACGATTTCCAGATCCCGCAAAATGTGCGTGACGGTGTATCCTCTCGCGAAGTAATGCTGGAACAGCTGACTGGTCTTCGCTCTCCAGTCGGCTGCGATTTTCATGTCGGTACGCTTGACTTCCTGGAAGTGGGCTGGTACCGGCAAAAGCAGGAGAGACTCATCCAGATCAAACCGTACATCAAGCGGACGGGGGACATCATCGACTGTTTCATAGGCGAGAATTTCGGGTGCATTTGCCGCCAGAGCGGGCGGTGGGACAGAGCCTTCCTTGTGGCGCTGGACGCGGCCGCTGTCCAGGAACCACTCTACGAGGAAGCGATCGGTCGGCAAGCCGCGATTGAACTCATCGTCGAGCACACCGTAGCAGTCTGGCAGGTAAGTGCGAACAATGCCGCCGAGCTTGACGATATTGAGTATCCCGTTTACGGTTTCCAGCGGATCGTACGTCCATGTGATTTTCGTGTGGCCCATCGCCAGGGCTTCGTCCCTCTGCAGCCACTTCAACTGCACGCCCAACCCCTGTTTGCGGTAGGCTGGCAAAAAGCCGAGCATGTGCGAGCAAAGATGGGGTTCTCCCTCCGTGAAGCCGGGAAAACTGTATAGAAAGCCGATCATCTCGTCGTCGTCAAAGGCTCCTATAAAAAGTCCGCCAAACTTGGCGACCGTGATCGTCATATGGTACGGAACGACCTCGTCTGTGTTCCAGACGGCCCGCTCCAAGGCTTCCACCAGCTGCAGGTCAGCAGGCTCAGTCAGTTTGCGAAATGTAATCGGCATGTGCATTTCCTCCCAACACGGTTCTATCCTTATTAGCATTCGGGAAACGGATGCCCATTCCTGCAAACGGATTGGTTGCATCCCTATCCGCACTGGCCGATAATAGAGTACGAAAGACTGATCATGGGTGGATCATAGAGGAGGCACGACGAGATGGGAAACGAGTTTCAACTTGAACTGTGGAAACGTCTGACCGAAGCGCCCGGCGCACCGGGATTTGAAGGCCCGGTACGGGATATCATGCGGGAATACATAAGCCAGTATACAAACGAAGTGGTTTACGACAATCTGGGAAGCATTTTCGGCGTGATGCGAGGGGACGAGCGCGGTCCCAAAATCATGGTGGCTGGCCATATGGACGAAGTGGGCTTCATGGTCACGCGCATCTCGGACAAAGGGTTTATTTCCTTCCAGACGCTCGGAGGATGGTGGGGGCAAGTGCTCCTGGCCCAGCGTGTACAAATTGTGACGGATCAGGGTGTGATCGAAGGGGTCATCAGCTCCATTCCTCCGCACGTGCTCAGCGACGACCAGCGTAATCGCCCGATGGATATTCGCAACATGTATGTGGACATCGGCGTAGACACACGAGAAGATGCGGTGCGGCTGGGCGTCCGTCCGGGTCAACCGATTGTGCCGATCTGTCCGTTCCAGGTGATGGCCAACCCGCGGCGCATCATGGCAAAAGCCTGGGACAACCGCTACGGCTGCAGCTTGGCCGTCGAGTTGGCGAAGGAGCTGCACGAGCAGCCTGAGCATCCGAATGTAGTCTATGTGGGAGCGACCGTACAGGAAGAGCTGTCTGGGGGACGCGGAGCAAAAACGGCGGCAGAGCTGATCGATCCCGACCTGTTCCTGGCCCTTGATGCCAGCCCGGCCGGTGACATACCGGGTGTACGGGAAGAAGGCGGAAGGCTCGGCGGCGGTCTGCTGATGCGCATTTTCGACCCGATGCAAGTCATGCCGGTGGGATTGCGGGAGCTGTTGATCGCGACCTGCGAGGAAGAGAAGATCCCGTACCAAATTTACGTGGCGAAAGGCTATACGGATGCCGGAGTGGTTCAATACCACGGCAAAGGGGTTCCGTCGGCCGTGATCGGGATTCCGTCCCGTTACATTCACAGCCATGCGTCCATCATCGACACGGCTGATTACGAAGCGGCAAAACGTCTCTTGTTCTCCATCATCCGCAAGCTGGATCGGAAGACATGGGAGTCGATCCTGCCGCGCTAACCCGAAGGAGAGGCAGACTTATGAATGCGATCATCTTGTACACTCGTCGCCAAGGTGCAGCTACATCGTTTGAGTTCAATGTGTTCGACAACCAGTTTGCCACGGAAAATTTGGCGGTGCGCAAAGTGTTGATGGCGATGCTGGAGTCTGTCCGTGAACGTCTCAGTGATGTAGAGATTGAATACAACGACGGGATGCTCGCCGAGAAAATGGGGGCGGCGCGCGCGGGAGAGCTGCTGCGGTTTCTCGGGGCGACCAAGGAAAACACGAGGGAAAATCGCAGCCACGACGTGGTTGTCAGCCGTACCTTCAGGGCAGAGCTGACCCGGGAGCGCTACGATTACTTCTATCAACTCAAGGATATCGCCACACTTGCGCATTATCGGCTGAAAGAAGGGGATGAGGATCGGATCGTCTTTTATTTCACCCGTTATTTGCAGCTGATCGCGCCGGATGAACCGTCACGTGACAAGTTTTTGGCTGGACTCGAATCGTATTCGCTTCCGTATCGACTGGTGCCGATCTCCTGAGAATTGCAAAAAAGCCATGCTGCTCCTTGTTTCATGAGCACATGGCTTTTTTTGCTGCTTCCTGGCAGGCATCTGCGCTACCCGCTCAACGGACGGAAGAGCTGGGGTTTTGGCTCGGTTACAAGCGGCTCGAGCAGCTCGTTCGTCCGGGAAATTTGATGGGCGTGACGAAACGTCTCTTCGGTCACGCTTTGAAAGAAAGCTTCCACGACCTTCGGGCAGAACTGTGTCCCCGAGTTGCGCATGATTTCGTCGCACGCTTTGGAAAAAGACAAGCCCCTCCTGTAAGCCCGGGACGATGTCATGGCATCGAACGAATCCGCTACAGCCGTCACGCGAGCGATGATGGGGATTTCTTCCTGCCGCAGCTGATCGGGATAGCCCTTGCCGTCGAAGCGCTCGTGATGGTGCCGGGTGATGGCAAGGATCGACTGGATGCTCGCCGCATCCTTTTTGTCCACTTGCGCATACAGCTTTCGCAAAAGGGCTTCGCCGCGTACCGGATGGGACTTGATGCTGTGGAATTCGTCGTCCGTCAGCTTCCCCGGCTTGAGCAGAATGCTGTCTTCAATCCCGATTTTGCCGATGTCGTGCAGCAGACCGCCGGTGTACATCAGATCAAGTGTATGCTCATCCAGGCCCATCTGCTGCCCGATGACCCGCATGTAATAAGCCACGCGCTGGGAATGCAAAGAGGTATACGCGTCGCGTTCTTCCAGGGCGACGGCAAGTGATTTGAGTATGCTTTTGTTGACTTCTGCGAGCTGCTCTCCGCGCAGGGTAGAGGAGACCAGCGCTTTTTCCTTTCGGTAGGTCAAAATGAACAAGATAGCGGTGATGACGTAGCTTGCTACGACGAGAGCGATAAGAAATCCCTTCACTTTGCTGAATTGCTCGTAAAACTCGCTTTCCGGGGAGGATAGGCAAACGTACCAGTTCCCACTGGGGAAAATAGCGGACAACGGTGACTTTTTCCTCGGCTTTGCCAGTGGATGGGTCTGTCTTCTGGTACGTCACCACGTTTTTTCCCTCATTCAGAACTTGCCGGACGAAATAGCGGTCGGTAGGATTCTTCATGTTGTACAAATTTTGGCCTTCGTAAGACGGATGTACGATCAAGGTGCCCTGGGAATTGAAGGCGAACAGCTCGTCCCCTTCGGCGAGCGCCAGCCTGATTTGCGAACGGTCGCGTTCTTCCGGCATCGGACCGACCATCATGTCCCGGATCTGGTTTTCCGCTTCCGTGAAGGTGAGAATTTCGGACTTGACCTGCTTGTTAAACAGAGTGAGGATTTGCGTTACGGTGTTCAGCTGCCTGTCCATCGTCTGGACACCAGATTGAAAATAGAGGAGCTTCGCCTGAGAATATCCGATGACAACGACCACCGTAAAGATGATGGGTAGAAGCACGAGGAAATAAGGATAAAGATGAGATCTGGTCGTCGAATGGTGTGGCAAGGCTCTACGTCCTTTCCGGTTATTGGTATTCTGTCTTTTCATAATAGGATATCTAAACATCACGTTCAAGAAAATATCCGAATATTGTCGAAAATTAAGTGAAGAAAGCCAAACAAAAAGGAGCATCCGCACAAGGGAATGCTCCGACTTAACCATCTCAGGTGGAGGGACGATTTGGTCCTTCCAGTTTTTTATCGCCGAAGCCGGGCGCGTTGTTCTTGACGGAGTCCGGCTGTCGATTCCGTTCGTTGGCTTCGCTGGAGTGCGGGGATTGCGGCTTTTGCTTGGTCATTGTGATCTCCTTTCGGTATGGCAGGTTATAGGTCAGGCTCGTTTACAGCCAGGCTCGTTCACAGCCAAGGCTCGCCGCTTGACTTCCTGTGACCCTGGCGGTTTCTTGCAAGGGCGCTGTCCTCCAGATGGATCAACAGCGAAGACAGCGGCAGCCAGTTTCGGTTGCCCGTAGAACCCGGCTGTGCTGATGCGACGTTTCGCTTCATGTGGCCTCCTCCTTTCTCCTTGAGCCGGTCGGATGCTTCTTTGCTCCTTCCGGTTGCTTATGCCTGGCCATGGCATAGATGGCGAACAGGCCGAGGACAGCCGCGACAAACAAGGTAATCACTCCGTATGCGAGCCAAGGGTAGCGGCTGCCCACACCTCCCAGCCTCTCCACCATGACCCCGCCGAGACTCGTGCCGATCGCGGTGCCGATTCCGGAGACAAAGTTGGAAAAGCCGAAATACGCGCCCAGCCACTCTTCTTTGGCGAAGTGGGTAACGAGGCTGTCCTGGACCGGCATGAACAGCATTTCACCGAGAATGAACAGGATGGCGGCTCCGCTCAGCGTAGCGAACTGGCCCGCCCAGCCCATCAGCGTAAGTCCCGTTCCCAATAGTGTGGTCCCGAAGGCGAGGCACAGATACGGGTTGACTCTTTGGAGCACGAATCGGGAGACGATGCCTTGAAGCAGGACGACACTGGTGGAATTGATCGTCCAGATCAGCCCGATCAGCGTGGCGGAATGCAGGACATGCTCACCTCTCAGCGGCATGACCAGGGCGAACTGCGCGTAAAGCGCCCAAATCAAGAGGGTGATCAGAGAAAACAACAGAAAGCTCCGATGGGTCAGGATGTGCTTGTACTCCGAAAGCGGCGTTCGCTTGCACTGTGGGCCGATACATCGATCGTCGGGCAAGCTGAGCCGGGTCAGTGCCGCCAGAAGGCCAAAAACAAGCGCAGCAAGCAAAAAGGGCTGCCTGCCCAGTGAAGTCATCCACGCGATGACGACTCCCGCGACGATAATCCCGGAATGTGCAAGGATCCCGCGCCACGAAAAAGCGGAGGTGCGCATTTGTGCGGGCACTTCGTCTGCGATCATGGCTTTGATGGTGGGAGCGAGAAGACCGAGCCCCATTCCGTTGACCGCGGAAAACAGCAGAAACAGCCAAAACGAAAACATGTAGTGATACCCGAGCATAGCAGAGCCTTGAAGCAGGGCGCCGAGCATGATAAGGCCACGCCGTCCGAAGCGGTCGGACAGAGGGCCGCCGAGCAGACTGCCGACTTGGTACGTAATATTGCCCGCCCCCAAGACAAGTCCGACCTGCGCGAGGGAGAGGGAGCGGATTTTTTCGAGGTATACAGGAAAGACAGGGATGACCAAATAAGAGGCTGCGTGCATGAAAAAGACAATCAGCAAAAGCAACAAGTAAGGCTTGTTGCGCCACAGGGAATCGGTCACTGCTTCCATGATCGTCTCCTCTCGAGCTTTCTTTCCCATTAGTATGAGTGGAACAACAACGTCTCTATGCACGGCAATTGGGCGGGAGCGGAAAATGGGAGCGAGGCAGGCCATGGTCCAATCCGACGGCTTCCACACGACATATTCCTATCAGAGAAGGGATCCATGGGCGGCCTGGTTGCAAGGATCGCGACTGGTTAAAGGGGGGACAGACATGAAAGGTTTTTTTAACCAGGATGGCTTCGAAGTGGTGATCTGGATCGTGATCATCATCTTCCTCCTCTCGATATTCTTTGACGAAGGGATTGATTAATGTGAGCTCATATAGACCGATTCGACGGCTACACCAGCACTACAAGTCCAATGCCGGGTTCCGGTCCTGGATTGACGCCAATGAGCGTTGGTTCAAAGAGAATCCGGACGAATTCAAGCAGCTGCTGCGCAATCCCAATATGGTGAACTTGTTTATGGATCTCATGGTGATGAATTCGGCGCGAATCGAGAAAAGACTGCGCAGAGCAGGAAGAAGGAAGAGGTAGAGGGGCGGCATGCGATCAAAGCATGCCGTCGTTTTTTTGTCCCATGCTACCCTGGAGCATCCATCATAAAAAGGAGACGAGCCGCGTAGGGATAAACATAAGCTCTGGTGTCGGAAGGATGGATACGGCATGGCTCAAGTCATTTTGACGTTTTTCGTAGCCTACGGCATCGTCGTCGGAGGTGCGATCTCAGGCGGACTGGGTGCGTTTCTGACCGAAAAGCCGCCCCTTTTCTCCATGGCCCAGCTGGCGGATCAGCTGAAAATTTTTGGGATCGTCGGCGCTCTCGGAGGGACATTTGATTCGTTCCTGCAAATCGAGAAAATATTGATGGGCAATTTCTCCCCTGTCGTCAAGCAGCTTGTGATGATTGTCGTCGCCTTTTTGGGCGCACACATCGGAACGATTTGCATGCAGTGGCTTGTGCAGGTGAGGTCATGAGCCGAAAGCATTGGAAGCGCTACATCGCCATCTGGATGATCGGAATTTTGCTAGGGGGCGCCACGGTGCTTTTTTTGTACGGCAAGGAGATGGAAGAAATGATGCTCGTGAAGAAAAGCCTCGAGTTCCAAAACAAAAAGCTGTTTGAGGAAAATCAGGAGCTCAAAAACAAGCAAAAAGAATCGCGGAGAAAACAGGAGGTCGGGATTGATACGGTTCGCGTGACCGTTTTGGATTCCAATCTTCACCCGACGATCCAGGTGCAGGTGGTCGAGCTGGTGGAAGCGGATTTGGCTTCGTTGAAAGGGAAAAAGGTCGAGCAAGTAGCTGAGGTGCACCAGGTCTTGCACGAAATGCTGCGGCGCCGCGAATACGTCCTGCCTGACCGGACGATGGTGGAGGTCAGGGTCAAGACGGTCGTCATCAGCCGGACGCTGCATGTGTTTGTTACAGCCGAAGTCAAAAAGGATGACGTGCTCAAAAAGGTCGCCCGAAACTTTCTCTTCCTGAATCCGTATACTCCTACATAATCATCCGTGCTGCCCGGATGCAGGATCAGCAGGGGCACCAGTAAAAGGAGAGAACGTGAATGTCGATGTTTAAAAAACTGTTGGCCAGCGTAGGGATCGGTTCTGCGCAAGTGGACACCCGTCTGGAGCAAGAGTCCCTCGTCCCCGGAGAGATGCTGAGAGGCGAAGTCCACCTTACAGGGGGGGACGTGGCCCAGGAAATCGACGAGATTTATATGTATGTCATCACCCACTACGAGCGGGAAACGAATAACGGAAAAGCCAAGGAAGAGTGCACCCTGATCAAGCATCGTCTAACGGAACCGGTGGTGCTTTCGCCCAAGGAACACAAAGTGCTGCCGTTTTCCTTCCAGCTTCCGTACGATACGCCGCTGACGATGGGGCGCCAGCCTGTTTATTTGCGGACTGGACTCGACATTAAAAATGCCATGGACCCGGGGGATTCCGACTTCATCGAAGTACGTCCGCATCCGCTGATGGCAAAGGTGCTGGATGCTGTCCAACTGATCGGTTTTCAATTGTACAAGGTGGATTGTGAATACAACCGCCATCTGGGCAGGACGTATCCATTTGTGCAAGAATTCGAGTTTCGCCCGACAGGCGTGCTCCGCAGCCGTCTGGAAGAGCTGGAGGTAATCTTTTACCTGAGAGAGGATAGCGTGGAGGTGCTGCTGGAGCTGGACAAACGCGCACGGGGATTTTTAGGCGCCTTCGAGGAAGCGTTCAATCTGGACGAACGCTACGTCCGATTCCGCCTGCATGCTGCAGAGCTCCATCGCCCCACCGGCGACATCGCGACTGCAATCGAACAACTGATTCGCAAGCAGATCCGCGCCTGAATTTCGCAAAAGAGCTGCCCGAACATTTACGGGCAGCTCTTTTCCTCTCGCTGTCAATTTTCAAAGTCACCCACAATTGTCAGAAGAATAAACAAGACGAGGATCAATGCGATCCCGTTCCCCCCTTGAAAAAGACTCATCAACCAATCCCTCCCGCATCTTTGGCTTTGTGCATTCCATTCATGATACGAGTGGATAGACGTATGCGTGTCCGGGCTCACACCTATTTCCCCGCGGTTTCTACAGCAACAAGGGTGTCCATGAAGTGTCTTTCTAATTTTTTGATTTGCATGTATAGCCCTGGATTTTTCTGACAACACTGTGATCAAGAAGAATCCAAGGAGGAAATTATTGATGAATTTGCTGGAAAAAACGAGAAAGATCAATGTGATGCTGCAAAAGACCATGGGTGGAAGCGGAGTCGGCTATCAAGACCTTGCCCGACTCTTGTCGGAAGTAATTGCGGCGAATGTGTACATCATTACGGCTGACGGTTCCATCCTCGGAAGCGGACTGAACCAGGAAATTGCACTGAATGAAGAGGGAAGACCTTCGACCCACGTACAGGAAGGCATCCACCAAAAACTGCTGGAAGTCAATCAGACTCTCGCTAATGAGCCGATCAGCAGCCCGTACAGCATGGTTCCGGCAGAAATGCGCTCCCTGTTCCCGCAAATGATGACGACGATCGTGCCGATCAATGCGGGCGGAAGCCGTCTCGGGACGTTGGTTTTGCTGCGGGCGTACGGCCAGTTCGAGACGGAGGATTTGATTCTGGGTGAAATCGGGGCGACTGTCATCGGTATGAAAATCGTGCGTCAGCGGACAGAGCAGATCGAGAATGAAGTTCGTGACAAAACGTTTGCGAAAATCGCGCTTTCGTCTCTCTCGTACAGCGAGCAAATCGCGATCGAAAAGATCATGGAGCAGCTCGACGCCAAAGAAGGCTTGCTGGTAGCCAGCCAATTGGCCGATCAGGCCGGCCTCACGCGCTCCGTTATCGTCAACGCTCTGCGCAAGCTGGCGAGCGCCGGCGTACTGGAATCCCGTTCTCTGGGGATGAAAGGGACCTACATCAAGGTGTTGAACGACAAATTCCCGTCTGAACTGGCGAAATGGAAAACATCCTAATACTGCAGACGAACGGGCGGCGCCCCTTTTCCAATCGGAAGAGGGGCGCTTTTTTCAATGGGAATGAATGGATATCCGAACGGGCACCCCTTGCTTGCAAAATGCGGTAGACCAGGCGGATGGAGGAATGACGCTGCATTCGCCGTCCAGCCGTCGCTGTTCACCGGATCATGCCGTACATCTGCAAACCCTTTTGCGCCATTGTCGACGCCTTGTTAGGAACTGAGAGGATGCGATTGCTCGGAGTGGTTGGAGCGGCTCCAAGCCGGATGCCGCTCCATTTGGCGCACTTCGCGGAACATCAACAGGCCCATGGCGATCACAGCCAAGCCCAGGCCGCCCGCCAGCATGATGACGGCGGGAGTCGCCACCTTGTGTTCCAGAACGAAAGAGCAGATGGCGTAGCTCACCGGACCAAGTCCGATCGACATCAGGGAGAGCAGCGACATGACCCGCCCCAGTATGTGTGCGGGCACGATGCTTTGAATGTATGTGATGTAGGGGATGTTTGTCATGCTGAGCGCAAGTCCGATGATCAGCATCGCGGCATACCCCAGAGCGAGATGCTGCATGAAAAACAGGGAGCTGATGGAAAGGCCCATAACTGCGAGAATGAGCGGCAGCAGCATGAATTTCCCGCGAAAGCCGTTGCACAGGCCTGTCAGGATACCGCCCGCGATCATCCCGATTCCGAGAGTGATGGACAGCGAGCTGTAGGCGCTGCCGTTCCAGCCCAGGCTTTTCACGAGCAACGGAAGCCCCATGTTGATCGGGCCGGAAAACGTCATGTTCGTGAACAGCGAAGTGACGAAAATGATGCTCAGGATCGGTACGGAAAACGTATAGCGAATGCCGCTAAAGAGGTCTTTGAAGTAAGAGGAGGATTCGGTGGAAGCCGGTCCAGGCGCTCCCTCAGCCGCGGCAGGCGGCAAGCGAAGAGCGAAGATAAAGCACGTCCCTGCGAGAAAGCACACTCCCAGGATGAGAAACATGAGTGGATAGTGGGCGCTGCGGATTAGCAAGGCGGAGACGAGGGGCCCTCCCACTGTGCTGATTTGCTGCGAAATTTCCATCATGCTGTTGGCTTTCGCGAGCTGCTCGCGCGGTACGAGAAAAGGCAGGATGGAGCTGCGAGCCGGCCAGAAGAACGCATCGACCATGCCGAAAAGAACAGCGACGGCATAAGCGGAGTAGGGAAGCCAGCCCCCGCCATCGATTGCCAGAAGCAGACTGAACAAGAGCAAGATCAGTCCGCGGGCAAAAATGGAGCCAAACATGATCCATTTGCGGCTCCACCTGTCTGCAGCCACTCCACCTAAAAGCATGAACAGCAGACGAGGAATGGACATGCAGATCAGCGTCGTCCCGAGAACTGCCTCGGAACCGGTCACATCCACGATAAACCACGAAAGCAGAAGGAAAAAGGCGCTGTCGGCCAAAGCGGACAGGATCGTCCCGCACCACAGGCGAACAAAAGCCGAATGGCGCCAGAGGCTGCTATCCCCGGTTTTTACCGGCATCCGTTTCACCCTCCTTTCTTTTTTTCACAACCATCTTGCCGGTGATGTGCTTGTATTCAGACGGGAGGTGCTCGTAGTCCTCCGGCAAAGACTCGTCATCTGCCATGTAGTAACGCTCATGGGTCATGAAGCCGACCGTCACCAAGTAAAAATACTCCTCCGTATCTTCGGCTTCTCCGGCTGCGACTCGCTCCTGATACCGCTCTCCGATTTGGGCTAGTTCGTTCAAGAGCGCGTGGTACTTCCCGATCCATTCCCGAATTTCGTGGCGGGGAGCCTTGACTTCCGAGTTGAGAGCGACTGCCGGAGGGCGTTTGTCCTCATCGGCAAAATACAGGAACGACTCATCAGGAGCGTTGTACAAACGCGTGATGCTGGAACGCAGATGGTTGAGCATGGTTTCCTGCAGGAGGATGGTGTCTTCGCGCAAAGAGGGGAGCAGCGCATCGCTGACTTTGAAGTCGAAGGCAACCGCCCGGTAAAATTTTTGTACGATCCCGTTCTTTTCTTCCGTGCGAACGACCTCGACAAAGTGGTGGTTTTCCAGCTCCTTGAGGTGATAGTGGACTTTGGAGGCGGAGAGACCTAGCATGGTGGCCAGTTGCTTTCCCGTATACTCGTCCCTGGTGAGCAGGGTGATGATTTCCATGCGCAGGGCGTCGCTGACGGCCTTTAACTGCTCGATGGTTTCGATGACCAGATAACGTTTCAATAGTACAAACCTCTTTTCGATGAAAGTGAACGTGCTCTATTTTTTAAACGTTCAGTTTTATTTGAACGTATTGTATCAATAAAACGAGTTGAATTTCAAGATCATTCTGCCATTCTTTTCAAGCAAGTGTTACAATACGGAAAAACGGTGAGAGGATGCTAGGCTATGGGGCTGCTGAAACACCCGGTATTTCGCCGTTTATATGCGGCTCACATCATTCACATTATCGGAAACGAATTCACCTTTATCGCGGTTGTCGGGCTTTTGCACGATCTGAGCGGTTCCGGTCTATCCTTCGCGGGCGGAACGGTTTTTCGCATGGTTCCTTACGTCCTGACCAGCTTCTTCTCCGGTGCGCTCGTGGAAAACTGGGACAAACAGCGGGTCATGGTCACGGTCAATCTGCTGCGAGCTGTGCTCGTCAGCCTGTTTTTCTTCATTACCTCTCCCGCATATCTGTGGGTCGCCTTTTTGCTTTTGATCCTGGTGAATATTTGCAGCGCCTTTTTCCAGCCGGCGATGCAAGTGACGATCGTCAGCGCTGTCGAGGAAAAGGACCGGCTTGCAGCCAATTCCTTGCTCCAGGGAACGACTTCCTTTTTGATCATCGTCTGTCAGGGGGCGGCTGCGGTCCTCGTCTATTGGTTCTCGTACCGTTACAATTTTTTGCTGGATTCGGCATGCTATCTGGTCTCGCTTGCCTTTTTGCTGAAGCTGCCCAAGATCGCGATTGTCGGGGATTCGAAAGCGGCTGCAAGCTTTGCGGCTCGCTTGCAGGAGGGCTTTCGCTACATCGCAACCAAAAAAGGCATTGGTCAAATTCTGTTGTACCAAATGGCAGAGCGTGTTCTCGGCGCTTTCTACATCATGCTCATGTTTTACATTTTGCAGGAGCGCGGGGAAGGTCTGTACGTATTTGGTCTGCTGGACATTCCACTCGGATTGGGCGGCGTCTTCGCGGGAATCGCGGTGAGCAAGCTGGCCGACCGGTTGGGGGATCGAGGGGTTTCGACCGTGCAAGGATGGGGGCTCGTTGCTATGGGCCTCTCCATTTACGCTGTCTTTCACATCGAGCCGCTCCTCGGTCTGGCAGCGGCGATCCTGTGCTGTTCGTTCGCTTCGTACAGCTCGTCCATTCTGTCCGTCACCAAACTCCAGCGACTCGCGGATCCCGATTACCTGGCACGGGTTTTTTCCATTCGGGAGATGGCGACGATGGGCAGTTTTTCGGTGAGCTGTATCGTCCTTGGGTACGGGGCAGAGCAGGTCGGCAGTGCGGCTGTCTCCACTTGGCTGGCCGTCTTTGGCGTATTGGCCGGCCTGATTTGGCTGTGGAGCTGGCGGGCACGGGAGAAGGTGGAAGCAACCAGCGAATAACGAATTGTCTCAAAGGAAACCCTTTGCCACTGATCGTTGGCAGAGGGTTCTTTGTATATGAAAAAGAAACTTCTTTTATTAATAAATATAATTGTTGAAAAAGTATGCAATAATCCGTACAATGGAGGAAACATCCGGTAAGAAAAGGAAGATGAACATGAAAGAATTGTGGCGACAGCCTTCTTTTCGCTGGTACTGGCTGGGAATGCTTCTGTCTGCACTGGGAGATCAGTTTGGCTGGATGGGTCTGACGTGGTTCGTCATGAAGAAGACAGGATCATCTGCAGCGATGGGCGGAGTCATTCTGGCGTACATGCTCCCGGCTGTTTTTTCCGGTCTGGTGGCGGGGGTGCTGCTGGATCGCTATGAACGGAGAAAGCTGATCATGGTCGACAATGTTGTGCGGGGGCTGATTTTTATCCTGCTCGTCGCCTTGCTGCTGGCCGAGCAGGTACCTCTTGCTGTCATTTACGTGCTCATTGTGATCGCAGGAATTTTATCTCCGCTCAGCACTGCGGGGGCACAGACCATGCTTCCGAGCCTCGTGACTGATCCGAAGCATCTGGTCAGAGCCAACGGGGTCATGGAAAGCCAATGGCAGATCGTCTACATGTTCGGTCCGGCATTGGCAGGGGTGTTGATCGGACTGATCGGCGAAGCCTACGTGCTTCTGATCGACGCCGCCAGCTTCTTCATCTGTGCGTTTTGCTTTTCGCGATTGCCAAGGCAGGCAAAAAGCTCCCAAGTTCCAGCTGCAGCTTCGGCTGTGAAGGAGAATGCGGGAGGGTATGTGCGCTCGCTGCTTCGCGACATGCGGACGGGCTACCGCTATTTGTTTACCAAAAGACAGATGCTCGCTCTCGTCTTTTTTACCTTTTTGTTCAATATGGCGTACGGGCCGATCGAGGTGGCGCTTCCGCTCTATGCCAATCAAGATTTGGGCGGGGGATCGGTCGCCTTGGGGATGCTCTGGTCTTCGCTGGCGATCGGGGCTTTGCTGGGCTCGTTGTTCTTCTCTACGGTGACGTGGAAAGTGCCGCTGGGGGCGACGTTGGCGGGAATTATTGCGGCATGGGGGATTACGACGCTGCCGCTTGCCCTGTTCTCCCGTCTGGAGGTCGCGATGGTGGCGATGGCGCTTGCCGGGTTCAGTTATTCGCCTTACAACATTTTGTACCGGAGCTATCTGCAAAAGCAGGTGCCGAACGATCTGCTCGGGAGGGTCATGACCAGCATTCGCACGATCACGGGGACGGGAATGCCGGCAGGAGCCGCTGTCTCGGGTCTTTTGATTCCCTTCCTGGGAGTACAGGGACTGTTTGGAGCAGGAGCTCTCGTGTGCCTGCTCGCAGCGGGAGCCGCGTTTGTGGCGCTGCGGCAGCTGGACAAACCGTCACTTGCGGTTGAGCAGCGGGGCGACGAGCCGCTTCACGCTATGGGGAAAGAGGGCGTAGAGTAGGGACAGATAGTGAAGGCGCAAAGGCATGGCCACTTCCGCCTTGCCTTTTTCTACCGCGTTGAGAATCCGCCCAGCCGTCTGCTCCGGCGTCAGCAGATAGCGGCTGACCTTTGTACGGTATGAGCCTGTCCGATCTGCGCGGTCGAGAAACGGGGTGTCGATCGGTCCCGGCATCGCGCAGGTGACCCGGATGCCATAGGGCTCCAGCTCATGGCGGAGCCCTTCGCTAAAACGGATGACCGCCGCTTTGCTCGCAGCATACACAGCTGCTTTGGCTGTGGCCACCTGGCCCGCAAGCGAGGCGATGTTGACGATATGTCCGGAGCACGCCTGTTGCATCATCGGCAAAAAGGCGCGGGTGGTGTACATGACGCCGACAATGTTCGTCTGCACCATTTCTTCGACCTCGCTGCCGCTCATCTGTGCGAAGGGAGCGAACACGGCCGTTCCCGCATTGTTGTACAAAAGGTCGCAGCGCCCAAAGCGCGCAAAGACCCAATCGGCCAACTGCGTCGCCGCCTGCTTGTCCGATACGTCAAACAAATGCGTGTGGAGTCGCTCGCTAGACGAATGCTCCTTGGCCAATGCTTGCAGTCCCGGCATTTTTCTGCCGGTAGCGACGACGACGTCTCCTTTTTCCAGATGCAGGCGCACGAGTGCGTGGCCGAGTCCGCTTGTCGCTCCTGTGATAACTACGATTCGAATGCTTGTCATGTGCGATTCCCCTTCTGGCAGAAGAACAGGCGCCGTAAGTTTTTTCCCGCGTCTGAAAAGTATAACCTGCTGCGGTGATGTGAAGGATAGCCCCTAGGGGGTGATAAGGGATGCCACAAGTAAAATGCAGCGTAGCCAATTGCGTATACTGGGCACAAGGAAACTTGTGCAGCGCTGACGAAATCATGGTGGAAATCGACGCCCATGCGAACGCAAACTACAATGAAGAGTTTGCTGATGAGCACGGCCATGATACGGAACATCAAGACAAAGCGAGCACATCGTCCGAAACCTGTTGTCTGACGTTCAAGCCGAAATCGAAATCCGGCAAGTAACTGCTTTTGGCGAAAAAGACGTATCCCTCACGGCGATACGTCTTTTTGCTTCTTACACGCTGCTTTTGCGAAGGGACAGCCTCTCAACATAGTCATGTACTTCCTCCCACGTCGAGACGCGGTGAATCAGCGAAGGCAATTCGCCCTGGTTGTAAGGGGTGTCGAACAGAAAGACAGGGATTTGCAGGGCTTGTGACAGCTGCAAGGCGTTTTCCAGCCGGTCTTCCAGGAACAGATCGACGCCCCATCTTTTTGCAGCTGCCAACTTGTCGTGCGAGCCGATCAAGTCGACCTCGTGATACGGAATGCTGTACCTTGAAAACCAGTTTATCGTGACATCGCGGTGACGCGCTTCGCGTGCGCTGATATAAACCAGCTTGTAGTGAGGGTGCCACGACTGCAGGATGCGATCAGCACTGCCGTGTACGGGGGCCTCGTCGTACAGGCGCTCCCCATTATCCTCCAGCCACTGGTCAAATTCCTCGTCCGTGATGTTGTACACGTTCGCCAGGTTGTATTCGTAGCAGTCTTCATATCGCAAATCTTTTCCAAAGCTTTCGTTCATCATAGGGACAATACTGCTGGGTGACGTTACAGTTCCGTCGATGTCAATGCCAATGGTTAGGACTTTGTCAGGTCTCATCCTCTCGCCTCCAGTTTAAATTGTACACCCAAGGCAGAGAATAAGGCTACTTCCTTCACCAACAAATCCTTTGCCAAAAGGGGCTGAGCATGCTATGTCGGACCGAAACGAACGTATGAATGCGAAGCGGAAGGAAGATACCGGTTTTTCCGAGACAGTCGATCTGCACGATACGGAGTTTGCTGCTGATGCGTGGACCGAGGCTGCGTTTGACGAAGACGAGAAACAGGCCCGAATGCGCAGAATTCAGTACGACCCGTATACGCACACGGAGCGTTACACAGGGGAGTCGGCTCGGGTAGAAAACGATTTTTCGGACCGTCTGGACGGCGTAGACCGCACACGCGAAGAGCATTACAGAGTCGCGGGTGTACGGGATAACGACGCGGAGACTGCTGCCGAGATCGCGGAACCCGTTCGGGCACACCGCACGGTTCGTGAAAATCGGGACGAGGATGGCCGGGAAAATGGGGCGAGCGGTATCGGCATGACGGGGCTGGGGCTTTCGATCCTGTCCCTGTTCTTGATGCCGTACTTGATCGCACCCATCGGGATGGTTCTTGGTTATCTGGCGTATCGACGCAATTCCCGTTCGCTGGGTGCCTGGGCGATGATTGTAGGGGCGATCGCCATTTTGGGTGCGCTTGTGATCTACCCCTTCTACACGGCCCGGTAAAAGTGCCATTCCAAAAACACCTCCCCAGAAATGTCTGGGGAGGTGTTTTGCATGGTCTGTTCACGAATAAAATCGCGAAAAATAGGGCGTGATCGCAGCGGTAACCGCATCGCGAAACACATCGGCTCTGTGAATCCGCCCTTCCGTCAATAGGCCGTAAGCGCCGCCGCCGTGGTTGGTTCCGGTCGCGCCGCTCCATTCGTCGATGACTGCACTCAGTTCAATGCCTTCCTTTCGGATTCGCTCCACTGCCTGATTCGGGATGGGGAAGGCAACGCCTTTACCCACTGAAAGCTTGGAGCCGTTCCAGGCGGCGCATACCGAAATAAGGTACCATTGCTGCGTGACGCGTTCGTCGTACGTCAAGCCCCCCTCCAGACCCAGTCCGATCCGGGCGTCCGGCACCCCGGAATATGCAGCTTTCGCCCGGTTGATCGCGCCCTCGATCGTCTCCACTTCCGACATGGGCTGGGCAGATACGCCGGAAGGCACCTTTATGCAGACGGGCTCCACCCCGGTCGCCATGCGGACAGCAGATTTTTTCGCTTCATTGGTTGTGCCCAGTGCATAGCGGCAAACAGAAAAATCCATGGGACATTCCTCCTGCTCTCGCGATAAACTAGTGGTAGTATACCACTTCCCTACGGACGGGTGTGTTGTGTTAAGATAGGGCTAATACTAGAGACAGAAATTTTCGAGAAAAAGAGGAGAGAACCATGAAATTTACCAAATTGCATGGACTGGGAAACGATTACGTGTATGTCAACTGCTTCGCGGAAGATCTGTCAGGGGTAGATCTCCCCGAGCTGGCGCGGCGGGTAAGCGACCGCCATTTCGGCATCGGCGGAGACGGGTTGATCTTGATTTTGCCATCGGAACGCGCGGATTTTCGCATGCGCGTATTCAACAACGACGGCAGTGAAGCGAAGAATTGCGGGAACGGGCTGCGCTGTGTCAGCAAGTACGTGTATGACCACGGTTTGACGAAGGAACGGACGTTTACGGTAGAAACGCTGGGGGGAATTGTCACTCCGATCGTCTCTCTTGGCGAGGATGAAAAGGTGGAGCAGGTCACGATCGACATGGGAGAACCTCGATTTGAGCGGGCAGCCATCCCCATGACCGGCATTCCCGAAGAGAAAGCGTTGGAAGAGACGATCGAGGTCGACGGTGAAGCGTTTACCATGACGGCGGTGTCGATGGGCAATCCGCACGCCATCCTGTTTATGGACGAAGTCCGCGACGAAGACGTGCTCAAGTACGGTCCGAAAATCGAGTTTCACGAGTGGTTCCCTGAGCGGACGAACGTCGAGTTCATTCAAATCATCGACCGGCAGGAGATTCTTTTCCGCGTGTGGGAAAGGGGCTCCGGGGTCACGCTGGCCTGTGGCACGGGAGCTTGTGCGGCTGCTGTCGCCGCCATTTTGAGCGGCAAGACGGATCGAACGGTGACCGTTCACTTGGCGGGAGGCGACCTGTTCATTGAGTGGCGGGAAGAGGATAACCGGGTGTTCATGACTGGACCTGCGCAAGAAGTGTTCACGGGCGTTTATCACGGCCCGATCCCCTATAAATAGAAGGCAAACAAAAACCGCTTCCGTCACCTTGACCGAAGCGGTTTTTATTGGATCGCAAACACAAAAGTAGCGTGGTTTCGGGCAATACGTTTCATGCCGTCACCACGCTGTTGATCACAAAGGAAGGGAATGGTCACCCGTTGTACACCTCATTTAGGTATGCGACATCAGACCGGTTGATCGGAGGGGTGCTCTTGCTCATTTTTGCGAGCTCGGCTTGGAGGCGCTTCAGTTCTGCCTCCATCTTGGTGATTTTTTCTTGCATGGCTTGTGTCGTCATGGTTGCTCTCTCCTCGTTGATTTTTCTTTTTGTAAAAAGGTTTTCTTAATTTACTGACAATTCTAACGAAAAGGGTTCGCGGTGTAAAGAGCCTATTCCTGGATGTAAGCGCTTCATCTGTGAATAGTGTGTGAACGATCGCTCGGAATTGGCGAGAATTGGCTGTCCATCCCCCAAATCTGGGGGAAAATAAGCGGGAAACATGCTTTACGCTGTATGTTCGGGGAACAGTCGTGTTATGATGAAGCGTAGATATCGGGCACCTCGCCCCCAAGGATGGTGTGTACTGGTGATTTACTTGGACAATAGTGCTACGACACGCCCTCATCCCCAAGTGGTGGAGACGATGAAACGGGCCATGGAAAGCTATTACGGAAACCCCTCCTCCCTGCATCAGATGGGAGTAGAGGCAGAGACGGTGCTCAAGCAGGCGCGTGAGGTGGCTGCATCGTATCTCGGCTGCAAACCGGGAGAAGTCATTTTCACTTCCGGCGGAACCGAGAGCAACAATACGGCGATCAAAGGCGTTGCCTTTCAATATCAAAACCGAGGGAAGCACATCATCACGACACAGGTCGAGCATCCGGCTGTTTACGATGTCTGCAAGCAGCTGGAAGGCCTGGGCTTTACGACGACGTATTTGCCGGTGGACCGGGATGGCCGGGTATCGCTGGAAGATGTCAAAAAGGCGATGCGTCCGGATACGATTCTCGTTTCGGTTATGTATGTGAACAACGAATTGGGTACCATCCAGCCCGTTGCGGAGATCGGTCAATGGCTCAAGCAATTTCCGAAAGTGCTGTTTCACGTGGACGCGGTGCAAGCTGTTGGCAAGATCCCTTTGCGTCTCAAGGATTCCGGGATTGACCTTCTGAGCGTGTCGGCTCACAAATTTTACGGCCCTCGCGGTGTAGGGATTCTTTACAAGCGGGAAGGCCTGATCATTCACCCGCTCCTGATGGGCGGAGGGCAAGAAGGCGGCGTCCGGTCGGGGACCGAAAACCTGCCTGCAATCGCCGGCATGGCAAAGGCGATCCGAATCCTGAGCGAACTGGGAACAGGCGAAACCGCTCGTTTGGAGAAGCTGTTGCAGCAATTGCGCCAAGGCATTTCCGCGATCGAAGGCTGCCGGATCAACACCCCGGCGAGCGGCACGGCGCCGCATATCATGAATATTTCCGTGCCCGGCGTAAAAGCGGAGGTACTGCTGCACGCCTTGGAAGAGCGCGGTTTTCTGGTTTCCACCAAGTCGGCTTGCTCGTCCAAAGCGAATGAACCGAGCCGCGTTCTCGTTTCTGCAGGCATCGACCGCGACTGTGCGCTGTCGTCGCTGCGCATCAGTTTGGGCCGGGAAAATACGGAGGAAGACATCAAGAGCTTTTTGAGCGCGTTAGGAGAGTGCGTCAGCAGCCTGCGTACACAGATGAAAGTCAAAGCGTAACCCATATAAAGGAGACAGACATGAACTACGATGTTATTTTGATCCGTTACGGAGAATTGGCCCTCAAGGGCAAGAATCGCGATACGTTCGAAGAAACGCTGGTGCGCAGCGTCAAAAGCGTTCTTCGTTCCTTTTACAAGGTGAAGGTCCGCCGCAACTACGGCCGGATGTATGTGGAGCTGCACGGCGAAGATGCGCATGAGGTCATGGAGCGACTGAAGCGCGTCTTCGGGATTTCTTCCTTCAGCCCGACGATCCAGGTGGATCCGGATATTGAGACGATCAAGCAGCGGTCTTTGGAGCTGATCCGGCAAATGAATCCGCAGCCACGCACGTTCCGCGTCGTGACGCGTCGGGCAGACAAGCGCTACCCGATTCCTTCCATGGAAGTCAATCGCATGGTCGGTACCCATATTTTGCGCGCGCTTCCTCAAATCAAAGTAGACGTGCATGAACCGGAAGCCATTGTGAATATCGAAATCCGCACGGAAGGCACGTATATCAGCTGCGAAACCGTTCCGGGCCCGGGTGGTTTGCCGGTAGGTGTCAGCGGGAAGGTTCTGCTGCTGCTTTCCGGCGGAATCGACAGTCCTGTCGCCGGTTGGATGATGCTGAAGCGGGGAGTGACGCTCGAAGCGATCCACTTCCACAGCTATCCGTACACGAGCGAGCGCTCCTTGGAGAAAGTGCGCGACCTGGCGCAAAAGCTCGCAAGATGGGGAGGAACGGTCCGCCTGCACGTGGTGCCGTTTACCGAGATCCAGACGGCGATCCGCGAGAAATGCCCGGAGGATTACTTGATCACCATCATGCGCCGCTTCATGATGCGTATCTCGGAGCGGGTCGCAGCCAATACCAAGGCATTGGCGTTGGCTACTGGGGAGAGCCTGGGGCAGGTTGCCTCGCAAACGCTGGAAAGCATGGATACCATCAATAAGGTGATCTCGATTCCGATGCTGCGTCCCCTGATCGGGATGGACAAGACGGAGATTACGGAGATTTCCCGCAGGATCGATACGTACGAGCTCTCTATCCTGCCTTATGAAGACTGCTGCACGGTCTTCACGCCGAAAAATCCGGTGACGCGTCCCAAGCCATATCTGGCGGAGAAATTCGAGGGAGCATTGGATGTCGAGGCTTTGGTGGACGATGCCGTCAACCGTACCGTGGTTGAAGAAATTACGACGAAGCCGCGAGAGGTTGCCTCGGATTTGTTCTGACAGGAGAAATAGTGGTGACGGGGGAGGAGTACCATGATTATTCGTTATGAACGCAACGGCAAGATCAAGCACGGCTGGATGGTGGAAGAGGATCACAAAGTACGCGTGATCGAAGGAGATATCTACAAGATCCAAACAGCGAAGCCCATCATGACGGGTTTGGAGCTGTCGATGGACGAAGTCACATTGGTCGCCCCGGCTGCGCCCAGCAAAATCGTCTGCATCGGTGCGAATTACCGGGACCATGTTTCGGAAATGGCGATGGATCTGCCCAAGGAGCCGTTGATGTTTCTCAAGCCCTCCACAGCCGTAGTCGGACCC